>NZ_JBVQCI010000012.1:0-125956 GCF_055702865.1 Dyella sp. PARNA 12/25 | reverse complement strand
GGTCCCTTGGCTCGACAGACGGCCAGTCTGCCTTCGCCAATGCCCCTGTGGCCTGCGAACAGACAGGGCTGGTGACGACGGTGATACTTGATCAACGTTGCCTTAATGGACCACCGACATGACCGATCGCGTTTTTGACGACTACACGGCCCACGCCACGGCGGTCGCCGAAGGCTCGCGCTTTACTGCCTGCATCGTGGTCACCCCGCTCGGCCGCCACGGCTATCCGGTGTACTACGCGATCTGCGAGAACCGCAGCTTCCGTGACCAGGCGCAGGCCGAAGAGGCCGCCGCCAAGGCGCTGGCCGCCATGCTGACGCTGGAAGGCGATGGCACCCCGGTGTTCCCCGAAGGCTATACCGGCTTTGACGACGAACCACCCGCCGAATGACGCCACTGAAATACCTCGGCGGCTACCCGCCGACCGTGCTGGACAAGGTGCGCCAGCTGATTCAGCGCGATGAACTGTGCGACTATCTGCAGCGTCGCCATCCCGGGCGGCATGAGGTGCAGAGCGACAAGGCGCTGTATGCGTACACCAACGCGCTCAGGCAGGAACACCTGCGCAATGCGCCCGGCATCGACCGTGTGTGGTACGACAGCAAACTCGATGTGATCGGGCGTGCCCTGGGCCTGCACACGGCAATCTCCCACGTGCACGGCAGTCGACTCAAGGCGCGCAAGGAAATCCGCATCGCCTCGCTGTTCCGCGACACGGCGCCCGAGTTCCTCCAGATGATCGTGGTCCATGAGTTGGCCCACCTGAAGGAAACCGAGCACAACAAGGCGTTCTACCAGCTGTGCGAATACATGCAGCCGGACTATCACCAGCAGGAGTTCGACCTGCGCCTTTACCTGACCTGGCGGGACGTGCTGGCGGCCCGTAACGCCTAGCGCGATAGAATGCCAAGGCCTTCAGCTGCCTTTGGTTACGCGCAATGCGTCGATGGTTGCATCAGTTGCTTCACCGCCCCCACACGGTCGACGTCGGCGGTCGCTCATTCATCAGCCATGGCCTGACGCGTCGCGTCTGGGATGACATCTACCACGTTGCGTTGACGATAAGCTGGCCGACCTTCTTCGGTCTGGCAGCCGCTGTCTTCCTGCTGGTCAACACGCTGTTCGGGGTGCTCTACCAGCTGGGTGACCACGCCATTGCCAACCAGTTTCCAGCGAACTTCAGCGGTGCGTTCTTCTTCAGCGTGGAGACACTGGCCACGGTGGGTTACGGCGATATGCATCCGCAAACGCTGTACGGTCACGTCGTCGCGACGGCCGAGATCTTCATGGGCATGCTGAGCATCGCCCTGATCACCGGCCTGGTATTCGCACGCTTTTCGCGCCCACGCGCGAAGATCATCTTCTCCAATCATCCGGTCATTCAGCGCATCCATGGCCAGCAAACGCTGATGGTGCGTGCGGCGAACGCTCGCCAGAACGTGATCGCCGAGGCATCGGCCAAGCTCCATCTGTTGATGCGTGAGGTTTCACCCGAAGGGTTTCGGATACGACGGATCCACGACCTGAAGCTTCTGCGTGATCGGCATCCCGTGTTCATACTCAGCTGGAGCCTGATGCACGTCATCGACGAAACCAGCCCACTGTTCGACCTGGATGTTGAGGCGCTGCAAGCGACGGAGGCAACGCTGTTACTCACCATCGAAGGCATCGACGAGACCACCTCCCAATCCATGCTGGCGAGATACCAATGGAGCTACCGCGATTTTCGTTGGAATCATCGCTACGTCGACCTGGTATCTGATGACGAGCTTGGTGTCGGCCATATCGACTACACCGTCTTCCATCACGTGCTGCCGGTGGAAGAGAACGACGACAGCGAGCTCTGATCGTAGCCCGCGGCGCCGTTACAAGGTCAACAACACCTTCCCGATGGCGGCGCGACTTTCCAGATAGGCATGCGCCTGCGCGCCGTCGCGCAAGGGAAAACGCGCCGCGATATGAGGTTTCACGCTGCCCTGGCGAATCTGTTCGAATAGCGCCGCGGCCCGCTCGCGCCTGGCGTCGGGGCCAGTGAGCACATTCCACAGATCGCCACCGGTGAGAGTGAGCGAGCGATCCATCAGCAGGCGCGGATCCACAAAATCGGGATCGCCAGCGGCCATGCCGTAGAACACCACCGTGCCGCCAATACGTGCCACCGCCAGGCTATCCGGCAGCGTACGCCCCACCGAGTCGTACACCACGTTAGCGCCATGCCCGCCGGTCAGCGCGAGAGTTGCAGACACCCAGTCGTCGTAGCCCACCGCCACGTCTGCCCCGGCGGTGATCACCGCATCGCGTTTGTTCTCGCTGGATGCAATGCCCAGCACCACCGCCCCGAGTGCCTTCAACATCTGCACGAGCAACAAGCCAACACCACCCGCCGCCGCATGCACCACGGCCACATCGCCGGCTTGCACCAGGAAGCTGTCACTCACCAGGTACTGTGCCGTAAGGCCCTGCAGCAACACGGCGGCAGCGGTGTCGAATGCGATGTCGTCAGGCAGCGGTATCAGGCGGTCGCGATCGACCGCCACCAGCTCGGCATTCGCGTGTGGCATATCGGCGAAACCCACTCGCGTGCCGACGGGAAACAAGGTATCGCCCGCCACGGCATGCTCGACCACACCGGCCCCTTCATAGCCCAGCACCCACGGCGCCGAACCACTGAGGTGATAGTTGCCGTTGCGTCGGTAGACGTCGGCAAAATTCAGCCCGACGCTCTTCATGCGCACGAGCGCTTGGTTGGGGCCGGGCAGCGGATCGGGATGCTCGGACCAATGCAGCACGTCGGCAGATCCAAAGCGATCGAAGGTCAACGCACGCATGGGTTTGTCCTTGAGGCCATGAATGGCCAAACACAACTAGGAGCAAGCGGAGCGATGGTTAGCCCACCGCCCCTAGCTAGACTCACTCAACGCCCGGCACCGGCACCTCGCTGGCGCGATTGAAATCACCAATCGCCTCAACCAGATCGGTGACCGCGGCGCGCTCGATCTCGGTGAGATCGGGGTTCCAGCTGTCGAGAATCATCACCACACGCGTGGTATCGCTTCGATTCCAGGCCTCGTGCTCGAAGGTGTCGTCGAATGTCACGCAGCGCCCTTCCTTCCATTCGTGGATTTCGCCACCTACGTTGATCGCGCAATCGCGCGGTACGATCAACGGCAGGTGCGTCACCAAACGCGTATTGGTTACGCCACGATGCGGCAGGATGTGCGTGCCCGGGCGCAGCATGGAGAACAGGGTTTCCGGCGCGTGATCGCGAATGCGTACCAGCGGAATCGTATCGAGCAAAGCCGACGTGCGCGGGCAACGCGCGCAGTGCTCGTCAAAGCGCTCGCCGTGGCGATAGAAGAAGTACGCATCCCATACCGCGGGTTGATCGCTTGAAGATCGCAGATGTCCTTTCAGATCGTCTGCTGACTGTTCTCCAAGGAATGGCAGCAGCGGGCGACCTTCTGCCAGCACGGCCAACAGCTCCTCGCGAACCGCGTCGGTGGCCGCTTCCAAATCGGCCTGCCATGGAAAACGGTTCGACGGGTAGTACGGCTGGCTGGGAATACCCGGGAAATACAGGAATTTGGGCTTCTGACGCGGATCGGGTGTTTGGGCCGGCTGCTCATCCAGATAAATGGCCAGGCACTGCTCCACGCGCGAAAGCTCGGAGCGGCCATAGCGCTGACGCAACGGCTCGAGTACCGCATCGAAGACTTGGCGTCGCCCGGCATCAATAAAGCCGATAGCGTGCTTTACGGCATCCTGCAAACCGGGCGGTGTGGTGGCGTCGCTCAGCCAGCGTCCTTGCGCCTGAGCTGAATTCACCGCGCCGAAGTAGGCAAGCAAGGCTCCATGCGTATCACCCAGCTGTTCAAGCGCCATACCCAGGCGCAGCCGGGCCACGAACATGCCGCTCTCCAGCGTCACACACTGGCGAAGGCTGACGACTGCCCCCGGCAAGTCGCCCACCACGGTCTGCACGGTACCCAGCTGATGCAGAAGGGCGGGGGTAGCGGGTTGCAGCTGGTTCGCCGTGATGAGCATAGCCAGCGCACGCACCGCGTCGCCGCGCACCAGATGCCGACTGGCCAGAAACTGCAGCGCTTCCAGGTTATGGGGATCCACTTGCAGCAAGCGGGCGAAATACTGCTCGGCCTGCACCACATCGCCGTTGCGCAACCCGTTGATCGCCATTTCGCGCAGGGCTACGGCGCCCGCATCTACACCACTTGCCATTATTTCCCCACCCTCATCAGACGTTGCCCTCCCCGGGAATGCCACGGGCCCTGCCGCGGCGCACCTAGGCATAATAGTCTCGTTTCTGGCACCCGCGCAGTTTCCCGGCATTTCGCAAGACTGTGCGCCGCCAGTACCCGCAGGCCAGGGATATCCATGAACCAGAGATTGCAGGGGTTGAGCCCCGCCGCTACCCAACAGGTGCAGCTCGCCGGCCAGGCACTCGATGCCGGCCGGGTGGCCGAAGCAGACCGTTATCTGACGGGCGTCCTCGCCAGCTACCCCGATCATCCCGAAGTGCTGCGGATGAAAGCCGGCGTTCACAGCCTTCGCGGCGAGCACCCGGAAGCCATCCAAGTGATGCGTCGCGCCCTGGCGCAACGACCACAGGATCCCGCTTATCACAACACCCTGGGTTCGCTGCTGGGTTCGGCCGGCGAGTACGACGCGGCCATCGACGCCCTTCGACGCACCTGTGCGCTGCAACCCGGTCTTGCGCTGGCCTGGTACAACCTCGGCGTGGCGCTGACTAAATGCGTGCGCAATGAAGAGGCTTCCGAAGCGCTTCAGCGCGCCGTATCGCTGGCACCGGATCACCCGGGCGCGCGCGCCCTGCTCGCCGATCTGCTGCGCACGCGCGGCAAGGTTGACGAAGCCGCCGCCGAGTACCGTCGCCTGCTGGCCAGTTACCCGACCGCCGGCCTGGCATGGTGGGGATTGGCCGACCTGAGGACGCAGGCTTTTTCGGAGGATGACGTTGCGCGAATGCAGGCAGCATGGCGGCACCCCCAGGCAAGTGAAGGCGATCGCATCGCGATCGGCTTTGCTCTCGCCAAAGCCATGGATCATGCCGGCCGCTACGCCGAATCGCTCCAGTTCCTGCAGCAGGCCAACGCTATAGCCAGACGCGCGTATCCCTGGAATGGCGCCGAGTTTTCTCACAGCGTCGCGTCCATCAACGCGGTGTTCGAAACCACTCGCGCCGAAACCTCCGGACCACTCGGGCACGAAGTGATCTTTATTGCCAGCCTGCCACGATCGGGTTCCACGCTGATTGAACAGATCCTGGCCTCGCATCCCTCCGTGGAGGGCGCCGGCGAACTTCCGGACCTGCCTCACGTGCTGAGCGAAGAGTCGCGCCGTCGCGGCAAGCCCTTTCCAGACTGGGTGCGCGACATGCAGCCGACGGATTGGCAACGACTGGGTGAACGCTACCTGGAACGTACCGCGCACTGGCGGCGCGAACGCCCCATGTTCACCGACAAGCTTCCCAACAACTGGATCTACATCGGCGCCATTCGCGCCATGCTGCCAGGCGCGCACATCGTGGTCTGTCGTCGCGATCCGTTGGAAACCTGCTTCTCGTGCTACCGCCAGCACCTGGACGCCAGCAACGGATACACCCACACCTTCGACGACCTGGCCCGTTTCTGGCGCGACTTCGATCGCAGTGCGCAACGTTGGTCATCGCTGCATCCCACGCACGTGCTGGAACACAGCTACGAAGCGCTTATCGCGGACCCGGAATCGCAGATTCGCCATTTGCTGGACTTCTGCGGGCTGCCTTTTGACGAGGCATGTCTCCACTTCCACGAAAACAAGCGAGACGTGCGATCGCCCAGCGCCACGCAAGTGCGCCAACCGCTGCAGCGTGACACGGCACGCACCGCTCGCTACGGCAACCTGCTTGATCCTTTGCGCGAGGCACTGGGCCTGCCGCTTTGGCCATGACAGACACACCATTGAACGACTCGCGACCCACGCAGGGCGACGTCCGGCAGCTCCTGTCCGCTTACGCCCAGCAAGCCGCCAGCGGTAGTCCGCAAACGGCGCGACAGGTGCTCTTGAGCGCCTTGGTCGAGGCGAACGAAAACGACGTGCTCGCCTGCGGCCGTGCGCTCGTTCTTCAGGGCGACTTGTCGGCCGCGCTTGAGGTCTTTGCTGCGGGTGCTGACCGCATGCCCGAGTCGGGCGATCTCCACGTCGGTTTGGCGGGCCTGTACTGGCAACTGAAGCAGGCTGCGCAGGCTGAGCAGGTGCTGCGAGACTGGCTGCAAGCGCATCCCGATCACGCCCCTGCCACTTTCCTGTTGGCGCGGCTCCTGCGCGAACAGGGTCGCATGCAAGCGTCCGCCGATGCGGTACGCCGGTTGTTTGCGCAGGGCTCGCACGATGCGGACGTGGTGATCGAAGCCGTCGAGATACTCGACGACTACCTGCGCCCAGGGGATGCCGCCGCCATCTGTGAAGCGGAGATCGCCGCGGGATCGACCGACCCGCGCATCCACGCCTACGCGGGCATGCTGGCCATCCAGCTCGGTGAGTTCGACCGCGTGCGCGCGCGTTATGACTACGTACTCGCCCATGAGCCCCGGGCCATCGAGTGGAACATCCCCATCGGCTTGTCCGGCCTGCAACGCTATCGCGACGCCAGTCATCCGGATTTCGCGCTGTTCCATGACGTGATCAAGCGCGAAGACATCAGCGACACCACGCGCAAGACGACCTTGTTCGCACTCGGCAAGGCTTACGATGACGTGGGTGACTACGCGCAGGCGGCGAATTACCTGGCCAAGGCGAACGCCCAGGCACACGCTGCCGGCTCCTGGTCACGCAAGCAGTGGAAACGGTTGATCGAATCGCGCCTGGCGGCGGCGCCATACACCGAAGCGATCCATGCGCCCGCCGACTGGACGCCCGTATTTATTGTCGGGGTGCCACGATCTGGCACCACCCTAGTAGCCGAACTGCTTGCCCGCCATCCGGACGTCTGCAACCGCGGTGAGCTCGGCTGGCTATCGACCGTGGCGCAGCGGCTTTCCCTGGCCAAGCCCAACGATCGTGCGTCGATGGAAGAGGCCGCCACCGTCTATGCGGCCCAGCTCAGGCAGGACGACGCGCAGGCCCACTGGTTCATCGACAAGCAACCGCTCAACCTGCTGCACGTGGACCTGATCCTGGCGTTGTGGCCCAACGCGCGCATCATCCTCTGCCAGCGGGATGCGCGGGATACCGCGCTCTCGCTTTGGTCGCAGTCATTCCACGACCAGGCGCACGACTACGCCTACGATTTCCAGGATATCGCCGCGGTCATCCACGGCTGCAAACGGCTGATGACACACTGGCAAGCGCGCTACCCCACGTCGATCTGCACCGTTCACTATGAAACGCTGGTGGCCGCGCCGGACGAAGGCATCGCCGCGCTGTTCGAATGGCTGGGCCTGCCGGCATCGCCACTCGATCCACACGCGCAACATGGGCGCGGTATCAGTACGGCCAGTGCCTGGCAGGCCCGCCAACCGGTTTACACGCGATCAGCCGGACGCTGGCGCCATTACGCCCCCTACCTGCCTGAGCTGCTGACGATTCCCGAGCGTTGAGGGCAGCCAGCTCCGCCGGGTGCCCTCAAGCAAACACTTGCTGACGGCTACGCCTCGGTGGAATAACCCCAATGGCGCAGCATGGGGTCCAGGATCGGCAACACCGGTTCGATGTGGCGGCGATACTTCTGCCAGCGCCCCAACCCCTTGCGATTCACCGGCTCGATGACCTGGGAATAGCTCGGCGTGCCGATGTAGGTCTTGTTGCGTGCATGCTGATCGAAACTCAGCATGGGAGACGAATCCTCAAGCTCGAGGAATTCGGCGATGCGATTGACCTGTTGCGGAAAATCCTCCACCAGACTTTCGTAGCGCGAGACCATCACGGCAGGCTTGAACGTATCCACGTCCACCAGCCAGTTCTGCATGGTTTCCACGTAGGCATGAGCCAGGCGTTCCAGCGTGCCGCAGGCTGCCGCCAATCCACTGGCGCGGAAACTCTGCATATAGCAGCTCAGGATCACGTCACACGGATGGCGCACGGCGAGAATGAACTTCGCATTCGGAAAGAGGCGATAGATCATCCCCAGCCACTGCATGTTCAGCGGGTTCTTGTCGACCACGCGTGCGCCGTCACGGCGCGGCATGCGCTCGTCCACCAGGGCGAAATAGCGCTTGCGCAGCTCGTCGCAGTCGTACTGCCGCAGCACGCTCAAGTCTTCGAGAATGCGCGGATCGTGCCTGCGCAAGATATCGGCCAGCGCGTTGATGAAGGGGTTTTCGTCCATCGACTGCAAACCAGGATGCGCATCGAGCATCTGCTCCAGCAGCGTCGTACCGGACCGTGGAAAACCCACCACGAATATGGGGGAGTCTTTCGTATCGGGCGCGTCCCGTTGAGGCCAGCGGGCATACTGCTCGGCAGATACGCGTGGCGCGCTCACCGGCATCGCGGGCGCGTCAGGCGTGAAATATTCGGGTGAGTCGAAATGCCGTTCGATAACTTCCAGGCGGTGTGCAGTACTCAATGCCTGCATGGCCGCTTCCTGGTCACCCATCTTGTCGCACGCTTCGGCCAGGGCAAAGTAGTGCGCGTAGTCATCATTGCCCTGCGCACCGCAGCGCTCGAGGATCTGCCTCGCGCCAGCCGGATCTTTCCTGCGCAGCATGAGTGACGCGAGAAGATGGTCCACCTCATTGCGCTGAACGCTGGTGGCTTCCGCGGTCGCTGCCACCACCTCCGCCAGCGCTTGCGCATCGGCCAGCCGGTTGGACCGCTCATAAGCAGTGGCAAGCAAGAGTTTGGCTTCGAGATGATCGGGCTGGCGACCGACAAACTCCTCCAGCAATGCCATTGCCTCTGGCACGCTACCCTTCAGTACCAGCAACTGAGACAGCTCCAACAGAAGCGCGTCGTCGTTGAGTGGTAACCAGTCGCGCCATGGTTTGAGCAATTCAGCCGCGCCATCAAAATCCTGGGCGAAAGAGCAGGCCCTGGCAGCATGGATGCGCGCCAGTGCTGACGTCCCGTCCAATGCGACCGCGTCGAGCAGAACATTGCGCGCCGCCAGGTAATCTCGCCGCTTGAGCAACAAAAGCCCCTGGCTAACCTTTGCATCTGGATTGCCGGGATCGAGGTTAATGGCCTTCAGATAAGCCTTTTCTGCCTCACCTGGCTCGCCGTTGGCGGCCAGCATTTTACCGAGGTTGCACCAGTGCACGCTGCTGAAAGGATAAAGGCTCGTGAGCGAGGTGAGGACCTGCAAGGCGTCCGACATGCGCCCCTGGTGCTGAAAGCACATCGCCAACAGAACCAGCAGGTTCTCGTCATTCGGTTCGTCACGCAACGCTGCGTGACATAGCTGCTCCGCTTGCAGGTTCTGACCGGCCTGGAGCGCCGTAACAATCGAAGGAATGGTGTTGGAAGTCATCGGCATAAAAAAGGGCCGCGTGAACAATTCACGCGGCCCATCAAGATTAACTTAAAACCAGCGACTTAGAACTTGACCGTGACGCGGGCGTAGTAGAAGCGGCCCATCAGGTCGAAGTTTGCCGGATCCGTGTTGGCATTGAGCGTGTTGTTGGCGTACAGGAGCGGCGGCTGCTTGTCGAAGATGTTGTTGATGCCGAAGTCCAGACGCGTGTTGATCGGGGCGATGTTGTAGCCGATCGACATGTCGTTGTAGACCGTTGCACCGTACTTCAGCTCCGTACCCGGAGGCGTGCCCGCACCCATCGGCTTGGTGGCATCCGGCGAACCCGCCGGTGCACCGTTCTGGAAGCGGCTGATGTAGCGCATACGCCACTGAGCACTCCAGTTGGTCCACTGGTAATCCACGAAGCCCTGTGCGCGCCAGCGCGGGAACAAGCAACCACCGATCGCATCCGGGCAGGCTGCTTCCTGCGGAGAACCGTTCGGCAGGAAGTGACCCGCGTTGTGATAGGTCACGCTACCCGGCTGACCCGGTGCCGTCGTCTGGTTGAACTTGGTCAGGTAGGTCGCGTTGACGCCAATGTTGAACTGACCGAACGAGAACTGCGGCAGCTTGTAGTTAGCCGACCAGTCGACACCGCTGGTGGACAGGCGACCCAGGTTACCCGTGGGTTCGACCGTGCTGATGGCGATCTGGCCACTGCCGGTGCGATGGATGAACTGGCAGTTCTCGACCAGGCCGGCGGCGCAGGTATCGAGCAAGGTCTGCAGACCGATCTGGGTAATGGTGTTATCCAGATAGACATGCCAGAAGTCCAAGGTCGTGGACAGGCCCGGCACATACGACGGGCTGTACACCAGGCCCGAATCGAACGACTTGCCGTGCTCCGGCTTGATCGGCAGGCCAGCCACGTAGGCACCCTGCGTAATCGTCGAAGCCTGGTTCTGGGCAGCCACGTTGCGATTCTTGAAGGTACCATTGGTCGGTACGTTCACGCAGGCCAGTGCCAGCGGCGAACCCGCCGGGGCGCCGGTGAAGCCGTCACACGGATCGTTGGTGAGATACGGCGCATCGGAGTTGGACGAGTAAAGCTCGGTGACCGACGGCGCACGGAACACTTCTTCCATCGTGCCGCGGAGCAGCAGGTCATCGATCGGCTTGTACTCGAGCGCGAACTTGAAGTTGTTCGTGCTACCGAACGGACCCACCTTGGAGTAACGGTCGCCGATGGTCAGGTTCAGCGACTGAATGCCCGTGATACCGGCAAGGATCGGGATGAACGTTTCGGCGTAGTAGTCCTTGTTGGTATAACCGCCCTGGAAGCCCGACAGACACTGGCTACCCAGTGCACAGGTACCGGTCTTCGGATCGACGACCAGCGAGGTGTCCGGATTGGCACGGTTGTATTCCTTGCGCCACTCGTAACCCACGGCCAGCTGCACGGCACCGGCCGGCAGGCTGAACACTTCGCCGCTCAGACCAGCGTGCCAGGTCTTCTCGATCAGGTACTGGTTGCTCGACGCGGTAACCAGGGCACCCTGCGTGGCAGCCTTGTTAGCCGGCGCATTGATGTTGAACGGATTGAACTGACAGGCGGCTGCGGAGACGCTACCCGGGCAGGTCGCCGTGCCATCGGCATTCAGCACCGACGGACCGGTGTACAGCTTGGTCTGATTGACCAGGCCCGAGGTCGTGGTGGCGATGCTCTCGTGGCCATAGTTCAGGCCGACATCCCAGTTCCAGTTCTTTTCCCAAACCGTGAAGTCACCCTTGAAACCGGTGTTCACCTGGACGTCCGTGCGGCCGGTGAAGGCCTGGCGGAAGCCAGCCGAGGTCAGACGGGTACGGAACGACGAGTTGCTCGAGGTGAGCGTCGTGCCAGTCGGGTTAAACGCGTTGTTGGCATTGATCGACGCACCCGTCGAATCCGTGCCGTAGACCGCCGGCGCCAACTGGAAGTTGGACGAGGTCTTCTGGTACATGGCATCCATGTACGCGGTGACGTGATCGGTGAGGTGATAGTCACCAAAGATGAAGCCGCCCGTACGCTCCTGCGGGGTCATGATCAGGTTGACCGCAGCGTAGTTGTACTTATCGGCCTGCGTGAAGCAGTGATAGTTGGACGGGTTGAGCTGCGTGCTGTTGCCACCCGGGGTGAGCGCGACGGTGTTGGCGAACGAGCCGGTGCTGCAGTTGTTGTTCGGGAACGCCGGACCCGTGTAGTTACCCGCAAGACCCTGGAAGCCCGGCAGCACGAGGAAGGTGTGGTCCGTCGACGTAGAACCGCCGACGACTACGCCGTGCGGCGTCAGCGTCAGCGCGCTCTTGGAGACGTCGCGCTTGGCCGATTCAACACCGTCCTGCTTCTGGTAGTTGATGCCGGCCATGATGCTGCCCTTGTCGGACGTCTGGCCGAAGGTGAACGTGTAGCCGCTCTGCTCACCGTCGTTGCGGTCGGACTGACCCACATTGGCGGAGAAGGTAGCACCCTGGTAGTTCTTACGCAGGATGAAGTTCACGACGCCGCCGATAGCGTCCGAACCGTAGGTTGCCGAAGCGCCGGTCGGCAGCACTTCGATGCGCTCGATGGCCTCAACCGGGATGGCGTTCGGATCCTTGCTGAGCAGGCGCTGGCCGTCCACGAGGATCAGCGTGCGCTTCGAACCCAGACCACGCAGGTTGATGGACGACGTACCCGTGCCACCACCGTTGTTGATCTGCGGGTTCACGTTGCCGCCGGTCATGGCGGGCAACTGCTGGACGAGATCGCCGAGCGTCGCCTTGCCGGTGGCAAGGATCTGCGAACGATCAATGGTGACGACCGGGCTGGACGTCTCGACGTCTACACGGCGAATCAGCGAGCCGGTGACGGTCACGGTCTCGAGCGTCTTGCTCTTGGCCTGATCCGGCGGCGTCGCGGTGGACTGCTGCGCGTCCTGTGCGAAAGCTGTGGTGCCGTAGGCGCTCGCTGCGAGCATGCCCAGCGACAATGCCAGGCGAACCGACGTGCACAGTTTATTTTCCCCAAACTTCATGAGAACACCCTCCCGATATTTATTTATGACTGGGTTTGAAAGATTTCCCCGCCCCAAACCCGCGCCCTAGCCAACAAAGATGTAGGGGTAGACCGGCGGCCTACAGCGCAGCGCATTTATCACGCTTTACTTACAGATAGTCAATAAATTCTATACGGCAAGAAATTGCTATTCTCGAGCATTAACGTAGTTTCTTACGTATTATCTCGTTAATGAACGGCTCGTTCCCTATCTCCGGCGGTTGCTGCGATGCAGTGACGATCGTTGCTGGCCGGTGAAGCCATGGTGAAAGCGGCCTGGCCCTGGCTGGAGTGCCAAGGCCAGACCGCTGATTTGGCAAGAGTTCAATCCGCCAGGGTGTCGTCTTCAAAACGCAGGTGCTTAACGCTGCGGCCCTTGCGGCGCACAAGCTTGAGCGCTTCTATACCAATGCGTATGTGGCGTTCAACAAATTGCGTCGTCACATGCTTATCACTTAATTCCGTCTTAACGCCCTCCGGAATCATGGGCTGGTCGGACACCAGCAAGAGGGCGCCGCACGGAATCTTGTTGGCGAAGCCGGCAGCGAAGATGGTTGCCGTCTCCATATCTATAGCCATACAGCGGGTGCGGCGCAGGTAATCCTTGAATTGCTCGTCGTGTTCCCAGACCCGGCGGTTGGTGGTGTACACCGTGCCGGTCCAGTAGTCGTAGCCCAGGTCGCGAATCATGGTGGAGACACCACGCTGCAGCTCGAACGCCGGCAGTGCCGGCACTTCGGGCAACAGATAGTCGTTGGACGTGCCTTCGCCGCGGATGGCCGCTATCGGCAACACCAGGTCGCCGATGGCATTCTTCTTCTTCAAGCCACCGCACTTGCCCAGAAACAACGCAGCCTTGGGCTGGATGGCGCTGAGCAGATCCATCACGGTCGCGGCATTGGGGCTGCCCATGCCGAAGTTGATCAAGGTGATGCCGTCAGCGGTGGCATTGGGCATGGGCTTGTCGCGCCCCTGCACTTCCACACCGTGCCATTGCGCGAACAGATCAACGTAATGGCCGAAATTGGTCAGCAAAATGTGCTGACCGAACTGCTCCAGTGGCGTGCCGGTATAGCGCGGCAGCCAGTTGGAGACGATCTCCTGCTTGTCCTTCATTAAGACCCCATGAGGTCGGCACAACGGTGGTTCCGCTGCGCGTTACCGGCGACGCCACGCCGGCAAGATGCCAAATCAGTGCGCGCATTTTAGCGATTGCAGGCCATGGCCGATACCCAGACACCTGGCTTTTTCGTTCACGCCATCGTTTCGTTCCTGGGACGGGAACCAGCGCCATGGAATGCGCCGTGCCGATCGTGAGGACCGACGGCAAGCGCCCATCGCGCCTGTGCCGTGGAAAGCCGTGTCGGCCACTCCTTATATATGGACTGCTATTTGTCGTGGCATTAGTTGCACCTGTAAGTAGCCGCCTGACCATGCCTTCGAGGGCACACTGACCGGACACATGCCCAAGGGGGGCGGACTCGGCAGCCGAGGGGGTGCGTGATATGTTGACTGCGTCACTGAATTGGGAGTTACACGATGCGGATGGGACTGGCCATCGATGCGTCCTGCGATGTGTCGCAGGCGTTTTTGCAGAAACACAACGTGGCGGTCATGCCGATCACCGTCCGCATCGACGACGAAATCTTCCTGGACAACCGCAACCAGGTCGAGCTGCACCGGTTTCTTGACCGGAACCTGGGCAGCCGCAGCCACTCCGCCGAAACCATACCGTGCTCCGTCGAAGAGGTGCAGAAGCTCTTTCTCGACAAGCTGGTGCTGGAGGAGGACTGCGTGTTCTGCCTCACCATCACCGCCACTCGCAGCGGCATCAACGAGAACGTGGTCAAGGCGAGCTTCTCGGTACTGAAGAACTACCGGGGTGTACGCGAGAGGAATGGCATGAGCGGCCCGTTCCTGATGCGTGTGATCGATACGCGCAGCCTGTTTGCTGGCTCGGGCCCCGCCATCGTTGAGGCCGCCCGGCTGATCGACGCCGGTGAAGCCCCGGCGGCGATCCGCGAGCGCCTCACGTATATCGCCAACAATTCCTACGGCTACATGCTGCCGCGCGACCTCTACTATCTGCGCGCACGCGCCAAGAAGAAGGGCGACCGCAGCGTGGGCCTGGTCAGCGCCATGCTTGGCTCGGCTCTCGATATCAAGCCTTTGCTGCGAGGCTATCGCGGTGAAACCGGCCCCGTCGGCAAAGTGCGCGGCTTCGAGCATGGCGCCGAAACGCTGTTCAGCTATGTCGCCAAGCGCGTACAAGCCGGCCTGCTGGTCCCTGCCGTCTGTGTGAGCTATGGCGGCGACCTTGCCGAATTGTCCAAGCTGCCCGGCTACGACAGCCTGCGATCGGCATGCGAGGAAAGTGGTGTGGAGCTCATGGAGGCGCCCATGAGCATCACCGGCATGGTCAATGTGGGCGAAGGCGCCGTGACCCTTGGCTTCGCTGCCGAGGAACACGTTGCCGAGTTCTGAGCGGCCTGGTATTCACGGGAGGCTTCGCATGATCCGCCTGTGTTTTCTCGCCTTGCTTTGCTTCGTCATCGCACCGGCATCTGCGGGCGCGGCCTACCAGTGCACTGCAGCCAACGGCCGCGTGACCTATCAGGACAAACCCTGCCCGGCAAACCAGCACCAACAAGTGCTCCAGCTGGATGAGTCAGAGCCGGTTGCGCCAACTCCCCAGCCCCCTACCGCGGCAGCACCGGTGCCTCAACAGCCGCACCCGCCCCAGCCAGCCAGGCCAGCTGTGCCAGTGCCGGTCATGTATGCCTGCGTCCGCGCAACCGATGGCAAAACCTACCTCAGCGACAACGGCGAACCCGCGCCTTATCAGGTGCCATTCGGCATGCTTGGGGTGGGATCGCCGTCGCTGGCGCAGGCTTACGGAGCGCCTAACGGTGCCGGTGCTTCCGCGCCGGAACTCAATCGCGGCCGTGTTTCGCCAGCGCTCGTCGGCAACTACTTTGTGTGGGTGCAGGACGAATGTCACCAGCTCACGCGCAGTGAAACCTGTCATGCGCTGCGCGACGCGTACGATGACAACGCCAGCAAACTTCGGCGAGCCTTCAAGAGCGACCAGCCGCCACTGGAGCAGCGCGAACGGGAATTGCTGGCCCAAATGCAAGGTTGCTGAACCACGGGGCCATAACCAGACCCGCCCCTTCCTCAGTTCTTGGCCCCGAGGCACCATCGGTCGCTAAAACCTCCTGCCCAGCACCTGGGTTCGACTTAGCCATGCTCCTTGAGTCGATCTACCAGGGCCCCAACGGTTTCCAAATGATTGACGATGACGTCGCGACGTCGCGCAGGCGCGGCATCGGAGTCCGCCTCACCCAGAGGGAGACCGCCGAGGAGTCGCAATGAACCCAGCAGACGATGCAATAGCTCCCGCTGCTGCGGGACATCGCCGCTCTGCAACGCCCTGTCCAGCTGCTGCACGTCGGCACGACTGCTCTCGAGCAACTCGGTCAGCATGACCCGCACTTTTTCCCTGCTTCCAAACACATCCGCGAGAAAGGCAAGCAATTCGTCATCGGCGACCTTCTCAGCCTCGACCTGTCGTGCCGGGTAAGTGGCGCCGAGAAGAGACTCGATCTTGACCCTGAGATCATCCAGCTGCATGGGCTTGGCAAGAAAATCATCCATGCCCGCTTCATGGCACTGATGTACATGCTCAGGCATGGCGCTGGCCGAGATGGCAATGATGGGTAAGTGCGCGCCACCACCGTGCGCCTCCGACGCCCTGACGCGACGCGCCAGTGCGTAGCCGTCGAGGACGGGCATATGGCAGTCGGTGATCAGCAGATCATAGTGCGACGAAGCCAATGCATCCCAGGCCTTCTGGCCGTTATCGACGATGGTGTAGGCAAAGCCGAGACGATCGAGCTGCCGCTCAATCACCGCCTGATTGATCGGGTGGTCTTCGGCAACGAGTACGCGCGCGCCGCTGACGGGAGCTTTCGGCGCCAACTCGACCTTCTTCGCTTCCGTCCGGATACCCAGCGCCGTACAACAGGCGTCCACAACCGCGCGCCAAAGAAGCGGACTGCCGCACAACATGATGCTTCCATCATCGATGTACATGCCTTGGTGATCGCACACCGGTACCACACGTACGGCTGCGACCTGCGCAGGCACCAGCCCTCGCAGCGCAAGGTCAGCGTCGACCACGTAGATGTCCGCAGTGCTTCCCGCGGACTCGGCCATGTCTTCGACATCCACCTCGGTAACGTTGAAGCCCATGGCGGATATCGCATTGGACAGCTCGCGCTCAAGCATCGCATCACGCGTGCACACAAGCGCCTTCTTGCCGCTGACTTCCGGGATGGGCATAAGCTCCCGCACCGCCGGCAAGGTGACTTCGAAATTGGCCTGTGTGCCCAGCCCCACCTTGCTATTGAGCTGAATGTTGCCACCCATCATCTCGGCGAGGCGCCGACAAATGCTCAGACCGAGCCCTGTCCCACCGAAACGACGCGTGGTGGATGCTTCCGCCTGAGTGAATGGCTGGAACAAGCGGGTCAGCTGATCAATCGATATGCCGATGCCCGAGTCGGCCACGGAGATCCGCAGACGCTGCCCTTCATGGGTTTCGCCAAGCCGATCGATACGCAAGGCGACGTAGCCCTGTTGCGTGAACTTCAAAGCATTGCTGAGCAGGTTGTTGATGATCTGGCGAATACGCGTCGCATCACCCAGGTATTCCGCTGCGAGCCGCCAATCGATACTCAGATGAAGCCGGACGCCCTTGTCCCGTGCGCGCGCAGCAAAAATGCCCATCACGCTATCGCCCAATGCACGCAGGTCAAACGGCACGGGCTCCAGCTCCAGACGCTCGGCCTCAATGCGCGAGAAATCCAGGATGTCGTCCAGGATCTGCAGCAAGGATTCTGCCGAATCCTGCACCATGGCCACCATGCGCGCCTGTTCACCATCAAGTGGCATCTTGGTGAGCAGCTCGATAAGCCCGAGCACGCCAGCCATGGGCGTGCGGATCTCATGGCTCATCATGGCCAGGAATGCACCCTTGGCTCTTACTGCCGCCTCAGCCGCCGTCTTGGCATCGGCCAACGCTTGCGCTTGCACCTTCTCATCGGTGGCGTCTTTGCAATAGGCGCTCCAGGTGAGGCCACCGTCGGAGGTTGGCCGTGGCTCACCACCCAGCGCGCGGATCCAACGGGTCTTGCCGTCGATGACCATGCGAAATTCGACCGACTCCGAGACCTTCTCATCAATGCACTTTGCAATAACGGCCTGCACCGCGGGAAGATCTTCGTCGACAGCCATATCGAGCGGGCTCGCACGACCTGAAAGAATGTCTTCTCGCGGCACACCAAACAATTTGAATGCCTGCCCGCTGATGTGGTCGTAAGTTCGCGAACCATCGGGGGCAACGTGCAGCGTAAGGATGACCCCAGGCAAGCTATCGTTGATATCAATGAGCCGCCGCTCGGATGCGCGAGCGCGCGCCTCTGCATTGCGCAGGCGCCGGTAGGCAAGGCTGATGCCAGCAACCACCAAGGTGCTGATCGCCAGCCCGCCAAAGACCCATTGCCAGGGCACGCCGTATTGATATTCGGCGCGTAGCCAACGACTACGGATTGCCTGCCGCTGGTCGTCCTTGACGTTAACCAGCACCTTGTCGATCAGCGTCGCCAGCCGCGCACGATCCTGAATCACTCCAAAGGCAATGTCCTGGTCCATACCGACCGATGCAATGACGCGAAGACTGCCCGCATAACGCTCCCGGATGAGGGTATCTATGGCGGGCAAGGTGCCGACATAGGCCGCCACTTCTCCCGATTCGACTTTCTCGAGCCCGGCGTAATTGCTCTTGACGGGAACCAGCACGCTGCGGGGCAGCAGCATGCGTAGCGTGCTCACCAATCCGGCCTCGTCTCGCAAGGCCACTTTCTTACCTGCCAGATCGTCGGTACCCGCGATGATCGGACCGTTGGTCCTTGTCACGATGACTTCGGGGAAATGTTCATAAGGCCGGGTGAAGGTCATATGCGTCGAGTCAAAATCGGTGGGCATGACTGCCGCGACCAGATCGACCTCCTTTGCACCCACCTGCCGCTGCAGCTCATCCCAGTCGTGCGCTGGCACCAGCTGAATCTTCAGCCCAAGATCCTTCTTCAGTACTTTGACGTAGTCCGCCGCAATACCGTCGAGCTCACCATCCTTATTCATGAAGCTGTAGGGAAGCCGATCCGTTTCGTAGCCCAGGCGCACCGTACCCAATGTCGAAAGCCACCGTCGGTCATCCGCGGTCAATTCCCGAATGTGCGGCACGGGAGCATTGGCTTCGGGTCGAATCCACCAACGGGTGCGCAGGCTACTCAACTCATCGGGTGTTACCGTCGCCTCGGCCTTACGCAGCACTTCCGCGAGCATGGCCCGATCCTTGGGAACGGCAAGTGCCACCTGCGCGGGCGTCACGCCGGATATGGTCGACAACAGACTCAGATCATCGCTTTCGCGCTCAGACAACAGCCAGCGCGTGCGTGACGACATTCCGATATAGGCATCCGCGACGCCGGAGGCGACAAGATCAAGGGTCTGGCGCCCGTCATCACCATAAACAAACGTCGCATCGGGGAAGCGCGCCCTGAAAGCCAAGGCCACCCATCGAAAGCCACGCTCCACGGCGATACGCGCATGCGGAAGATCGTTTTCGTCGCGAATCTGCTGATCTCCCTTGCGCGCGACGAGCACGTATTCGACCGTGGTGTATGGGTGAAGATAAACGTATCGGCTACTACCATCGAAGCGTTGTGCCACCAGCAGGTCGAATGGCACCGGCTTGCTGTCGTCGCCAAAGGTGACGCCGTCCCAATCGGTGAACGGACGAAACTGCAGCCTCAGCCCAGCACGGGTGGCCAGCAACTTGGCGTACTCCACGCCCATGCCTTCCGGCGCGCCCGCGATCCACGCCTCACCGGGAAGATGATTGCCGACGTAGATGCCAACCTGCACTACAGGATGGGCAGCCACCCAGCTTTGCTCTTCCTTGCTGAGTGTTACTTGCGGTTGGAGGCCACCTTGGGCAATGCAAGGCCCTGACAGGATCAACAGCAGAACGGCCAAAAGGCCCAGAACACGTGCAAGATAGCCTTCGCCCTGCGGCACCGCACCGTGCTGACTCGAGGATGAGACCTGGGTAGTGGCATGGATGGTCATGAATGAATTCCAGAACCACGTCAAAAGTAGGAAGCAAACTCTAAGAAAGCGCCGGGTGCCTCTTCCATAAGAAACGTCTGAGTTTCTATCGTTACATCGCTTTCTACCGCCACGCGGCACGGTCAGGTCGCATCACCAAGCCCGAGGAGCGCGCCACAATTGGCGACGTCCCGACATCCCATGCTTCCAATCTATCGCGAGTCGCGTGGCCTCAAGCGACCGCTCCTTGCACCCTCGCCAGTTAAATCTCGCCAATGCGTGCGAACGAAACGTGAAGCAACGGAACTTCGCCCGTCGCTCGCCGGCTTAGAGGGACCACAGGGCTGCTCACCTATCGGGCCATGAACAACGCAGGGAAGCTACGGCGCGATTCAGACCCGTTGGCAGATCAAAAACCGTAATTGAGGAAACCGCCATCAACGGCCAGCACCTGGCCGGTGATATAGCTAGCCGCCGGCAGGCAAAGAAAGGCAATGGCAGCAGCCACCTCTTCCGGCTCGCCGATGCGGCGCAGCGGCGTGCGGTCGAGTACTTCGTCGAGATACTCGTCATTGGCCAGGGCCGGCTCCGAACGCTGCGTCCGGATGTACCACGGCGCCACCGCGTTGACCCGAATGCCATCCGCCGCCCATTCCACCGCTAGGTTGCGCGTGAGTTGGTGCAACGCAGCCTTGGCCATGCCATAGGGCGAACCGGTACGCACATGGGTCACGCCAGACACGGACCCAACGTTCACGATGGCCGCATTCGCATGCTGCACCAGCTGCGGGTGCGCCAGCCGGCACATTTCGAACGCAGAGAATAGGTTCTGCTCGAAAATCGCACGGTACTCGTCCTCGTGATAATTCAACGTCGGCGCTGGCTGGTTGCCGCCCGCGTTGTTGATCAACAGCGAGAGCGGCGCGCCGAGATCGGCAATCCAATCGAAAACCGCCAAACGATCTTCCTGGTCGCTGAGGTCGGCGCCAAACGCCAGCACATCGATGCCCGGGAAGTCGTCCAGCAACTCCACTCGCACCTGTTCAAGGTAGTCGGCGTCGCGAGCCACCAGCAGCAGATTGGAACCCAGGCCGGCCAGCTCGCGCGCTGCGGCGTAGCCTATGCCCTTGCTGGCTCCGGTGATCAATGCGGTGTGGCCTTGCAGCTGCCAGGCGTCGATGCGTGCGTTCATGTGGCGAGCTTAGAACCAGTGCGCCATTCGAGCCAAGCTTGCAAGGTACGATACTGGCGGGAACCCGGACGACACCTCACGAGGATGGCCCATGAAATGGCATGTCCTGCTGCTGTGCCTATGCACCTTGACCGCCTGCTCCGGCAAGCCACCCGCGCCGACGACGGCACCGGCGGCCGCCAGCACCGCTCGCTTGGCCACACCTTGGGACGACCTGAAGAAGGATGAACAGCGCGCCCGAGATGTGCAGAAGACGGTTGACGAGCAGGCCGAGAAGCAAAGGCAGCAGATTGACGCCGCAGAGCGTTGATGGAATAAGCCCGGGCTGGGCTGGCACTTGGCAAACGGACGTCTGAATGGGC
This sequence comes from Dyella sp. PARNA 12/25, assembly GCF_055702865.1. Lineage (NCBI taxonomy): Bacteria > Pseudomonadati > Pseudomonadota > Gammaproteobacteria > Lysobacterales > Rhodanobacteraceae > Dyella > Dyella sp. PARNA 12/25. The sequence continues at coordinate 104,684 of NZ_JBVQCI010000012.1, read as the reverse complement.
ATCTTGTCCAGCATGAATGCCTCATGCCAAGCACTGTCTGCCGCCCCTCTGCTGGAGATAGACGACGCCCGCGTGATGCGCGGCGATCGGTTGATTCTCGATCACTTCAGCCTGCGTATAAGCACGGGCGAGCACACCGCCATTCTTGGTGCGAATGGTGCGGGCAAATCGACCTTGGTGCGGCTAATTACGCGTGAGCTCTACCCGCTGGCGCGCGACGACGGTCGCGCATCCATGCATGTATTTGGCCGCGATCGCTGGCATGTCTCGGAATTACGAAGCCTGCTCGGCATCGTTTCGCCATCACTGCAGGATGACTGCACCGGCGACCCGACGCTTGAAGTCTCCGAGGCGGTGCTGTCCAGCTTCTTTGCGGCGCGGCGACTTGGCCTGGACCACCGTATCACCGCACCGATGCGGGAACGTGCTGAGGAAGCGTTGGCACACTCGGGTGCCACGCATCTGCTGGGGCGAACCATGGCAAGCCTTTCCACTGGTGAGGCTCGCCGCGTGCTGATTGCCCGCGCACTGGTCCATCGCCCACGCGCCTTGCTGCTGGACGAACCCTGTGCAGGCTTGGATATGGCGAGCCGTCGCCGTTTTCTGGAGAACCTGCGCACTCTGGCGCACAGCGGCACCACACTGCTGCTGGTGACTCACCATATCGAGGAAATACTTCCGGAGATCGACCGGGTAGTGCTGCTGCGCGAAGGTCGCTTGCTACGACACGGCGACAAGGCCGAAGTGCTTACGGGTGTGGCGTTATCCGATGCGTTCGGTATGCCAGTACGCGTTCAAGAGCATGGTGGGTACTACAGCGCTTCGATTGAGGAGTGAGTGAAGAGAAGTGAGAGAGAGCCGACCACGAGCTCTTCTCTCACCCCCCGTTTCTCACTTCTATCTCAACGCGGCGAACAGAAGCAGTACGCGTAGATGTTGGGGCGACCCGACTGTGCGCTACGCAGCAACTTCAGCTCCGGCGCCATGCTGTCGATACGCGCCACCCATGCAGGCAGACGCAAGCCATAGGCCTGGCCCAGCTGCACAATGGCGTTATCGTTGAGGCCCATCAGGAACTGTTCGAGGCCACCCAGCGGCTCTTCCACATAGCGCACGGGATAGTCCTTGGCCAGCTTCGCGCGCTTGGCGGCGTCGGCCACGGCGTCACCAAGGCCACCGACCTGATCGATCAGCCCGCGCTCGAGGGCCTGCTGCCCCGTCCACACGCGACCCTGTGCGATGGTGTCGATGGCGTCGTAGGGCTTGCCGCGCGCCTTGGCCACCTGCCCCACAAAATCGCGGTAACCCTTCTCGATCGTGGCCTGGATCACCGTGCCCACCTTGGGGTCGAGCGGCCGCGTGATGTCGTAGGCGCCGGCCAAAGGACTCGTGCTTACGCCGTCGCTCCTGACGCCCAACTTGTCCAGCGTGCCCGGCACGGTGAGCACCATGCCGAAGATACCGATGGAGCCTGTGATGGTGTTGGGTTGGGCGTAGATGCGATCGGCGTTCATCGAGATCCAGTAGCCGCCGCTAGCCGCCACATTGCCCATGGACACCACAACCGGAATACCCGCTTCGCGCGTCAGCGCGACTTCGCGACGAATCTGCTCCGCTGCGTAAACTTCACCACCCGGTGAGTTAACGCGCAGCACCAGCGCCTTGGTGCGCTTATCCACGCGGGCAGCACGGATCAGCGCTGCGGTGGATTCGCCACCCACCTCACCTTGCGGCTGCTTGCCGCCGGAAATCTCACCTTCGGCCACCACGATCGAGACACCCGGCGCCAGCGAACCGGAGTCGTCGGGCAGATTGGCGTCATAACGTTCGAACCCTACCTGGCGGAAACCCTCACCCTTCTTGCCGGCGGGCACGCCTTCCTTGCGCATCATCGCTTCCAGCTCAGCCGGCGTCGCCACGCCGTCGACAAGGTGTTGCTCCAGTGAGAGCTGACCAAGGTCACCGCGAGCGCTAGCGATCTTCTCCGGCAGCGTATTGATGTTGGTACGCAGCGTCGCCGGGTCGAGCTTGCGCAGTTTCGCTACTTCATCAATGTACGTATCCCACAGGCCACCCATCCAGAAGCTGTCGGCTTCCTTCGCCTCGGGCGAAGCATGGTCGAGGATGTAAGGCTCAGCCGCGCTCTTGAACTGACCGACGCGGAACAGGTGTACGTCCACGCCGAGCTTGTCGAGCAGATCCTTGTAGAACAGACGGTAGTTGGCGAGGCCCGTGAGCATCACCCCGCCCTGCGGATCGACCAGGATGCGATCGGCATGCGCGGCGAGGTAGTACTGCCCCTGATCCAGTTCGGGTGCCCACACAATCACCGGCTTGCCGGCCGCGCGGAAGCGATCGAGCGCCGCACCCACTTCGCGGAGGGCCGCGAAACCACCACCGTGCAACTCACCCGGCTCGAGCAGGATGCGCGTGATGCGCGTGTCCTTGGCGGCGGCATCGATGGTCGCCACCAGGTCACGCAGCTGCACTTGCTTGGGCGGGTTCCCCGCCAGCTGGGCCAGCGCACGCTGGAAGGCGTCGATGCTGTACTGCTCGACCAGATCGCCCTTGGGCTTGATCACCAGCACGCTGTCGTTCTGGATCATGCGCTGCGCACGAGCGCCCAGGTAGCCACCCAGCGCCAGCAACAGAAAGATAAGGAGGAACAGGAAGAAGATCAGGTTGATGATGACCAGCCTGACCACGTTGATGCCGCGTCCAAATGCGCAGAGAAATGCCCAGAAACCGGTGGGGCGGGGCTGCGTCATGCGAGAGTTCCTCAGATGGTCCGTGACAGCGTAGCGTTTCGCGCGGCGAACGTCATGGGGCAGAAGTGTGAGGTAAGGACGCAGGCAGTCTCATCGCGGGCCTATGGGAAAACCCTGGTCCAGGCATCGCCACGCGAGATGTGAAACCGGGGCTTGGCGGCATGCCGGCCCTGCCCCTTACTTCGGCCGCCACGACTCCCGCCAGGCCGTGCGCCAGAAGCGCGCGAACAGCAGCACTGCCGCCATGCTCAGGCCGGCGATCAGCCCCATCCACATGCCGCGTGCGCCCAGGCCATGCGGGAAGGCCAGCCACCACCCTACCGGCATGCCGACTCCCCAATACGCGAACAGCGTGATGACCATGGGAACCCGGGTGTCCTTGAGGCCGCGCAATGCGCCGTTGGAAGTGACCTGGATACCGTCAGAGAATTGAAAGAACCCCGCCAGCATCATCAGCTGTGCAGCCAGCGCGATCACCGCCGCGTCATTCGTGTAAAAGCGGGCGATCAGGTGGGGGATGCTCAGCATCACGCCGGACGAGAGGGTCTGCATGCACAGCGCCAACGCCACACCGCAGAATCCCGCGTAGCGCACGCCTCGCGCGTCGCCACGGCCCACCGCGTTGCCTACACGCACGGTGATGGCCATCGACATGCCCAGCGGAATCATGAAGGCGATGGTGGCTACGCTCAGCGCTACCTGGTGGCTCGCCACCACCGTCTCTCCCAGCGTTGCGATGACCAGCGCAACAGCGACGAACAAGCCACCTTCGGCCAGCAGGGTGACCGACATGGGGCCACCGACCTTCAGCAGCTCAAGCAACATCTTTGGCTTGGGCCACGCCATGCCTTCGCGCAGACCAAGGTCGCGGTAGGCGGGATGCTTGGCGACGTAGAGCGCGAAGCCGGCCATCTCCAGCCACAACACCGTGGCGGTAGCGATGCCGCTGCCCAGCGAACCCAACGCCGGCAGGCCGAACTTGCCGTACATGAGCACGTAACCCAGCGGCGCCAGTATGAGCAGACCGCCAAAGCTGAAATACATCGAAGGCCGTGTCATCGACAGGCCCTCGGATAAACCGCGCAGCGCGAAGTAGCTGGTCAGCGCCGGGGCGGCCCAGCTGATGGCATGCAGGAAATGCGTGACGTCGGTACGCAAGGTCGGCACCACGCCGATCCAGTCGAGCAACGGGCTGGCATGCCGTATCAGGAACCACATGACGATGCCCATGCCCCAGGCCAGCCACAGCGCCTGCACGAACACCGCGCCCACCTCGTGACGCCGGCCGGCGCCATCGAGCTGCGCCACCGATGGCGGTACCGCCATCATCATGCCGAGCCCGGCCACCAGGGCCAGCGCCCAGATACTCACCGCTGTGGTGACCGCCGCCTGCACGTGTGCGCTGAGGTGCCCAGCCAACACGGCATCGACAAAGTTCGGGCCCACTGCGGCCAACTGCGCGGCAATAAGAGGAAGAGCAAGGCGCACGACGGCGCCAACCTCGTGCGCCACCCTGGCGCGATCGGGGCGGAAATACTGCATAAATGAACTCCTATGTGCAGCATTCTAACCCAGCCGCGCCGGCACCCCTGTACCCGGCATATCACCATTCGCCGACAGCAGCTGCCGGCGTCACCTGCTTGTGCCAAGATCGCGGGCTTGCCATGAGGGTTGGACATGAAGAAGGAACTGGTGTCGTTCGAGGGCGTGCATTGCGCCAACTGCAGCACGTCGATGCAGGGAGAGTTCTGCCACGACTGCGGGCAGTCCATCCACACTGTGCTCCGCCCCATGCATCACATGATGGAAGACACGCTCGACATGGTGCTGCATGTGGACGGTCGTGTGGTCCACACGATCCCGCCGCTGTTCCTGCGCCCCGGTTTCCTCACCATGGAGTATTTCGCAGGCCGCCGCCAGCGCTACGTGGCGCCGTTCCGCCTGATGTTCGTGCTTTCGCTGCTGGCGTTCTTCATGTGCCACCTGGCAGTGAATAACATGGACATCCTGCAGATCCGCACCGAAGCCAGCGCTGGCACCGGCGACTACGCCAACGACCTCACGCCGCAGATCGTGCGCACCCATTTCGAGCAGAAGCGGCAGGACATGCTGAAGGCTGCCGGGCAAACCGCGGTGGGCACCAAAAAATTCAACAAGGTCGTGAATATTGAGCGCGACCACGCCAACCACCGCCTGATGCAACTTGGCGCCCCATCGATAGCTCCAACCGCTGACGAACTCAGCAGCTTTCAGGGGGAGTCCACCCCGGTGCACGTGAGCTGGCTCCCGGACGCTCTTAACGACAGCATCAACCGTTCCATCGCCCGGGCAGCGTCCAATGCCAGCGCGATGACGATGGGCGGCGAGCAAGGCGCCGAGGCAAAGGAACGTGTGCTGGCCTCGGTATTCCACGTGCTGCCCCAAACCATGTTTGTGCTGATGCCGCTGTTCGCCTTGCTGCTGAAGTTCACCTACCTCTTCAAGCGCCGGCTATACATGGAGCACCTCATCGTGGCGGTGCACAGCCACGCTTTTCTGTTCCTTTCGCTGCTGCTCGGCATGGTGCTGTACATGCTGCACGGCTGGGCGGCGCCCCACGTGGTCTGGCTGGCCAAATCGATCACCTTGCTGGGTTGGGCGCTGGGCATCTGGGCCCTGGCCTACCTGCTGCTGATGCAGAAGCGCGTGTATCGGCAAGGCTGGTTCATGACCACCATGAAGTACCTGTTCGTGGGCTGGGTCTACACCATCATGGCCACCTTCGCGATCACGTTTGCGGCGCTGCTGGGTCTCACCAACTGATCGACACAGCCGACACCATTTTGTGATGCAAATCACACACAAACCGCACAGCCGCGCCGTTTCGCGGCGTTCGTTCCGTGTCCCAGTTTGAGGTTTTGCACAGCGTCACCAGACTGTCAAGGCAAGTCCCATGCCTATGGCAATTGTATGAACACGAGGCGCGCAAGAAAATCAAGTCACTGATTTTCAAGTCTTTTTCTTCGTGGCTAAAACTTGAACAGCACGTACTGAACGCCGTATTCATGGGCTTTAGGGGCCTCCCTCAACCCAACATCCACAGACTTATCCACAGATGCTGTGGATAACCGCAAAAGCCCCCTGCCATTAGTCACTTAGACCCCATTCTTAGAGGTAGAGGGCAGCAAGCCTTCGCAAGCTGGCGTTGGGAGGCCATTCGCCCCGGCATGGCCACCGGCTAGCGAACTGAAACGACCCCGTTACACTGCGCGCTGAAGAGGTTAGAGCCTGTCCTCATGGTCCAACGACGCCGCGCCGGGAGCTGTTTGCTCGCAGGGCAAGGAAGAGAGAGGGAGTGTATGTCGATACACGACCGAGCGATGACGCCGCCCTGCGGGCAAACAGACCCGGCCCTTCGGGTTGTCCAGCAATGGGCGCCAGACGGCAGCCCGTGGCTTGCCCATGCAACCAGCATGGGCTACGCCACGGTCTACCCCCTGGCGCCCATTGCTGGACAACGCGGCATCGCTGGACCATGAGGACAGGCTCTTACATGCCCGCCGTCCTACGCGTCGCCCTCCCGGTGCCCCTGCCGACCCTGTTCGACTACCTGCCCCCGGCAACGGGTCAGGCGGACGTGGGCAGCCGAGTGCTGGTGCCGTTCGGCAAGGGCAAGGCCGTGGGGGTGGTGGTCGAGACCGGCGTCGACGCCGCGGTCGGCAAGGCGCGCCTCAAGCAGGTCGCGCGTGTGCTCGACGATGCTCCTTTACTGGATAGCGAACTCATGGCCACCCTGGCCCGGGCCGCCGACTACTGGCTCGGCGCACCCGGCGAGGCGTACGCCAATGCCCTGCCGCTAGCCTTGCGCGAAGACCGCCCCCTGCCCGATCTGCATGCGGAGGCCTGGACGCTTACCGCGGCCGGTCGCAGCGCGCTGGATGCCGGCAGCCGTCGCGGTGGTAGCCGTACCTTGCTGGAAGCGCTGGCTCGCGGCCCGCAGACCGCCGAGCTACTGCACGAGATGCTGCCCGGCTGGCGCGACGCGGCTCGGCGGCTCGATCAAGCGGGCCTGATTGAACGCACCCAAGCGGAAACGGTGGCTCCGCCTGCCGTCACGTCCGCCCCGTCTTTGAGCGACGAGCAGCAACAGGCGGTGGCCAGCATCGGTGAGGCGCTGGGCCGCTTCCAGCCCTTTCTGCTCGATGGCGTCACCGGCAGCGGCAAGACCGAGGTCTATCTCGCGCTCATCGAACAGGTGATAGCGCAGGGCAAGCAGGCCTTGCTGCTGGTGCCTGAAATCGGCCTGGCCCCGCAGACCGTGCGCCGCCTGCGCGACCGCCTTGGCGTCGCCGTGCAGGTGTTGCACTCCAATCTTGCTGAGGGCGATCGCGCGCGCGCATGGCTGCGCGCCCGCTCAGGCGAGGCGAAGGTGATCCTCGGCACGCGCTCCGCCATCTTCACGCCACTGCCGCATGCAGGACTGATCGTGGTCGATGAAGAACACGACAGCGCCTACAAGCAACAAGAGGGTTTCCGCTATCACGCCCGCGATCTGGCGCTGCTGCGCGCGCGTGCGTTGAATGTGCCAGTGGTACTGGGCTCTGCCACACCCTCATTGGAATCACTCGCCAACGTGCAGGCCGGTCGTTATCGCGCGCTGCATTTGCGTGCGCGACCCGGCGCCATCCGCCCGCCGCAGGTACAGATCGTAGACATGCGCGCGCAGCGGCTGGAACACGGCCTTTCGCCCACCCTGATCGCCGCTGTCGCCGATACCGTGGCACGCGGCGAACAAGCGCTGGTGTTCCGCAACCGACGCGGTTACGCCCCGGTGTTGTTGTGCTACAGCTGCGGATGGCACGCCGAATGTCCGCGCTGCGAGCATCCGATGACGCTGCATGCCGGCCGGCGCCAGCTGATCTGCCATCACTGCGATTACACCTCGCGCATTCCGCCGCAATGCCCAGCCTGCGGCGCGCCCGATCTCAAACCGCAGGGCCAGGGTACGGAACGCCTGGAAGAGGCGCTGGCTGCGCAATTCCCCGATGTGCCCGTATTGCGCATCGATCGCGAGACCACACGGCGACGCGATGCCTTCGAGCAACTACTGGAAGGTCTGCATCAGGATCGCCCGGCCATCCTCGTGGGCACGCAAATGCTGGCCAAGGGCCACGATCTGCCCAACCTCACGCTGGTCGCCATCGTCGGTGTCGACGAAGGGCTGCACAGTGTGGATTTCCGCGCCAACGAACGACTGGCCCAACTGGTGGTGCAGGTCGCGGGACGCGCGGGGCGTGCCAGCAAACCCGGGCGCGTGCTGCTGCAGACGCATCACCCCGAACACCCACTGTTGCGCCAATTGCTCGCACAGGGCTACGCCGCCGCGGCAAACACACTGCTCGACGAACGGCGCAGCGTGCAGCTACCTCCTTATGGGCATCAGGTGTTGCTGCGCGCGGATGCACACCAGCGAGAGCACGTCGACGGCTTTCTCGCCGAGGCCGCCGCGGCACTCGGCGGCGCGCCGCTGCAAATCGCCGGTCCGATGCCAGCACCCATGCCGCTGCGTGCAGGCCGCCATCGCGGTCAACTGCTGATCGAGGCTAACACCCGCAGCGCCTTGCACACCGCACTCCGACCTTGGTATCGCATGCTATCGACGCTGCCTTCAGCGCGTCGCGTGCGCTGGTCACTCGACGTCGATCCCATCGATCTCTACTGACCACGGGACGACGCAGCGAGACCTCCAATGATTTCCTACTTTGAAAAAGGCATCACATGGAAGGCAACGCATCGTCCGACCCACGTCCTCATGTCGTCATCCTCGGCGGCGGCTTCGGCGGCCTCGCGGTCGCGCGCGGGCTGGCCCACAGCCACGTCCGTATCACCCTGATCGACCGACGCAACCATCACCTGTTCCAACCACTGCTCTACCAGGTCGCCACTGCCGGCTTGTCCGCCCCATCGATTGCAGCACCGCTGCGGCAGATCCTGCGTGAGCAGACCAACGTCACCGTGCTGCTCGACGAGGCAAAGAACATCGATGTCGCGCATCGACACGTCACGCTCGCCAACGGCGACCTCACGTACGACGCCCTCATCGTCGCCACTGGCGCCACCCACGCCTACTTCGGTCACGACGACTGGGCACGCTACGCACCCGGACTCAAGACGCTGGATGATGCATTCACCATCCGTCGTCGCGTGCTGCTCGCATTCGAGCGCGCCGAGCGCGAAGACGATGCCGTGCAGCGGCAGGCCTGCCTCAATTTCGTGATCGTCGGTGGTGGCGCCACCGGCGTGGAGTTGGCCGGCACGCTGGCCGAAATTGCACGCCACACCCTGCCGCGCGAATTCCGCCGAGCTGATCCACGCAAGGCCAACGTGTTGCTGGTGGAAGCAGGGCCACGGTTGCTGCCTGCCTTCGCACCGGAGCTTTCCGACAAGGCGCGCCGTCAGCTGGAAAAACTGGGGGTTGAAGTGCGGCTAGATACCGCCGTCACTGCCATCGACAGCGATGGCGTCATGCTCGGTGACTCGCGCTACCCCGCGCGCACCGTACTCTGGGCCGCCGGCGTCGCTGCCTCGCCACTGGGCCGCGGCCTCGACGCCCCACTGGATCGCGCAGGACGCGTGCAGGTCGAGCCCGACCTGACGCTACCGGGACATCCCGAGGTGTTCGTCATTGGCGATCTCGCCAGCGTGACACAAGCCGACGGCAAGCCCGTGCCGGGTGTCGCGCCCGCCGCCAAACAGATGGGCCGCTATGTTGCCGAGACATTGAAGGCTCGTTGGCGCGGTGCCGCGCCACCACCGCCCTTCCGCTACCGCGACGACGGCACCCTGGCCACCATCGGACGCATGGCAGCTGTCGCCCAGTTTGGCCGTCTGAAACTCTCCGGCCTGCTCGCCTGGTGGGTCTGGCTCATCGCGCACATCGCCTTCCTCATCGGCTTCCGCAACCGTCTCGTGGTCATGCTGGACTGGGCCTGGGCGTACTGGACCTACGCACGCCACGCCCGCATCGTCACCGGCAGCGACGAACCCACCCGCCCTGCACCGCCCTCGCCCACCGGCCAATAGCTTAAAATCAGCCCTTTCCTTGATCGGATATGCCCGTGTCTACCCAACTTGAACTGCTGCGCCAGTACACCACCGTGGTCGCCGACACCGGCGATATCGAAGCCATCGCCCGCTGGCGTCCGGTGGATGCCACCACCAACCCGTCGCTGCTGCTCAAGGCCATCGAGAATCCGACCTTCGCGCCGGTGATCGACGAATCCGTAGCGTGGGCCAAGGGCAAGAGCAACTCGCGCGAACAGCAGCTGGTGGACGCGAGCGACCACCTCGCCGTGGCCGTCGGCCGCAAGATCGTCGAGCTGGTGCCGGGCCGCGTGTCCACCGAAGTGGACGCTCGCCTTTCATTCGACGTGGACGCTTCGATCGCCAAGGCCGAGCGCCTGGTTCAGTTGTATGACGATGCTGGGGTGACGCGTGATCGCATCCTGATCAAGCTGGCATCGACGTGGGAAGGCATTCGCGCTGCAGAACAGCTGGAGAAGCGCGGCATCAACTGCAACCTCACCTTGCTGTTCTCGTTTGAGCAGGCTGTGGCGTGCGCCGAAGCTGGCGTGTTCCTGATCTCGCCGTTCGTCGGCCGCATCATGGACTGGTACGTCGCCAACACCTCCACCAAGACCTATGCACCGGACGAAGATCCGGGCGTGCAGTCGGTGCGCCGCATCTACGCCTGGTACAAGGAACATGGTTTCCCGACCGTGGTGATGGGCGCCAGCTTCCGCAACATCGGCCAGATCCAGGCGCTGGCTGGTTGTGATCGTCTGACAATCAGTCCGGATCTGCTGGAGAAGCTCGATCAGGACAACTCGCCGCTGCCGCGCGTGCTCAATGACACAGGTGCGACCCAGGGCAAGCCCGCGCCGATCACCGAGGCGGCGTTCCGTTGGGGGCATAACGAGGACGCGATGGCGACTGACAAGCTTGCTGATGGTATTCGCAAGTTTGCGGTTGATCAGCGGAAGTTGGAAGCGTTGCTGGTGGCGAAGCTGTAAGCACGCGGGCATGGGGCCAGTCGCGAGATTGGCCCCAAGTCGTAGGCGTATGATTTTTGCGTCGCTCGATGGATAGGGTGACGCGATCGGGCTCGCTGCGACGCGAAGCTAGTCCCTGTGGGACGGCGGGCTTCCGAACCGCTGCCGCGATCCGGGTCACTTTTCTTTGCTTGCTCAAAGTCCCACAGGGATTAGCTTCGCGTCAAAAGTAACCAAAAGAAAAGGCACCCCCTCACCGCCGCACAGGGGGCCCGACGATCAAGAGCAAAAGGCCAAGCGCCAACGCCGCCTTGTAGGAGCGCGCTGGCGCGCGACCGCAGAGTGTTGTCGTTGCCTCACCGATTGGCTTTCGCGCGTCCGAACCTTCGCGCTGGAACCTCACGTTGCGGTCGCGCACAAGTGCGCTCCTACAGAAAAGCCGGGACACCATGTCGCAACTTCAGCCGCAGCTTTAAGCCCTCTTGGTATCGGCGCGTTGCGGGGTAGCCGCTGTGTGGCGGCGCTGCGCCTGTCGCCATCCGGGCTCCGGAACCTTCAGTGCTTGGATTCCACGCCATGCAGAGCACCTCTGCGCCGTGGCGCGTTGCGGTTTAGCCGTACCGTGTGTCGGATGGATCGTGCGGTGCCGATGACCGAGGCCTTCAAGGCTTGTATTCCACACGACGCTACCGGTGCTCTAAAGGCCATTTTCTTTGGGTTACTTTTCTTTTGGGCCAGCAAAAGAAAAGTGACTCGAGCGTCCCACGGGGACTAGCTTTGCATCGTCGGCAGGGGATCGAAACGCCCGCCGCGTAGGCGGCACGCTGGCGGTATCACTCAACGAGAGCCAAGAGCAAAGTCACTGGATGACCAGCTTCGCTGTTGTAAAGCGCATCCCGCTTGACCAGCCTTCGGCTGTTGAAGAGCGCCTCGCGGGGATGACGCTGAGGGGAACAATCGTTCCCGCGAGCACCCGCCCCTCACCACCGTGAAGGTGGCAATGCCCCAGTCCCTGGGGGGAGAGGGAGAAGTGGCGTACAACAACACACACGTAAAGCTTAGAGGTAACGCCCCCAAGCATCACTTCATACCAACAGCCTTCGCCTCATCCGCCAACCGCTGCGGCGCAATATCATCCACTGCCCAACCACCACCCAACGCCCTCACCAACTGCACGCTCGCCCGCAGCTGATTCGTCTGCAGCGACAGCAGCCCAAGATGGGCATTCAACGAATCCACCTGCGCCGTCACTACGTCCAGGTAGCTATTCGCTCCTTGCTTGTACAACGCCAACGCTATTTTCAGCGTGCGATCCGACGCCGTGGTCGCGTCCTGCTGGTCCACCAACGCATTACCGTAATTGCTTAGCAGTGACTGGTTGTCTTCCACCTGCTGAAACGCCGTGAGCACCGTGCCGCGATAACGCGCACTCGCCTCATCGAACGCCGCATGCGCGGAAGCCACCTGCGCACGACGACGGCCGCCATCAAACACATTCATCAGCAAACTCGGACCCAACGCCCACATCGCGCTGGGTGCCGTCAACAAATTGCCCCACTTGCCACTCTCAAAGCCGCCGCCAGCACTCAGCGTGAGCGATGGAAAGAACGCGGAACGGGCCACGCCGATCTGCGCATTGGCTTCCGCCGTACGACGTTCGGCCGCTGCAATGTCGGGGCGACGCTCAAGCAGGGTTGATGGCAAGCCCACCGGGATCAACGGCAGGTTGGGTAAATCGACTTTCGGGTCCAGTGTGAAGCTGGACGCCGGCTCGCCAACCAGCACAGCGATACCATGCAACAGCAAATCGCGCTGCGCCTTGGTCTGTGACAACTGGGAACGCGTGGCAGACAACTGCGTTTGCGCACGATCCACATCAAGGCCGGACACCGCGCCACCTTGGTGCAAGGTCTTGGTGAGCTGCAGTGCACGCTGATACGCATCGACCGTCTTCTGCAGCAGATCGATCTGGCGATCGACACCCAGCAGTTGCAGGTAGCTGTCCGCCAGCGAAGCTTCCAGGCTCAGCCGCACCGATGCCAGATCCGCCGCAGACGCCTGCATCGAAGCGCGGCCTGCGGCCACGTTGTCGTGCACGCGACCCCACAGATCCACTTCGTACGAGGCCAGACCCGTGACCGAGTACTGGTTGTAGTACTCCGGCGAGGTGCCGCCATGGAGCGGCGCGTTCAAGGACTGACGCGTTCGCGCTGCACCCGCACTGGCCGACACCTGCGGAAACAGGTCCGCTCGCACCTGCGCCAGAAAATCACGCGACTGCTCATAGCTCGCGAACGCCGCAGCGAGGTCGGCGTTGTGGTCGATCAATTGCTGCTCGAGGTTATTCAGTCGCTCGTCCCCATACAGCTTCCACCAGCCTTCGCGCGGCAACTGATCGGAGGGCTGCGCGGTGGTCCATGGACCGGCAGGCTGATAGTGCTCAGCCACCGGCGCCTCCGGCGGCTTGTACGCAGGCGCCAGTGAGCAAGCGCTCAGCAACGAAGCAGCAATGAATGCGGCGAGGCTCTTAGGCTTTGTCATGGGGTTTCCCCGCCGGCTGCGGGTTCTTTGCAATACGCACCTCGTCGCCGTTGGCCAGACCATCGGGTGGATTGATGATCACGCGATCGCTGGGGGCGAGGCCTGAGCCGACTTCAATCGACTTGCCGTAGTCGCGACGGATGGTGACGGTCTTGAAGTGGACGCGATCACCCGTGTCCAGCGTGGCGACATGTAGCCCCTTGTCATCAAAGATCAGCGCCTCGGCCGGAACGCGCATGCCGAGCGATTCCGACGCGATATTGAAGCTGATGCTGGCATAGCTGCTCGGCAGCAATCGCCCATCGGGGTTATCGACAATCAGCTGCACCAGCGTTGTGCCGGAGGTCGGCGAGATGGCGCGTGCATCGGCTTCCACCTTCGCGGTGAACGTCTTGCCCGGGTACTCAGGCACCGTCAACGTCGCTGTATCACCACGATGGATGCTCGGCGCATACACCTGCGGCACCTGCACATAGGCGCGCAACTTGCTGGTGTCGGACACGGTGAACATGGGTGCCCCCGTGCCGTTGCTGTCGGCGGTGACAAGCGCGCCCACGTCGGTGTTGCGTGCAGTCACGCGACCATCGAAAGGCACCACGATGCGTGCATACGACTTGAGTGCTTTCAGGCGCTCCACATTCGCCTCGGCCGCGTTGGCCTGTGCCTGCTTGGCGGCGTAGTCGCCGTTGTACTGATCCACCGACTGCTGCGACACCGAGTCGGGGTCAGTCTGGTGCAGTACCTGCCAGCGCTTGGCGGTGGTCGCGGCCAGCGCTGCATTGGCCTTGGCGCTGGCCGCATCGGCTTGCGCCTGCAGCAGTTGCTGGTCCAGATCCGGCGTGTCGATGACAGCAAGCAGATCGCCCGCCTTCACTGGCGCGCCGATGTCCTTATTCCATGACTTCAGGTAGCCGCTGGTGCGCGCATAGATCGGTGCGTTGGTGAACGCGTCCAACTGTGCGGGCAACTCCAGCGGCGCCTTGCCGTCGGCGGACTCCGGTTCGGAAATGACCACCGTGGGAATGGCTTGTTCATCGGTCCATTGCCGGAGGCTGCGCGCCTCAGACACACGGATGGCGATACCGGCGACAACGACCGCGCCAGCCACCACTGCAGCGATGACGGCGGCCAGACGCAGGCGGCGTGGTGACGGCGTCGATTCGGGAAGTACAGTCAGGTGCTCAGACATGGGCAAGTTCTCCGGCATGGCCAGCCGAATCAGGCGCGTGCTTGTGCCGCGCATGCATGATGGAAAAGACGACGGGAACGAAGATTAACGTGGCCGTGGTGGCAAACAACAAGCCACCGATAACGGCGCGACCGAGCGGCGCGTTCTGCTCGCCGCCATCACCAAGGCCCAGCGCCATCGGCACCATGCCGATAATCATGGCCAACGCAGTCATCAATACCGGGCGGAAGCGTACGAAGCCCCCTTCACGCGCCGCCAGCACCGGGTCGCCGTGGAACGCCAGGCGCTCGCGGCAGAAGCTCACCACCAGCACCGAGTTGGCCGTGGCCACACCCATACACATGATGGCCCCTGTCAGTGCCGGCACTGATAGCGAGGTGTGCGTGACAAACAACATCCACACAATGCCTGCTAGCGCAGCGGGCAAGGCAGTGATGATCACGAACGGATCGGTCCACGACTGGAAGTTCACCACGATCAGCAGGTAAACGAGCACGCCCGAGCCAATCAGGCCGAACAGCAGACCGAAATAGGCATCGTGCATGGTCTGCACCTGACCCAACAGCGCCACCGTGGCGCCCTTTGGCTTGTCCTTCTCGGTATCGCTGAGGATCTGACGGATATCGTTCGCCACGGCACCGAGGTCACGACCCTGTGTAGTCGCAAAAATCTCCACCATCGACTGGATGTTGTACTGGCTGACGATGGTGTTGCGATGCGTACGCGTCAGGCCAGCGAGCGCACCCAGCACCTGCGCATTGCCACCGCTCTTGGAAGTGATCGGCAAGTTACTCAGCTGCGCCAGCGTTTCGAGCCGGTATTGCGGCACCTGCGCTGATATCGGATATGTCACGTTGTTGTCAGGATTGAGCCAATAGGTCGGCGCGACCTGAGCCGTACCCGAAAGGTCGGCAATAAGGCTGCTTGTCACGTCGCCCTCGGTCAGACCCAGCAACTGCGCGCGCGTGCGATCGACGTCGATACGAAACGCGGGTTGCGCCTGCGACTGCTGAAGTCGCGCATCGACCACCCCAGGAATCTGCCGGATCTTATTCAGCAGTTTGTTGGCGTACTCGAAGTTCTGATCGAGATGGAAGCCACGCACTTGCAGGTCGATCGGCGCCGGCGAACCGAAGTTCAGGATCTGGCTGACGATGTCCGCCGGCGGGAACGAGAATGTGGAACCCGGAAACTGGCGCGGCAGCTTTTCGCGCAGCGCTTTCACATAGTCAGCGCTGGCGTGGTGGCCTTCCTTGAGCGAGATCTGGATGTCGCCATCCTGCTCACCCACTTCGCCGGTGTTGTTGTAGATGGTGTTGATCGAGCTGGCATATTGACCAATGTTGTCGACCACCGCCTCCAGTTCATGCGGCGGAATCACCTGACGAATGGCCTTCTCGATATCAGCAAACTCCGCCGCCGTCACTTCGACGCGCGTGCCCACTGGTGCGCGAACGTGCACCAGGATCTGGCCGCCATCCACATCCGGGAAAAAGTTGCGCCCCAAGGCCGGCAACAGCAGGAACGACAGCACCACGAAGCTGAGGAAGCCCAGGACAAACACCTTGCGATGGTCCAGCGCCAGCTTCAGCAGGCCACTGTAGCCCGCTCGGAAGACTTCAAAGCGATCCACAAAGCCACGCTGAAAACGTCCCAGCGCGGACCTGGGCGGCGGCAGCGGAAGGTGCTGCCCATGCGCATCGACGGTCGGCGGGTGCTCACGTAGCAAGTACTTCGCCATCGTCAGCACGAGCGTACGCGACAGGATGAAGGAGAAGATCATTGCGAAGATCACCGCCTCCGCCATCGGCACGAACAGATAGCGCGCCACGCCCGGCAGGAAGAACATCGGCACGAACACGATGCAGATGCAGCACAGCGACACAAAGGCCGGCACGATGATCTGCGCCGAGCCGTCGACGATCGCGGTAATGACATCCTTGCCCTGCTCAAGATGCCAGTTGATGTTTTCGATGGTCACCGTGGCTTCGTCCACCAGGATGCCCACGGCAAGCGCCAGGCCGCCCAACGTCATGATGTTGAGCGTCTGCCCGATGGCCGACAGCGTAAACACTGAGCCCAACACGGCCAGCGGAATCGACGTGGTAATAATCAGGGTTGAACGCCAGCTCCCAAGGAACAGCAGGATCATCAAGCTGGTGAGTGCGGCAGCAATGATGCCTTCGCGTACCACGCCATCAATGGATGAGCGCACGAACAGCGATTGGTCACCGATGGGCGTCACCGTCAGGTTGTCCGGCAGCGCATCCTTCATCTGGGCGAGCTTGTCGCGCGCTCCGGCCACAATGGCCAGCGTCGAGGTGGAACCGTTCTTGAGGATGGACAGCAACGTGGAGCGCACGCCATCGACATGCACGATGTTGGTCTGCGGAGGGCTACCGTCGCGCACATGGGCCACATCGCGCACATAGATGGTGGTGCCATTGGCCATTTTCACCGGCAGGTCTTCCAGCTCCTGCACGCGAGTCGCGGCGTTGTTCAACTCCATCACGTATTCGTACTTGCCGATCTTCTGCGTGCCGATCGGGCTGATCTGCTGCTGATTGGCCAGCGCGTTGGCCACGTCCTGTGTGGACAGACCGCGCGCCTGCAGCGCCGCCGGATCCACATCCAGTTGGATCTGTCGCGTCTTGCCGCCGAACGGATAAGGAATGGCTGCACCCGGAACGGTCACCAGCTGCGGACGCAACAGGTTGAGGCCAAGGTCACCCAGCTGCTGCTCGCTCAGGCCCTTGCCCGAGAGCGCCAGCTGCAGAATGGGCACCGTGGATGCGTTGTAGTTGACGATCAACGGTGGCGTGGCGCCCGCAGGCATCTGCTTGAGCAGCGTCTGCGCCACCGCGGTTACCTGGGCGTTGGCCACGGCGATGTTCACGCCCGGCTGGAAGAAGATCTTGGTGATGCCCATGCCATTGATCGACTCCGACTCGATGTGCTCGATGTCGTTGACGGTCGTGGTGAGCACGCGCTCGAACGGCGTGTTCATGCGTCCGGCCATCTGGTCGGGCGTCATGCCGGTGAACTGCCAGGACACCGCGATCACCGGAATATTGATCTCCGGAAAAATGTCGGTGGGCGTGCGTACTGCAGCCATCACGCCAAAAATGAAAATGGCGAGGGCGAGGACAATAAAGGTGTAGGGCCGCGTGAGCGCGATCCGGACGATGCCAAGCATGCGGGGGATTTCCGTGCGCGAATGATGCGTCGCGGCAAATTTTCGCATGCACCCCATGCGCGCGGATCACCCGCGCGCATGAAGATAATTTCATGTTCCCGCTAACGCAGCGGTTAGACGATGGCGGGCGTGACTTCTGGCACAGAGCGCGCCAAACACGTTCCCGGTTTCTCACCCGGCGCGAGCGCATAGCAATACAGCGTGAGACGCGCGCCGCTGCTGGCTTCGCCGATATCCAGCGCGTAGCCGTGCAAGCGCACGATCGCACTGACAATGCTCAGGCCCAAACCCGAGCCGGGCGTCGTGCGACTGTTGTCGCCACGATAGAAGCGGCGTGTCACCGCCTCACGCTCATCAGCTGGGATACCCGGCCCGTTGTCGACGATGTCGATGCGCGGCCCGCGCTTGTCCATGCTGGCGCGCAAGCTCACTGTGCCACCGGCCGGGGTGAACTTGATGGCATTGCCGACCAGATTGGCCAACGCCTCGAACAACAGATGCGCATCGGCACGAACGGGTGACAACGGCTGGACGTCCAGTTCAAACGGCTGGTCGCGATCTTCCGCCACCGGCGCGTAAAAATCGTGCACTTGACGCAGGATCTGGCCGACATCCACTTCATCGAAACAGGCAGCGCGATTGCGGTCTTCCAACTCGGACACGCGCAGCAAAGCGCGGAAGCGCGTGAGCACTTCATCGATATCGATCAGGCAGGACTCGACCAAGGCCTCTTCGGGCTGGCCTTCCAATTGGTGTTGCGTGCGATATAGGCGTGCGCGCAGGCGGGTGAGCGGTGTACGCAGGTCGTGGGCGATGTTGTCGCTCACGCCTTTTACCTCATTCATCAGGCGCTCGATCTCGCCCAACATCGTGTTCACGATGCCGGCCAGCTGATCGACCTCGTCACCACGTCGGCTTACCGGCAGACGCTTGGAAAGATCACCCTGACGAATCGGCTCGGTAGCCAGCTGCAGTTCGCGAAGCCGCTTTTCCGGTCCACGACGCAACAAGAAGCCGCCTAGCAAACCAGGAATGATGGTGAGCGAAATACCCCATAGCAATGCGCGACGGATGATGGCGCCAATACCATCGACGGTGCTGATGTCCTTGGCGATCACCAAGATGTCGCCATTGGGAAGCTTCGTCGCCAGGCCACGCGCACGCACGCGCTCGGCGTCACGATCCGGACGCGGCAGGCCGTGCTGTAGCAAATGCACCTGGCCATCCTGCGGCAACGACATCGGCAGGCGGTCGATATTGCCTGCCACCGGCCGATGTTGCGGATCGAACAGACCTACCGACATGATCCCATGCGGATCGATGGCCGCCGCTGCCTCCACGGTTGCCGTCAGGCGCTCCGCGTCGGTCGACGCTATGTAGTGCATGCGCTGCTGCAATATCTGATCAATGACTTTGTTGAGGTAATGCGTGGTTTCCCACTGGATCACCCCAACCAGTACCGAACCCCAAAGCGTGAACAGCGCACCATAGATCAGGATCAGGCGCGATGCCGCCGAGTGCCAGGCGTTTGGACGTCCGTTCATGACACCACCGCCACTGTTTCTCGGTCGGCCGCGAGCATGTAGCCGGTACCGCGCACGGTGTGAATAAGCACCACCTGGCCACCGCCATCGATCTTGCGGCGCAGACGCGCGATATGCACATCGATCACATTGGTACCGGGATCGAAGTGAAAGCCCCACACGGTCTCGAAAATCATGCTGCGCGTCAGTACCTGGCCGGAGTTGCGCATCAGGAATTCGAGCAGTCGGTATTCCGTGGGCAACAGGGTAAGTGGCTGGCCATTGCGATAGGCGACGTGGCTCACCAGATCCAGTTCCAGATCGGCCACGCGCAAGCGCTGCGCGCCTTGCGGTTGGCGGCGGCGCAACAGCACTTCTGCGCGCGCGGCCATTTCATCGGGTGCAAACGGTTTGGTCAGGTAGTCATCGCCCCCGGCGCGCAGGCCGCGCACGCGTTCATCCACATCGCTCAAGGCGCTGATCATCAGCACGGGCGTGTCGATGCTGGCACGGCGCATTTCCGCAACCACGTCGATGCCGTCCATACCGGGCAGCATGCGGTCCAGCGTCACCAGGTCGTAGTCGCGCTGTGTTGCGTGGGCGAGACCTTCTCGACCGTTGGCGACCCAGTCGGCCACCATGCCGTGCACGCTCAACTCGGCGACAATTTCTCGCGCCGTGGTTTCGTCGTCTTCGATGACCAGCACTCGGGGCATAGCGGTAGGCTGTGTAAATCCGGTCCAATGGGTACGGAAGCTGCCCTGTCTCCGCATAGCCAAACGGCCCCGGAAGGGGCCGTTGGCATGTTACGCCGATCGTAAAGCTTACGCGGCGAAGAGGCTGCGCATCTTCTTCATGGCGTTGGCTTCGACCTGACGGATGCGCTCGGCGGAGACGCCGTATTCATCGGCCAGGTCCTGCAGCGTGGCCTTTTCTTCGTTCAGCCAGCGGCGCTGGATGATGTCGCGCGAGCGCTCGTCCAACTTCTGCAGCGCGGTCGAAAGCGTATCGAGCTGGTTGTCTGCCTGGTCGGCGTCGGCCACGTTGTCGTACGGGTCCGCGCCGTCGTCGATCAGGAACGCTTCCGGTGCCGGCTTGGCATCTTCATCGGCATCCGCCGGGGCTTCGAAGCCGATGTCACGGCCCGACAGGCGCGATTCCATCTCGCGCACGGTCGCTTCCGGCACACCCAGATCCTTCGCCACGGTGCGCACTTCCTCGGCATTCATCCAACCCAGGCGCTTCTTGCTCTTGCGCAGGTTGAAGAACAGCTTGCGCTGCGCCTTGGTAGTGGCAACCTTGACGATGCGCCAGTTACGCAGGATGAACTCGTGCATCTCGGCACGGATCCAATGCACCGCGAAGCTGACCAGACGCACGCCCTGGTCCGGATCGAAGCGCTTCACGGCCTTCATCAGGCCAATGTTGCCTTCCTGGATCAGGTCAGCCATCTGCAGGCCGTAGCCGCTGTAACCGCGTGCCACGTGCACCACGAAACGCAGGTGAGACATCACCAGCTGGCGGGCCGATTCCAGGTCTTCCTTTTCGTTGTAGCGGCGCGACAGCGCCTGCTCTTCGTCCTGGCTGAGCACCGGGATCCGATGGACCGCCGAAATATAGGCATCCAGACTGCCGACGACACTCGGCACCGGCAGGTTGGCGGTCACCAAAGCTTGAGACATGGATGGAACCTCCTGAATAGGGGATCAGCTTAGCACTCGGGTATGGAGAGTGCTAAAGGCCCCGAAAGGTTCCGGGACCTTTGATGAACTGAATAGTACAGGAAATTGGGACGCCCGTCCAGTGGGGCATCCCAGGGGAGGCCTCACTATGCCGGCCAGGCGGTTCAGGGGCCGTGAAAAGCCCGTTCAGCCAGCTCGGCGCGCATCGGCAGTGACCAGTCGATGGGGGCCACTCCGCGGCCTTCCAGGTATTGATTGGCCGCCGAGAAGTGCCCGCAGCCGATAAAACCCCGGTGCGCTGATAGAGGAGATGGGTGCACGGACCGCAGAACGCAATGGCGTTGACTGTCGATCAGTTGGCCCTTCTTCTGGGCGTATGAGCCCCAGAGCATGAAGACCAGCCCCTCCCGCTCCCGGTTGAGCGCGTCGATGGCGGCATCAGTGAAACCTTCCCAACCCTTGCCCTGATGCGAGGCCGCCATGCTTTGCTGCACGGTCAGCACAGCATTGAGCAGCAGCACACCCCGGTCGGCCCAGGGAGTCAGGCAACCGTGGTCCGGCGCCCGGAATCCGAGGTCCCTGTGGATTTCCTTGAAGATGTTCTGCAACGACGGCGGCGTTTGAACGCCTGGCCGTACCGAGAAGCACAAGCCGTGGGCTTGATTGGGCCCGTGATACGGGTCTTGGCCAAGGATCACCACGCGCACCGCATCGAACGGGGTGTGATCAAAAGCGGCGAAGATCTCCGGCCCAGGTGGATAGATCACCTTGCCCGCCTGTTTCTCATGCCGCAGGAACTCGCCTAACGTTTGCATGTCGGGTCGCGCCAGGTAATCACCCATACGCGCCTTCCATGAAGGCTCGAGTTTCACTCGATCTTCGGTCATGCCGCCTCGTCGTGTACACGCTGATGCTGCGACACACGCAACTGGAACAGCAGCTTGGTCATCAGCAGTTTTTCCTCAATGGGTTTTTCGACCAGGTCGTTGGCGCCGGCGCGCAACAGTGCAGCCTGGTTGACCGGATTCTCATCGCCCGTCATCACCAGCACGGGTAAGCGGCCCTTGCCGTAGTCGTATTCACGGCGAATGCGCTCCAGCAGGTCACCGCCGGTGAGCTCGCCTTTCAGGCTGACGTCGGTAAGGACGATGTCCGCACCGACCTTGCCCTCGTCCTTCGCCTTGTCCAGCAGCACGAGCGCGTCCTCGACGCTGACCACGTGATGCACGGTAAGGCCGTGCTTTTCCAGAATGCGGCGAGTGGCCAGCGCCACCACGCGGCTGTCTTCCACGTAAAGCACTTCCCCTTCGGCCGATTCCGCCGGGCGCACATAGCCACGGATGAATTCCGCCAACGCCTGAAAACCCAGCGACTTGTCGAAATAGTCGGTGACGTGTTCGCCCAGCGTACGGCTGTGCAGGCGACCATCCACGTCGCCCGACACCACCACGATGGGCACGTACGCCTGCGCAGCCGATTCACGCACATGGCGCGCCAGCTCCAGCCCATCCATGTCGGGCAGGCGCAATGCAATGGTGATGAAGTCGAACGCGCCGGTATCGAGCAGCTCCTTCGCTTCCTCACCGCTGCCCGCTCCCACGGGCTCGGCGTCCGGCAGCTCGGCCTTCAGCACCCGCGTAATCAGCTGGCGCACCACCTTGGAGCCGTCCACCACCAGCACTCTGGGTGCTGTTCCTACCGCTCGACTGCTGAAACTCGCACTCATCCCCTGGTCACTCACGTGTTGGCCGGCATTCCGTTCCGGCGGCGTATCCGGTGCAACCTCCCCGCACCGTGTTTCCATTGGCCGGCAGCATGCACCAGCTACCCCACCCTCTCATGACACCTACGCCCGGGGCGTGAGCCGGCGCACGGTTCACGCCGCCTTGCGCAGCTGCCAGGCACTGACCAGGCGCGCGCCCAGCCAACCCAGGAAAGCCGCTGCTACCGGCACCGAGGCCAGCAGCCAGGGGGGAAGCACCTCAATCTGCAACTTGCCGGCATAGGCCTGGCCCAGCTTGGCCACCGGCTCGGCCAGCGCCAGCTCCACCAATACCGCAAAGCCCGCCGCCAGCACACCAGCGAACAAGCCGTACCAGATGCCGGCATAAAGATAAGGGCGACGCACGAAGGCGCGGCTGGCGCCCACCAGCATCAGCACGCCAATTTCTTCGCTACGGCTGGCGATATCCACTCGCACGGTGTTACCCACCACCAGCAGCACGGCAACGGCGAGCAGTGCGGCCAGAATCAGCACAGCACGCTGGCCCACGCCAAGCAACGCTTCCAGGCGCTGACGCCAGGTGCCGCTGTCCTGCACCTGATCTACGCCCTGGACGCCGCGCATGTCGGCCACCAAGCGCTCGACGCCGTCGGCATTCACTTCGGACTTGGGCAGCACTTCGAGCACATAAGGCAGCGGGTTGGTGTCCAGCGTGTGCAGCGCACCGGAAAAGCCCTGCATCTTGGCAAGCTCATCCATGCCTTGATCCGGACTCTTCACCTTCACCGATGCGACATCGGTGCGATCGCGCAGCTTCTTCGCCATCAGATCGGCCGATGATCCGCTCTGTCCCGGCTGCAGAAAAACGCTGACCGTCTGGTTCTGACCCAGCGCCTCGCCCATCTTCTGCACATTGCCCAGCAACAGATAAAAGGTGAGCGGCAGCGCCAGTGCGATAGCCATGACGGCCACGGTGAGCAGCGTGCCAATGGGGCGAGACATCAGGCGGCGCAGACTCGCGGCAGCGCTCCAGCCGTGGTGTTCGCGCCAGCTGGCCACCGGCCGGGCACGCGTACGGACACCACGCGACTGATCGGAAAGCAGCGGGCTTTCCATCGGGAACTCGGGTTGCGTACTCACAGCACCTCCTGCGCCGCCACGTCAGCCACCAGGCGGCCATGGTCGAGCACGACGACTCGCTTCTTCATGCGCTTGATCAACGGCAGGTCGTGGCTGGCGATGAGCACCGTGGTGCCTACCTGCTGGAATTCGGCAAACAAGCTCATGATCTCCACGGCAAGCGTGGGGTCGAGATTGCCGGTCGGCTCATCGGCGATCAGCAGCGTTGGCTTGGCCACGATGGCGCGGGCGATACCCACGCGCTGCTGCTCACCGGCAGACAGGGTGGCGGGCAGTTGCCGCTCATAGGCGAGCAGGCCGACTTTCTCCAGCGCTGCGCGCACCCGTTTGCTACGTTCGTTGGGCGCCATGCCGCCGATCATCAGCGGCAGCTCGACATTGGCGAACACGGTGCGATCCATCAGCAGGCGATGATCCTGGAACACCATGCCGAGCCGGCGACGCAATTTGGGGATGCCACCGCGGCCGATCTTGGCCATGTTCTGGCCATCAAGCGTGATCACGCCATGCGACGGCCGCTCGATCAGACCGAGCAGCTTGAGCAAGGTGCTCTTGCCGGCACCGGAGTGCCCCGTGATAAAGGCCATCTCGCCCGCAGCCACTTCAAAAGAGAGCTGCGACAAGGCCTCATGACCACCTTCATAGCGCTTGCTGACTTGGTCGAAGCGGATCACCACATGTCCCCTGGAGCTGATGCCGCCAAGGATAAGGGAACCGCGCGTGAAGGTCAGGCGCTTTGTGTCGTCAGGCTGCCGTGGGTTCAGCCCACGACAGCCTAAGGTAAGTACGAACGGCTCAGCGGCCGGTGAAGAAGCGACTCAGTCGGCGGAAGAAACCCACCTTCTGTGGTGCGGCCTGCTCGGCCGGCTTGCCCGAGGTAATCGCCACATGGCGAGACGGACGCGAGTGATTGTTCTCCGCACCACCCCGCTCACGCGACGGGCGATGATCCCCACGCGGCGCCCGGTTGGCATCGCCATTGCCGTTTGCAGCGGTGTCCATGGCCGGCGCATCACCTTCGCGGCGGCGGTTGCGGCCACCGCGCCGGCGCCGACGCTTGCGCGCCACGCCTTCCGCGGATTCGCTCGACTCCGGCGCAGTGGCCGGCGCAGCAACCGCCGATACGGCAGCACTTTCTTCGGCGCCACCCTCGACGCGCGGCTTGCGCGGTTCACGCGGCTTGTCGCTACGCGAACGCTCGCCATCGCGGCCACGGCTGCGGGAACCGCTACGCGGACCGCTGCGCGAAGAGCCCTCGCGCTCGCGCGACTCGACCTTGTCGCCGAACGCGGCGCTGTCGGCAGCGGCATCGGCGATGTACTGAGCATCCTGCTCGCGCGGCTGCGGCATCACCAGCATGTCCGGCTCAATGCTCGCCACCGGGATGCGCTGGCCGATATACGTTTCGATATCCGGCAAGGACATCGCATAGAGGTCGCAGGCGAAGCTGATCGCGTCGCCTTCGGCGCCCAGGCGCGCGGTACGACCGATGCGGTGCACGTAGTCTTCGGCGTCCTGCGGCAGGTCGTAGTTGAACACGTGGCTCACGGCCGGGATGTGCAGACCGCGAGCAGCCACGTCGGTGCACACCAGCATGTCGAGCTGGCCTTCCTGGAAACGCTGCAACAGCTTCTGGCGCTTCAGCTGCGGCACGTCGCCCGACAGCGCGCCCACACGGTAGCCCTGACGCTTCACGCGATCGGTGATGCGCTCGGCAGCTGCCTTGGTGTTGACGAAGATGATGCTGCGCGTCGGCTTGGTGCGCTCAAGCAGGTTGAGCAGCAGCGGCATCTTCTCTTCCTTGGCCGGGAAGTAGACCACCTGGCGCACGCGGTCGGCGGTGACGTTCTCCGTCTCCACTTCCAGCTTTTCGGCGTTGTGCATGTGCTCGTAGGCGAGCTCCAGCACGCGATGGCTCAGCGTGGCGGAGAACAGCAGCACCTGGCGCTGCTCGCGCGCTGGCAGGCGGCGGAAGATGAAGCGCACGTCCTTGATGAAGCCGAGGTCGAACATGCGGTCCGCCTCGTCGATCACCATCACTTCGACGGCGTCCAGGCTGAACACGTGCTGCTTGAAGTAGTCCAGCAGGCGGCCCGGCGTGGCGATGATGATGTCGCAGCCGTCCTTGAGCTGCTGGCGCTGCTTGTCGTAATCGACGCCACCGTAGATCAGCGCGGTGCGCAGGCCGGTGTGGCGACCGATGGACTTGGCGTCCTTCTCGATCTGGATGGCCAGCTCGCGGGTCGGTGCGATCACCAGCGCGCGCGGGTCGCTGTCCTTGCGCTCAGCCACGGCCGGCGTGGTCAGCAGGCGATTCATCATCGCCACCAGGAAGGCGCACGTCTTTCCGGTGCCGGTCTGGGCCTGGCCAGCGACGTCGCGACCCGTCAGCGCGACCGGCAGGGTCAGCGCCTGGATCGGCGTGCATCGCGTGAAGCCGGCCTCGTCGAGACCTTTCTGCAGCAGCGGGTGGAGATCGAAGTTGGTGAAAAAAGTATCAGTGAGTACGGTTTGTGACATTGCTTATATGAGAACGCTGGTCAGGCGGCGCCCAGAGGCGACCGCCTGGCTCCTTGCCGATGAGACGCTACAAGGAACAGGTGGATAGTCGACGCGACCGGAGCGCGTGGCGACAGGCGGAATCCTCTAACGGGATCTCGCGTGCCTGCGACACGTGCTGTGGCTGGCGCCGGAGGGAGCGGCGGTGTCCGACAGCTCCGCTGGCATAGGTAAAAGGACTATGGGTGCTAACACCCTGTTCCTCAAGGAAAACCCTTTTACCTATGTCAACGGAACCGTGCGTGGCCGCCCTTGAATCGCTTGAATCGTGCCCCGAGTTACGTTGGAATGGAGGCCTGCCGCAACGGCACCAGCCATCCTTATCCGGTACGACCCCGCGCTTCATGGGCGCCCCAGTGTAGCCGATGCTGGGCGCGCGGTCGTGAAACCCTTTACCCGCCTACCTTCGGAGACCCCGGTGAGCGATCTGATTACCCATGTGAGCGATGACGCCTTCGAACAGGAAGTGCTGAACTCCGATACCCCGGTGCTGCTGGACTTCTGGGCTGAATGGTGTGGCCCGTGCAAGGCCATCGCCCCGATCCTCGACGAGCTGGCCCAGCAGTATCACGGCAAGCTGCGCATCGCCAAGATCAATATCGACCACAATCAGAAGACGCCGCGTACCTACGGCGTGCGTGGCATCCCCACGCTGATGGTGTTCAAGAACGGCAAGGTCGAAGCGACCCAGATCGGCGCCGTGAGCAAGGGCCAGCTAGCCCAGATGATCGACAAGGCCATCTAAGTTTTTTATGCATTTTGCCCACTGCGGCGCTTTACGGCGCCGCAGATCGGGTGCTAGATTTCAGTTGTCCGTCGGGACTGTCCTGTCCCCCGCGCCGTCCGCGCAACACACCTTCCCTCCTGTTTCTCAACGGCGCCCCGCAGAGGTTTGCCCGTGTCTGATATCGAAAGCAAAGAAACCAACGACGCCAAGAGCGCCGACGCCAAACCTGTGGCTGAAACCCGCACTCGCGCACCACGCCGATCTTCTGCCGCTGCTGCTGCAGCCGCCGAGGCCAAGGCTGAGAAGCAGGCGCAGTTCGACATGCCGCCGCTGCCTCCTGTCGAGCGTGCTGAGCGCACCGAACGTGCCGAACGTGCAGAGCGCGTCGCACCTCCGGCTGAGCCACCCGCACCTGCTCCCGCACCTTCCGCCGATGCCGCCCCACAGGGTGACGGTGGTCAGCGTCCGCAGCAGGAGGCCCGCGAGGGTGGCCAACAAGGTGGCGGCAACCAGGGTCAGGGCGGCTTCAACCGCAATGACCGCAATGATCGTGACGGCCGCGGCCGTCGCCGCCGCCATGAGCGCAATCAGCAGCGTGGTCAAGGTGGTGGTGGTCAGCAGCACCCGCGCAACAACAATGGCCTGCCTGTAGACGACGAATACGCCGATGCCGGCAGCAACGATCGCCTGATCAATCTCACCGAGCTCAAGCGCAAGAACGCGATCCAGCTGGTGGAGTTCGCCGAGTCGCTCGGCATCCAGGAAGGCGTCGCCCGGGCCCGCAAGCAGGACGTGATCTTCTCGATCCTGAAGGCGCATGCCCGCTCTGGCGGTGGCATCTGGGCCGAGGGCGTGCTGGAAATCCTGCAGGATGGCTTCGGCTTCCTGCGCTCGGCTGACGAGTCCTACCTGGCCGGCCCGGACGACATCTACGTCTCGCCCAGCCAGATCCGCCGCTTCAATCTGCGCACCGGCGACTACATCACCGGGCGCGTGCGCCATCCGAAGGAAGGCGAGCGTTACTTCGCGATGCTCAAGGTCGACGACATCAACGGCGATCCGCCGGAGGCGTCGAAGAACAAGATGCTGTTCGAGAACCTGACGCCGCTGTTCCCGCGCAAGGCGTTCAAGCTCGAGCGTGGCAACGGCTCCACCGAAGACATCACCGGTCGCATCCTGGACCTGGTGGCACCGGTGGGTCGCGGCCAGCGTGGCCTTATCGTCTCCCAGCCGAAGTCCGGTAAGACGATGATGCTGCAGAACGTGGCGCAGGCGATCCAGTACAACCATCCGGACGTCCATCTGATCATGCTGTTGATCGATGAGCGCCCGGAAGAAGTGACGGAAATCGCCCGCACCGTGCGTGCGGAAGTGATCTCCTCGACCTTCGACGAGCCGGCCGTGCGCCACGTGCAGGTGGCCGAAATGGTGATCGAGCGCGCCAAGCGCCTGGTCGAGCACAAGAAGGACGTGGTGATCCTGCTCGACTCCATCACCCGCCTCGCTCGTGCCTACAACACCGTGGTGCCGAGCTCCGGCAAAGTGCTCACCGGTGGTGTGGATGCCAACGCGCTGCAGCGTCCGAAGCGTTTCTTCGGTGCGGCACGTAACGTGGAAGAAGGCGGCAGCCTGACCATCATCGCCACCGCGCTGACCGACACCGGCAGCAAGATGGACGAGGTGATCTACGAAGAGTTCAAGGGCACCGGCAACATGGAAGTGCACCTGTCCCGCCGCATCTCCGAGAAGCGCGTGTACCCGGCCATCGACATCAATCGCTCCGGCACCCGCCGCGAGGACCTGCTGATCGAGCCGGACCTGCTCTCCAAGATCTGGATCCTGCGCAAGCTGCTGCATCCGATGGACGAGCTCGCCGCGATGGAGTTCATGCTCGACAAGATGAAGAACACCAAGTCGAACGACGAGTTCTTCAACTCGATGAAGCGCTGATAGAAAGGGCCGGTCATACCGGCCCTTTTCATATGTCCGTCCTTATCCTGGCCAGCGGCAAGAGGTTTGCTTGAAATCCCCACAGGGACGTTTATCGATAGCGACGGACGCCTCGCCACCGTCCGGTAAGCACAGCAACAACTACGATGGATTGCGCCTTGTAGCAGCCCTGATGGTGTTGATCTCCCATCAGTTCGTGTTGCTCTCCATGCCTGAGCCCGCGCTCGGCGGATTGACGCTCGGCAGCATCGCGGTGGCCATGTTCTTTGTGATGAGCGGCTACCTGGTGACGGCAAGCTGGTATCACGACCCGCATCTCATGCGTTTCGCCATGCGTCGCTTTCTGCGCATCTGGCCTGCGTTGGCAGTTGCCACGCTGTTCTTTGCGTTAGCCAGCGCCGCCATCACCTCATGGACCCTGCACGACTATTTGGGTCACGGCATACGCAGGTTCATTACCTTCAACCTGCAATTGCGGCCTATTTACTCATTGCCGGGTGTATTCACTAGCGCCTCGCCTGATCCTGCCCTTTCCGCCGTCAATGGCAGCTGGTGGACCATTCCCGTTGAAGCCAAATGCTATGCCTACGTCGCTGTGCTTGGCGCCATCGGCATGCGGCGGCGAGTGTTCTCTCTGCTTGCGCTAATAGCTGTTGCCGTCATGTACACACGGACGTTGCCAGGTCATCCGATGGCCAACGGCTTCGACAACTTTTGCTACTTCTACAGTGCATTTTTCTTTATCGGCGTGTGCGCTCGGCAGTTCCCCTCGGAAATCCGCCGTTTTCGCTGGCCACTGCTCGGCGCCGGCGTGGCTTGCGTCATCATCGGCGTGCTGACGCGGCAGGCTCCACTGATCGCCTGGGCCATCATGTCGCCGCTCACGCTGTGGCTTGGTGCCAAAAGCACACCGGGTCTCCGCTCAGCGGCCCGGTTCGGCGACCTTTCCTACGGCATTTATCTGTATGCCTTCTTTGTGCAGCAGCTGAGCGTACGCTTTTGGCCAGCCGTCCCGACCTACAGCACGACAACCGCTGTCGCGCTCATCGGCACGGTGCTGCTTGCCTGGGTTTCCTGGCATACCGTGGAGGCACCGGCACTGGCGCTCAAGAGCCGTCTCCGTCATTGGTTTCCGGATGCCACGCCCTGATGATCGATACAGGGCCTTTGCGCTATGAAGCGCTGACGACCCGAAACGCTTTCGCCAAGGCCGCCCTCGGGCGGCCTTGGTCGTTCATGGGCGCGGCGGATGGATGCACACCGTATTGCGTCCCGCCGCTTTTGCCGCGTACAGCGCGCGATCGGCGTAATCCAGCAGAGTGTCGCACCGTTCGGCGATATGCCCGCCGGCATCTTCCAGCGTGGCCACGCCGATACTGAGCGTCACGCGGCTGTACGGGCTGGAAGGATGGCTGATCGCCAGTGCACGGATGTCCTCCAACACGCCCTGCGCCACATGGTAGGCGCCCGCACTGTCCGTACCGGGCAGAATCGCGATGAACTCCTCGCCACCATAGCGCCCGACCAGGTCACCGTGCCGCTGCATGCGTGTCTGCAGTGCCGCCGCAATGGCACGCAGACAGTCGTCACCACCTTGATGCCCGACGCAATCGTTGTACCGCTTGAAGTAGTCCACATCCATCATGAGTACGGACAGCGGCGAGCCCATGCGCTGGCTGCGGCTCGCCTCTGAGGTGATCACATCGTCCAGCTGCCGGCGATTGGGCAACCCGGTCAGATGGTCGTGACTGGCGTGAAACTGCCAATGACGACGCGCCTTCTCCAACGCCTGCTCCATGTGCTTTCGCGCCGTGATATCGATGAGTACCGAGGTGACGCCCTGCACGTCGCCCTGCTCGTCGCGCACGGGTTGTAGTGCGGCAAGGTAATGACATCCATGACAGGACACTTCGCGCTCGATACTGGCGATACCCGAATCGAAACGGAGGAAATCCTCCTGCAACTGGGCGCTGGCGTCAGGTAGGTAGTCGGCAAGCGCACGCCCCACAATGTCACTGGGCGTGGCGTCGTGGATCGCTGCGTAGGCTGTATTGGCCGCGAGATATTGACCATCACGCCCGATCACACCGAGCGCCACCGGAATCGCGTCATAGAGTTGCTGCAGCGACGCGGCAAGCGGGCCAATCAGCACGCTCGCGTCGATAGTCGAATGTCTCGCACCATGGCTCGCGCGACGCATATCAGGGCCCATCGACCCGCGCTCGATACCTTCGCCACCGATCACTACGGCTTGACCCACACCATGACCACGGAAACGCGACGCGGGCGCTGCCGTTCGCGCGCCTTGTGGTCGGCGCCTCAGCTCTCGAAAAATTCGCTTCATGACTGCCTCCTCAAGCAAACCCCGCCCACCCGGAAGGCAACACCCAACGGGTGTGGCCGGATAAACAGGGGCGACGACGAGAGCAGGAGTGCGGCGATCAGGCCGCAGGGGATAGCTACTGGCGCAAGGAGTGTTCACGCCATCCTGTGCTGGTCGCCCAGAGAACATGTTGCTCGGGATGGCGCCTCACTTGAATCAGAAAATTCCTACCGAGGGGATAGTCGAGTGCCAGGCGTTGACGACGAGGTGGTCGCCACAGCCATCCGGCTGGGTTCCGACCTCGAAGGCCCGATGGCCATCGCCACGAAGGCCGCAGTCTGTCTATTTCGCACGGCCTGCTTCGCCGCCGAAGCTCCCCCGCACCCATTGTTTGAATACGCGAAGGGTCAGCAGCAACAGCAGCACACCAAGGGTCGTGGCGATCAGCGACATGAAGATGCCACCACCCACGCCGAGTCTGGCGAGCTGGGCGTACCGGGTGCCGACCCAGGCGCCGAGTACTGCGATGACACCACCGAGAAAGGCGCCGAACACACCGATGAACACATCGATGGAAAGGCTGTACACGGCGTCCTCCACCAGCAGCCCTGCAAGCCATCCGGCCAGCGCGCCAATGATGAGCCACGTCAGCAGCACATGCTCAACCACGCATCAACCCCTCCCGTCAGGCGTCACGACACCACCCGTGCGGCACACCGCCATAGCCACCAATCGTGACGACGACCACGGCCTGCATCGCCTGATATGCAAACCGCGGACGTCGAACGACCCTTACAAAGATCCCGACAAACTGTTCAGGGGTGGCGCAGTCTGTCGCCGGCGTGCTCACCGGCACATGCGCATCCGTGGCATGCGGGAAACCGTCTCGTGGACACCGGAACCGGCGACATCGCTGCCGCTTCGCTCCACCACGTGGTCATGGGCGCCATTGGACGATGTACCGGGCGCGGGTGGAATCAGAATATTCCTACCGAAGTCATCATGACCCGACGATGGGCTACGCCCTTCCTGCCAGCAGTACCCGGGGTTGGACTACAGCAAGCCGATCAGGCGCGCGTAGTCGTAAAGCTGCTTGTCGCTTTCCAGGTTGAGCTTGCGCATCGCATCGCGCTTCTGCTGGCTGATGGTCTTGACGCTGCGGTCCAACCGGCGCGCAATGTCCGACACGGTGAGACCTTGTGCGAGAAAGCGAATGACTTCGGTTTCCCGACGCGACACGACTGGCTCATCGCCCGAGGGGTACATACCCTCAATCTGTCGCCGCATGCGCTCGCTGAGATAGCTGCGGCCCGAGCGGATCAAGTCGATGGCCAGCATCAGTTCCTTGGCCATGGCCATCTTGTCGACCACACCACGCACACCCACGCTGATCATGCTCTGCACCAGCGCAGGATTGCGCAGCATGGTCAGCACCAGAATCGGCAGCGTGGGATATCGCTCCCGCACCTGCTGAAGCAACAGGAGTCCATCGAAACTTTCCCCATCAGCCGGCATAGAAAAGTCGGTAATGAGCAGGTCGCAGGGAGTGCGCGCGAGCACATCAAGCAGATCCTGGCCGTTGTTCGCCTCGCCGACCACTTCAAGCCCGTTACCGTACTCGCGAAGGGACGTTTTCAAACCGATCAATACGACCGGATGATCATCGGAGATTATGACCCTCACATGTCCCCCTGCCCTACCTGCCTCTGCACGCCATGCACGCTGAAATCGCGCCCGGCAACTGACTTCACTCACCACACCGTTTGTGACGGCGACATGGCAAAGGTAGCATGAAGCGCCAACCCTCCTGTTTTTGACCTCTTTTTGCCGAACCTGGCCTGCGCGATGCGTATCGTCGTTCCCTCACACTGCTCCGCTGGTCCAGCCCTTCGGATGCCGCCACCCATGGTCGCGCTGAGCGCGCTCGCGCTGCCGTGGTTCGATAACGAGGCCGCGCCGCTTTCGCCGATCACCCTGATCGTGGCCGCCGTTCTGATGATCACGGCCATGCTCGCGTTCGTGCTGACATGGTTGCTGCAGGCACAAATACGAAAGAACAGGTCATTGCAGCGGCAGCTGCAGGCGCAACAGTCTTTGCAACGGGCCACGCTGGATGCCTTGCCGTTTCCGGTGGTGCTGCACGCGCTGGATGGCCAGCCCGTCGAGGGAAACCGCTCAAGCAGGGAGCAGCCCGATAGCGTGGAAACGGCCACGGGCATGATCCAGGCTGCACCCTTCGGTGAACAGACAAGCTCGCTATGGCAGGGCGCTACGCTTCGCCAAGAGGTCGATTACACGACGAACGAAGGCGCAACCCATGCCGCGCAGCTTTGGGTGCGCGCCTTGCTCGACGACAGGCAACAGGCACGCGGCTACGCCAGCACGCTGCTCGACATCACCGAGTTCCGCGATGCCGAACAGGATGCCCGGCAAACGGAGCAACGCCTCGGCGATATCGCACAACGTCTGCCGGTCGTGGTGCTGGCCACGCGCATCGACGGCGACAACATCGCGCATCTCACATTCGCCACGGGCAACACCAGGACGCTGTTCAACACGGAGATCTGCGCACTGCGTGATGTCCAAGGGCTTCTGCACGTCGACGCCTTGCAGGAGCGGGTCCATCCGGATGACCTGCCCGCCTTTACACAGCTGATGTCGGCGCCGGCGAATGACACGCCAGTTCGCACACTGGATTTTCGCGCCTATGGCGCCGATGGCCTGCGCTGGATCCATGCCACGCAGGCCACCGTACGCATGCCGGATGGCCAGCTCGGCACCATGGGCTATTTCATCGATACCACGGAGCAGAACCTGCGCAATGAAGCCTTGCGCATTGCACGCGACGTTGCCGAGCGCGCTTCCAAGGCCAAGGCCGATTTCCTTGCCACCATGAGTCATGAGATCCGCACACCGATGAACGGCGTAATCGGCATGCTGGAGCTATTGGGACGCACATCAATCAACGCGGAGCAGCGAGAGCTGCTGCACGCCGTCGAAGATTCGGCCGGTACGCTGCTGCAGATCCTCAACGACATCCTGGATTTCTCCAAGCTCGAAGCGGGCGACCTGCGACTCGACCCGGCGGCGTTCGACCCACGCCTGTGGCTGGACCACGCGGCCAGCACCATGGTCGCAGCCGCGCACAAGAAAGGCCTGGCACTCCATATGTCCACGGATGCCGACGTTGCCGGGCAACTGCGTGGCGATGGTCTTCGCCTGCGTCAGGTTCTGATCAACCTGCTCAACAATGCCATCAAGTTCACCGATCGAGGCAACGTCACCGCACGCCTGGCCGTGTTGGGCGACTCCGGCTCGCAGCAGTATCTCGCCTTGAGTGTTACCGATACCGGCATCGGTATCGAAAAGGCGAAACAGGCAGCGTTGTTCAAGCCCTTCGCGCAGGCAGAGACGTGGACCAGCCGCCGTTACGGCGGCACCGGCCTGGGCCTGGCCATCTGCAACCAACTGGTGCAGCTGATGGATGGCAGCATCGAGTTGAACAGTGACGTCGATGTCGGCACGACAGTGACGGTGAAACTGCGGCTGCCTATCGTTGAGCGAAACACCGATGCGCCGTCCGAGCTGCGTGGCCGTCATGCGGTCGTGCGGCTCGCATCCTCTGCCAGCGCAAGCGCGCTTGATAACTATCTGCGTGCTGCGGGCATGACCACTGAGTGTGTCGCCCCCACGGAGGCCATGCGAGAAGGCATGGCGGCAAGTCTGCTGTTTGTCGACGGCACGGACCAGGAAAGCGCCAACCAGATCAGTGCGCACGTCGTCACTGTCGTCGACGCGCCTCTACAGCCGGCTGGCCATGGCGACGGGCCGGTCGCGCTCAACGCCGCGCCCATGAAATGGCGCTCCGTTCTCGGTGCATGCATGCGTGCACTGGAACTGGATGCGGCAAATCGATGGCAAGAACCAGTCACGGAGCCTCCAACGGCGCTGCCACACATGACCCAGGCGCCAACTCCCTCCAGCAACGACGATCTGCCGACCTTTCGCGGCCATATTCTGGTGGCAGAGGATCACCCAGTTAGCCAGCGCCTGATCGCGCGTCAGCTATCTCTGCTTGGGCTCGCCTACGACATTGTCGACAACGGACACGACGCGTACGAAGCGCTTACCTCCGACAGCTACGCCCTGCTGCTGACCGACTGCAACATGCCCCAGATGAGTGGCTACGAACTCGCGCGTGCCTGGCGCCAGCACGAGGCCGCCACCGGGTCCACCCAGCGCTTGCCCATCCTGGCGATGACGGCCAACGCCCTCAGCAGCGAAACCGCTCGGGCGAAAGACGCCGGCATGGATGACGTGCTCAGCAAGCCGCTTCAGCTCGCCGCCCTGAGCCACATGCTCGGGCAGTGGCTCGGCGCACCCGCGACAATGGCCAACGTGACGGACGGCGAATCCTCCACTGACCTGCGCCATCTCTTCACCCAGGCGAGCGCCGACGATCTGCGTGAACTGCAGCGCCACGCCAACCGGCAGGATGTCCATGCGGCCACCCAAGTGATGCACCGGTTGCTGGGCGTGCTGCCTTTGTTTGCCGACGATACGTTGCTGGGCGAGGGGGAGCGCCTGTTTGAAGCTCTGCATGGGCCCGACGGCCAACGTGCGCTGCCCGAACTGACAACCTTTGCCCGCCGCCTGGATCACCTGCTTGTGGCATTACGCCGCACTTAGCTGATTTTGTGACACGGTTGGCATTTCACGGCTTGTCCACGACAATGGCGCTGCCGCAAGTCACTGCGTCACCTCGGGAAAACGGATAGCCGAGGAAGACGCCGAAGGAGCGGGCTGCGGTACAGGGGCGCCAAAGGAATATCGAGGTTTTCATGTCACACCGAAATTTCGGTCGCGGCCAGCTACGGCGCTGGCCACGCACGGCTTTGCTGCTCGCTGTTTTGCTTTCCTGTTTTTCCCTGCACGTTTCCGCAGCGCCCGCTGATTGGAACTACCGCGTACGCCCCGGCGACAACCTGTGGGATCTCGCGGCGCGCTATCTGAAGCCCGACGTGCCCTGGAGGAAGCTGCAGGAGTACAACCAGGTCGCCGACCCGCTGCACCTGCCACCCGGCGGCACCATGCACTTCCCGGTAGCCTGGCTGCGAGAGGCACCCGCGCCTGCCAAGGTGGTCGCCATCATCGGCAACGCCACTGCCAAGGGGCAGGGTGATGCACAACCGGTGGCTGTTACCCAGGGCATGTCGGTCAGCTACGGCACCGAACTGGTCACCCAGCCGGATGCCAGCCTCACCCTCGAACTTGCTGACGGCTCGCGCGTGCTACTGCAGAGCGACAGCGAGCTCGTACTCGACCGATTGAGTGAGTACGGCCGCACCGGCATGGTCGACACGCGCATCCGCCTCAAGCGCGGACGCGTGAACAGTGACGTGGTGCCGCTGACCGGCAGCGCCGCACGCTTCACCGTATCCACCCCCAACACCATTTCCAGCGTGCGCGGCACGCACTTCCGCGTCGCGGCCGATACCAATGATGGCGACGCACGCACGGAGGTCGTTTCCGGGCGCGTGGATGTGGGCAACGACGCGCGCCACGTGATGGTGAACACCGGCCGCGGCGTCGCCACCGCCGGCGGCGGCAAGCCCGGCCAACCGCAGGAACTGCTGCTGGCACCCGACTTGAACTGCCCCAGTCAGCCGCTTGGCCAGTTGCCGGCCGAGATTCGCTGGAAGCCGCTCAATCAAGCCGCCCGCTACCGCATCCAGGTCGCACCCACCGCGCGCTTCGAAGCACTGGTGGTGGATCAGGTGGTCGACGGCCCCCACGCCATGCTGCCCAGCCTTCCCGATGGCGTGCATGCATTCCGCGTGCGCGGCATCGGCAACGACGGTCTCGAAGGCCTGGACGCCAGCTGCGCCTTCACGGTCGCAGCGCATCCGCAGCCGCCGCTGATCATCGATCCGCAACCGGGTTCGAAGGCGCGCGCCACTCGCCCGTCGTTCCGCTGGACCGAGAACGAGGAGGCGGTGAGCTATGCCTGGCAGCTATCCAGCGACGGTCGCTTCGTGCAGCCGCTGGCCACCGACATGGCCGTGCGCGGCAGCCAGACGCGTGCTCCGCAGGCCCTGCCCTATGGTCACTATTTCTGGCGCATCGCCAGTCGCGACAAGGACGGCAAACTCGGGCCCTACACCGACGCTATGCCCTTCGATCTGGTGCCTGAACCGCCAGCTCCCGAACCCGGCGCACCCAAGCGCCATAGCGGCGACCTCGTGTTGAGCTGGCCGGGCGGCACGGCGGGGCAGCGTTACCACGTCCAGCTATCTCGCAAGCCGGATTTCAGCGAGCTGGCCGTGGACGACACGCTCGACGTACCCGAGCTCAATCTGCGCAAGCTGTCTTCAGGCAAGTGGTACGTGCGGGTGCAGACCATCGACACAGATGGCTACGCCGGGCCATGGGGCGCCGTGCAGCGCACGCGCGTACCCTGTACGGCCTGCCGATGGGCCACGGCCGGCGGCGGTGTCGTGCTGCTCTGGCTCGTGCTTTGATGATGACTTCCCTGGGGAGATCGCAACACCGGTGATGATCGCGGCACTGCCCCTGCTCAAGCGTGCCATGACCTGGGTCGCGGGCTTCGCCGCATCCGTTCTTCTGCTTGCCAGCGGCGTCATACAGCCGCTGGACAACGCGCTCTACGACAAGCACATGCGTCACTGGTCCTACCCCACCAGCGACCAGGTGGTGATTGTCGCCATCGATCCGCAAAGCCTCGCCAAACTCGGCAACTGGCCGTGGCCCCGGGCCACCCATGCGCAACTCATCCACCGGCTTACCGAAGCGGGGGTGCGTGGCGTCGGCATGGACGTGACCATGGCCGAAGCTGATGTCGGCCACCCCGAGAACGATCGAGCTTACGCCGAGGCGGCTCAGCACAACGGCCGCGTCGTGATGCCGGTGTTCGCCGAAGCCGCTGAACTTGGTGGCGTGCTCGAGGAAGTGCTGCCCACTCCCGACATCGCCGGCGCCGCCGCTGCGTTCGGTCATGTCGACGCATCCAAGGATCCCGATGGCGTCACACGCGGCGTCTATCTCAAGGCCGGCCTGGGCCACCCGCAGTGGCGCGCGCTGGCGCTCGCGCTCTACGACATCGGTCAGCCCAAGCCGCTGCAGACGTTGCCCGGCTTGCATCGTCCGGTCAGCTCGCCTTCTTCCGTCTACCAATGGATACGCGACGATTACGTGCTGATCCGCTTCGCCGGCAACGCGGGAGCGTTCAACCAGGTCTCCTACATCGACGTGCTGCAGGGGCGCGTACCCCATGCATTGCTCGAGGGCCGCTGGATATTGATTGGCGCCACGGCCGCAGGGCTTGGCGATCAGCTGGTCACCTCGGCCTCGGGCCCCAATGACCCCATGCCGGGCGTGGAGTATCAGGCGAACATCCTGGAATCGCTGCACGATGGTCGCCTCATCACGCCGCTTAATCTGCCCGCGCAGTGGCTGCTCGGCTCCTTGTTGCTCGCCTTGCCGCTGATTCTGCATGGATGGCGAGGCTTTCAACGCACCTGGTTGTTCGCCATCCCGATGCTCCTGGCCATCCCGCTGACCAGCCTGTTGCTGTTGCGCGCCGCCAACCTGTGGTGGGCACCGGGCTGCTGGATGGTAGTCACGGCCATCGGCTTCGCCGCGCACGCGGCCATCTCCCGACTGGAACGCCGGCGTGAACGTCGCGCCGCGGGCAGGCAGCTCGCCCCTAACGCCTGGTGGCTGGACAGCGGTAGCTGACTAACCCGTTTGGCGTATTCCCAGCCACTCGCCAAGCATCCACATTCGCCATACCGCCCGGTGTTAACCAGCACAGGCCTGCTCCAGCGCCGCAGATGTGTCCGCAGCGTTGCTTGCGCCGCCTGATTCGTCGACGACCGGAGCGGAACATGTCACGCGTCTCTCAACCCAGCCCGCCGGCATACCTATGCTTTGCGGGCGACGCGCGCCTGCAATCTCCCGCTTTGCACCCTCGGCCACGACGCGCGCGCCGTCCCTTCGCGTGCGCACCACTCCATGCCAAGCGGAGCCATGCTCCGAAGGAGATGCCATGAAAATTTCGACTCTCTACCTCGCCGTAGCGTTGGTGTTGTCGTGTGCAGGCACAGCGGTCGCCGCCGACGCCGGCAAAGTCACCGTCATACGTGACTACACCGATATCGTGGCACCGTCTGATCAGGCTGCGTACGAAGCGGGCATCAAGAGCTTCAACCAATGCCTCAGCCAACACGGCTTCAAGTACAACTGGCACGCATGGACGCACGAAACGGGCGACACCTACGCCTACTCCTATGTCACCGACCCTCTGCCATGGGCGGCGTTCGACGACATGCGCGCTGCCGGCAAAGCGTGTGACGCTTCCATTCACAAGGACATCAACCCGCACCTGAAGAGCGAAACCAGCGCGTTCTTCAAGGCACTTCCCGAGCTTAGCCACCTGGCCAAGGGCACGACCCTCAATCAGCCCTACATCGAAGTCATCTATTTCAAGCTCAAGCCCGGCCACGAGCCCCACGAAGCATTCCTCGACGTCGCCAAGAAAATTACGGCCGGCGCAGAGAAAACCAAATGGCCAAATAACTTTGCAGTAGGCGAGGTCCTCAACGCAGGCGAAGGAGCACCGGACTTCATCGTGCTGCTTCCGGCCAAATCCTGGGCTGACCTTGGCAAGGACCCCGACACGCCGCTTTGGACCATGATGGAAAGCGCCTATGGCAAGCAAGACGCACAGGCCATGCGCAAATCGCTCAATGACGCGATTCAGGAACAGAGCTCGCACATCGACAGCTACAGCACCGAGCTGACCTACAAAGCCAGCAGCAAATAGTGACCGGCCCGCACGGAACGAAGAGGGCGCCTTACGGCGCCCTCTGTCGTTTCAGTCATTGCCAGCGTCAGCCACGCGCCCTCAGGTGCTGCCTGCAAAGTCCGTCACCAGCGATACGCGACGATTGGGCTGCCCCTTGTCGCCATGCGCACCAGGTATCACCTGGCGATTTTTCGCCTCGCCATAACTCACAGCGCGCACCTGATTGGCATTGAGGCCGCCGTTGTGAATCAGATAGTCACGCACCGCCTGTGCACGCCTCAAGCCAAGACGCTTGTTGTGATCTGCACCGCCCGAAGGATCCGCGAATCCTTCGGCAGTAATCACGGCATCCACATGGTGCTCACGCAAAACCTTGGCGTAATCGTCAAGGCGCTTCTTGTCTTCATCACGCAACGTGGATTGGTCGGTATCGAAGTGCGCGATCGTGTCGACCCGGATACGTCCAGCCATTGCACTGATCTGCGTATCGTACTGCGCAAACCGCTGATGCATTTCCTGCGTGATCGCATCGATCTCCTGTTGCTGCCGCTGATCGTTGTTGCGCAACTCCGTGATAGCCGCATCAAAGTCGCTCTGCTTGACGTAACCGGTGCAGCCTCCGAGTGCTACGACCAGCACACCGACGAACCCATAACCGATGGGGGAGCTCACCCTTGCCATGACCTGTCTCCTCTCGTGGGCGGTGCGCACACATGCCGCCTACGATGGCAAGCGCGCACGCAAGAAAGGAGTATCCATGTCAAATGTCAAACCAACGCATATTTGACGCTAGTGATTTGCGACGATTGGACGTCCAATTCCAACGCTAACGCAGCCCGACACAGCAGCGAAACTCAAGGGCCGCAACGCATAGGCCATGCGCTGCGAAAACAAAACGTCACATGAACACGTCGACCCGCTATCTGAACGAGTCGATCAATGACGAGCGGCCACCTTGCGAAAGCGTCGTTCCTGAACAAGCCACATGGCGATGCCATAACCCGCACCTGCCAGCAACCAAAGCCACGCCGACTGCGCCGTGGTCAGGCGAGGATGTGGGATCAGATAGGTCATGATGAGAAACATCGGCAGGCCGTAGCACACCACGCCGCTGAACAAGACATACCTGAGCATGCCCTGCCCTCGCGTTCTCGCCCAACGATCAAACTCCTTCGCCTGCATGCGTGCCCCCGATCTGCCCGCTTTCCGAATGACGTATCCCACATGGAACGCGCGAGCGCCCCATGCGTTGAATGCCATCGACCATGGGCCTCAGAACTCAGTCCAGGCATCGCCGGCAGTCACCAGCTCCGCCGATGACCGGTGGCGCGGAGCCACGGGCGCTCCTGTTGGCGTGGACCTTTTCACGGACTCCCCCACGAGGTCGGACGTTGTCGCGGTCTTGCTGGGCATGACTTCGCCTTGCAGAGTGAAGTAGGACACCTGCTTCATCAGCACCTGCGAAAGATCCAGCGTGTTGCGGCTGGCAGCACTGGCCTCTTCCACCAGAGCTGCGTTCTGCTGAGTCACCTCATCCAGCGTAACCACCGCGTTGTTGACCTGACCAATGCCGGCCGACTGCTCTTCGGAGGCCGCGGCAATCACCTCGATGATGGTGCTCACCTCGCGCACATCGCCGGCGATGTCGTTAAGGGCACTACCTGTGCGCTGCACCAGCTGCGCTCCTTCGGACACCTTGTCGGTGGTGTCCTTGATCAGCGACTTGATCTCCTTGGCCGCCACACCGCTGCGCTGGGCCAGATTGCGCACTTCGGTAGCCACCACCGCAAAACCGCGACCCTGTTCTCCCGCGCGCGCAGCCTCCACCGCCGCGTTGAGTGCCAGCAGGTTGGTCTGGAAGGCGATCTCGTCGATCATGCTCACGATCTCGGCCACCTGTTTACTGGCATCGGTGATCGCCTGCATGGCACCCACGGCGGAGCCAGCAATGTCGCGACCCTCCTCCGCGCGCTTGCGCATGCGCAGCGCCATTTCACGCGCCTGGCCAGCACCCTCGGCGTTCTGCTTTACGGTGGCCGACAGCTCCTCCATGGAAGCGGCCGTTTCCTCAAGCGAGCTGGCCTGCTCCTGCGTGCGCTGCGAGAGATCGTCATTGCCTTGCGACAGATCGCGAGCAGCTGCCGTCACCTGCTCCGCCACATCGCGCACCTGCGTGACGATGCTGCTGAGCTGACGATCCATATCATCGAGTGAGCGCAGCGTGTCGCTGAATTCATCGTTGCCGGTGATGTCCGTGGCGTTGTTGAGCTTGCCTTCCTGGATCGCGCTTGCCAGCGCGCGGGCCTTGTTCAGTGGGCGAGTGACTACGCGAATCAGCGCTACCGCCACCGCAAACAGCACCAGCACGCCTAGCATCAGCACCGCCATCGCCAGCTTCCAGGTATGGGCATAGCGAAGCGCGGCGTCTCCCGCCGAAGCCTCCGCCTGTTTCTCATTGATAGCGATCAGCTGGTCGATCGCCTTCGTCTCGCTGGTCATGCCATCGGCGGTTTTTCCGATGTGCAGGTCGCGTCCTTCCTGGGTCTTGCCGGCATCGAGCAGGGCGGCTTCCTGCATCACCAGCGGCTCGGCCTTCTTGCGGATCTCGTCGAATTGCTGAGCCAGCGAGCGCTCCGCGTCCGAGGAGATCATGTTCGGGTAATAGCGCTGCCATGCCGCATCCATGCGCGCGTTGTCGTCCGTGATTTTCTTGACCGCCGTCCGTTGGCTCGGGTCGATGATGGAACGGTTCAAGGCCAGCCGGTCATCGATGATGGCCGAGCGAACATCGCTCACCGCCACAATGGCCTGCACATTGGTGCGATACATGTCATCGACCAGCAGGTACGTGGTGCGCACGCCAAGCAAACCGACCAACCCGACGACAACGGCGATGATGAGGGCAACGCCCATGGCCACGACAATTTTCAGACGAACAGTAAAACGCATGATGACAATACCCCGAGAGATGGGAAGAACACCCCCGGCTGAGGTATCGGCGCTCAGTTGGCTTCCTTGATGCGCTAGTAGCTACACATCATGTGATGTAGCCCACAGCTTTCACCGTCGCGAACCCGTTGAGATGGAGGGGCGCACGCATGCCTCAAGACTTTGCCTGGACGGCCGACATCACGGAACGTGTTCCATGCCCTCGGGCAGGTGCACCCACGGATGCATGCATTCCTCGAACACGGAAATGGATGGCGACGGAAAATCGGCATTGGCAAACGCCCCCACCGGCACGCCAAGCAAACCATCTACCGAGTCCAGCCGGTAATAGACGGTAGCGCCGCACACCGGGCAGAAATAGAACGTGCCCGTGCCGCCCGACTCACCCACGCGGGAATACGACGTAGCGTTACCGCGTATCACCACGCTGTCTTCGCGAAACCGCGCTTGAACGCCAAATGCGCTTCCGGTGCGTCGCTGGCAAGCATGA
This sequence comes from Dyella sp. PARNA 12/25, assembly GCF_055702865.1. Taxonomy (NCBI): domain Bacteria; kingdom Pseudomonadati; phylum Pseudomonadota; class Gammaproteobacteria; order Lysobacterales; family Rhodanobacteraceae; genus Dyella; species Dyella sp. PARNA 12/25. The sequence continues at coordinate 61,067 of NZ_JBVQCI010000012.1, read as the reverse complement.
CAGTGGCAGATCGAAACACGCAGCGGCTCTTCGGTCGCTCGCAACATCAATTGCCTGCAACTGCAGGTAGCGACGCGCTGAGTCATGTTGTGCTCTCCCAAGTACCGCCAGGCAGTGCAAGGCTGAACCCGAACACCGGCAACGTACCTTGCATGAAGTCCAGGTCAATCGCTCGCTGAAAACCCAGACGCTCATACATGTCCCATGCCACGCGCATGGCCTCCGTGGTGTGCAGCACCACCCGCTCATGCCGCTGATCTTTCGCCAACGCAATGCACGCCTTGGTCAACGCCTTGCCAACACCCATACCACGTGCGGATGGGTGGACTCCCAACAGGCGAATGCCAGAGGCATTCGTCACTGATGTCGCCGTGCCGCCAGAACCATAGTGCGCCATGTCACCGAAGTAGACCACGCCGCCAAGTAGCCGATCCTCGCTATCCAGCGCCACCAGCACGCGCGTCGCCGGCTTGCTGGTGAAGTCGCCAATATTCGCCAACATCCCGTAGTAGCGCGGCTGCTCGGTGAGCGACGGGAACCCCGCCAGCCCGCTATACACCTCGACCATCAGCTGGCCGAGGGCGCGAAGCTCTTCGGGACGACCATCGCGCACGACCAGCGGCTCACTCATGGGCATTTCCCGAGGCTGACGCGGGCACTATAGGAAACTTCGGCGAACCCGTCATGCGCTCGATACAACACGCCTGCCGAGCCGCGGCGTCCGGCCCAAAACCGCCCACGCTACAACCGCAAGCCCCGCCAAGAAAGCTCAGAAGACATCCAACGCTTCGGTATCGCGAAACACCTCTGCGGGATTCGGCTCGACGTCAGCCAAACAAAGCTCGCGCATTCCTGGCGTATCAATCACCCAGGCGCCAGAGGCAGTGGGAAGCATCTCACGCGTCGTGGTGACACGTTGCTCCGCCGCATCACCAAGGCGAAGCACATCGCGACGCCGCTGAGCCCCACCCACCAAGCGGTTGATCAAGGTGGATTTCCCAACGCCTGGGGGCCCAATGAAGGCCACGGTTACCCCAGGCACCAGCCATGGAGATAGCTGCGACGTGACATGGCCTGAAAGGGCGCTGACGGCTACGACCGGAAGCGTCGGCATCAAACCGGCTGCCTGAGCCACGTGATCATTGACGCTGGCGCACAGATCGGCCTTGGTAAGCACCATCACCGGCATGACGCCAGCATCCAGCGCGAGCGTGACGTAGCTGGCCAACTGCGACAGGTCAAAGTCAGCATGGCAAGACGAGACGATGAACAGCGTGTCGAGATTTGCCGCTAACACCTCAGGTCGGCAATCACTTCCTGCCGCCGTCCGCGCTAACAATGAGCAACGCTCCACCAACCGCAATACGCGTTGCGCGTCATGCTCGACCAACACCCAGTCACCCACAGCCACTTCCACATCGATAAGGTGACCGGGAAGCACCACCGCGCCATAACCGCGCGAGGAAACCACCGAAAGCCCGTGACGATGTACGGCCATGACGCGCGCCGGATAGCCCGACTCGAACTCGACCAAGGTCAGATGTTGCGCGTACTCAGATCGCCAGCCGAGCTCGTGCAGCGAAAACGCCTGAAAAAACATGAATTGGAATCGCCCTGAAAGCATGGGAATACGAAGGCCCTCCAAAGCGGAGGCCTAACAAGTCGCCAGGGTGCGAAAGCAGAGAGGTGAAGCGTGTCAGCCAATAGTTGGCGAGACGATCAGACGCGCGTCGACCCGGCGGAGGATGCTGCTACAACAAATCATTGTTCGATTCCTCCTTTGGGCTGGGTTGACGGGATGCGCAGAGTAGCTACGCCCCGATGCTCGTGCAAGTGCTTATTTTCGTTAGGCGTGACGGATGAAACATCACGTGGCGGCCTTACCGTGCTTGAGCCAGTCGGCGTTACTCACCAGCGTCGAGCGATAGACATTCAGATGAGAGCATCCATCGATGCTCTTGATCATCGACTTGATGCAATCGACCAGCGACGGATGGAGCCAGGGGCTGAGCGTAATGCGCCTGATCGCCGCAAGATCAATCGGCACAGGCAAGGCATGTCGCTCCTCAGTCGCCGACTCCCACAGCATCCTCACCTCACTCTCCGGTTGAAAGGGATACCGCTTTAAAAACGGCAACTCTTTCCGCCTGAGCTCGCCGGAACGGATCTCGTCCATCTTCAAATAGGTCACCGGTTTCAGCTGAAGCTCCGGCACACGTGCTACCGCTTCGCGCAGCGACGTTTCACCAAAGCGTATGCACACGCCCGACGAGCTTGGCGCAAAGATACGCCAGTGGTGATACGTCTCCGATGCCTGCGAAAAGCAAAGCGCCAACACTGACTTCAAACGACACTTCTCGCGATAGAGCGTGATGAAGTTCGAGTCGTTCTTGTCGTCCCATGACATGGGATCGAGCAAAGTCAGCTCCCGATTGGTAAGGATGTGAATAAGCGACGGGAGATCGGTATAGCGGGAGAACGACAACTCAGCCATGTAGCCCAGCCTCCTGTGTCCGAATGAAAGTGCGATGCCCGAAGCGCTCCACCTACATCGTCGCCAACGCTATGAAGACCGGTTTTAGCAGCACTGATGTGACTGCTGCATGAGAGCTCGCACGCCAATGAAATCTGGCTTTGCGCGACCCAGGCTCCACCACTGACCTCGCCGGAACCGCCCAGTAGAATGAGCAGTCTGGATGAAACACCTCAAGCATACGGATCCATCGTACGAATGCACCGCTTGCGCCCCGAATGGAGCCTGTCACCCAGGAAGGCGTGGGCTTCATTCGAGCAAGTCGTTTGCCTCTCCGCTATGGCAAAAAGGCCGCATAAGCGGCCTTCTATCAAGCTCCGGCGCCCCTTTCATAGCCCCAAACTACTGATAGGCAAGCGTGATAGTCGCCGCACTATTAGCCACACCGGCAGAAATGACGCTACCGGTCTGGTAATAGCGAGCGTTCAACGGAATCGTATAGGTGGTCGTGCCCTTGCCCGCAACCAAACTCGTCGCCATAGCGACCGGTTTCGAGGAGCCGTCCAGCAATTGCACGCCTACGCCTGAAGCCGCACCCGCTGCAGCGGTCAACTTCATCACGGCTTGGGATTGGACGTCATAACCATTGGCCGCATCCAGCGTATAACTTACCGTCATGCCACTGGGGCAATTGTTCAAGGTAACGTTGAAACTTTTAGCACTCGTGTAGGTTCCTACACCGCGAAACTCCCCCGCGCCGTGCGTCCCTAGAGGTACATTGGGAGCGTTGACCGTGCAAGCGACCAAATTAATCGTGAAGGACGAAAGGTTGAACGAAAATACGGTAGTGCCGTCGTCCAGCACTATCCTGCCGTAGAGACCTGCACGAGTACGACCACCAACTGCCGGAACATTAGTGCGCACGATTGCGAAGCTAAAATAGGAATAGTTGAACTTAAGCGTGGCGGGGCCAGCAATGACTACGGTGGAGGGCCAGACGATGGGCGGCCCTCCATTATCTGCACGAGACAGGCGAACACCAAAGCCGGGTACACCAATGTCATAGACGTCGGTATATCCTGGCACCAAGGGCTGTGAGCCGACGTACTTGACGGTTCCGCCACTGTTGTCGCAAGTGGCGTATTCTTGACCACTTAAACTGTAGCCCCCCGTGTAAACCACCGTGCCTTCGGGTATGGCGCCTGCCGTGGTGACGTTGCTCAGAAACGGAGAATAATCGTAGGAATATCCCGTACTGACGCATGCTGCGAACGAATCGCACCCCACCATCAACATCAGGAATCCGACTACCCATCGAACGATTCCGTGGCGATAGCACGCCGTAGGTGCCTTACATTTATTCATATCAACCATCTCGTTGCACCCATTCTCAAGTGCTTTCATTCGATAATCGGCAATCACCGACACAGCGCATCCGCGGTCTCGATGCTCGTGCGGCCCAAACCCGTGGATCGCGCCGGCAACTGGTAGCTGACATGGCACTGCTCATGGGCCGCCTCGCCCCACTTCACAAGTAGCGAGCCGCCATCTTCCGTTCCACGCACAAACATCTGTCCGCCTTGGCCCACCGTGCCTACGTTGTTACCGTTGGCATCCAGCACTTCTGCACCAAACGGCAACACATTCCCGGCGGATTGCGTGGCCCGAATCAACACTGCTCGACCACTGACCGTGCTGAATGTCAGCGGCACCACTGCACCGGCACGCGGAGCCGTTTGCACGCGGGTGGTCTGTAACTCCACATCCATCGACATGCTGGTCGGGTCCAGCGTCAAGTCGTTCATGCGATAGGGCATCAGGCTCGTTGCCACCGCGTAACCGCGACGGTCGATGGTGGTCTGGCCGCTGCTGGACACTCGCGCACCCTTGGCATCCGGTGCCTTGATGATGGCGATGGGGCTGTTAAGGTCGATCTGCGGGGCAAGCGTGATGCCGCCGCCGTGCACAACCAGGCCGCCCGCGCCACTCACCGAACCCTGCTGGAAATGGTTGGAGTACGAATAACCTGCGTTGTAGCTGCCGTACGCCGCCTGCCAGCCCAGGCTGCCACTGACGTTAGTGTGGCTGGAGTCGCCGTCGATATAGTTGGCGTTGGCGTTGTAGTTGTACTGGCTGCGATCGCCGAAGGTGCCGTTGACGCCAACGCGATCGTTGTTGCCCATGGCATCGTCGTGCAGCAACGAAGCTGAAAGCATGGGGGTGTTCTTTGACGACGGGCCGCCAAGCGGGATGGAAAGATTGAGGCCAAATTGGTTGTCGAAACGGCTGCCACGGAACATGGGGCTGGACATATAGGTGCGGCTGGCCGTCACGCCGAAGTTCACACTGCGATACGCGTTGTTGTAGCCCAGCTGAAAGGTGGATGCGTTGGGCATGCCGTTCCAGTAGGTATTGCGGGCACCTGTGAAATAGAGCTGGCCATACTTGCCACCGAAATCCTGATTGAGCGTGACTTGCAGGCGTTGTTTGGAACGCAGCAACATGGGAACAGCAGTCGTGTTGGTGTCAGGCAAAGCAATGAGCCGATCCTGCGTCTGTACCGCGTCGGTCAATGACAGGTAGTTGCTGTTGGAGTAGCGGTAGGAAGCTACCGCGAGCGTGGTGCCCGACGTCGGGATCGCCTTGGAGTACGACAGGCGTGTGCTGTACCCGGACAGCGAACCGTCCGCACCCTTGAAGGTGGTGTGCGAGTTGGTCACGTCCAGAGCAAAAGCACCGACCGGCGTATTGACCGCCGCACCACCCAGGAAGGAGTGATACAGGTTGCGATAGGTGGACTGCACACCCGCATATAGCGTCAACCAGTTATTGATGCCTCGCTGGTAGGTACCTTCGACGAAATACGGCATGCCATTACTCAGCGACGTGTCGCGCACCTGACCGTCCGTAATGGCCCAACGGCTAACGCCCGGGCGCAGCAGCATGGGCACGGCTGAGTACGGCACTGTGAAGGTGCGCGTGCTGCCGTCAGCCTCGAACAGGGTGACCTGGAGGTCACCACCGTAACCGGTGGAATACAGGTCATTGATGGTGAACGGCCCCGGCGCCACGGTGGTTTCGTACAGCAGGTTGCCGTTCTGGCGCACCTCCACACGCGCCTGTGTGTTGGCCGTACCTCGCACCACGGGCGCAAAGCCCTGCTGCGAATCGGGCAGCATGCGGTCATCGCTATACATGGTGACGCCGCGGAACGGCGTGGAGTCAAACACGATGCCCTGGGTGTAGCTGTCACCCAAGGTGAGTTGGGCCTTCCACGCGGTGATGTCGTGCGTGGCGGTGGTGTTGAAGTTGTGCCAGGTGGTGCGGCCGGTTTTCTGGTCCCACTGCGCGGTTTCCACACTGCGAATGCGCCAGCCGGCGACGTTCAGACCCAGGTTAAGGCCAAGGTAGGCGTTGACGTCGTTGGCGCGGTAACCGCTACTCGTTGCCGCCGAGTAGCTGCCGATCTGCACCGGCACATAGGTACCGTTGTCGCTGAGCATGTACTTGCCGGTGCCACTTGGCGTGTAGGTGCCATTGCCAGCGGGCGCGTAGTACGCGCTGTTCTGCACCTGCACCTGCACCAGGCTGCCATCGGTACCGATGGCGGTACCGGCACTGGTACGCGGCCCGCTGTAGCTCTGATTGATGGAGTACGCGTTGAAGTTATAGCCAAGCAGCAAGGCGGTTTCGCCCTGATCCCACAGCTCGGGGCTGACATAGTTACGCGGCCGCCTCAGAAGAGAGGCCTGCGGAATGGAGACGTCCAACCGCAGATTGCCCACATCCATGTTGGCCGTAGCATCCGGGCTGACATCGCGGATGGCGATGCACATATTCTGCGGATTGACCATGCTTGGATCGAGCTTGCTCATATCCACGCCGATCTGCTGAAGATCGGCATAGGTGAAGCACGGTTGCGCGTTCTGCATGCCGTCGACCGCACGGAACTGCATATCCACTCCCGCAAAGCGGGCTTCGTTGACGAACATGTCAACACGGTAATTGCCAGGGGGCACGACGACACCCCGCTCAAAGCGGGATACATCGACCGATGACTGATCGGTGCCGGTAAACGCACGGCTGAATTCCACGACGCCAGGATCGGCAGAAGCGTCCCCTGCCGAAGCGGCGGCGGGCGCCAGTGGATCAGCCAAGGCGGGCGAGGATCCGAGGGCCGCCATGATGAACCACAGAAGGCCACGAATACGCAGACCATGGTGGGTGCTGGCTCTCGCGTGACGAGAGATGTGGCTACGCGTGGGCATAGGGTTACCGTTCGTTGTGCTGTCGAGGCTCAGGTCACTTACGGGCGCCTTGAGCCGACGTCGGGCAAAAAGCCCCCAACGTGCCGCCCAAAAGGGCGACATCGACATGTGATTTGAAAGGCCTTGGATAACGTACGGGCTCGTGCTGCTACCCGACTTGCGCATTTTCCGTAGGCGATAAGGCGAAAAACATCGGACGTTTCTGAAAACGCTGTAGAAACGCCTCAAATCATGCTTTATGGCTCCAGCTGTAGGCAGGGACCACTTGCACTTTCCACGCCCGTTAACGCCATTGGCGCGGCATTAGCGGCTATAGCTGACATCGTGTTCATTGAAGCCGCCGAAATCGTTGATGACAGTGACGACGAGTTTGTTGCTTGCATCCGGCGTGCCGGTTACCGGAGCAATGACCTTGCCCTTGGCGGGGCACATGCCACCTTTGCTGACCGACTGCTGAGATGCCGAGTTCTTGAACGTGACATCGCTGAAGGAAACGTTGAAAGGCGTGTTGTTGGTGCATTCCGCCGAGTAACCGTTGCCATCCTGTGTGATGCGCCAGCTCGTCTGATCGATGGCTTCATCGGGCGTGCCCTGCAAACCTTTAGGGCGGTAGAACAGCTTCATGCGCGAACGCACGGCAAGTTGCATGTAGTTTTCCGCCACATCAGAACCGGCTTTCGGTTTCGGCGGAATTTCAAGGATGTTGAGCCAGAACACCGTTTCGCGGTCCTGCGGCAGTCCCGCGCCCGTGTACATGATTCGCAGTGTCTGGCCCTTGCCTGGATCGACACGCGCCATGGCCGGTGAAATCAAGAAGGGCGTTTTACTGCTTTCCGGACGCTCACTGGCATCGCCAGAATCGACCCACGCCTGGATAAGGCGTGTTTCTTTTCCGTCATTGACCATGCTCAACGCGACGTCGCGCTGATCGGCCGGATAAATTACGCGCGTGCCGTTGATGGTGACGCCGGCATGCGCGGAACCCAGACCAGTCAAGGCCAAGGTCATTGCGCAGATGGCGCGGCTGAAGCGGTTCATGGGTTTGTTCTCAACGTTGAGATGGTTTGATACATACGCATGAGACGTCGGCAAAGCCGGTGGCCCGGCTTTGCCGCTGATCCCTCAGCGAGCCATCAGTTGTATTGCATCGAGTAGGTCAGGTAGGTGTTGACCGCACCGGACGTCGCCGCGCCGCCCTTGGCCAGATACTGGCCGACGTAGTTCAAGGTGGCGGTTTTGCCGGTAATGGCGGCAGACGGCTGGTTGTTGGCGGCGATCACGGTGGCGCCGTTCGTGCCGACAGCGTTGATACCGAGGTTGATCGGCTGGTTGTTGGCCGGATTGACCATGCGGACCTGGACGTTGGTCGCACCGCCGGAAGCCATGTTCTTCAGGGCGCCCGTCGCGGTATCGAGCGCCGGCGTGGCGCCCGTTTCGATCCACAGGGCGGCTGTCTTGCCGTCGGTGCAGTTGGTGCCGCTGAGAATCAGCGAGAAAGGCGTATTGCCAGCGGTCTGGCCATCCGCAGCCAGGGCCGTTGCACTGACCGTCGGCAGGGTCACGGTGATGTTATTGCCCGAGGTCGTGGTAGTACCGCCGCCGCCCGTGATGGTGCAGCTGACGGTGGTGATCGTCCCATTGAAGGTGATCGTGCCATCAGCGGCGTGCGCCGGAGCCAGCGCGACCAAACCAAAGGTTGCGGCCAGCACTGCGGAGAGAATGGTCTTGTGCATGATGAGTCCCTAATTCTGCTATTGCTTTCCAGGGATCGACTGGAGTGGAGTTTGAGGTTCTTGCCCAGTGATCCTGTGGTGCTCAGAGGTAGGCAAGTTGCCGAACTGGGCGATTCCCTTATCGGCAGCACGTATTCTTGTGCCCTCTCTTGCTCCCTAACATCAGAGAATTCTCAAAAAGCTCAGATATTTGGGGCCGATACGTGAAGACCAGATCTCTTCGACCTTGAGCTGCGCGCACTGCCTAAGTGGCTGCCGTCGAGGCACCCCGTGGCTTGTGCGTCTTTTGATGCGTGCGGTTGCACGCGCTGACATGTCATCGAGCCGCGCGCCGAAAGGCGCTTATGCCAGCCTTCTGCCTACGGAACCCTGGAAGCCACGCGCGACAAGAGGGTTGATGGCAACACGTTGCCGTGATGTATCGCGACGATTCGCCCGAGGGAGGCTCGACGAGAGTCCAGGGTGATGTACGAAAAGGGGCGCGATTGCCCCACGACATGTCTCGATGCGTCGTGCACCTGAGGTGGCTGCGAGCACTTGGGGTGAACCCGGATTCCGCCGCTGGCGTCATCCGGGCTACTTGCTACTACGGAAGCGGAAGGCACTCCATCACTTCCACCGACTCGCCCGGGAACAACGTGAAATGCGGGTGCCCCTCAAACAGCTTGGCCGCCGCTTCGTGTGATTCGGCCCGCACCACGGTAAAGCCGGCCAAACCATTCCGGGTTTTCTCAACACCGTGCCTGGATGTGCGCAGCGTCGTGCCAAGGGGCGAACCGATGGTCACGATGGCTTCCTTGTGGTCTTCCACCCATTTTTGCCACGCTTTCACGCCGGCTTTTTCTTTTTCCTGCCGCGCTGCCTCACTCAAGTCAGCCCAGCCAGACGCCTTGATGGTCGCCTCGGAACCCATATAGACCGCGAGATAGTTCTTCATGATGTCCTCCGTGGTGGTGTCACGCTTGCGAGTGTCAGCTCTGATTCTGCGGCCAATAGTGGTGCGGCGTGCGCACTTGCCGGATGGCTAGGCCACAGCTGACATGAATTCCTTTCCGGTACTGACGGGCCACGGATCGGCCCAGGCAGGCACGCGCGCAAGGCCATCCAGCCAGCGCACGATATGTGGATAAGTCTCCAGCGGCATCTCGCTTTCACGCCAATCACACGCCATGGACGCCAACTGGAAATCGGCGATGGTCAGCCTTCCGCAAGCCACAAAATCACGGTCTTGCAGATGTCCGTCCAGTATGGCCGCAAGCGTCTGCACCCCAGGAACCAAGGAGGTCAATTGCGAGCGATCAGGTTCACCGATATGAAACCTCGCCTTGATCACATGCTCGAAATAGAACGGCCCCACCGCTCGCGCCCAGTGATTGTCGTTCCATGACAACCATTGAAGGATGCTTATCTGTTCAGCGGGATGATGTGCGGGCCACATATCCGAGCCTGTCTTGATGCAGAGATACGCCATGATGGCGGACGACTCCCACAAGACCGTGTCGCCATCCACCAGGGTTGGCGCCTTGCAGTTGGGGTTGAGCGCTGCGTAATCCGGGGATTTCAAGCCACCTGGCTGCAGGTTCACCTCGATGAAATCCGTGTCAATGTGAAGGTACTTGGCCAGTGCAAGAACCCGACGCGGTGCCTGAGCCTTGATCCAGTAGATCTTCATGTCTGTGCTCCGGAGTGGTTTGACTACCGGTCACTCACCATACCCTTCGGCAGAATATGTTAAAGAACATATTTTGAGGTTCTGCTATACCGACAAGCGGAGGGCACTCCCATGCCATATAGCCCGGAACACAAGGTTCAAACACGCGCGCGCATTGTCGAATCGGCGCGCTGTCTGTTCAACCGCTACGGTTTTGAACAAGTCACTATCGACCAGATCATGGCCTCTGCCGGACTGACACGCGGCGCGTTCTATCACCACTTCGATAGCAAGGACGACCTTTACGCCGCGTCGGTCGCAAGTTTCGCTACCTGCAATCCTTTCGCCGCCAAGATGGCCAACGCAGCGCCGGCCCTGATTGACCCGCAGCGGCTCGCGCGCATGCTGGTCGACCTCTATCTCAGCGATGAAGTGTTGGAGAACATCGATCTGCATTGCCCGCTCTACGCACTGCCAGCCGATGTTGCGCGCGCCGGCCTCGAGCCGCAGAAAGCCTATACCGACCTTATCCGCAGCATGAGCAACGTCTATCGCGCTGCGCTCAGGGGCGTGCGCGACGCTGACCGTCGCGCGGAAACCGTAGTGTCATTGTGCGTCGGCGGCATGGTGCTGGCGCGCACCACCAATGACCCTGGATTGCGCCAGTCGCTGAGGGCTTCAGCAAGGCATCAGGCACTGGCCCTGCTCCAAGCCGATTGAAGAGAGACAGCGCTCAGCCCACTTCGCTGCCCAGGCGCAGCTGGACACCAAGCTCGGTCGCGAGCTCTCGCAGGGTTTCGGTATGGCGAGAAAGCGTCATCCAGCCGGCGACGGTATGGTCGTCCGTCTCCAGTGACCACAAGGTGTATCCGTGCGGAGCCAGGTTGTCGTACGCCGTGGCGAACAGCTCCGCAGCATCGATGTCGGCATGAAACTCATCGTCGTCGGGATCACCATTCCAATCGATGGACAAGTTCCACCGCGAGGCGAGTTCGTCGATGGCCTGCACCAGTGCACGCGTATCGTCGGCGTCCACCCGGAAAGCCGATCGCCAGTCAGCGACCTGACCCACCACTTGCGCGACATCGATCTCGTCCTCTTCCGTATCGCTGACTGCGTCGCGGTAGGCGGAAAATTGCTGGAACGCGGCATCGTCATCGCCCGGATTGATCAACAGCAGGAGTCGCCACACCTTGGCGTCCAACGAGTCCTCGTCGTCATCGAAGTGGTGATCGGTTTCGTAATCGTCGTCAAAGTTGCTCATGGCGGCTGGCCGGCGTGGTTTTGCGTAGGGCGTTAGCATAACGGAGCCCGCCAGCATGTCGACGATAACAAGCAGCACCCTGGGCGGCGGCCCCGGGAAGTCGCGAACGAAAACACGCCATCCTCATCACCCATGCACTAAAGATCTACGATCCCGCCTCGCCACAGGCCGTGAACGCGACACCCCTTCGCTGACGGAGCGCTGCCATGCACGACTACCCCATCGCAGAGGCCGACAAGACGGCCGTTCGCGTTGCGCTATGGCGAGCCATGCATGTTCAGCTCGATCAGCCGCCACATGTCATCGAGGATGTGGTCGGGCTGCAATTGGCAGCGCCCGACGATAGCTGGCGGCAGCGTCCGGATATGGATCCCGAAGGGACCCGTGGTTTCCGTGCGGGCGTAGTGGCGCGGGCGCGCTTCATCGAAGATCTGGTGGTAGAACAGGCAGAGCACGGCGTGACCCAATACGTGTTGCTTGGCGCGGGCCTGGATACCTTTGCTCAGCGACGGCCCGATGTCGCCTCGCGCTTGCGCGTGTTCGAGGTCGATCAACCGGGTCCGCAACTGTGGAAACGGGAACGCCTGGTGGAACTTGGCCTGGGCGTACCCACATGGCTGCGCTTTGTGCCGGTGGATTTCGAAGCCGGGCAATCGTGGTGGGAACAGCTGGTTGCCGCCGGCTTCGACACCCGACAGCCCGCCGTGGTGGCATCGACGGGTGTATCGATGTACCTCAGCCGCCAGGCAAACCTAAGCTTGCTGCGTCAGGTCGACACGCTCGCTCGCGGCTCCACGCTGGCGCTGACCTTTTTGCTGCCGCTGCATCTGATCGACCCGGAAGAGCGCCCGTTTCACCAGATGCTGCATGAACGGGCCCGTGCTTCAGGTACCCCCTTCATCAGCTTCTTCAGCCCGGACGAAATGATAGCGCTGGCTCTCAATGCGGGCTTTCGCGAAGCCAGGCATGTCTCCACCGCCGACTTCAATGCTCGCTACTTCAGCGGGCGGGCGGATGGCCTGCAGGCGCCCAAGGGTGAGTCGATTCTTGTCGCAACGGTTTAGGCTTTTCCCTGGAACGCGCGATCATCGCGTTTTGGTGCGCTTGGCCGGTTTATCCGCCTTTCCCGCACTCATCGCCCCCGATGCTGCGATTTTAAGAATGCGGCGAAAGGTCCGGCATTCCATATGACTTGGCGCCGGGCAGGCAGCAGCGTGACGCAGGCCATCGCGCATGGCACTCAGCTTGCGGATGCTCTGGTCCAGCTCATCAGCCTTCGCGGTAAGCATCTGGCGGTTGATGCGTGGCTTGCCATCCTTGGTAAACATCAACGCGATGTCGTCGAGCGAGAAGCCCGCGGCGCGACCAAGTGCAATCAATGCCAGCTGCTCCAGCACGCCAACACCAAACAAGCGGCGCAACCCTCGCCTGCCCGCCGAGACAATCAACCCCTTCTCTTCGTAATAACGCAGGGTCGACGCCGGCAAGCCGGACTGTTCTGCCACTTCGGCAATGTCCAGGAGTTTCACCCTCTTGACCTCAAGTCGACTTGAAGTGGCAGAGTTTAGCTCCCGCTTCTTCCCAACAAACAAGGGAGACATGCATGCCCACCACCAAGCAACCCGAGACTCAGCAGGCCGCGCTGTGGAATGGCCCTTCCGGGCACGCATGGGTCGAGGCGCAGCAGGTGCTCGATCAGATGTTCAGGCCGATGGAGGCCGCGCTCGTAGAGGCGGTACGGGCCAACCAAGCGACCCGCGTGCTCGATGTGGGCTGCGGCACGGGCACCACCGCGCTCGCCGTGGCGCAACTGCTCGGAGCACGGGGCCACTGCGTGGGCGTGGACCTTTCCGCACCGATGATCGCCAAGGCGCGCGCACGAGCCGAACAAAGCGGCTCATCCGCAGAATTCATCTGCGCAGATGCACAGAACCATGTCTTTGCGCCGGCCAGCTTCGACATGCTGATATCGCGCTTCGGTGTGATGTTCTTCGATCAGCCCGAGCAGGCCTTTGCAAACCTGCGGCGCGCCATGCAGGCCCACGCCTCTTTGTGTCTGATCGCCTGGCGTAGCCCTGCGGAGAATCCTTTCATGACCGCCGCGGAACGCGCTGCCGCACCATTGCTTGAGCTACCCGCCCGCCAACCCGGCGCCCCGGGGCAGTTCGCTTTTGCGGATCGGCAGCGCGTTGCCACCATCCTCGAGGAAAGTGGATGGAGCGACGTAAGCATTGAGCCCGTCGACATCGACTGCGCCTTTCCCGAAAGCGAGATGGTTGGTTACTTCACCCGCCTGGGCCCCGTGGGTCTCGCGCTGCAGCAAGCCGATGAACACACACGCTTGCGGGTCATCCAAGCGGTGCGCCCCGCCTACGACAGCTTTGTGCATGGAACCATGGTTCAGTACACCGCTGCGTGCTGGATCATCCGAGCTCACTCATCGTCGGCACCGAAGTGAATGGCGTCTACGATGAGCACCCTGATACTCACGTTGTTGATAGGCATAGGCGCCACTCTCGTCATGGATGTTTGGGCAGCCATCCGAAAGCGTGCTTTCGGCATCCCATCACTCGACTACGCCTTGGTCGGCCGGTGGCTTGCTTATCTACCTAGTGGACGCTTCTTCCATCGCCCTATCACCGCCACGCCGGCCGCATCAGGTGAACGCGCGATAGGCTGGATCGCGCATTACGGCATGGGTGTGACGTTCGCAGCCATGCTCGTCGAAATCTGGGGTGCAGGGTGGGTTTGCCATCCGACACTCGGCCCTGCCCTTCTTGTAGGTATTGGCAGCGTCGTGGCGCCATTCTTTGTCATACAGCCCGCGTTTGGCGCCGGCATTGCTGCTAGTCGCACGCCGCACCCGACCATGGCACGACTTCATAGCCTTGTGACTCATGCGGTGTTTGGTCTGGGGCTTTATCTGTCAGGTCACATCGCAAACGCGCCAAGCGTCCTTGTGGGATTCGGCAACTGCTTGAAGTGAATCCACACCCGCTTCGCTTTAAAAGCGAACAAGGCGGACAACATCTTTCCTCTGAGTTCATCCGAACGCGCCCAACTTCGGACGGGAAGGAATCCCGCTAACGAAGGGAATCGACGCCCGAGATTCCACCTGACTGGATAGATCTCACGCCGCTGTGGCGCCCGGAAAGGCGCTCCATCGATTGATTGTGCTAAGTTGCCGTTGAGGGCCGGTCGGAATGATGATTGGGCGGCTAAACGCTGCACAAGGCTGTTTGCCAGTGGGGTGCAAGTCATCCCGGTAAGGGGGACGCCATCAACAAAACATGGCTACGCTTTTTTTGTCACGCTTAGCCATGCACAGTGCATTGCATCGCCCGTTTTCGAATGATTGAAACATCGCCCACCACCGGCCGACGTAGCCATTAGCCATCTTCGATAGTGCAGAAGTCACCACCTGTGAACCCAGACAGCCCAGGGTGAATAGTCAACTTATTTCAGGGATGCATTCATGGCTTCGATCAGTGCTCCAGCAAAGTGCGCCATGCCAAGCCGCCGAGAGACCGCCATGCCGGCGCTCGTCATCGCCGTGCTCTTCGGCGTGGCCCACATGCTTACCAACGGGCAATACGGCTTTCACCGGGACGAGTGGCAATTCCTGAGTGATGCGCAGCAGCTGGATTGGGGCTTTGTACCTTACCCGCCCTTGACCGCCGCACTGGAGCACCTGGGCCTCAAGATGTTTGGCCTGTCACTCATCGGTCTTCGACTCTTCTCAGTGCTTGCGCAAGTCGCGGTCATTTTTGTTAGTGGCCTGATGGCTCGCGATCTCGGTGGTGGACGGTTGGCTCAATCGTTCACTGCCATTGCCGTAGCACTATCGCCATTGCCCATGTTCCAGGCGACGGAATTTCAGTACTCCTCGTTTGACCTGTTGTGGTGGGTGCTAATCGCCTGGTGCGTGATTCGCCTGTTGCGTGACGATGAGCCGCGCTGGTGGGTGGCCATTGGCATCGTCGCTGGCCTTGGCCTGCAGACCAAGTATTCGATCGTATTCGAGCTTGCTGGTGTATTGGTGGGTGTGCTCCTCACCGATGCCCGGCGCTATGTCAGGACGCCGTGGTTCTGGGCCGGCGGCGCCATCGCGCTACTGATATTTTTGCCCAACCTGGTCTGGCTCATTCGCCATGACTTCATTTCTTATCACTTCCTGCAGGGAATTCACGCGCGAGATGTTCGCCTTGGGCGAGCGGATGGGTTTCTCGGCGGGCAGTTTCTTTTGAATGCCAACCTGTTTGCAGCACCGGTCTGGCTCGCAGGCCTTTTCGCCTGCTTCAAGGATCGCCGCTACCGCATGCTTGGCTGGATGTATGTGGTGCCGCTGCTGCTCTTCCTGTTTGCGAAGGGGCGCCCCTATTACACGTGCGGCGCCTATCCCATGCTTCTGGCCATGGGATCCGTTGTGGGCGAGCGGTGGCTGCGCACGCTTCGGCCTGGATGGCGGGCAGGCATATCAACCGTCATGTTTGCCGGCGTCCTGGCCATTGGCGTCTATGTGACGCTTCGCATCGTACCCATCGCAACCAGTGGCCCGCTGCGGGACTTTGCACTGCAAAACAACGGCGATCTTCGTGAAGAGATCGGTTGGGAGGAGCTGGTGGCCAAGGTGGCCGCGATTCGTGACGCCTTGCCCCCCGAGCAACAAGCGAATCTCGGCATTGCCGTGGGCAACTACGGCGAATACGGCGCCATAGCGCTGATGGGTCCGCGCTATCACCTGCCGCTACCCTTAACCACGATCAATTCCGGCTGGCTGCGCGGATATCCCGAGCCGCCGCCCACCACCTTTATCGTGCTTGGAAGCTCACCCAAGCGCGCCGATGAGCTTTTTATCGATTGCCGCGTTGCTGGCCACAACAACAACACCATGGGCGTCATCAACGAGGAAAGTGGGAATCACCCCGATATCCTCGTATGCGGCCCTACACGCAAGCCATTGAGCGAACTTTGGAAGCTCGGGCCGGAATTTGGGTGAGTGGTTCAACAACCTGCCAGCTGCCCAATCGGGTAGCCGCTTCCGGCGGCAAACCCGATGAGCCAATAGCGATCGTATTCGGATCTGCATGCATGGCCATCTCATATCCCGCAGCAACGGGCTGATGAAAAAACGCGAAGTGACTTCATCTGGCTGGGCGACCTGCTCGATTAGCGATAGCCCCATGCTCTTTTCAGCGTACTCACTGCAAGTACCTAGAACTTAGGACGTATCGTTTCGCTCCATGACAGGGTGCTAGCCTCCCGCGCTATATCTGCGCGCAGCTTTCCCACATGGCTGGAGATAAGGCATGGCAACCCTCTTCGCTTGGGTCACACCTGCTTTCATCAGCGACTCGCCCATGGACCATTCCTGGGTCACCGACTACGACAACCGGGTTGATGTCTGGGAGCACATCAAGAAAGTGAAGCACGAAGGAGCCAATTACTGGTTCTGTTGGGGCAAGTTCCATGCGCAAGGTGAAAGTTCGCAGCTGCCTGGCGGGTTCCTTGGTAGTGCCATCGGCGAATTTTCACTCGCAAACTGCCTGTGCGAATCCAACCACCCTTCGGACAGCATCAAACCGGAAGACCGGCCCAACGCTTGCGGCACCATCTACCACTACGCCATCGACGGTGTCTGCCATCAGCTAGCCAATCAGGTGCTGTGGGCCACCGGCAACGCAACCACCGCGCCGTTGACGGTGGCTCAAGCGCGGGGCTACCGTATCAGCAGCTTCATCTACGGCACGTACGGACTGCTGCATCACGACTGGAACAAAAATAAGTCGCGCTGCACGACTGCCCAACCTGCCGGATCGTCACCTGCAGCGGCCACACCCATGGACCCGAACGACGATTTCGCCCTGCATGCCAAACAGGCGCTGGACACGCTCCAGGCATCGCACAAGCTCGTGCCGCTGCTGGCGTTGCGGCAGAAGATGATGGATGAGCAACTGGCCGACAGGAAAGCCGCTATCGAAAAAGCGAGCACGCTGTCGGCGGAACTATTGAACAACCGCAACTGGAATTACCTGCAGCGCGCAGCAGCGTTGCTGAGCAGCGCCGAGTACGAAGCTGTGTTTGGATTCAAGCCGAGCCAGCGGGTGGATCTGGTGGATCCGTCGCTGTTGCAGCAACCGCCGGGTGGGCGTTCAACGGAATAAACGCTTGCATCGATTTCCGCTGCAACGAAACTCTGTCGAGTCGTCTGTCAACGGCCAGGATGGAGATCAGCGCCATCCGGGAGGCGCCGTGAAACGTAGCGGCGGAAAGCGTCAAGTGAGCCACGAGACCAACGCGCCCGCATGCGTCCCGTCTGCCCTCAAGTGGGGCCATCCACATCCTTGGGCAGGTTGCCTTTGATCCAGCCGATGATGAACTCATCGATCGGCACACGCTCTGGCACATCGAGGCCTGTATCGCGAGCAAAAGCAGCGGCCGCCTTGATCAGCGACTGACGCGCAATGCTCGTTGCCTGTCGAGCCGCTGCCTGCTTCTGCCGCAATTGCACGATCTGCGCCGATGGCCTTCCCGGCTTTGCGTACTTCTGATACTTCCGCAGCTCATCCGCCGCCAGCGTCGTGTCGAATGCGGCTTGCAGCGTCGCCTTATATGCCTTCAGTAAAGCCAACAAGGACGCCGAAGCACTCACATCGACCGGTGCGGCAACACCCGTTTGCTCCAGAGAATCGAGAAAGCCTGCGTAGGGAAACTGCATCGTCGTGGTCATAAGCATGGTGTGATACGGGGGAGAAAAAAAGGAGGCGGATCCTGGCTACGCCATTGAATCCATCAGACAGTCGTGGCGCAAGCGATGCACAAACTCGAATGCTTAGAACAGGTTCGCGAACAGGGTGAGCGAGTTGCTTTCGTCACCTTCTCGTCGATCACCGCTTTAGGCAAGTGTCTCGACGCCGAATTCTACGATTGGCTTCGGCTTGCACGGTACATAAGTGGACACCCTGTCGCGCATTATTGTCTCGCAGCCGAGATTAAGCGGAACCAAAGGTAATCCAATCAAAGATGGATGTCAGGCGCCGCGCCATCCATCGACAGCGGCGCTGGCCCGCCCCAACCACGCTGCGAAAGGACATGTCATGGCCCCTGCCCGTTACTCACCATGGGTACGTCGATTCCATTGGATCATCGCCCTGCTCATCGGTGCGGCGTTATTGCTGATCGAACTGAAAGGCTGGTTTCCCCGGGGCTCGGCAGCCAGGCAGGCCATGAAATGGGGGCACATGCAGTTCGGCATCGCGGTACTTCTGTTGATGGTGCCTCGCGTGCTGTTACGTCTGCGATCAACGGTGCCACCCATTACACCGCCGCCACCGGCATGGCAGTCGGTACTTGCCAAGCTGACGCACCTGGCACTGCTGATACTTGCCATCGGCGTGCCATTGCTCGGCGTCAGCATGATGTTCGTTGCCGGCAAACCGTGGGACCTGCTCGGCCTGTCGCTACCCGTGGTGATGGCGCCCGATGCCGCACTGGCGCATCAACTGAAGGAAGTTCACGAGACGGCTGGCAACGTGCTCTTGTGGCTCGCCATCTCGCACGTCGCCGCTGCTCTGTACCACCACTTTGTCCAGCGGGATGACACCGTTTTGCGCATGACATCCGGGAAGCGCAGGGCTTCATAGAGAAATGCGGGCTATGAAAGGAGCCAGCGTGCTCCAGCCTATGTGCCGCCGCTGACAGCCGTACCAGTGATACCGCGTATAGAAAGCATCGGCAATCACTGACAGGCAATAGCCTGCTGTTTTGCTAACGTCGTGGTGTCACTCGTGGGGGCTCTTGCAGCACTTGGGCGAGTGACCATGACCTTGGGTCATGAGGCGCGGGCCGAGAGTGTTACAAGCACTCCCGACCCGCTAACCATAACCAACTTCGACGAGTTGATGATGGCTGTCCACGATCATACGACATGCATTCGCCTGCCACTTCCCGGTGGCAGCGGTTCTTCGGCATGTGCCGGCGGCAAGCTGGCCGCTAGCCGGGCCGCGTCCCACCCTCCTTTGGGTGACCCGATCCACATGGCGTCTGCGATATGGGCCAAGGTGCGCAGGCACCGAGGCCCCCGGCGCAAACCTGGTGTGGCTTCACAGGGTCTGCTGGACCAGCCGGCGGCGCAGCTGCCTTCCGGTGACATGAAGGCCGCATTCGAGAGAGTGATTCGATGTCTCGAACACGCGGCCTCTGGGTTAAAACTCTCACCCACCGTCGCAACCTAAGCACGTCTCTGATCGCCCCCCGTGGCGCATCGGAGCTAGGTCCGGTGCGCCATCCTTCGGGCTTTATTGACGCTTGAACCTGGCATGCGCCTACACGATTCAGCGATGACGCTGAGTCGCCGCTTCGCCGTGCCCGACAGGAAAATCAGCCATGTCCAAGACCCATCCGGTCGTGCTCGTCTGCGGTGCCAGTGACTACGACAACGTACACGTGATGCACCGCGTACTCGACACCCACGCCATCTCCCTGTTGATCCTCGGCGACCGATCGGGCGCGGATAAGCTGGCGCGACGCTGGGCCGAAAGTACCGGCATGCATTACACCCAAGTGTCTGCACTCGAACGGCTAGCCGATAGCCCACGACGTTGGCGATACCTGCTGATCGGCTTGTTGCAGCCTGATCTTGTGCTCGCCTTTCGCGGCGACGACATATCTCACCTGATGGTGGATGCGGCGCTCGCCACCGGCATCCCCGTCGAGACTATCCATGACGATGACTATGGGCAGCCGATGCCTCAATAAGACCATTCGCAACAAAACGGCACCGAGGTAGTTAGACCAACTTAACTACCTCCGTCCCTTTTGCACTCATGTCTTTGTGGATGACGTGCCGTTCAATCGTCCCGGAAATGAACGGCAGCGTGTGAGCCATCGCAGAAGGGTTTGTTTTTCGACTGCCCGCATCGGCAAAGCGTGACCCGATTACGCACCTCGTATTTAAACCCGTCGGCACCAATGACAGGGATGCCGCCACGCAACCATAGCGGGCCACTACATGCCTCCCCCGGGTCTTCGACGAGGCCAATCGAAACCGGCAAGGCGTCTTCCATCGGCTCCCCTGTCGCCCTGTCCCACGCCACCAGGCGCCCGGACGGGCACTGGTTGACCTGACGGATGAACATCGCCCGCACGCGCGGGTTGTCGGTCTCGGCAACCTGGTTCCAGACCTTTCCGTTGGGATCGCAGAACCGGGCAAACGCGCAGAGGTTTTCCGCGTCGGTAAGGGCATGCAGCGGGCCGTTCAAAACCTGTGCCTGATCGCGGTAAGGCTGCCGGCTTGCCGTCTCGGTTCCATCAAAGCCAATCTTCTTATGCGAGCCATCACAAAAGGGCTTGGTCTGCGACGCACCGCAACGGCACAGAGCATAGGTCGCAGTGTGATCGATCGGCGGCCCTTCTCTCCATGTCTCCGAGCCACCTTCGCCGTCAGCGACCACGGTTTGTTTCGCGATCGCGATATCGCCAACGACCAGATAGGGACCATTCCTGGAAACGGTCACGTAAACGTTCGCCTCTACCGGAGTCATGCGATTCACTCCTCTCGCCCGGGGGTTGCCCTCAGCCGTAACCATGCGCCCATGGCCGGAGTGGCGGCGTGAACAGGTGACCGAGCCGCGTGAAGAATGGGGGTCGAATGCAGGCGTGGCATGTTCAACCTTCTAAAGAAGCGCACGCCCCCTGTTTTGAATCACACGCGACACGCGCTTACCGCGGATTGGCGACCATCTCGGCGAGCTTTGCCACCGTATTCATGTTGCGGGCCGTGCCTGTCTTGGCCACTGGAATCTTCAGCTTGGAATCGGCCATGCCATCGCCGTAATGGACATAGATCTCGCGCTTGCCAGGCTTGACCACTTCGCCATTCAGCCCGGTGATGGTATCCAGCACATCCGCTGGCGGCGCCGCATCGAGAAAGATCGCCACGACGCGATTCGGCGCTTCCTTGGGAAACGGATTGGCGGCAGCGACGGCGGCGATCTCGGCGGCGCTGCGCACATGCACGCCAACAGGCTTGCCCGCATAGGCCTGCAGGCGGCTCTCAAGAGCAGCCTTCACCTGCGCCTCTGTCTTCTTGCTGGTGAACACCACATTGCCGCTGGCGATGTAGGTGCGCACATGCTCAAACCCGGCGTCCTCACACATCGCTTTGAGATCCGTCATGGCGAGCTTGCCCGTGCCACCCACGTTTACCGCGCGCAAAAAGGCAACGAATGCGGTCATGCTTCGATCCTCACTCCATGGAGACCAGTCATCATAGTCCACAGCGGCAAGTTGACAGCTCAAGCATCTCCGCTCGAGTGAACGTTGATGCGCTCATCCACTTTTGACCAATCCAAAACTTCCCGAACTAAAGGCCACGTTCTGGATGACCTTAGAAAGCTACCGGCATCCCTGAGCACAATCAGTGAATAGCCAAGCGCGAATGCACACGCTAGAAGCGGAGCCCTTAGATAGAGCATTGCCGCAACCGAGCCTCCGCCGAAGGTCAATATGAAAACGTAGAGACGCCAGTTGAAGCGGAACAGCGCAAGGACGGACATCTCGCGATGGCGAAAGTGCGCATAGAGCCTTAACTGGCGCTTTTGTGCTCGATTCATCGTCACCGTCCGAAGTGGTGAAGGCAGCCTGGCACCGTATTGAGATGCCCCTTTAGCGACACGAACCAAAGGAGCCAGAGTGCATTTCTCCTGTTAGGGATAGCACCCCGGCCCCTTTTTCCCAGCTCTTCTTCACAGCGCAAATCAGGCCGCGATCGCAGGCTCCATATCCGTCATGATGTCGTCACCACATACATCACGCCACAGGTGATACATCACCCCGAACATCACCGCGAACATCGTCAGCAGCAGCGCGACATAGAGCGGAATGATCAGCACCAGCATCAGCCAAGAGCCAACGAGCTTGCCAATCAGGCCCAGCACGAGGACCACGAGTGCGAAGCCGATCAGCACCACAATCATGGCGAGCACGAAGCTCACGGCAAAGACGAGCAGCGGCAACAGATTCTTCAGCGCGCCAACCACGCCATCACCGATGGCGCCGAATACACTGCGCTTACCTAGCGCGACCTGGCCAAGGCTGATGGCATAGACACCCATCAAGAACAGGCCGAGCACCGTGAAAAGTGCCACGGCGGTTCCAAAGCCCTGAGGCAGCCCCGGCGATGGTTGGTGGGTGGCCTGTGCCGTCACCACCTGCATGTACCAGCTGGCAATGCCACTACCGGTCAGCGCGATAACGAGAGCGACCGAGGCGATGTAAAGCCCAAAATGCGCCAGCCCATAACCGATCAGGCGCAACCATTCACCGTGCCGATAGGGATTGAAGATGTCGCGGGCGCGGGCCGGCATTCCGCGCTCGGCCGCATCGATCACCTGCAGATAACCCGCGTAGAGCGGCACGATCAGCAGGCCGAGCAGCGCGGAGATAGCCATCATCCAGATAAACGCTGCCGGGCTCTGCGGGGTGGCGGTGGCTGTCGCGTGAAGTTGCATCGGCACCGTAACCAGCGTCGGCAACAGGCAAATCGCCATCAACAAGGCCGCCCCGCCCAGCAATGGCTTCGGGTGACGGAAGCCCACACTGAATCCATTGGCCAGCCAGCCGAAACCCGCCGACGGCCCTTTGAGTCGTATCGTCATAGTTCTCCTCCCTGTAGATCGGCGCCCCCGCGCCGAGATGGCCCAGCATAGCCGGTAGCTCCAAAGCGACCTAGACAGGGAGGCGTTTGAGGGTCGACCCATTCCAGGAGCAGCGGCGACGTTCTTGGGAAGTGCACTGCGCCTCTCTCGTCCTTAGGGCGCTGGCGCAGATCTCCGCGCAGCGATAGCCTTCAGGCATACCGCGGGCCCGGTCTCCTCGGTCGGCGGTTAATCAGGGGGATGCATGGGAAAGCGCAAGGAAAGCGGTTTCGAGGTCGTGGCGTCGATGCCTTGGCCGGCAGGCTTGGTACTGGGATTGATTGCCTTTATCGGCATCAGGTACGGCATCGGCTGGCTGTGGGGATCGAGCAGCAACCCGTTTTTGTCGAGCTTCGCCAAAGTGGCGTCGACGGGCGTCTACTCGCCTATTGCGTGGTTTGCTCTGATGGGCTGCTGCCTCGCGGCATTGGCTTCGTTCATCGGTCGACGCAAGCGTCGGCGTTTGGTGGAATCCCAGACTGGCATGGACAGTCTCCGTACCATGGACTGGCGGGCATTCGAATTACTGGTGGGCGAAGCGTTTCGGCGGCAAGGCTACACCGTGGAGGAAACCGGCCAAGGTGGCGCTGACGGCGGCATCGACCTGGTGTTACGCAAGGAGGGCCTGACCACGCTGGTTCAATGCAAACAGTGGCGTTCGCAGAACGTGAGCGTGAAGGTTGTCCGCGAAATGTTCGGTATTTTGGTAGACCGTGACGCCGCCGGCGTGAAGATCGTCGCGCTCGGCGGCTACACGCCCGATGCCGCGGCATTTGCTCGCGGCAAGCGAATCGAGTTGATCGACGGTCGCGCGTTGCTCGCCACCGTCATGGACATTCAGGCAAGGAATGAATCCGAAGGCGCTTTGGACAATCCGTTGTTCTTCGTTGGTGGCGTATTGGTCTGCGTGCTGATCGCATTCGCGCTGCCTACACAGCAGCTGGGACGCCCCACCGACATGCCAAGCGTGCCATTGGCTCCCGCACATTTGCCCATTCAGAGCGCCGACACCGTGCAGCGCGTTCCAGTGGTTCAGACAGCTTCCACGCCAACGCAGGCGGCTGCGTTGCCGGCCCGCAAGATCTACAAAGCGGACGCGCCCATGTCGAATGAAGAACTACGCGATTGGGAGAAGCGGAATCGCGAGGCGATGAAGATTTTGGAGAAGACCACGCCGGAGCTTGAAACAGCGCCGACGCATTGAGCGTCATGAGCCATCAAAACAGGGACCAAGGGGGGCATCCCTGGTTTCGCGGATGCCAATGAAACTTAGCTTGGCACCGTTTTAACCTCCACCCTATCAACGCCGACGCTTTCCGGCCCCAACGTCACTTCACTGAATCGCCTGCCGATGCTCACGCAGAAAGTCGCCCACAAATCCTGCGACAGCATCGGGCGCGTCGAGGGTCGCGAAATGGGTGGAGTCCAGTACGTGGACCTCCGCCCGTGGCGCGTCGCGCAGGTAGGCGTAGGCGCCGGGGGTCGTAAAGAACTGGTCATGGCTGCCCCATAGCACCAACACCGGCACATTCAACCGATGCAGCAGCGCCTGCCACTCGCCGTAGCGTCTGACGTTGTTGCCATAGTCAAACCAAAGATCATTGCGCGCGTCGATCACGCCTTTGCGCTGCACCGCCGCCGTCATCTGCATCACGGCGTCGGGGCCAGCGTGATCCTCGTCTTCCCAGCCGGCCGCCTGCGGATAGGGCAGCGACTGCACATAGGCGGCTCGTCGCCGATCCACCGCGGGGTTGCGGTGCTCCCAATGCTGCCTCAGCTCACCGTTGAGATTCTGGGCGGAAGGAAAACCGTCGAGATGGATGACGCCGTTCTGCACCATCACTGCCGTGATGGCCTCCGGGTGCAAGGTCATCAGCCGGAAGCCGACGGGCACGCCGTAGTCCTGCATGTAAAGGCTGTATCGCGAGATGCCGCGTTGCCTCAGAAAGTCGTCCACGGTCTGCGCCAGATGATCGAACGTGTACGCATAGGCCTGGCGCTCCGGCGCATCGGAATAGCCGAACGACGGGTAGTCCATGGCGATTACATGCAGGTGCTGCGATGCCAGCGTTTCCATCACCCTGGCGTACATCAGCGACGACAGCGGGTTGCCATGCAGAAAGACCACGGCCGGGTCCGCCGGGTTGCCGCCTTCGCGATAGAAGATGTGCATGCCGTCGACGGTCTGCCAACCTTCCCGCAGGTTTTCGGCGTGTGCAGCCTGGGCCAACCCGCAGGCGAGGAGAAATGATAAAAGGGCAAGAACTCGCATGAATGCTCCGGGCTTGTTGCCCCAACAGGACAGGCACCCAGTATTCAAGCCGGGTGCCAGGGCGTGAAGTGATACTTCTTCATGCGTCATTGAATGTGCTTCAACCTCGGGATCCGCCATGCGTTACGTTTTGCCGCCCATGCACACGCTGAGAACCTTCGAAAGCGTCGGCCGCTTGCGCAGCTTCACCGAAGCCGCCGAGGAGCTACACCTCACCGTCAGCGCCGTCAGCCACCAGATTCGCGCTATCGAATCGTTCTACGGCGTGAAGCTGCTGCAGCGAGGCCATCGCGATGTGTCGCTCACCAAAAGTGGCGAGGCACTACGCAACGTGGTGGAGACGTTTCTCGACCAGCTCACCACCATTGGCAAATCGCTGCGCAGCGGACAAACCGATCGCGTATCCCTCAGCGCCCCGCCATCGTTCGTGAGTCGCTGGCTAATGCCAAGACTGGGCGGTTTCCTCGGCGCCCATCCGGATGTCGATTTCAAACTGCACGCCACGCAGGATCTGGTGGATCTCGACGCCGAAGACGTCGACTTCGCCATCCGCTACGGCGAAGGCTCGTGGCCCGGCCTGCACGCCGAGAAGCTGTTTGACGAAGATGTCTTTCCCGTCGCATCGCCTGCTTACCTGGCGAAAACCCCTGTACACGATGCCGCCGACCTGGCAAATGCCGTGCTGCTGAGAGACACCTTTTTCAGCTGGGAAGACTGGTTCAACCAAACGGGCACGGCGCCGAGCGCCAAGGCCACCGGCCCCATCTACGGCGACTCCTCGCTGCTGCTGCAAGCGGCGGAGTCCGGCCAGGGCATCGCCCTTGGTCGCAGCGTGCTGGTCAAGGACGCCCTGACCACGGGCTCGCTGGTGAGAATCGGTTCTAACGCACTGAAGGCAAGCGGGAGCTACTACCTGGTCGGTTCGATGGCAGCGCAAAGCACGCAAGCCACCGAAGCGTTTCGCGCGTGGTTGATGCAGGTCGCGAGTGTTTGATGGGGCTCACGATGGCGACGGCGTTCAATCGTCGAAACTAGTGCTGTGTGCACTTTCCTTGCTGCTGCGCGACGACTGAGTCGAAACGCCCACTTGCAGAAAGTCGACACTGACCCGGGTTTTGCAGCGGGTATTGTTGCCGCGTGACGCAGATCGCATTCTTCATGTGCATGAGGTGCTCGACTCGACAATTGGGAATCCATGGTGATCTTGCCACCGTGGAATTTGCTGCAGATGCCCACAAAACCTCAGCAATCGAACTCCGGACACGGGAGCCAGCGACAGGCAGCTCTTTATCTCCGGATGTCGACGGACCGCCAAAAATACTCCATTGAAAATCAGAGTTGCGTGCTCTACGCGTATGCAGTCGAGCATGGGCTTGAGGTCGTCAAGAACTTCTGTGACGAAGCCAAAAGTGGCCTCACATTCAATGGTCGACCTGCCATGCGACAGCTAATCGAAGAGGTGACGTCCGGGCAATGCAGCTTCAATTACATCCTTACCTACGATGTGAGTAGGTGGGGCCGCTTTCAGAATGCAGACGAGTCGGCGTACTACGAGCACCTATGCAGGCAGGCTGGCATTCAAGTCATCTATTGCGCAGAGAGCTTTGATACATACGAGGGGCCAATCTCGTTTGTGTTGAAAAGTCTTAAGCGCACTATGGCGGCTGAATACAGTCGCGAGTTATCTCAGAAGATCACTGATGCTCGATGGCGCATGGCCAAGGCAGGGCAGCACACCGGGTCACGCCCCCGGATCGGGCTACGCCGCGCCGTAGTAAATAGAGGCGGGGAAGTCATCGGGACGGTCGAAGAAGGGGCGCGGCGTCGCGATCCTGGCGACCACCTCATGATTCGCCCGGGCCCAGAACACGAACAAGAGATTGTTCGGCGCATCTTTCGGCAGTTCGCCGAGCAACAACTTAGCATTCCTGCCATTGTTAGAGGCTTGAACAGCGATCCTGCAGCCCGACTTGAAGGGCGGCAGTGGACGTTCTTCATGGTGAGAACGTTGCTTATCGACGAACGCTACATTGGCAACGTGGTGTTCCGAAGCTTTCATCAAGATGGTCAAATCGGTAGATCAAAGACGGTCACAAAGACCATTCGGCATGAAGGCGTTTTCGACCCCATCGCTCCTGAAGAACACTTCCGAGCTGCCGCACTACGACTCAGTCAAACGTGGAAGCCATTGGACAAAGCATATCTTCTTGAAACGCTTAAGAAGGTTTACGCAGAAAATGGCCGGGTGAGCCAGCAGCTTTTGTGCAACCGATACGGCAGCCCCTGTTCAACAAGCTACTTTAAGCACTTTGGTGGGCTGATCAACGCTTACCTTGCCGCGGGTATTCGGCCCCCAAGAGACTATTCTTGGATCGAGAAGAAAGCAGCCAATCAACGTGATCGCTTGAAGTTCATGAGTGTTGTTGCGGGCCATCTTGAGGCTCAGGGTCACTACGTAAATCTAAACCAGAAGAACCATATTCTCGATGTTGATGCTGCCTGGGGTGTTCACATCAAACTGGTTCGCGCCAAACGTCTCGAAACTGGCTTCGTTTACTGGATGTTTGATCTACCTGATGCCCGTCGCACCGACCTGCTACTGCTGTTCAGGCTAGATCAAACAGGTAGAAAACTAGAGGATATGTTTCTCATTCCGACGCTGAGCATTCGACGAGCGCCAAGGCGTGTGATTCTTGCCAGGACCAATAAGCTCGGCACGGACATGTATCGAATACAGGCTATTTCCGACATCGCATCACTTGCACGACGATATCTTGCCAATGTCGAAGACTGCACGCCTCGCATTGGCCGCACCGTGCAGGATATCGAGAGGATTGGGCGCCGCGGATCATCACTCAAAGCGTTCAAAGGTGACTAAGGAAGTTAGGCCCACTTAACTACCTACATCCCTATTTGTGCACTAAAGAATTGGACTCTATTTGAAGGCAAGAAGGGGACGGAAGTAGTTATACAAACTTAACTACCTCCGACTCCTTTTCTTCCTGAGGGAAGTGAACCTGACCCCGTTCTTTCCGCCCTACGCGTGCTTACGGGTGCTGGCCTTCAAGGGGAGCTCGTTTCGACTTTTCCAGCTTCTCCAGGCTGTCCATCAGCGCCGGCTTGGTAGCGTGAAGTTGATCGAACAAGTCAAAGCAATCCGCAAGCCGCTTTTCGGCGGGTGATCCGGAGAACATTTGTGTTGCGCTCTGCCAAAGTCGCGCAAAGAAGCCGACTTCCATCGGCTCATGGATAGCCTCCACGCCCGCTTGAATCGATTGCATCTGCTCGCCATTAGGTTGCAGCAGACAGACTTTCCAGCCCTGTTCAACAATTAGACGTTCATTTGACGTCAAGCCATAGTCGTTGGGCGAAGAGTTGAGCTTCAGGAAAACCTGTGCGATGTCGCCTTCACGAAACTGCCGCTTAAGGTCCATGCCGTCTGTTTCGAAGAGCATGTGCGCGAACCCACACAGCACCACGGCAGAGGCTGCGCCTCTCGAAAGCGCACCATCCCACTTAACGAGCCCCGCAACTACCAGAGCGACGGCGAGCGCGGCGATGACTATGCCTAGACCCTGCCAGTACAGGCGGGAGAAAAAGTCCGCCACCATCCACGCCACGCCACAAAGGGCAAAAAACACGCCCAGCCACAAGGTTGTCCGGCTCATCGATCATCCTCGCTGCAAAGCCCGGTATATCGGCAGCAGTGAAGAGAACTTGAGTGAAGGGAAAAACACTCTGACCCCTTTTCCCTTTTTCGCACGTGGTTGATGCAGGTCGCGAGTGCTTGCGCTGGAAACAGCGCCGGGGCGCTGAGCATCAAGAGCAGTCTTAAGGGAAGAGATCTCGTAGACATTGTTGCTTGGACGATCATCAACCCAAAGCACGACCTTGCCATTGGTTTTCCGTAGAACGCGAGGAGTCACGGAGTCTGTAACAACCTCGGCCGCTTCCTTGGGATCACCGCTCATTTCGGCGCCGCCCCCTTGCTGCGGCCTAGAAACGGTTGCGGCGGCCAACGCAGCAGCAGCCTCAGCCTTCTGACGCTTGGCAGAGACCTCGCCTCCCGCGCCCTTCACGGTGAACTCGCTCAGGCTCGCAAAGAAATCGCCAATCGCCTTTCCATAGCGAACCAGGACCACACCAACCAAAATGGGCCACGCGAGAACGCTCACGAGCTTGGTCGTTGAATCCACAATTTTTGCCACATCATCGACCGAGACAATCACGCCATGGCCCCTTTTGCGGGTCGCAAGAAATTTACAGAAGTGGACCCAATAGATGAGTCGGGAGGGAAGGAACGGAATTAGTTACAAGGATCTGCCTATCTTCGCCCCATTTCCAACAAATGCACTCTGCTCCCTTTTTCCCCGTTCTTCGACTCTTTTCAGGCCTTCGTAGATTGATCTACGTCCTCAAGCAACCGGGGTTCAACAAGACCCAAGGCCGCGTCAGTCATAATCCGCTCGGGAAGATAGGTGGAGAAATAGGCCCCCGAAAATCTCCAAGAGAAAAAAAATCCCCCCAGAAGAAAAAGCAAGACCGACACCAAGTCCAGAAGTGATAGAGAGCGAATAAAAATCAACAAAGAGATCATTGCCATGGAGAAGGCAATTGAAGCCAATTTGAATCCGCCCCAAAGGCTAGCTTCTCTAGTCGAACGCCAGGCCCGCGCAGCCTTGAAAACAGACTTTTTGAAACTGCCTTGCCTGACCACGGTCACTGCCTTTCGGTAGACGGGAAGGATCTCTTTGCGAATTGCTGCACGCCCAACCGAAGCAAATAATCTAACCATCGCCTTACTAAGAATGGGACCACCTAGTGCCGACCCAGCTAGCGCCACGATTTCCCAGACACGTAAAGATGTGAGCAGATCCTTGAAATACCACACGTCGGCATATCGCAGGCGCAGCACTCCAAACCACCACGAATGATGATCGGCCAGAGGATGACTCAACAGCACCACACCCGCAGTAAAAGCAATGACCGAAGAAACGGGCAGCAAAAGACGAATCTCATCCAGATACTTTCCAGCGAGGTCGTCTATGGCACTCATTAGTCATTCCGGCAGATGAAATACATATCTCCGGCGTCGGTATCAAACACGCCATACTCAAGTACCGGACAAGCAATGATGCTTATTTCCGGCCTGTTATTCACCCGCATAAATGGAACGAGTGAGTCAAAGTCGGCCTCAGATTTGAAGTGCAAAATGAAGGACTTGTTGTTGTCCTTTCGTATCGCCTTTCCCGACAATCCTGACGAGTTACTCCCCCCATCCATCGCGCGCAGCGTTATCGTCAGAGCCACTGGGTCTCCAAGCGTTCGCTCGGCGACAACTTGATGGAATTTGCTTGCATTAATTGCGTTGAACGAATAAACAGGATTTGCGGATTCACCCGAAAATTGCAGCTCAAGCGTCGATCCACCATAACGATCTGCGCGAATCTGCGTAAGCACCTGATCAATTTCTCGGTTGATGGCCCGATCCGCGTACCTGACACGCTGAACATTACTTGGGATACGGGCCACAAAGTCTGCAATCGCGGTCGGTTTCTGGGCGCCAGCGCTTACGGCACCAGAGCGATGCTCTGCTTGGTTGACCAGACCCTCAGTGAAAGAGATCGCGTCGGAAGATGTGCGCCTAAACGCTTCCGCAACTGATGCGTTGATCCGGTCAGCGATTCGCAATCGACCGGAATTAATCAGGTCGAGTATGTACCCACCGTCTCTCGGTCGACCAACTATGAAATCAGTCAACGGATAGTCTTGCGTCTTTAGGCGCCCAAATTTCTCCACAGAGCCATAGTTAAGCTCCATGAACGCCTTATCGATCGCACTCTGAATATGGACTAACGTCTGACCTAGAGTACGAACGGTTACCTCGTGCCGCTCGGCGATGGGTCCGTCATAGTGAAAGTAGATTAGATTCCGTGCCATACAACGCTCCCCCTGAGCAGATCTCTCCAGCCTATCGGCAAGGTCTCTATCTACTTAACCACACTTGCTATACCCACAATTCAAACAAGTCTGACACCCATCCATCAGCACCAGCGCCTGCGTATTGCACTTGGCGCAGAGGGTGGCGCCGGGCGGGAAGCCGTTGGCGTTGGAGGGCTCGGCGTTTGCGTCGGCAGCAGCCTTCTTGCCGTTAGCTGCGTTCTCATAAGCAGCACGCTTTTCGGCGATGAGCTTGCGGGTGGATTCGTCCATCTCCGGGTCGTGAATGAGGCCGATCATCTTCATGTGCTGTTCGATCACCGCGCCGATTTCGGCGACGATGCTGGGCATGTAGATGCCGCCAGCCTTGAAGTAGCCGCCGCGCGGGTCGAATACGGCCTTCATTTCTTCCACCAGGAAGGTGACGTCGCCGCCCTTGCGGAAGACGGCGGAGATGATGCGGGTGAGCGCCACGATCCACTGGAAGTGGTCCATGTTCTTCGAGTTGATGAAGATTTCGAAGGGGCGGCGCTGTTCGTACTGGGTGCCGGCGTTGAGCACGATGTCGTTGACGGTGACGTACAACGCATGCTCGAACAGCGGTGATTTGATCTTGTAGGTGGAGCCGATGAGCGTTTCAGGGCGCTCCAGGCTCTCGTGCATCTGGATGACTTCGGCCTTGGGCGCTTCTTTGGGAGCTGCCGGGGCGGGTGCTGCGGCGGACGCGGCCTTGTCTTCGGGCTTGACGACGTTGTAGCCCTTGATCTTTTTTTCGATCTTGATCGCCATGGTGTGTGGTTCTCTTTTAGTGACTGGCGGCGCGCGGCAGCTTGAAGTGGCTGGTAGTACCGGGGTCTCAGTGGAGACTCGTGGTCCAGAGCCTTAGAGGCGCTGGATGACCAGCCTTCGGCTGTTTTACGGCTCTTCCCGCCTTCGCGGGAATGACGGGACTACGGGGTCCGGTCTTGGGGCAA
Organism: Dyella sp. PARNA 12/25; assembly: GCF_055702865.1. Classification (NCBI taxonomy): domain Bacteria; kingdom Pseudomonadati; phylum Pseudomonadota; class Gammaproteobacteria; order Lysobacterales; family Rhodanobacteraceae; genus Dyella; species Dyella sp. PARNA 12/25. The sequence continues at coordinate 28,796 of NZ_JBVQCI010000012.1, read as the reverse complement.
CTTCGGGACAGCTCGGTACGGCTTGGAACGGTTTTGGACGACTTGGAACGGTTTTGAACCGCTTGAACGGTCCGGCCCGGCGTTTGCACGCCGGGCCGGATCGAGTGCTACTTACTTACGGCGCGCGGCTTTCTTGGCGACCTTGCGGACGGCCTTCTTCACGCTCGCCTTCTTGCTGGCAGTGGACCTCTTGACCGCCTTGGCGGCCTTCTTACCGGCGGCCTTGCGGACCGTCTTCTTGACTGCGACCTTCTTGGCCGTCTTCTTGCTGACCTTGCGTGCAACCTTCTTGGCGACGGCCTTGCGCACGGCCTTCTTGACGGCCTTGCGTGCGACCTTCTTCACGCCCTTCTTGGCGGCTGCCTTCTTGGCGACCTTCTTCACGGCCTTCTTGGCCACCTTCTTGGCAACCTTCTTGACGGCTGCCTTCTTGACCGCCTTCTTCACGGTCTTTTTGGCAGCTGCCTTCTTGACGGCCTTCTTGGCGGTCTTCTTGACGGCGGCCTTCTTCACCGCCTTCTTCGCTGCCTTCTTGGCCGGAGCAGCCTTTTTGGCTGCGGCCACCTTCTTCTTGGCGCGAGCCTTCTTGGGGGCAGCGGCAGCCGGCATTACTTCGACTGCGGCAACCTCGACCGGCGCGTCAACGACCAGTGCGGTTTCATCTTTCATATCAAATTCGGTATCGATGGACATGCGGGTATTCCCCTCCGACGTGGATTTTGGAACTTGTAGTGAGCCTTGCTCTTAGGTATCCGGTGTTGCTCTTGCAAGCATGCCGGCACCTGATGAACAGGCACCGGCCGCTAGTTTAGAACTTTCCGTAATACCCTTCCTTCAAGGCATCGAACAGGTTGGCGGCCGTGTGCATTTCGCCGTCGTACTCCACTTCTTCGTTGCCTTTCAGTTCCACAACACTACCGTCCTCCAATTCGAAGCGGTAGAGGGTGTTCTCAAGATCAGCTTCTTTTACCAGCACGCCCTGGAAGGCGGCGGGGTTGAAACGGAAGGTGGTGCAGCCCTTCAAGCCTTGTTTATAGGCGTAGAAGTAGATGTCTTTGAAGTCTTCGTACGGGTAGTCGGTGGGCACGTTGGCCGTTTTGGAGATGGACGAATCCACCCACAATTGCGAGGCCGCCTGGATGTCGACGTGCTCTTTGGGCGAGATGTCGTCGGCCGCCACGAAGTATTCGGGCAGCTTGAACTTGGGGTCGTCGCTGAACGGCAGGGCCTCGGCGTTGATCAGCGCGCGGTAGGCCAGCAGCTCGTAGCTGTAGACCTCGACCTTTTCCTTGGTCTTGCGGCCTTCGCGGATGACGTTGCGCGAGTAGTGGTGCGCAAAGCTCGGCTCGATGCCGTTGCTGGCGTTGTTGGCCAGCGACAGGGAGATGGTGCCGGTGGGCGCGATGGAGCTGTGGTGGGTGAAGCGCGCACCCGTCTCGGCCAGCTGGGCCACGAGGTTGGGCGCCACTGAGGCCACGCGCTGCATGTAGCGGCTGTACTTGGCGTGCAGCACGCGGCCCGGGATGGTGTCGCCGGCCTTGTAGCCGTCGGTGGCCATTTCAGGGCGCTTGCGCAGCATGTCGCCGGTGACGGTGTAGTCACGCGCCAGCACGGGGGCCGGGCCCTTTTCTTTGGCGAGGTCGAGCGCGACTTCCCAGCCGGCCACGGCCATTTCGCGGGAGACGTCTTCGGTGAAGGCGACGGACTCGGCGGTGCCGTAGCGCATTTTGAGCATGGTGAGGGTGGAACCCAGACCCAGGAAGCCCATGCCGTGACGGCGCTTGGAGAGGATCTCGTTGCGCTGCTGCTCCAGCGGCAGGCCGTTGATCTCCACCACGTTGTCGAGCATGCGGGTGAACACCTTGACCACTTCGCGATATTCGTCCCAGTCGAAGCGGGCCTTGGGGCCGAAGGGGTCGCGCACGAAGGTGGTGAGGTTGATCGAGCCCAGCAGGCACGAGCCGTACGGCGGCAGCGGCTGCTCGCCACACGGGTTGGTGGCGCGGATGTGCTCGCACCACCAGTTGTTGTTCATCTCGTTGACCTTGTCGATCAGGATGAAACCCGGCTCGGCAAAGTCATAGGTGGACACCATGATCATGTCCCACAGGTGCCGCGCGCGGATGTGGCCGTAGATCTTGCAGGCGACCAGGCCGTCTTCGCGTTCCACGTAGTTTTCGTGGGTGGCCCACTCACGCCACACGACCTTGGCGGGGTCGTTTAGGTCGATCTCGGTCTGTTCCTTGACGTGCACGGGGAACACCAGCGGCCAGTCCAGGTCGTGCTCCACCGCCTGCATGAAGCCGTCGGTGATGAGCAGCGAGAGGTTGAACTGGCGCAGGCGACCGTCTTCGCGCTTGGCGCGAATGAATTCCTTCACGTCGGGATGGCTGACGTCGAACGTGCCCATCTGTGCGCCGCGGCGACCGCCGGCGGACGACACGGTGAAGCACATCTTGTCGTAGATATCCATGAAGGACAGCGGGCCGGAGGTGTAGGCGCCCGCGCCGGACACGTACGCGCCGCGCGGACGCAGCGTGCTGAACTCGTAGCCGATGCCGCAACCGGCCTTCAGGGTGAGGCCGGCCTCGTGCACCTTCTCCAGGATGTCGTCCATGGAGTCACGGATGGTGCCCGAGACGGTGCAGTTGATAGTGGAGGTGGCGGGCTTGTGTTCCAGCGCGCCTGCGTTGGACGTGATGCGGCCAGCGGGAATGGCCCCGCGGCGCAGCGCCCAGAGGAAACGCTCGAACCAGTGCTCGCGCAGCTCCGGCGTGGCTTCCACTTCGGAAAGCGCACGGGCGACGCGCTGATAGGTTTCGTCGACATTGCCGTCGACCGGTGCGCCTGACTTGTCTTTCAGGCGGTACTTCTTGTCCCAGATGTCGTACGACGCGGGTTGCAGCGGAATGGCTGTGGTATCGCGATTTACGGCTGGTGCACGCATCGTGCTCATCGGCTTCCTGACCTCCCGGTGATGCCTTTCGGCCCCGTTAGTTGTTCTGTTCGGCTATACCGCCCGCGTAAGGCACAGCACTGGAAAAACGAAGCCAGCGCTACGCCCGACCTGACGTTCCTTGCCCGACCTTCGACAACTCCCCCCGAGTATGTCGTGTGACACCAGCTCTTGGGTGGAGGCCCGGCGGTGTCACACAAGATGTTGTGGTCGCGAACGGATGTGAACGTTACCCCCGGTATGCATCGTTGTAAAGTAGTTTTGTCAGCGTTCGACCCGTGGAACCCGTGGCGGCGCGCCGAGTCGAACGACGGTCGATTTGCGAGTGAAAAAGGAGCTTCCATGTTTGCCCGTCTTGTTCGCCGGCTGGCTGCTGCGGCCCTGGTTCTGATTGCCGCCACACCGCTTGCCAGCCATGCCGCGCTGCCGCCGGTGGTGGATGGCCAGCCGCTGCCTTCGCTGGCGCCGATGCTGGAGAAGGTGACGCCCGCGGTGGTGAACATTTCCACCAAAACACGCGTGCAGGTGCGCAACCCGTTCTTTGACGATCCGATGTTTCGCCAGTTCTTTGGCATGCAGGGCGGGTCGCGCTCGCGCATCGAGCAGAGCCTGGGTTCGGGCGTGATCGTGGACGCCGCCAAGGGTTATGTGCTGACCAACAACCACGTGGTGGGCGGCGCCGACGACATCACGGTGACGCTGCAGGATGGCCGCGACCTCAAGGGCAGGCTGGTGGGCACCGACCCGGATACGGACCTCGCGGTGGTGCAGATTCAGGGCACGGGCCTACAGGCATTGCCGATGGCTGACTCCACCAAGCTGCGCGTGGGTGACTTTGTGGTGGCAGTGGGCGACCCGTTTGGCCTGGGGCAGACGGTGACCTCGGGCATCGTGTCGGCGCTGAGCCGCTCGGGCCTGGGTGGCAGCGGCTACCAGAACTTCATCCAGACGGATGCATCGATCAACCCGGGCAACTCGGGTGGCGCGCTGGTGAACCTGCGCGGCGAGCTGGTGGGCATCAACACCATGATTCTGTCGCCCTCGGGTGGCAACGTGGGTATTGGCTTTGCCATCCCCACCAGCCTGGCCAGCGAAGTGATGCAGCAGCTGATCGCCAACGGCAAGGTGAATCGCGGCAACCTGGGCGTAGAAACGCAGGACATCACCCCGCGCATTGCCGCCGTGCTGAACCTCAAGGACACCAATGGCGCGGTGGTGACGCGCGTCAACATGGGCTCGGCAGCGGAGAGCGCCGATATCCAGACCGGTGATGTGATTACCGCCATCAACGGCAAGCCACTGCGCAACGCGCAGGAGCTGCGCAATGCCGAGGGTCTGTTGCCGATTGGCAGCACGGTGAAGCTGAGCGTGCTGCGCAACGGCACCACGCGCGAGGTCACCGCCAAGCTGACGCCGGAGAAGCTGGCCACGGTGGATGGCGCCAAGCTGGATGCGCGCCTGGCGGGCGTGACGTTCAGCGAGCTCTCGCAGAACCAGCGTGGTCAGGGCGTGGGCGGCGTCGGCGTGAGCGCGGTGCGCAACGGCAGCCGCGCGGCGGTGGCCGGGCTGCAGACCAGCGACATCGTGATCGGTGTGGGCAATTTGCGTGTGCCGGATCTGCGCACGCTGCAGCGTCTGGCAGGTGTGAATCCGCGCCAGCTGGTGCTGGTGGTGTCGAACGATGACGGTGTGCGGTATGTGGAGATTCGTTGAGTAGGGCGAGAGGCGTTTTGGTGTCGTCATCGCGGCTTTGTCGTCATCCCAGCGAAAGCTGGAAGAGCTTCACAACAGCGAAGCTGGTCATCCAGTGTCTTTGGAGTTCAAGAGCGAAAGGCACTGGATCCCCGCCTTCGCGGGGATGACGGTGAGGGAGAGTTGATTGGGTGCTCCACACGTCCCACCTCATGTGTCGCACTTCACATGCGACGGCGCAGACTTGCTGAGATGAAATAACGGCTGATGAACGGCATCACGCGAGCGTGCTCGCCATCGCGTTTTCACTAACGGATGGCCCCGAATTTAGCTTGATGTTTGGCCCGGAGCTGGCTGAAATACCCGGGTTCCAACTTTTTCCTGCACGCGCGCCCGCTCAGGCGGCCTGCGAACACCAACATCACACTTCGGGGTTCCTCACCGCCATGTCACTACGACTTTCCCGCCTGCTTATCGTCACGCTGCTCACGGCATGCGCCGCCTCTGGCGCGATGGCCGCCGGCAAGACCACCAAATCCACCAAGAAGGCCGCCGCACCTGCTGTGCCGGCATTGATCTGGAAGGGCGACTACGCCACCGCGCGCGCCGTGGTGGAAGACGTGGGCAGGGCTTGGGAGAAGAGCGGCAAGGGTCGCCTCGAAATCGAGCCGTTCAACACCGCGTCGGGCCTGGATGCGGTATCGCGTGGCATGGCGGATATCGCCGGCAGTGCGCGCGCCAGCGCCGGTGGCACCGAGAGCGACCTGGTGTTCACCCCGGTGGCGTTCGATGCGCTGGTGATGATTACGCATCCGTCGAACAGCATTCCGAACCTGACGCCCAAGCAGCTGCATGACATCTATGTCGGCAAGATCACCAACTGGCGCGATGTGGGCGGCAAGGATGCGCCGATTGACCTGTACGCCGTGGCCAGCCCCGGTGACGGTGTGGAATACAGCCTGCGTCGCCTGCTGTACGGTCGCGGCAACCAGCCGGTGGCTGCGCCGCGCCTGTATGTAAACACGGCCAAGCTGGAAGAAGCGGTGACGCTGGACCCGAACTCCCTGGGCGTGACCACGCTGTCTGCGGTGGCTGCCAACAGCAAGGTGCGCATGATCAGCGTTGATGGCGTGCGCCCGAGCGTGGCCACCGTTACCGACGGCAGCTATGCGCTTTACACCCCGCTTTTCCTGGTTACCAACCGCACCAGCCCGAAGGCTGCGCAGATTGAAGCCTTCATGGAATTCCTGCGTACGGACCAGGTGAAGGCACTTGGCCGTGCGCACCAGCTGGTGCCGTACAGCGATGCGCCGCAGCTGGCCCAGAACGACAAGGCCCGTCGCCAGAAGCTGCTGGCTGAGACCGGCGTCAAGATGGAGGCAGAAGGCGACCCGATCCCGACCGCTGCGCCGGTGACCGCTCCGGTGGCGACCGCTGCCTCTGAGGCTGCTGCTGCCCCGGCCGCTGGGAAGGCCGCTGCTGCTGGCGAAACCTACACGGTGGCCAAGGGCGACGCGCTGTCCGCCATCGCCAAGAAGTTCTCGGTGTCGGTGTCGCAGCTGCGCAACTGGAACCATCTGTCGAGCGACAACGTGAAGGTGGGTCAGGTGCTGCAGGTGAGCGGCAACTGAGTTTGTCTCGCATGCAGGTACGCGCCCTCACGCTGGATCTGGACGACACCCTGTGGCCGGTACTGCCGGCCCTGGAGCGTGCCGACCGTGACCTGGACGCGTACCTGCGCCTGCACTTTCCCGACGTAGCGCGCGCATGGCCCATTCCCGCCATGCGCGCGTTGCGTGCGGAAGTCGCCGCTGAGCGTACTGACCTCGCACACGACTTCACTGCGCAGCGCTACATCACCATGCAGCGCGCGTTTGCGACCTGCGGCATCGAGCAGGCGCCGCTGGATACGCTGTGGGAAATCTACTTTTCGGCGCGCAACAGCGTCGAACTCTATCCCGACAGCCTGCCTGCACTTGAACGCATCCGAGGCCACTGGCCCATCGCCAGCCTCACCAACGGCAACGCCGATCTGGAACGCATTGGCATTCGTGCGCACTTCGTGCATCACGTGTGTGCCCGCGACACGGGCGTGGCCAAGCCCGACCCGCGCATTTTCGTGCTTGCAGCCGAGCGGCTGGGCCTGGCGCCGGGCGACATCCTGCATGTAGGTGATGATCCGGAGCTGGATATCGTGGGCGCGCGCGATGCGGGCCTGCGTACGGCGTGGATCAACCGCGCTGGCCATCCCTGGCCGGGTGCCTTAGGCACGGCGCCGGATCTCGATGTGCGTGATATGGGGGCGTTGGCGGATTGGTTGGAGGCGCAGGGCGGGTAGCGCCTTGTGTGCGGCTGTATCGCCGGCTCGCCTCATACTCACCTACTTCGTCATTCCGGCGCAGGCCGGAATCCAGTAACGGTAGTGGTCGGTTTTGGCGACTGGGCTCACGAATCGTTCTGGCTGATCGGTCTCGCGACAACCCAGCACTGTCGTTACTGGATTCCGGCCTACGCCGGAATGACGAGCAAAGAGCGTGGCCATCGCACAGGTACGCTCCACGAAAATCCCACTACGCGCTCGCCCGCCGCGCCAAAAGCGCGCATCATTGCCCCATCCCTGATTGTGATGGCGGCCCATGAGTGCGCCGCGTAAGGAAATTCATGTCTGTCCTGATCGAACGCAAGACCGGCGAGCGCCAGAGCATCGCCATCGAGACCACCGACCCTTCCCGTTTTGCCGCCACCCGACGTCGCCTTACCGCGACGCAGCGCCAGTGGCTGGCCTCGGTCGGCTTTGAAGCAGCGCCGGGCACCTTCGCGCTGCTGCAGGACGAAGCCGGCAAGCTGGCGCGTGTGCTGGTGGGTGTCGATGCCGACGATGCACTGAGCGCACTGGGCGCGCTGCCGCGCACGCTGCCGGAAGCCACATACCATCTCGCCAGTGAGGGCGTGTTCAAGGACACACTGCAGGTGGCGATGGGTTGGGCGCTGGGTGCGTACGAGTTCACCCGTTATCGCAAGGCGCGCCGCGCGCCGGCGAAGCTGGCCATCGCTGCCGCCGAGTTGAAAGTGCTGGCACCGCTGGTGGAAGCCACCACGCAGGTGCGCGACCTGGTCAACACGCCGACCGAAGACATGGGCCCCAAGCAGCTTTCCGAAGCGGTGAAGCAGCTGGGTAAGGCGCATAAGGCCAAGGTCAACGAGTGGGCGGGCGACGAACTGCTCAAAGCCAACTTTCCCACCATTCATGCGGTGGGCCGCGGCAGCCATCGTGCACCGCGCCTGATCGAACTGACCTGGGGCAAGGCCAGCGATCCGAAGATTGCCGTGGTCGGCAAGGGCGTGTGCTTTGACACGGGCGGCCTCGACCTGAAGCCTGCCGACGGCATGCGCTGGATGAAGAAGGACATGGGCGGTGCGGCACATGCGATCGCGCTGGCCGGCCTGATCATGCAGGCGAAGCTGCCAGTGCGTCTGCAGCTGCTGATCCCTGCGGTGGAGAATGCTGTCTCCGGTGAGTCGATGCGCCCGGGTGAGGTAATCACCACGCGCGCAGGCATCAGCGTGGAAGTGGACAACACCGACGCCGAAGGTCGCCTAGTGCTGTGTGATGCACTCACCTATGCCTGCGAGCAGAAGCCGGAGCTGATTATCGATTTCGCCACGCTCACCGGCGCTGCGCGCATTGCGCTGGGCCCGGATCTGCCGGCCTTGTTCGCCAACAACGATGACCTGGCCGAGCGTGTGCTTGCTGCGGGTCGTGCGGTGAACGATCCGCTGTGGCGCCTGCCGTTGTGGCGTCCGTACCGCAAGATGCTCGAGTCGTATCTAGCTGATTTGGCCAACTCGGGTACGTCGCGTCACGCAGGTGCGATTACTGCCGCGCTGTATCTGGAGCGCTTCGTGCCCGAGACCACGCCGTGGCTGCATCTGGATACGTATGCGTGGAATGACGCGGACCGCCCTGCCCGCCCGCGGGGTGGTGAGGCGCTGGGTCTGCGCGCGTTCTTTGCGTTTTTGCAGCAGCGCTATAAGCACTGAGTACTCGATACGGCTTAAAGAGAAAAGGCGGCCCACGGGTCGCCTTTTTTATCGCAGGCAGGCCTTCTGTAGGAGCGCACTTGTGCGCGACCGCAGCGTTTCGTTGTATCTCGTCGCCAACCTATTTCGGGTAGACCTAACGGCGAAACCAAATACCTGAGGTGCCGTCCGGGTGACGGTCGCGCACAAGTGCGCTCCTACAGAGGGAGGCGGCGATGAGGTTACGTGCTGGGTGAAGCCGCTTTGACGCCACGCAACCGGCGCGCCAGCGTGCGTAGACCGCGCAGAATCTTGGGCACCAGCCACAGCAGCATCAACACGAACAAGCCAAGCAACACCAGAAACGCCACCGGGTGTTGCCACATCAAGTACAGGCCACCCAGCCACGAGATGTCTTCGCCGATGCTGGCGCCCCAATTGCTGAAGGGTTCGGGCGAGGTGTTGATCAGTGCCCTCCCACCCGTTTTGGCGAGATGCGTGCCGGAGGCCAACGCGCCACCCAGCAACCCCGCTGCGAACTGCGCGCCGGGCCCGGCATCGCGAAACACGCCCCATGCCAGCAAGGCGCCAGCGGGCACACGAATGAACGTGTTGATGGCGTCCCACACGCTGTCGAAAGCAGGAACTTTGTCGGCCAGGAATTCGCCCAGGCCCATCACACCCGCCGTCACCAGCACCCAGGTATCGGTGAGCAGGCGCAGCCCTTCCGGCAAGTGCACGACGCCCAGTCGCCCCAGCAAGCCAGCGACGAAAACGGTGGCGTAAAGTCGAAAGCCGCTAGCCCAGGAGAGGCCTCCCGCCAGCGCCAGGTTTTGCACCGCGTCCATAAACATCCCCTCGGTCATGGGGTGATGTGGCTGCACTCAAGCATGCGCGTGGGGTGGGGTTGATCACAAGCGCGGCCATGACTTTCGGCGATGCCGCCGGCGCGCAGGGGCTGTCATCCTGCGGGTTTGCTCGATACCGTGCTGCTTATGACGACACTCCACCCTTGCCTGCTCTCCCTGGCCCTGTGTGCCGCGCTTATCGGTAGCGCCCATGCGGAAGACGCCACGCCTTCCACGCAACCGCCGCTCAGCGAGCAGACGGTGCGATCTGGCGGCACCATGCCGGCGGAACAGCAGCGCCTGCACTTCGAGCATGCCGAACTGCATTTCAGCGTGGATGCCGCACAGCAAAGTCTGGATGCCACCGCGCTGCTCACCTTCAGCGCGCGCGAGGCGACGGATGTCCTGCTGCTGGATCTGGACCATAACCTCGCCATCAGCAAAATCACTGTTGACGGCAAGGCGCTGGCCGCGAACCAGTGGAGCAACCCGGACGGCCATCTGCGTATCTCGCCGCCCAAACCCTTGGTCAAAGGCGGCAAGACCACGGTGGACATCCGCTATGGCGGCAAACCCCACGTGGCGCAGAAAGCGCCGTGGGATGGCGGCTTTGTATGGAGCCACACCGAAGACGGCCTGCCGTGGATCGCCACCGCCGTGGAAGGTGAAGGCTGCGACCTGTTCTGGCCGTGCATCGACCATCCGGAGGGCAAGCCGGATCTGGTCGACACCTATATCACCGTACCGAAGTCGCTTGCCGCGCCCGGCAACGGCGTGCTCGTGGATATCAAGGAGCATGGCGATACGCACACGTATCACTGGCGCGCGAAGCACCCGACCACGTATGCGATTTCGCTGAACATCGGCCCATTCGAATTGCTGAAGGGCGATTACCGTAGCCGCTACGGCAACACGATCCCGATGCAGATGTGGTACCTGCGTGGGCACGAAGCGCAGGCCAAGCAGCTCTTCAGCGAATTCCCGCGCATGCTCGATTTTTTTGAGCGGCAAATCGGCCCCTACCCGTTCGGTGACGAAAAGATGGGTGTGGTGGAGACGCCGCATCTGGGCATGGAACACCAGACCATCAACGCCTATGGCAACGGTTACCCGCGCAGCGAGTTCGGCTTCGACTGGCTGCTGCAGCACGAGTTTTCCCACGAGTGGTTCGGCAATCAGGTGACCAATGCCGACTGGGACGACATGTGGATCCACGAGAGCTTCGGAACCTACATGCAGCCGTTGTACGGCCAATACGTGTATGGCGACATGCCGTACTTCGCGATGCTGCAGAACGAACGCAGCATGGTGAAGAACGCGTTCCCCATCGTGGCTGGCCGCAGCCAGTTCGAGCATGAGGTGTACGACGCCGAACATGGGCCCGGCAACGATATCTATTACAAGGGCTCGCTGATGCTGCATACGCTGCGGCAGCTAATCGGCGACCAGGCGTTCTTCGAGAGCGTGCGCCGGCTGGTGTATGGCCGTCCGGATCCGAAGCCCGGCAACTTCGCGCCACGTTTCGCTACCACGCGCGACTACATCGACATCGTGAACCAGGTGAGCGGGCGTGACCTGCACTGGTTCTTTGACGTGTACCTCTACGAGGCGGCGCTGCCGAAGCTGGAGACGCGCCAGCAAGGCAATACGCTGTATCTCCACTGGCAGGTGCCGCAGAACAAGCCATTTCCAATGCCGGTCGAGGTGCAGATGGGCGACAAGGTCGTCACGGTGCCGATGGCTGGTGGTGATGCGTCGATTCCTGTGCCGGCTGGTTCGCTGGTGATCGTGGATCCGCGCAGCAAGGTGCTGCGGGAGATGCCGCATTTTGCGGAGTATCAGCAGTGGAAGAAGGAACAGGCGGAGAAGAGGGCGAAGGCGGCGAAGTAGTTTCGCGGTGGCCCTGGCGGCGAGCTCTCTGTAGGAGCGCACTTGTGCGCGACAAGCCTACAGAGAGGCAAGCCTCAAACTCTGCGGTCGCGCACAAGTGCGCTCCTACAGAAAAGCGCGCAAAGAAAAAGGCGGCACTTAGTGCCGCCTTTTTCTTGCATCGCGAGAGCCGCTGATTAGTGCGCGGCAGCTGGACTCGGCTGCGGCGGCTTGTCGCCCGTTGCGGCCGTCGTGGCCATGTTCGAGAAGCGACCGCCGTACGGCAGCACAGCCGCCGCCAGCTTGGAGTCGCCCTTGATCAGGCCCACTGCGTCGAACAGGATGTGCGCGGTCTCGTCGAGTTGCGGATCGGCCGCCTTCTTGGCGTCCTTCTCCTGCTTCAGCTCGCTCTTGAGACTGCGCTCGTTGGCGTTGAGGCCGTCGTCCGCTGCCACATCGTCTTCGCCATTCGTGTCGCCATCGATGGCTTTGTGACGGGCGCGGAAATCTGCCTGCATCGCATCCAGCTCCTTACGCTCGGCCTGGCGCTGTGCGAAGTTGAGCGAGATGGTGGTCTTGTCACGCATCTTGCGGTACTGCGCCAGCTCATCAAGCATCAGCTTCCACGCTGGCGACTTGACCGTGCGGGCGTCGTGCTTGGCCTGCAGCTGGCCCAGGTAGGCCTTCAGATCAGCCACCGGCTTGTAGTCGGCCGGCGCAATCTGCGTCCACGGCAGCGCGTTGTCGTAGGTGGATTCGCCGAAATCCTTCTCGTCGCCGTTCTTCGGATACTGGATATCCGGCGTCACGCCCTTGAGCTGGGTGGAGCCACCGGTGATGCGGAAGAATTCCTGGATGGTCATCTTCAGCTCGCCGTACTGCGGCTTTTCCTTGGTGCTGTGCGTGAAGCGGTCGAGGTCGACCAGGTTCTGCACGGTGCCCTTGCCGAACGTCGGCTGGCCGATGATCAGGCCACGGCCGTAGTCCTGGATGGCAGCAGCAAAGATTTCCGACGCCGAGGCGGAACCGCGATTGACCATCACGGCCAGCGGACCACTCCAGGACATGCCCGGATCGTCATCGCCCTGCACCTGCACTTCGCCGCGTGCGTCACGCACCTGCACCACCGGACCCTGGTCGATGAACAGACCAGTGAGTTCGTTGGCTTCGGCCAGCGAGCCGCCGCCGTTGTTGCGCAGATCCATCACCACGCCTTCCACGCCTTCGGCCTTCAGCTCGCCGAGCAGCTTGGCCACGTCGCGGGTGGCGCTCTTGAAGTTCTTGTCGCCTTCGCGACGCGCACCGAAATCAGAGTAGAAGCTCGGCAGGTCGATCACGCCGATCTTGCGGGTGACGCCGGCGTCCTTGATCTCGATGACTTTCTTCTTGGCCGCCTGTTCTTCGATGCTTACCTTCTGGCGCACCAGCGAGATGAGCTCGTGCTTGCCGTCCACGCCCGCGTCAGCCGGGAGGATTTCCAGGCGAACGGTGGTGTCCTTCTTGCCGCGGATGTGCTTGACCACGTCGTCGAGACGCCAGCCGATCACATCCACCATCGGGCCACTGGTGCCTTCGCCGATGGCCACGATGCGATCGCCCACGTGCACCTTGCCAGACTTGGCAGCCGGGCCGGCGGGCACGATTTCGCGGATGGCGGTGTACTCGTCGCGTGCCTGCAGCACGGCGCCGATGCCTTCCAGCGACAGCTTCATGGAGATGTCGAAGTTCTCCGCCGCGCGGGGGCCGAGGTAGTCGGTATGCGGATCGGTGGATTCGGCGTAGGCGTTCATGAAGGACTGGAACGCGTCTTCACCGTCGAGCTGGCGCACGCGATCGATGTAGCCGGCGTAACGCTTGTCCAGCGTCTTGCGGATGTCGTCGTCGCTCTTGCCGGCGAGCTTGAGGCGCAGCCAGTCGTTCATGGTACGCAGGCGCCACAACGTATCGAGCTCAGCCTGATCCTTCGGCCAGTCGGCCTTCTTGCGATCGTAGTTGTAGCTTTCGTTGGTGTTGAAGTCGAAGCCCTGCTTGAGCAGGCCGCGCGCATAGTTCATGCGGTCGATGGCGCGCGTGACGTAGAAGTTGAACATCGAGAACGGGCCAGACAGCTCCTGATTCCAGATGGCGTCGTCCATCTGCGTCTTCAGCGGCGCGAACTTGGCCAGGTCGGCCTGGGTGAAGAACACCTTTTCGCCGTCGAGGCTGTCGAGATAAGCCTTGTAGATCTTCTGCGACATCGCATCGTCGAGCGGCTGCGCGTCGTAGTGGAAGCGCGTGAGGAAACGCGCGGAAAGCTGCGCCGCCTGCGCCTGATTGATGGTGGGCTTCAGCGGCAGCGTGGAAAACTTGCGCGGCGCACTGTCGTCGGTGAGATCGGCGGCAGACTGCGCGTGGACACCGACTCCGGTGACGGCAAGGGCAAGCAACAGGGCTAGCGAGGGGCGCAGTTTCATAAGGTCTCGGTGGCGTGCCAGTTCGGTTAGGCGTGCTCAGTGACGCCTGCAGCGTGAGCCTGCAGGTCGGCGTGGTAGGACGAACGCACCAGCGGGCCGGAAGCGACGTGATGGAAACCCATCGCTTCGCCGGCTTCGCGCAGTGTTTCAAATTCTTCCGGGGTCCAGTAGCGGATCACCGGATGGTGGTGCGGTGTGGGTTGCAGGTACTGGCCGATGGTGATCATTTCCACGTCATGCGCGCGCAGGTCGCGCATGGTTTCCAGCACCTGCTCCATGGTTTCGCCGAGGCCCAGCATGATGCCGGACTTGGTCGGCACGTCCGGATGCTGCGCCTTGAAGCGCTTGAGCAGGTCCAGCGACCACTGGTAGTCGGCGCCCGGTCGCACTTCGCGATAGAGGTGCGGCACGGTTTCCAGGTTGTGGTTGAACACGTCCGGCGGGAAGTCCTTGAGCACTTCCAGCGCACGCTCCATGCGGCCCTTGCCGCGGAAGTCGGGCGTGAGGATTTCGATCTTGATGTTCGGGCTGGCGTGACGCGTCGCGCGGATGCATGCGGCGAAATGCTCGGCGCCGCCGTCGCGCAGGTCGTCACGATCCACCGAGGTGATCACCACGTACTTCAGGCGCATGTCGTGAATGGTCTCGGCCAGGCGCGCCGGTTCCAGTGGATCGGGCGCAGCCGGTTTGCCATGGGCCACATCGCAGAACGAGCAACGACGCGTGCACACTTCGCCCAGGATCATGAAGGTGGCGGTGCCATGGCTGAAGCACTCGTGGATGTTCGGGCACGAGGCTTCCTCGCACACGGTCACCAGCGAGTTTTCGCGCAGGCGCGCCTTCAGCTGCTGCACGGCGTTGCCCTGCGGCAGGCGCACACGGATCCAGCTGGGTTTGCGCAGCGTCGGCACGTTCGTGTCGAAGCCCGCGCGGTTCAAGCCGATCTTGTCATTGCCCAACTGCTTCTCGACGGGTGCGCCGCCAACAACACTGATCGGGATGACCTTGGAAGTAGACATTTCGCTCATGTAGGCAGACTCAGACCGCTACGCGAGCGGGTAGTTCAGGGAGGATGGGGGCGGCTGGTTCAGCGACGAATCCAAACTGGCGGCAGAACTCTTCGACCAGGGCGTCTTCGACGTCCGACAGGCGCGACGGACCGCCCAAGTCTAGCACCTGCGTGACCGCCAAGCCCTTGTAACCGCAGGGGTTGATGCGGTGAAACGGCTCAAGGTCCATGTTCACGTTGAAGGCCAGACCATGAAAGCTGCAGCCGCGACGCACGCGCAGGCCCAGCGCGGCCACCTTGGCACCAGCCACGTAGACGCCGGGGGCGCCCTCCAGGCGTTCGGCACCGATGTTCCAGTGCTCCAGCGTGTCGATGAGGGACTGTTCGATCTTGTTGACCAGCTCGCGCACGCCAACGCCGACGCGGCGCAGGTCGATCAGCGGGTAGCCCACGATCTGGCCGGGGCCGTGATAGGTCACCTGGCCGCCGCGATCCACATGCACCACCGGAATGTCACCCGGCGCCAGCACGTGCTCGGTCTTGCCGGCCTGACCCAGGGTGAATACCGGGTCGTGTTCCAGCAGCCACAGCTCGTCAGGCGTATCGGGGCCCCGGTTATTGGTGAATTGGCTCATGGCCTCCCAGGTCGCGGCATAGGGCTGGCGACCGAGGAGACGGACTTTGAGCGGCAAAGACATGGGGACTGGCCTGGGGATTGGAGCTAAGTATCTGCGGCCCTGAGAGGGCCCTTGCAAGGGCTGGAAGTCATCGGTGGCGAGGCGGGCACGGCCAGCCCGCCACGTCAGAGCGCATCAGAGCGTGTAGCGGATATCCGGATCGGCCCGCAGCACCGAATGCGCCAGGTCGTACTGTTCGCGCGTATCGCAACGGAAGCTGACGGTGACCGAGAGAAAATTGCCCTCTCGCGAGTGGCGGTGCTTCACCGTCTCATGCAGCACGTGCAGACCAATGCCCTCCAGGATCTGCGGCACGCGTGCCTTCAGATCGGCGCTGGCATTGCCCATCGCGGTGATTTCGAACTCACCGGGAAACTGGAAGCCCTGACCTTCCTGCTGGGCCTGGATGGAGTCGATATCGCGCATCAGTGCACCTCCGGTACTTAAGCTTCGGACTTCTTGTCACTGTGGAACCACAGCATGATGCTGTCCCACAGACGACCGAAGAAGCCGGCCTGCGGCGCATCGCCCAGGGCGACCAGCGGCACGTTCTGCACCGGCTGACCGTCCAGCGTGATACGCAGCGTACCCACCTGCTGGCCCTTGGTGAACGGAGCAACCAGCGTGGCCGGGATGTCCATAGTGGCCTTGAGCTTGTCGTAGTCACCGCGCTTGACGGTAACCAGCACGTTGTCGCTCACGCCCAGCGGCAGATCGTTGGCCTGGCCCTTCCACAGCTTCGGCGTAGCCAGCGGCTTGCTGCCGTCGTACAGCTTGTGGGTCTCGTAGAAGCGGAAACCGTAGTTCATGAGCGCCAGCGCGGCATCGGCGCGGCTCTTCTCATTGGTGGAGCCCATGACAATGGCGATCATGCGCGAGTCGCCCTGCTTCGCTGACGCAGCCAAGCAGAAGCCCGCAGCGGCGGTGTGGCCGGTCTTGATGCCGTCAACGGTGTTGTCGCGCCACAACAGCAGGTTGCGGTTGTGCTGCTTGATGCCGTTCCACTCGAAATCCTTGACCGCCGAGATCGCATAGTCCTCGGGGAAGTCATGGATCAGCGCGCGCGAAAGGATGGCAATGTCGCGTGCGGTCGAGTAATGGTTGGCGATCGGGTAACCCGAGGCGTTCTCGAAGTTGGAATTGGTCATGCCAATCTGCTTGGCATACGCATTCATCAGATTGGCGAACGCGGACTCATTGCCGGCGGTGTGCTCAGCCAGCGCGATGGCGGCGTCATTGCCGGACTGGATGATCATGCCGTACAGCAGATCCTTCAGCGGCACCTGGCTGTTGAGCTTGAGGAAGCTGGTGGAACCATCGGTGCCCGCACCGCCGCTGCGCCATGCGTTCTCGCTGATGGTGACCGGGTCGGTCATGTGGACCTTGCCGTTGGCGACCTCGGCGGACACCACGTAGTCGGTCATCACCTTGGTAATGGAGGCAGGCTCCACGCGCAGATCCGGCTCCTTCGACGCCAGCACCTGGCCGGTGGCGTAATCCATCAGCACCCAGCTCTTGCCGTCCACATCCGGCGGCGGTGGCACGGGGGCCTCCGGCGTCACCGGGCGCGGCACCGGCGCGGGCTTCGGCGGCGTCTGCTGAGCGACGGCAGTGCCGACGACCAAGGCGGCGACGGCGAGCGAAGAAAGGGTGCGGCGAATCAGGTTCATCTTTCAGTTCAATCCAATGGCTGTATAGCGGCGAGCGAGACGCTTCCGCTGGAAAAACAATGCATCAGTCTACCGCGACCTGCGGTCGAGGCAGCCCCATGTTGGTAATTCGGGAGGTTACGTCGTCGGCCTGATCGACGCTGGAGAGCGGCCCCACCCGGACTCGCCGCACGCTACGACCGTTGATTTGCGCATCCACCACCTGTACCGGCGCAAAATTGGCGGCTCGCAGCTGCTGCGCGACACGCTCCGCGTTGCTCATATCAGAGAATGCCCCGACCTGAAGGTAGATACCTGGCCCCGGTGTGGCGGGTTTGGGCGGCGGCGGTGGCGGCGGCAGGGTCTGGGCCGTCAACGGCTGGCTGGGATCGATGGCGCGCACTTCCACCAGACCGGTGCCCTTGGGCCATACGCCGATCTTCACGGCCGCGGCGTAGGACAGGTCGATCAGGCGGTTTTCGTGGAACGGGCCGCGATCGTTAATGCGCACGATCACGCTCTTGCCGTTCTCCAGATTGGTCACGCGCGCATAGCTGGGCAGCGGCAGCGTTTTGTGCGCGGCGGTGAACTGGTACATGTCGTAGTCCTCGAGACTCGACGTTTTGTACCCGTGGAATTTGTTGCCGTAGAACGAAGCCACGCCCCGCTCCACGTAGCCGCTGGGGGTGGCCATCACGTTGTAGGTCTGGCCAAGCACCGTGTACGGCGACTTGTTGCCGTAGAGCGCACGCGGCTCCAGCTTCGGCACCGGTTCCGGCAAACTGTTGATGAACTCGGGCGGCGCGCCATCGGGCACGCTGTCGGCGTTGTCGCGATAGCGGCTGCTCTGCGAACGGCTGGTGTCATCGTTGACGCCGCCACGGGCGTAGCTGCCGCCGCTGCTGCTCGACGACGAACTGCTGCGCGACGACGAACCACCATGACCGGTGGAGGGTCGGGTCTTGCCGCCGCTACAACCTGCCAGCAGCGCGATCAGCAGGAGTGGCAGCGCTAGCCGCCACCTCATTGCGTGGCTTCCATCTCGCCTGCCCCTGCGGCAATCGCCTGCGCCAGCTGATGCACGGCCAATGCGTACAGCGGGCTGCGGTTGTAGGTGGTGATTACGTAGAAATTCTGGAAGGTGAACCAGTACTCCATGCCATCGGCGCCCTGCAGCGACTGCAGGCTCGACCGCAAGGCCGGACTGAACGGCTGCACGGGCGCATAGCCCCAGGCTTCGAGCTGCTCGAGCGGCCATTGCGGCTTGGAATCCTTCACGGTGATGGGTTTGGCTGCGGCATCGGCCTGGGCCCGTGCGGCGACCGGGCCGCCGGTCTGCCAGCCGTGCTTGGCGAAGTAATTGGCGACACTGGCAAAGATGTCGGGCAGCGAATTTTTCAGATCGATATGGCCGTCGCCGTCCGCATCCACGCCGAAATCGCGGATGCTCGACGGCATGAACTGGCCCCAGCCCTGCGCACCTGCGTACGAACCGGTGAGGGTGTCGATGGGGCCGGCAAGCTGGGTGTCGGGCAGTTCCAGCAGGGTCTTCAACTGCTCGCGGAAGAAAGTGGCACGCGGCGGGTAGTAGAGGCCCAGTGTCACCAGCGCATCGAGCACCTTGTACTTGCCGGTGATGCGGCCATAGGAGGTTTCCACGCCGATGATCGCCACGATGTACTCGGGCGCCACGCCGTATTGCTTGCCGATGCGCTCCAGCAACTCGCGATGCTGACGGTAGAACGCAATGCCGTCATTGATGCGCTGGGGCGTGATGAAGATCGGCCGGTAGTCCTTCCACGGCTTGGCTTCCGCCGGGCGGCTGATGGCGTCGAGGATGCCTTGCTGCTTCTTGGCGCCATCCAGCAAGGTGTTGAGCGCCTGAGGATCCTTGCCGGTGTCCTTGGCAACTTCACTGACCAATTGGTCCTGGCCGGGATGGGTTTCTGCGAGGGCCGGCATGCATGCCGTGGCGAACAGAAGGCCAAGCGTGGCAACGAGGCGACGAGTCGGGAGCGACGCGGGAATCGAGAGCATGAAAGACTTCGCTGTCGTGAACGGCTTCACACCAAGCCTAGCATGCAAGCCGGCAAAAACCGGCCTTTTGTGCTTACTTTCTCGCTGTAGGGCTCGGCCCTTAGTTGTGGGTCTTGCGGTTGGCGTGAATCGACATCAACACACCGAAGCCGGTGAGCAGCGACACCGCCGAGGTACCGCCATAGCTCACCAGCGGCATCGGCACACCCACCACCGGCAACATGCCCGAGACCATGCCGCCATTGACGAACACATAGACGAAGAAACTCATGCCAATGGCGCCGGCCAAGAGGCGCGAGTAGGTATCGCGCGCTTCCATGGCGATCCACAGGCAGCGTCCGATGATGAAGGCGTAGAGCAACATCAGGGCGATCACGCCAACCAGGCCGAACTCTTCGGAAAACACGGCAAAGATGAAGTCGGTAGTGTGCTCGGGCAGGAAGTCCAGCCGTGATTGCGTACCGTGCTGCCAGCCCTTGCCGAACAAGCCGCCGGAACCCACTGCGATCTGGGACTGGATGATGTGCCAGCCCTTGCCTAGTGGATCGGACTCCGGGTCGAGCAAGGTCAGCACGCGATTGCGCTGGTAGTCGTGCAGGAAGTGCCAGGCCACCGGGACCATGGCGCCCACGGCGGCCAGCAGGCTGCCGATCTTCCACCACGCCATGCCCGACAGGAACAACGCGAACGCGCCGGCGGCCGACACCAACAACGCGGTACCCAGGTCGGGCTGCTCGGCGATGAGGCCGGCGGGAATACCGATGAGGACGCCGACCATGATGATGTCTTTCCATCGCGGCGGCAGTTGGCGCGGGTGCAGATACCAGGCCACCATCATCGGCATGGTGAGCTTGAGCAACTCGGACGGCTGAAACGACATCACGCCCAGGTTCAACCAGCGCTTGGAACCACTGCGCACTTCGCCGAAGGCCGCCACCATCAGCAGCAGGAAGACGCTGCCGGCGAACAGCCATGGCGTCCAGCTGCGCAGCACCGGCGGGGGAATGCGCGAGATCAGCAGCACCAGCATGCCGCCCATCACGAAGCGCGTGGCCTGGCCACCGATCATGGCCATGTTGCCGCCACTGGCGCTGTACAGCGTCGCCAGGCCCACCAGGGCAAGCAGGAACAGGCCAAATGCCAGCGGCAAGTCGATGCGCGGCCGCGTCATCACGCGGCGCACGAAGCGAAACAGGCGCGCCTGGAGGGCGTCGATCATGGATTGCCTCCGTCATCGGGTGCGGGCGTGCTGGCGGACTCAGCCGGCAATGCGGTCATGTCGGCCGGTGTCGCCACGGGCGTGTCCTCGGGAACTTCCTGGATAGTGGGTTCGGTGGCTGCCGGGCTCGGCGCGGATTCCGGCGAGTTCGTCGGCGGCACCGGGCCACCATTCGAGGCAATCCACGCTTCCATGATCTTTCGCACGATGGGGCCTGCGTCGGACGCGCCCCAGGCACCGGATTCCAACATGGCGGTCACGGCAATGCGCGGCGCTTCCACCGGCGTATAGGCGATGAACCAGGCGCGGTGGCGTGTCGCAAGATACGCAGTGTTCTTGTTGGTGTCGTAGTCATTGCTGCGGCGAGAGAAGCGTTCCGCCGTACCGCTCTTGCCGGCGACGACATACGGGAAGCCGATGAATTGAGTCCTGGCGGTACCGCCCGCACCGGAAACCACGGCCTCCATACCCTGATTCACCACATCCCAGTCGTGTGGCTTGCGGATCAGAGACGGTCCAGCAGGCGGATTGGGCAGCGGGACAGGACGCTCCTTCACTGCTGCCGTCGCTATCACCAGCCGCGGAGCATATGGCGTACCGTGTCCTGCGAGCGTTGCCGTGGCATGGGCAAGCTGCAAGGCGGTGACGTTCCAGTAACCCTGGCCGATGCCGGCAATGATCGTTTCACCCTGGAACCAAGGGTATTTGCTGCGCGTGGCCTTCCACTCGCGCGAAGGGAGAATGCCCTCGGCCTCGCCTAGCAAATCGATACCCGTCTTCTTGCCAAAACCCAGGCTACCCATCCAGCTCGCAAGACGATCAATGCCCATGTCGAGCGCGAGGCGATAGAAGTAAGTATTTGTCGATTTCTCGATTGCCCGGACCATGTTCACGGTGCCATCGCCCCCACGCGTGTCGTCGCGATAACAGCGCTGCTGGCCAGGGACGCAGAACTCACCCGTCGACAGCACGGTATCCTCGGGGCGGCGAACGCCCAATTCCAGGCCGCCGAGCGCCAGGAACGGCTTGACGGTCGAGCCCGGTGGATACGCACTCTTGAGCGCACGATTGAGCAGCGGCTTGTCTTCTGCCGTCGTGTACGCGGTGTAATCCGCCTTGCTGATGCCGTTGACGAACAGGTTGGGGTCGAAGCTCGGTACGCTGACCATCGCCATGACCTGACCGTTGCGCGGATCGATCGCCACGGCTGAGCCGGGACGACCCTGGAATGCATCCATCGCGGCCTTCTGCACGCGCACGTCAATGCCAAGATAAAGATTCTTGCCCGGTATGGGCGCGTGGGTTTCCAGTACGCGCTGCACGCGGCCATCGACATTCACCTCGACCAGCTCGTAGCCGGGCTCGCCGTGCAGCATGTCTTCGTAGGAGCGCTCCAGGCCACTGCGGCCCACATGACTGGTGCCCTTGTAGCGGTCAGCATCGAGCCGCGCCGTGTCGTCGGCGTCGATGCGGCTCACATAGCCCACCACATGCGCGAACAATGAACCGTACGGATAACGACGAGTGAGGTACGGCACCACGTCCACGCCGGGGAAACGCCAGCGATTGATCGCGAAACGAGCGATTTCGTCTTCGGTGAGATGCAGTTTCAGCGGCACGCTGTCGAAGCGGCGGTTCTGCTTGAGCTGCTTCTTGAAAGCTTCGATGTCGCCTTCGTCCAGCGGCACCACCTCGCGTATGGCAGACAACATGGTCTGCATGCACTTTGCTTGCTGCTTCCTGGAGGTATCGGCTTCAGCATCATCCTGCGACGCAGCTTCGCTGGTGGACGGCGACATGGCCTGCGTGCACTTCACCTGCTCAGGCACCACTTCCAGACGGAAGGCGGGCACGTTGTCGGCCAGCAGCACGCCATTGCGATCGAAGATCAGGCCGCGCGCCGGCGGAATGGCCCGCGGTTTCACGCGGTTGTTCTCCGAACGCAGCGCGAATTCGTCGTGGCGCTGCACCTGCAGGTACGAGTAGCGACTCACCAGCGCGCTGAGACCCACCAGGATCAGGGCAAAGCCCACCAGCGCACGCACGCGGAACAGCGCGCTTTCGCCTCGGGTGTCCTTGATGGAGCGTCGCCGCAGGGCCATGGCAGCTATTGAATGCGCAAACGCATACGCAGGTCGTCCATGAGCAGGAACAGGAACGGCCACAGCGCAGCGCCGACGAACGGCGAAATCCACCAGGTCGCCGACGGCAGCGACTCACCCGCAAACGTCCGCACGATGAGCAATAGCACGCGATCGTTGAGCAGCAAGGCGAGCACCGCCAGGGTCTGCTGCCACATGGGGAAGAAGCGCAGGCGCGAACGGAAGCGCAAGGCGATGAACACCAGCGCACACAGGCGCATGGCCTGCTCGCCCAGCAGCACGCCATCGAGCAGGTCGGCGCTCAGACCCACGACGAAGGCCAGCCCCAGCGTCACGCGATCGCCCGATTCCAGCGACCAGTAGAGCAGGAACAGCGCCGGCCAGTACGGCTTGAACGGCTGCAGCGGCGCCGGCAACGGCACCAACATGGAGAGTACCGCAAACACCAGCGAGCCCACGAACAACATCAGGCTGATACGTGGTTTGCTCATGGTTGCACCGTGGGCGCCAGGGCGGTCGGCGCTGCTGCCGAGGTGGCGTCAGCAGGGCGCGATGGTGTTGAACTGGAGCTCGTGGCCGCAGGCGCCAGATCAGTCGGCGGCCCGGCAGGCGCCACCGGCTCCGGCGGACCGACCGGCTCGGCCAGATCGTGCAGCAGCAGCACGTCTTCGCTGCGGTCGAGATCGGCGGTGGGGCTCGCACGCCCCTCAAGGAACAGGCCGGAACCCGCAGGCTCTACGCTACGGATCTCGCCCACCGGGAAGCCCGGCGGAAAGCGGCCACCCAGGCCAGAAGTCAGCAGTTTGTCGCCGGGGTGCACGTCGGCCGCCATGGAAATATTGGGCAGGCTGAGCAGGCCGCCATCACGCGAGCCATAAGCCACTGTGCGCAAACCGGTGCGCTCGATCACCACGGGAATGGCGTGGTCGGGGTCGGTCACCAGCATGACCAGCGAGGTGCGCTGCATGACTTCCACCACCTGCCCGATGACGCCGTGCGCATCGATCACCACCTGGCCGGCCTTCACTCCATCGCGAGCGCCAACGTTGAGCATCATGCGGTGGCGCGCCGTGCCCAGGTCCACGTCGATGACGCGGGCCAGCTGCACGTTCAATTCGAGGCTGTGCTGCGTATCGAGCAGCTCTTTCAGGCGCTGATTCTGCTCGGCCACGGCCGCCATGCGGTTGAGCTTGGCATTGGCCAGCAGTAGATCCTCGCGCAGGCGCTGATTCTGCTCGGTGAGCAGCTTGCGGTCAGAGAAGGCCACGCTGAGTGCACGCATGCCATTGGCCGGCATGCTGGCCAGCCGATAGACCGGCTCAACCAGCACCGAGGTGGTGTAGCGCAAGCGCCAGATCCAGCCATTGCGATGGTCGAGCACCATCAGCACCATGGCCAGCGCAAGATAGAAAATGAGCCTGAGTGTGCCGGCGACCGTGCCGGCAAACAGGGGCGAGGAGTCCTCGCGCGAGAGCGCCATGCCCTAGCCCCGTCGTTGTCTTATTCGGGAGCGAAGAAGTCGCTGCCGTGCTGATCAATCAGCTCCAGCGCCTTGCCACCGCCACGGGCCACACAGGTCAGCGGCTCGTCGGCCACCTGCACGTGCAGGCCGGTTTCCTCGGAGATCAGGCGATCCAGGTCGCGCAGCAACGCGCCACCACCGGTGAGCACGATGCCGCGCTCGGCCACGTCGGAACACAGTTCCGGCGGGGTCTGCTCCAGTGCCGACTTCACCGCCGCCACGATGCCCGACAGCGGCTCGTGCAGGGCTTCCAGCACCTCGTTGGAGTTGATGGTGAACATGCGCGGCACGCCCTCGGCCAGGTTACGGCCGGAGATCTCGATCTCCTTGACGTGCGTCTGCGGGAACGCGCAGCCAATTTCCAGCTTGATGCGCTCGGCGGTCGACTCACCGATCAGGGTGCCGTGGTTGCGGCGCACGTAGTTGATGATGGCCTCGTCGAAGCGGTCGCCGCCCACGCGCACGGACTGCGAGTAGACGATGCCGTTCAGCGAGATCACGGCCACCTCGGAGGTGCCGCCGCCGATGTCCAGCACCATCG
This sequence comes from Dyella sp. PARNA 12/25, assembly GCF_055702865.1. Lineage (NCBI taxonomy): Bacteria > Pseudomonadati > Pseudomonadota > Gammaproteobacteria > Lysobacterales > Rhodanobacteraceae > Dyella > Dyella sp. PARNA 12/25. Next base: position 4,202 of record NZ_JBVQCI010000012.1, on the reverse strand, counting down.
AGCCACGCGCCTCATGCACCGGGATACCGGCACCGATCGCTGCGGCCATCGGCTCTTCGATCAGGAACACGTCACGGGCGCCGGCGCCTTCGGCCGATTCCTTGATGGCGCGACGCTCCACCTGGGTGGAGCCGCAGGGCACACAGACCAGCACGCGCGGGCTGGGACGCAGCATGCGCGACTTGTGCACCTGCTTGATAAAGTGCTGCAGCATCGCCTCGGTCATGGAGAAGTTGGCGATCACGCCATCCTTCATCGGGCGCACCGTAGCAATGTTGCCGGGCGTGCGGCCCAGCATCTTCTTTGCATCGCTACCCACGGCAGCCACGGCACGCGGGCCACCTGGGCCGCGGTCCTGGCGGATGGCCACCACCGACGGTTCGTTCAGCACAATGCCCTGTCCCCTCACATAAATGAGGGTATTGGCCGTGCCAAGGTCGATCGAAATATCGTTGGAGAAAAATCCGCGAAACTTCTTGAACATGGGTCCGCCGCGCGTCGGCAATGGCTAAAAAGTAAGCGGGCCAGTCTAGTCAGCTAACCCCCGGATCGCAAGGACAATCTCGTTAAGAAAGCCTTTATATACGCGGTGATATCCGCGTTTTTGAGATCGCGCACATTCCCAGGCGACCGCAAGAAAAGTCGCAGGCGGCACCGGATCCAAGTATGATCTGGAACTTTGGGCCAGGCAGGTCAAGTCGCTGCCCGGTTGTCCGTTCAACTGCCAGGGAAAACACCTCGCATCATGTCTGCCGTCATCTGCGGATCGCTTGCCTACGACACCATCATGGTGTTCCAGGATCAGTTCAAAAACCACATCCTGCCCGATCAGGTGCACATCCTGAACGTGTCGTTTCTGGTGCCGCGGATGCGTCGCGAGTTTGGTGGTTGCGCCGGCAATATCGCCTACAACCTGAAGTTGCTGGGCGGCGACCCGCTGCCGGTCGCTACGGTGGGCCAGGACTTCGGTCCGTACCGCGCGCATATGGAGAAGTGCGGCATTCGCCTGGATTTCGTGCGCGAGTTCGACGATCAGTTCACGCCCCAGTGCTTCATCACCACCGACCTGGACAATAACCAGATCACCGCCTTCCACCCCGGTGCGATGCTGAGCGCCCACAGCAATCATGTGCGCGACATCCCGCAGATCAGCTTCGCCATTGTGGCGCCGGATGGCCGCGATGCCATGCTGCAGCACGTGGACGAGTTCGCAGCGCGCGGCGTGCCCTTCATCTTCGATCCGGGTCAGGCCATGCCGTTGTTCGACGGTGCCGAGTTCCGCTCGATGATCGAGAAGGCCACCTATGTCATCGTCAACGACTACGAGTCGCAGTTGCTGCAGCAGCGCACGGGTTGGAGCGCGCAGGACATCGCTTCGCGCGTGAAGGCGTACATCGTGACCCTTGGGCCACGCGGCTCGCAGATCCACACCGACGGCACCACACACGAGATTCCCGCTGCGCGTGAGCGCCAGGTGGTCGATCCGACCGGCTGTGGCGATGCTTATCGCGCCGGCCTGATCTTCGGCATCATGCGTGGCAAAGATTGGCCAACCATCGGCCGCATGGCATCGCTGATGGGCGCACTGAAGGTTGAGCACCCCGGCACGCAGAATCAGCACTTTGACTACGCGCAGTTCGCTGCCGAGTTCAAGGAACAGTTCGGCTACGCGCTCGACTGAGCATGGTTGGTTCGCTGACGATACAAGGCCTCCTTACGGAGGCCTTGTTCGTTTCAGCCGACGCGAAAGCCCATGGTGGCTTTCACCGCGTCCTGCCAACCGCGATACAGGCGATCTCTTTCTGCAACGTGCATCTGCGGTTCGAAACGGCGATCCACTTGCCACAGGCCGGCGATCTCTTGGCAGTCCTTCCAGAAACCGACCGCCAATCCGGCAAGATACGCCGCGCCCAGTGCGGTGGTTTCCTGCACGCGGGGCCGCAATACGGGCACATCGAGCATATCGCTCTGGAACTGCGCCATGAAGTCGTTACCGATCGCACCACCGTCGGCCCGTAGCTCTTTCAGCGCAATGCCCGCATCGCCTTCCATGGCGGTCAAAACGTCGCGAGATTGATAAGCCATCGACTCCAGCGCCGCACGCACGAAATGCTCCTTGCTGGTGCCACGACTGAGGCCGAAGATCGCGCCACGCACGTCGCTCTGCCAATAGGGCGCGCCGAGTCCGACAAAGGCCGGCACCATATACACGCCTTCACTGGACGCGATGCGTTCTGCATACGCCTGCGAGTCAGCCGCCTTGTCCAGCATGCGCAGGCCATCGCGCAGCCATTGAATGACGGAGCCGGCAACGAAAATGCTGCCTTCCAGCGCATAGTCGACCCGATCTCCTAGCTGCCAGGCAATGGTGGTGAGCAGGCCATGCTTCGACGGCACGGCCTGTTCACCGGTATGCATCAACATGAAGCAGCCGGTGCCGTAGGTGTTCTTGGCCATGCCGGGTGTGAAACATGCCTGCCCGAACAAGGCAGCCTGCTGGTCGCCTGCCACGCCGGCAATCGGCACGCTCGCACCAAAGAACTGTGCGGGCGCGGTGTGCGCATACACCTCGCTGCTGGAGCGGACCTCGGGCAGCATGGCTCGGGGTATCCGCAACATGTTGAGCAGGTCGTCGTCCCAACGGCGACGATGGATGTCAAACAGCAAGGTGCGCGCAGCATTGCTTACGTCGGTGACATGCGCGGCACCGCCGCTGAGGTTCCAGATTAGCCAGCTATCGATCGTGCCGAACAGCAGCTCGCCGCGCTCAGCGCGTTGCTGCGCACCTTCGACATAATCGAGAATCCAACGCAGCTTGGTCGCCGAAAAGTAGGCGTCAATCAGTAGTCCGGTGCGTTCGCGCACGAGCGGCTCGTAACCGTCGCGCTGCAGTTGCTCGCAGATCTCCAGACTTTGCCGCGATTGCCACACGATGGCGTTATGGATGGGCAGCCCGGTGGCGCGATCCCACACCACGGTGGTTTCACGCTGGTTGGTGATGCCAATGGCAGCAATGTCTGAGAGCTCAACTCGAGCGTTGGCGAGCAGCTCGGTGACCGTCACCAGCACACTTGTGAGAATGTCGTGCGGGTTGTGCTCCACCCACCCGGGCTTCGGGAACAGCTGCTCGAACTCGCGCTGCGCAACGCCCACCACCGAACCCGAGTGATCAAACAGGATCGCTCGCGAACTCGTCGTGCCTTGGTCAAGGGCAAGGATGTAACGCTTCTCCACGCGAGGTCGCTCCGTCGCTGCAATGGGCCAAGCGCAAGCGTAGCAACAACCCGGGCGGTGCATTCACCACCCGGGTCTGGCATCCATTAGTGATGCGCAGGCTTTTCCGCCGGCTGCATGATGCGATCGATATAAGCGAGCGCCAATGCCGACACCACGAAAGCCAGGTGCAGCAAGACCTGCCACTTGATCGTTTCGGGACTGAGCGAACTGGCCTTGATGAAGGTGGCCAGCAGGTGGATCGAGGAAATGCCGATGATCGCCATCGCCAGCTTCACCTTGAGCACCGTGGCATTCACATGCGACAGCCACTCTGGCTGGTCAGGGTGGTTTTCCAACTTCAGGCGCGACACAAAGGTTTCGTAGCCACCGACGATCACCATCACCAACAGATTGGAGATCATCACCACATCAATCAAACCCAGCACCGTCAACATGATGGTGGTCTCGGCACTGTCAGCGCTTGCGCCTTCGGCGAAGTGGCCCAGCAACGTGGCATCCACCAGGTGCCAAAGCTCCCGCAGGAACTGCACCACATAGATCGCCTGCGCAACGATAAGCCCGAGGTACAACGGCAACTGCAGCCAGCGCGAGGAAAAGATCAGATAAGAAAGTGGACCCAAGCGGTCTTTGCTGGGAGTCGTCATACACATCACGTCGCGAGGAAAAGAAGGACTCGCGATAGTCGCAAATTCCTACGTTACCGCGAGTGAATGTCCAGACCCCAGTTCAGGGCACAGAAAACATCACACGCGATCCCCAAAGATTCGAAGGCCCTAGTGGAGCTTTTCCACGTGTGCCATCGGCGTCGAAGTCATCACGACTTGCGACAAACTGCCGGTGATCAGACGGCAAATAGCCGTCCAAACGATGCGCACATTCGATGCCACTATTTTCTCACGCGCAAAGACAAACGCCTTCCCGGATGGGAAGGCGTTTGAGGGATAAAGCCCCTGGCGGTGACCTAC
>NZ_JBVQCI010000011.1:0-134661 GCF_055702865.1 Dyella sp. PARNA 12/25 | reverse complement strand
GCGCGGCGCCAGCTGGCGCCGCGCGTTGAGGGAAAAAGGTGGCGTTAACCGCGATGCCGCTGCCCACCGAACGACCTTGATCCACGATGGATCAGGTGGGAGGGCGACATGGTCTCAAGGCTTCCCGCACGCGGCGGACATGCACAACGACCGATGAAAAGCCGACCCGGGGCCGTATTTAGGAACAAGGCAAATGTAAGAGTGTGCTGGCGCACACCGCAGATAACGCCGTGGACTATTTTATGTGGGCATCGAGGGCGGCTTCAAGCTTGCGACGAAGCGACGCAATACCTTCGGTCACGCCCTGGTCACTACCACTGTGCGTCTTGCGCAAGGCGAGAAACTCATGTGTCACGCTGATGGCAGCCAGCACGGCCAGTCGATCGAAACCCGGTGCCTTGGCGTTGGCACGCAATTCGCGCATCTTGCGATCGAGGTAGGCAGCTGATTCGAGCAGGCCTTCGCGCTCTTCCGGCGCGCAGGCAATCAGGAATTCGCGGTCGACCAGACGCAGGGCGACCGGTTCGTTGGCACTGCTGCTTCCACTGTTCTCAGCCATTGGTCTCTAGCGCCTTCAGTCGCTGGATCATCGCCTCGACGCGGCTACGCGCCTGCTCGTTGCGTGCCATCAAGCCGGCACGTTCGGTGGCCAGTTGTTCCTGGCTATGGCGGAGGCTGCGGTTTTCCTCGGTGAGGCGACGTACCGTGTCGAGCAAACGATCCACCTGCTCGCCGAGGGCTGCAAGCTCTTGCTTGACGGGGTCTGGCTTCACGGAATCGGGCGCGCTCATGGGCCGGGACTATAGCAGGCGGCCCGCCGAAAGCAGCAGGCTCGGGGGCGTTTCGGGAACCAGTGCATTAAACTTGGGCATTGTCTTGAAAGGAGCCACGCCATGACAGCGAACGAGCTGATCGGCTACGACGAACTGGACGCCGCGGCCGCCCGGCTGCAACTGGCGGAGGATGCCAGCGGCCTGCATGGCTCGCTGTGCGGTTTCCTGGCTGGCGGCGGCCGCATCGGTAAGCAATCCCTGGTGGAGGCGCTGCACATGGACGCCGAGGCGGCCACACCCTCCGCCGGCGACAAGGCGCTGTTGGAACGCCTGGTGAAGCAGACCGAATCCGAACTGGCCGATCCCGAGCTGGGCTTCGAGCCGTTGATGCCGGCAGACGACCGTCCGGTGACGGAGCGCGCGGATGCCCTGGTCGATTGGTGTCGCGGTTTCCTCGGTGGCTTTGGCCTTGGCGGCGCCCAGATGCACGGCAAGCTGTCCGAAGAGGCGCAGGAGATCCTCAAGGATCTCGGCACCATCGCGGCATCCTCTTTCGAATTTGGCGACGAGGCCGAAGACGAAGACTCGCTGATCGAAGTGCATGAGTTCGTGCGCATGGGTGCGATGCTGCTGTTCGCCGAGTGCTCCAACCGCAATTCTTCCAACAGCGACACCGTGCATTGAGTATTTCTCCGGAGGAGTTCGCCCGCCGCCGTCGCCAGCTGATGCGCATGGCGGGCGAGGACGCGGTCGCACTGATCGCCGCCTCCCCCGAGCGCGTGCGTAACGCCGACGCCAACTGGCCGTACCGCCAGGACTCGGATCTGCACTATCTCTGCGGATTTCCCGAGCCCGATTGCGTGCTCGCGTTGCTGCCGGGACGCAAGCATGGTGAGGTCGTGCTGTTCTGTCGCGAGCGCGACGAGGAGCGCGAGCGCTGGCATGGCGAATCCATCGGTACCGATCGTGCGGTGAGCGAGCACGGCATGGACGATGCGTTCCCCATTGACGATATCGACGACATCCTGCCCGGCATGATCGAGGGCAGGGCGCGCGTGTACTGCCACTTTGGCCGCGAACCGGAATTTGACGCACGCCTCCTTGGCTGGATGCGCCGTCTGCGCCAGTTACGTGGCGGCGGTGTGGTGCCCAAAGAGTTCGTGGCGTTGGGGCATCTGCTGCATGACCTGCGCCTCTACAAGTCGCGCGGCGAACTGAAGCTGATGCAAACCTCGGCATCGATCGCCGCCGAAGCGCATCTTGCCGCGATGCGTGCCGCTGTGGCTGGCCGGCATGAGTACGAAGTGGAGGCGGAAGTGCTGCGCGTTATGCGCAGTCGCGGCGCGGTACCTGCGTTTCCGCCGATTGTTGCCAGTGGCGCCAATGCCTGCGTGATGCACTACACCGCGAATCGCGCAGCCTTGCGCGATGGCGACTTGCTGCTGGTCGATGCCGGTGCCGAGGTCGACTGCTATGCCTCCGACATCACGCGCACGTTCCCCATCAGCGGCAAGTACAGCCGTGAACAGCGTGCCCTTTACGAAGTGGTGTACGCCGCGCAGTTGGCAGCGATTGATGAAGTGCTGCCGGGGCGTGCTTTCAATGCGGCCCATCAGGCCGCCGTTCGAGTGATTACGGAAGGCCTGTGCGCGCTCGGCCTGCTAAAGGGGAGCGCTGACGACGCCATTGCCGAAGGTAGCTACAAGCGCTTCTTCCCCGCCAAAACGGGTCATTGGCTTGGCCTCGATGTGCACGACGTCGGCGATTACCGTGTCGATGGTGAGCCGCGTGTGCTGGAGCCGGGCATGGTGGTCACGGTGGAGCCGGGCATCTATGTGCCGCCGGGTGACTTTTCGGTGGCTGAGCGTTGGCGCGGCATTGGCATCCGCATCGAGGATGATGTGGCGGTGACGCGTGAGGGGAACGAAGTGTTGACGGGCGGGGTGCCGAAGGAAGCTAGCGAGATTGAGGGGTTGCTGGCTTCGCGGTGAGGGGTTTTGGTTGTTGTTCTGTTGAACCATGGCGTTGTGCGGACTGCGCTTTTAGCGCTCTCTCGCCTCAGGGGAGAGGGTTGGGGTGGGCCTCGAAAGGGGCCTAGTCGGGTGCTCGCGAGAACGCATGTCTCCCTCACCGTCATCCCCGCGAAAGCGGGGATCCAGTGACTTTCGCCGTTTGACCTAGCGATCCCGCCAGGGTGCCGCCTACGCGGCGGGCGTTTCGACCTTCTGCCGAAGGCCGAGTCACTTTTCTTTTGCTGGCCCAAAAGAAAAGTAACCCAAAGAAAACGGCCTTTAGAGCGCCGGTAGCGTCGTGTGGAATACAAGCCTTGAAGGCCTCGGTAAACGGCACCGCACGATCCATCCGACACACGGTACGGCTAAACCGCAACGCGCCGATGCCCTGAGGAGCTCTGCATGGCGTGGAATACAAGCACTGAAGGGTCCGGAGCCCGGATGGCGCCCGGCGCAGCGCCGCCACACTGCGGCTACCCCGCAACGCGTCGATACCAAGAGGGCTTAAAGCTGCGGCTGAAGTTGCGACATGGCGTCCTGGCTTTTCTGTAGGAGCGCACTTGTGCGCGACCGCAACGTGAGGTTCCAGCGCGAAGGTTCGGACGCGCGAAAGCCAATCGGTGAGGCAACGACAACACGCTGCGGTCGCGCGCCAGCGCGCTCCTACAAGGCGGCGTTGGCCCTTGGCCTTTTGCTCTTGATCGTCGGGCCCTCTGTGCGGCGGTGAGGGTGGACGAAAAGGCCCACAGGGGGATCGGGAGGACGCCGATCCCTTTTCGCCGGGGCAAGAGCCCCGTCAAAAAGCCCGGCCGCCCCTCACGGACTGGCCGGCTTCACCGGCCAGCGCCAAGCGGGGGTGCTCTTTCTTTTGGTTACTTTTCTTTGAGCAAGCAAAGAAAAGTGGCCCGGCCTCCGGCAGGAGGTCGGAAGCCCGCGGCAGGCGAGCCAGATCGCGGTGGCGCGACAACTAAGCGATAACGCCATGGAGCCCGGCCTGCATCGGGGTAACGGCGCTAATGAAACTGTGAGGCAAGAGTGGCGCCTCACCCCAATCCTCTCCCCAAAAGGGGAGATGGCGCGAAGAGCGTCCTTGACGCGACAAGCTCCGCCATGGCGGTAAGGGCGAACCAGTTGGCGCCGTCAACACACCTCAATCAACGCCTCTTCCGCTCCTCCCGCTGACGCTCCTCATCCGTCGCGTGCACCTCGTACCACATCGCATTGAGAATGCCGAACGCGCAAGCGAGTCCGAGGCCGAGAATCCAGGCGAAATACCACATGGCGTCGTTTCCTCTCTCAATAGTGATGATTGGACTGGCTTACGTGCTCCAGCGTCACGCGACCGCGCAGCACGCGAAACACCCAGCTGGTGTAGATGATGATGATCGGCATGAACACCACCGTGGCACCCAGCATCAGCGCGAGCGTGCCCTGGCTGGATGACGCATCCCACACCGTCAGGCTGGAGCGTGGGTCGATGCTGGATGGCAGCAGGAACGGGAACAGTGCGAAGCCGGCGGAAAGAATCGTGCCGATCACCATCGCCGTGCTGCCGATGAAGCAGATGAGGCCTTTCTTGCCGATGCTCAGCTGCACAACGATGGCGCCCACCACCGCGATCACCGGTGCGAGCCAGAACCACGGGTATTGCATGTAGCTGGCAAACCAGCTGCTGCCTTGGGCCACTTGCTTGTACAGCGGGTTGGACGCGCCATTGGTAACCACCGGCCCCACGATGGCGTAGCCGCTCACGCCGTAGGCCAGCCAGATGCCGGCGAGCACGTAGAACACGACATAGGCGAGCGTGGCCCAGCGCCCCACGAGCACGGCGCGCTCGGCAATCGCTTCGTCAGCCTTGTAGGCCACCCAGCAGGTGCCGTGGGCAAGCAGCATGGTCAGCGATACCAGGCCTGCGACCAGTGCGAACGGGTGCAGCAGGTCGAAGAAGCTGCCGTGCCATGTCATGCGCAGGTTGCCGTCGAACTCGAACGGCACGCCAAGGAACAAGTTTCCGAAGGCGACACCGGTGATCAGCATCACCACGATACCCGAGATGGTGAGCACCCAATCCCATGTGTTGCGCCAGCGCGTATCGTGGATTTTGTTGCGGAAGTTGAAGCCCACCGGTCGCATGATGAAGGCGAGCAGTACCAGAAAAATAGCGAGATACATGCCAGAGAACGACACCGCATAAAGCGCCGGCCACGCGGCGAAGGCAGCGCCGCCGCCCAGGATGAACCACACCTGGTTGCCTTCCCAGGTGGGTTCGATGGTTTCCAGCAGCACCAGTCGCTCGTTCTCGGTGCGGCCCAGCACGTGCAGCAAGGCGGCGACGCCGAAGTCGAAGCCGTCCATCACCGCGAAGCCGATCAGCAGGATGCCGAGCAGGGCCCACCAGATCACGCGTAAGGTTTCATAGTCGAACATGGTGTTCTCCTCAGGCGTGGGCTGACGCCATCGTGGCGTTGGGCTCGGGCGTGGCGGGCGGCCACAGGCCGAGGCCGTCCGGTCCTTTGCGTGCGAACTTCAGCATCAGCACGGCATCGATGATTGCCAGCACGCTGTAAAACAGCACGAAGCCACCCAGCGATGTCCACACCTGGCCGGTCGTTACGCTGGACACGCCAAGCGCTGTGGGCAACACACCTTCGATGGCCCACGGTTGGCGACCGTACTCGGCAACAATCCATCCCAGCTCGGCGGCAAGCCAGGGCAGCGGCAGGCTCCAAAGCGCGAGCCACAAATACCAGCGGCGCTTGTCCAATTGACGCTTGCTGGCTTGCCAGAATGAGAAGGCGAACAGTGCGATGAAATAGAAGCCGCAAGCCACCATGATGCGGAACGCCCAGAACAACACGGGGACGTTGGGAATGGTGCTGTCGGCGGCCTTCTGGATCTCTTCCGGCGTGGCTTGCCGGGGGTCGTCGATAAAGCGCTTCAGCAGCAACGCATAGCCAAGGTCCTTGTCGTGTGCAGCCAGTATGGCCTTGGCTTGCGCGTTGTTCCGGTCTTCGCGCAGTACCAGCATCGCGTCGTAGGCGCGAATGCCGTTGTCGATGCGACCCTTGGTTTCATCCACCAGGTTGGTAATGCCAGGAATCGGCGTGTCGATCGAGCGCGTGCCGATCAACCCCATCACCCACGGTATGCGTATTGCGTAATGCGTGGTCCTGTTCTCCACATCAGGGATGCCGAACAGAGTGAATGAGGCTGGTGCGGGTTCGGTTTCCCACATGGCCTCGATGGCGGCCATCTTCATCTTCTGGTTCTCGGAAACGGCGTAGCCCGATTCATCGCCGAGCACCACTACCGAGAGCGCCGCTGCCAGGCCGAAGCTGGCGGCTACAGTCATGGAGCGCTTGGCAAAGTCCACATTGCGCCCGCGCAGCAGATACCAGGCGCTGATCGACAGCACGAACATGGAACCCAGCACATAGCCCGCGCTGACTGTGTGCACGAACTTGGCCTGTGCAACAGGGTTGAAGAACACCTCGCTGAACGAGGTGACCTCCATGCGCATGGTTTCCGGGTTGAACGCCGAGCCGACAGGATTCTGCATCCAGCCATTGGCAACCAGGATCCACAGCGCGGACAGGCTGGTGCCCAGCGCGAGGAACCAGGTGACCAGCAGATGGGCGGTACGCGACAGGCGGTTCCATCCCAGGAAGAACAAGCCCACCAGCGTGCCCTCCAGGAAAAACGCCATCAGGCCCTCGATAGCCAACGGCGTGCCGAACACGTCGCCGACATAGTGCGCGTAGTAGGCCCAGTTCATGCCGAACTGGAACTCCATGGTGACGCCGGTGGCGACGCCCATGGCGAAGTTGATGCCAAACAACACGCCCCAGAACTGCGTCATGCGCTTCCACACTTCGCGCCCGGTCATGACATAGACGCTCTCCATGATGGCGAGTATCCACACCAGGCCGAGCGTGAGTGGCACAAACAGGAAGTGATAAAGCGCCGTGAGTGCGAACTGCATGCGTGACAGCGTGACGACATCAGGGTCGATGCTCATGGGTGATCCACATGCGAAGAAGAAGAGGATGACGTCGGAGCGAGCAGATGCTCGATCGCGGCGGGACGCGTATCGGGACGCGAGTAAAAGGAAATGACGACCCACCAGATCAGTATGAGCAGCGCGATCTTGGCGAGCACGAGCAGGATCAGTTTACGCGCGAGCTTGCGCAGTACCGGTCGTGGTGAGTCGATGGGTGCCGCTACGGGTGATGCCGAGCCAGAAGACAGATTGGCCATGCGTTGTGACCCTTACCATAACGAGGGCGAGGATACGCATCCCGTGTGAAGGTGTCGTGCGTTCGGTTGACGCAGCGGTGCATGGCCGCAGGTCCCTAAAATCGATGGCGTCAGCGTTGCTTGTTCGTGTAGGCGTTGTTGCAGTGGGAATGACGCGGTACCAAACGATCACCCCGGCAGAAGCCGGGGTGAGGGGTGCATCATTCGGCCGATTGCGCTTGGTCAGATCAGCGCAAACGCGTCGCGCGTCAGGTTCTCCGGCGCACCCTCGGTACACACCACGTCGTCTTCGATGCGAATGCCGCCATAGGGACGGAAGCTGTCGACCTTGGCCCAATCGACCTCGCGAGCCTCCGGTTTCGCGCGCAGTTCTTCGAGCAACATGTCGATGAAGTACAAGCCGGGTTCGATCGTCACCACCATGCCTGGCTCCAACACGCGCGTCATGCGCAGATAGGGGTGGCCCTGCGGGCGTGCGATCGTTCCGCCGCTTTCATTGGCCTGGAAACCGGCAACGTCATGCACTTGCAGCCCGATCGGGTGACCGAGGCCGTGCGGGAAGAAAGTGGAGGTGACGCCGGAGGCGACTGCGCTCTCGGCACTCATGCGGATCACCCCGTGCTCGCGCAACACGTTGGCCAGCACGTGATGTGCGTGGATGTGCAGCTCGGGGTAGCTCTGGCCTGCACGTACCTTCGCCACAAAAGACTGTTGTGCGGCATCGACGCTTTCGATCAGTGCCTGGAATTCGCTGTGGCCATAAGCGGCGTAGGTGCGCGTGATGTCACTGGCGTAGCCAGCTGCGCTGCCGCCTGCATCGATCAGAAACGAGCGGCTCTGCAGCGGCGCCTTGCGGTCGAAGTGCGTGTAATGCAGCACGGCGCCATGGTCGTTGAGCGCGACAATGCTTGCGTAGGGCAACTCGGCGTCGATCTGCTTGGCGGCGGCAAGGTAGGCCAGGTGAATGCCGAATTCGCTTTCCCCTGCGCGGAAAGCTTGTTCTGCCGCTGCATGCGCACGTGCGCCGACGCGGCTCGCTTCGCGCATCAATTCTAATTCGTAAGGCGTTTTGTATGAGCGATGCCAGTGCAGATAGTCGAGCACGACTTGCGGATTGTTGGCTTCGGCACCGGGCACCGTCGGACACTCGGGACCGATGATGGCGCGGCGCGTATGGGCACCAGGCAACTTGTCCACGGCGTCGGTGGCGTTGCGCACGATTTCTATATCGAAATGCTCCACCCAATAACCGTGTGGCGCTTCCGGTACGACGTGCCAGTAGTCCTTGGGCTGCAGAAAGATCAGCTTGGGCTTGTGGCCGGGCGTGTAGACGATCCAGCTGCCTGGGGTGTCCGTCAGTGGCAGCCAGTGACGGAAATGCGGGTTGGCGACAAAGGGATAATCCTGGTCGTCGAGGTATTTGCGCAGCGGCATGCTTGCCGCGATCACCAGATGATCGAACCCGCCCAGCGCTAGCGCCTTGTCGGCGCGTGCGCGCAGTGTGGTCAGGTGCTGGGCATAAAGCGGGGCGAGAAGATCGTGCATGGTGGCTCCGGGCGGCTTGCCTGGCGTGGGGGCCGGGCAGGGTGGGGAAGGGGACATCATCGCGCGGAGGGAGGGGTATCGCCAGTTTTGGCGGGTGGGGGCGCATCTGGCGCGCTTTCTCCCTCTCCCCTTCGGGGCACGCGGGGAGCGGCCATGGACGGCCGCAGCTTTGAGGAGCGAGGAAAGAGGGCTGGGGTGAGCCCCGGAAGGGGGACGGGTGCTCGCGAGAACGCGTTGTCACCTCTCACCGTCATCCCCGAGAAAGCGAGACAAGCGCGAAGCGCGCAGAACGCCCGTAGGGCGGCCCCAGAAGGGGCGAGCGAAGCGAGTCATCCAGTGACTTTCGCTCTCGATCTAGTGTTTCCGCCAGCGTGCCGCCTGCGCGGCGGGCGTTTCGACCTTCTGCCGAAGGCCGAGTCACTTTTCTTTTGCTGGCCCAAAAGAAAAGTAACCCAAAGAAAATGGCCTCCAGAGCGAGGTCGTCGTAGCGTCGTGATTAATACAAACCTTGGCGCTGACGAAGCCCTGATCGTCACGATCGCCCGACAAGCGGTACGGCTACACCGCAACGCGCCATCGCGAGGAGGGCTAAAAACGGAAAAATACCGGCACCACCGAGACTTGCCGCGGGTGCATTGAACAGCCCTCAATTCCTCTCCGGCTGCTCCAGCCACGCATCCAGCAACGCCGCGTCCGCATCATCAATAGCCACAATGCGATAACCCGACCACACCTGTCCCGGGCTGGCCGCATCTTCGTGCCACTGCTCCTGGATGCCCACTTCGATGCTCTGCGGCTGGTTGCTCAAACCGGGTAGTGCCAGGCTGACCTGGTAGATCGCTTCGCTGCGCGGTGGGTGGGTGCTGATCAGCAGCATGCCGTTGGCGGAGAGGTTGCCCAGGTGGCCGATGGGTTGGCCGCTGATGACGTCGGTGACCAGGGCCGTGAAGTTGGCGCGCTTGCGCAGGGCGCGGCGCTGGTCCATGGAGGCGATGTTCTCGCTCATGACGAGGAGATTCCGTTGCGTGATTGGGCCGGGTGGGCGCGCGTCAGCTGGCGGAGCTGGTTGGTTAGCGCCTGCCAGGCGCGGTCGAACAGGCTCTCGCGAACGGGCGGCACTTCGCGCACGCGACTACAGGCCATTTCGTGCGCCAGCTGCTCGAGGGTCATTTCGTCGCCACGCATGCCGCGTCGGGTGACAAACAGGCTATGGCCGTTGACCGGCGAGTACCACGCCAGCTTGCGTTGGGAGACGCGGCCGTTCGCGGGGTCGATAAATTCGAACCAGGTGCCGAAGGGTAGTTGCCGCAGGCGCTGGTAGATGCGCTGCTCTTGCGACTCCGGTGCAAGCGGGGGCGGTGCCGGTGGTGGCGTGGCGGGTGTTGCATCAGTAGTGATCTGTTCGCCCAGCCGCTGGCGCTGCTTGAGCTTGAGCGCGAGTTCGGTGGTGGTGGCGTCGTTGGCTGTCGCCGTTTGGGCTGGAATGCCCAGCAGGCGTTGCGCCACTTGCACGGCTTCTTCGGCGTGCATGCCGATCTGCTGCAGGCCCGATTCCACTTCGGCTTGCAGCAGGTTGCGGTCGGTCACGGGTTGCTGGCCGAGCAGTTCGTCGGTGACACGCATCCGCGCGGTAAACGCTTCGCTCTCTTCGCCGTGGCGCAGCAGGGTGAGGGCAAGTACATCGGACCAGGCGCGTTCGAGCAACGTGCGAAGCAGGCCACGTGGGTTGCAGGTGGCAAACCGCTGCGCCATCAGTTCGGCGGCGCGATGACGCGCCTGCTCCAGGCGTTCGCGGCCTTGCATGGCTTCCACCTGGCGGCGTTCGGCGATCTGCGCCTTGCGATTGAGCAGGCCCAGGTGATGCTCGATGTCGGCCAGCAGGCTGGTGTAGAGACCTGTGCTGGGTGGTTCGCGGCGGGCGCGGTCCACCAGTTGGTTGAGCTTGGCGGCGAGGGAGCGGTCGACGTCGCCTTCCGGGCCATCCAGCCAGTCATTGGCGGCCTCGGCCACCATGCTCAACAGCTTGCGTGCTGGGTGTTCTTGATGGTTGAAGAAACCCTGATCGGCCACGGCCATGCGCAGCAGGGGCAGTTGCAGGTCGCCCAGCAACGAATGTGCATTGCTGTTGCGCTCCATTTGATGGCCCAGCTGCTCAAACAGCATGGCCACCAGCTCGACAGTGTCGCCCTGCTCATCGCTCAGATGCGTCTGTGTGGCACCTGCGGGCTTGCCGGCGTTGAGCTGGGTGAGCAGCTCTTCGCGCAAGGCTTGAGCACTGCGCAGCTCGCGTTGCGCCTGCGAGGCCACATCGCTGACATGCAGTTGCAAAGCGTCCAGCGCGAGCTGCAGTTCTTCCGGCGTCGCGGTGCGACCACCCGACTGGTAATTCAGTGCGCCCTGACCGGCCCGGTGCTGCGCCAGCATTTCGCGCAGGTTGTCGAGCACCGCGATGTTGTCGCTGCGCGTCGAAGGCATTGGCGCGGCAGCGGGTGGTTGCCCAGTGGCGGTAGCGGCGGCTGCTTCGGGATTCGCGGCGCGCGACTGGCGGTCCACCTGCGTGCGTGGCAGCACCGGAAACGCGCGCAGCTGCGGCAGAATGCCATCGCCTCGCAGGTGCTCGTTGACGGTGTCATAAAGCGTCGACAGGCTGAGTACCACCGAGGTGTCGAAGCTCTGCAGCAGCAGCAGCTGGTGCTCTACCGGCAGGTCCATGGGGGTGGTGGCGTTGCGGAAGGCAACCGCAAGTGCCTGCGGACCCAGCGGCAGGTTCTCGCCTTCGAGCGGCGGTTCGCCCACCAGCACGGCAAAACGGTAGCCCAGTTCGAACAGCGCCGTGCCGTGACGCGCTTCGCCGCGCGCCACCAGCTTATCGATCGCCATGGTCTGCTCGTGCTCGGTCTGGTCCAGCAACTCTAACGGACGGCGTAGGGCTTCGTGCTCAACCTCTTCCGTGAGCGTAGTGCCGAGCCGGCCAAAATACTGGCGCACACCTTCCTCGAAGCGCTGCTCCAGGGCCATGCGTTGTTGTTGCAATATCTGTCGCGAGAACAGGCACTGCTGCTGCTCGATATGATTGCGCGAACGTTCGGCGTGCGCGTAGAGCCGCTGCTCGGCATCACCCAGGCACAGGCGCAGCGGCGTCTCCAGCCAGCTGGCGCACAGTGCGTGCGTTTCCTCGATCAGTCGACGTGCGCGCGGCGCCCAGCCTGCATGGTCGGGGCGCCCCCCCCGATCCAATGCAAACGGCTGACGTCGACCCTGCTGTTCGACATCCATGACAGCCCTTTGTGAATTCCCCCGGGTGCGAACTCTAAACGGGCCGGGCCAGGACTGCCATCGGCTAGATGGAAGATCTATGCAGGCTGTGTCACAGGTCCGCGGATATCACGACCTGGGGTGGGCGGGTGTCAGCTGGTTGGCAGTCCAGAGCAGGGCCGGGGAGTACCTCCATCGGCGTGGACGCGTCGCTGGCGCTCAACCGGATACGCATGCCCGAGGTCATCCGAAGTATGCCGTCATGGCCCAGCAGCATGGCGCAGCCCAGATGCATGCGTTCCGTGGCGCGCCGAAAGCCGGCCGGCCCGGCCACCATGAGTGCGGTGCTGGCCATGTCGGCAAGGGTCGGGTCGTTGAGGATCACGCTGGCCGCCGAACTCACGTGCTGCGGACGACCCTGACGTGTGTCGATGATGTGGCCGCCTTCTCCTTGAGCGGCGCGGTGGCGAACGTAGTCGCCGGACGAGGAAAGTGCTTCGCCGTCGTGCAGGGTTACTTGGGCCATTACGCCGGAAGGGCTGTTGAGGCCAACCCGCCAGGGTTTGCCCTCGTTGTCGCCCACTGCCAGCACGAAGCCACCGATGTAGATCAGGGCGTGTTGGATGTCGTGCTTGCCTAGTATCTGGCTGACCTGTCCGGCCGCATAGCCTTCGGCCAGGCCGTTGAGGTCAAGCGACACGGCGGTATTGCTTGCCGACACGGTGCCGTCGTCGGCTACGTGCAGATCGCGCATGGTGGGCAGGGTGTCGACCATGGTGTGCACCTGCGCATCGGTGGGCGCGGGTGTTTCCACCGGATATTTGCTGGTGTGGAAGCCCCAGGCGCCGATCAGTTTTCCCGCTGCGGCGTTGAACCATCCATCGCTCAGCTCATAACCCTGCTGAGCGCGCCGGATCATATCGGCGACATCGACGGGGACGCGTGCCGAGTGTCCTTGGGCGAGTGCGTCGTTGAGGCGTGTGAGGTCGCTGGGATTCCATGGGTGCCAGCTCTGGTGGTCGTGCGCGAAGAGCCGTCCGATGTCATTCAATGCGGCTTGCGCTTCTTCCTGGTCGGCAACCCGCAGTTGGATGCGAGCGCGAGTGCCGAACACCAGGTACTCCCCCTCCAGTGGTTGTTGAGGGCGTAGCCATAACACGGTGGCCGCAATGAAGCCGGCCAGTAGCAGTGCAATAAGGATGCGTCGCATGGGGATGGTCTTGGGTTGTGCCGTGAAGCGCTGCGATCCCTGCGGCGCTTCACGGCCCTCCACGGCACTTACGATTGAACGATCAGGCGGGAACGCATCTCCAGGTGCAGCGCATGGCAGAAGTGCGTGCAGTAACACCAGAAGACGCCCGGTTTGTCAGCGACGAAGGTGACCGACTTCGTCTCTTGCGGATTGACGATGAAGTTCACGTTGTACTTCGGAATGCCGAAGCCGTGGGTGAGGTCTTCGACCTTGTCGTGGTTGGTGAGGGTGATGGTGACGATGTCACCCTTCTTCACCGTGAACTCGCGCATGGAATACGCCGGCGCCTGCGACATCAGACGGATGTGCACCTTGTTGCCGTTGCGCTCAATCGTGCTCTCCTCCTTGCTCTTGACGGCATTGGGGAACTCGTTGAGGTCGTAGATCTGGCGTGTCTTGATGATGTCGGCACGCACGATGATGGCGTCATGCGGTTCGGGAGCGGCCGAGTGGTCGTGGATCAACTTCATCTTGTCGCCGGTGATGTCGATGAGCTGCTCCGTCTCTACGTGCAGCGGACCGACCGGCAGGAAACGGTCCTTGGAGAACTTGTTGCCCGAGTTGAAGAACTTGCCATCGGGCTCCTTGGTTTCACCCATCGAGGTGTAACCGTGGCCGGGCTGATAGTGAACGTCGATCATGTCGATGATCACCTTGGCCTTGGTGTCGCCCTTGAACTGGGCAATAGCGCCATCGACGCTCCATTTGGCGATCTTGCTGTCGAGGAACAACGTCGTGTAGGCATTGCCGCGACCGTCGAAGGCCGTATGCAAGGGGCCCAGGCCCACGTTGGGTTCCCCGACCACCGCGTCGCGGGGCTTGGCCAGTTCACCATCGAACCACTTGTGCACCAGGGCTAGTTCGATCACCGAGCAGGTTGGCGAAAGCTTGCCTGAGCAGACGAAGTACTTGCCGTCCGGGCTGGCGTTGACGCCGTGCGGGTTTTTGGGCACCGGCACGTAACAGGTCAGTGCGGTCTTGGGATCCGCATTGGCTTCCTTGCGGCCGTCCACCACCGGCACCTTGGAGTCGCCAATGGTGGTGAACTTGCCGGCTGCCACCGCTTGCTCGATGCGTGCGATGTTGAAGAACACGCAGGCATCCTGCTCCGCGGACATCATGTCCTCGTAGTGAATGCCGTTCTCGGTGTTGTACTGGTTGGAGGCGGCAAGCTTGCCGTCATAGCTGGTGGCGACCAGGTCCATGTTGCCATCGATGCGGCACTGCCAACGCACTTCCATGCTTTCTGCGTCGATGCAGGTGAACACGCAACCGTACTTGTCGGGGGAGTCCACATCGCGGCCATCGTTTGGCAGGGGGATATGGAATTCGGCACCGGCAAACACACGCGTGGTGTGGTTGATCGATGCATCGACCGGGTCGCGCTTGTCCGGGAAAAGGCCATGCTGGCCCTGGACGTTGGGCAGCTCGACGATCTTGTCGGTTTCGAACGTGTCGCCGCGAATACGCGCTACGCGGGCATTCAACTTGTCGTTGACCCAGAAATGTTTGCCATCGTACGTGCCATCGTTGTACGAGCCGTGCACGTGGTGCGTATCGCCCGTCCAGTACCTGAGCTGGCCGTCCGGGCGCGTGCCGATGATGGCGCGCGATTCATTGGTGATACCCCAGCCCACCATGGGGTCGATATTGAATACGGGGACGCGCTTGATCGTACGGCCGGACGGGCAGCCGAGGATACGCACTTCGCCGGAGTGGCCGCCGGAGGAAATGATGTAGTAGGCGTCCAGCTTGCCGGGTGGCACGTCGTACTCTGGATGCCCGCCGGGCAGCCCCGCGGGGGCCGACGATGCCGCAGCTGCCGGCGCGTTGCCAGCCGGCTGCTGGGAAGACCCGCAAGCGGTGAGGCCAAGCACCGCGCCGGTGCCTGCCAGACCTGCCATGGCCGTGGTGCCAAGGAACTTCCTTCGACTCGGATCGACCATCGATTGGCCGTCTTTGGTTTCGTTACCGCTCATCTGCGCATCCCTCTGTCGTCGCGTCGGTGTTGGACGTGGCGGACTCTAGGATTCGCTTCCATCGAGGCAATTGATGCAGGTCAGGAAGAATCAAGGTTCCACGTTCTGCGGGCCGTACCGATTGTCACAGTGCTGACGCACGTCAAGGTCAAATCAGACTGCCGCTGCTCTCATCTTCGTGTCGTCCCATGCAGCCAGCGCTTGCACGTGCACGACCCGCATCCGTACTCAGGGAAATCATTCGATGAAAGTCAGTCATGTTGGCGGTCCGCTAATGGTTGCGGCTGCCATGCTTCTTGTTGCGTGTGGTGGCGACAAGGCCGCTCCTGCCGATGGCGCAGTGTCGGCGCCGACGGCTGCTGTCGAGGCTCCGGCCGCCCAGCCCAGTGCAGCACCCGCCGCCGATGCTGTTGCTGCCGAGCCCTCGCCGGGTGAGAAGGTGTACCAGGGCACTTGCGTGATGTGTCACGGCAGCCCAGCCGTCGGCGCACCGGTGCTCGGTAATAAGGACGATTGGGCGCCGCGTATCGCACAGGGCAAAGACGTGCTTTACACGCACGCACTTGACG
The DNA here is from genome assembly GCF_055702865.1 of Dyella sp. PARNA 12/25. Lineage (NCBI taxonomy): Bacteria > Pseudomonadati > Pseudomonadota > Gammaproteobacteria > Lysobacterales > Rhodanobacteraceae > Dyella > Dyella sp. PARNA 12/25. The sequence continues at coordinate 119,019 of NZ_JBVQCI010000011.1, read as the reverse complement.
GGTTCAGCGGGCAGAAGGGCGCCATGCCGGCTCATGGCGGCAATCCGAGTCTGGACGATACGGCAGTGAAGGCAGCCGTCGACTTCATGGTCAGCAAAGCGCAATAAGGCGGTAGCGTGTCATGGACAGGGAAGGCTTGCGCCATGGTCGTGGCGCTGCTTCACGGTATAGCCATCGATATGGATGGCTATACGTTCTGATGATCGGGTGCTGGCTGCTGCTTGGCAGTGGCCGCGCCTGGGCTGGTGCGTACGAGGCTGAGCTGCCGGCAGCGATGTTCGCAAGCCCTGATCTCTGCCAGTACGCGCCATGTGGCAGTGTGTTGCCACAGGCTGAGCGTTTCTCGTTGCGCAAGGGGCAACCGCCCTATGTGGAGGGCATTCGCCAGAACAACGGGCACGATGAGGTGGTGGGCTATGTGTTCCTCTCCACCGACACCACGCCGGACATCGTGGGCTATTCGGGCAAGCCCATCGTGACGCTGGTGGGCATGGATGCGCAGGGCCATATCACGGGTGTGCGCATTCTCCGCCACAGCGAACCGATCCTGCTGGCCGGCATTCCTGAAGAAAAGCTGGTGAGCTACGTTGCCCAGTACACCGGTAAGCTCGCTGGCGCGCATTTCGAGCTGGGTCGAGCTGACGGCACCAATGTGCCGATGGACGCGATCAGTGGCGCCACGGTGACGGTGCTGGCTGAAAACCAGATGGTGGGGCGCGGCAGTTATGCGGTCGCTCGCCAGGTGGGTTTGATCCATGCGGTGGAACGCCCGCAAGCGCGGTTCACGTCCGTCGCCGCACCGCTTGATTGGGCGGGGCTTGTGTCGGAAGGCAGCGTCGGACATCTGAAGGTGATGCCTGACCAAGTCGGCGAGCCGCGTTCAGACCGACCCTTCGTTGATCTTTGGTTCGGCAATCTCGACACGCCTGCGTTGGGCAAAGCGGTGCTGGGTGAATCGGTCTATCAGCATCTGATGGCCGAATTGAAGCCTGGTGAGCACGCCATCTTCATCATCAACAGCGGAAGCAGCTCGTTCAAGGGCTCGGCATTTGTACGCGGCGGTGTGTTCGACCGTATCCAGGTCACGCAAGACGCCGACACCTACCAGTTTGGCGACGGTGACTATCGCAATCTGTATCACATCGACATTCCCGGTGTGCCAACGTACGACGAGTCTGGCATCTTCATCTTGCGTGGTGCCTCGTTCTCTGCAGCGTATCCGTGGCGACTCGCCTTCTTGTCCAAGCACGCCGACGACCATGGCACAGCGGATTTTGCCAACTTCAATGCGGAGTCCTGGCTGCCAGCGCGCTATCTGGAAGGTGGTCATCCCACGATTGAGAAGCCGACGCCCGCCTGGGTGAAGTTGTGGAAGGCCAAAGCCTTCACCATTGCCGCCTTCGTTGCAGTCTTGCTATTCGTCGGCGTGTTCTACGCGATGCATATGCGTTGGGCCGCCCGTTCTCGCCGCAACGACAAACGGTGGATCCTGTGGCCGCACATGGCCGTCTGGGTGATCGCGTTTGCCTTCATCGGCGTGACGCAGCTGGCGCAACCATCGGTGGTGCAGGTGCTGACGCTGATCCACGCGCCCTTCGAGGGTTGGCGTTGGGACTTGTTCCTCAGTGATCCGCTGATTTTTATCTTCTGGATCTTCATTGCAATCACCATCGCGCTGTGGGGACGCGGCGTGTTCTGTGGCTGGCTGTGCCCTTACGGTTCCATGAGCGAGCTGTTGTATCGCGGTGCCCGTCGCCTGGGCCTGGGCCGTTGGCAGTTTGCCCTGCCTTCGCGCTGGCATCATCGCCTGCGCTGGATGAAATATGCCGTACTCGCGGTGCTGGTCGCGGCTTCGTTCCACTCCATGGCACTGGCTGAGCGCATGGCCGAGGTGGAGCCGTTCAAGACGACCTTCATGGTGCATGTATGGCATCGCAGCTGGCCGTTTGTATTGTTCTGGTCGGCACTGGTCGCTGCCTCCATGTTCATCGAACGCCCGTTCTGCAAGTACCTGTGTCCGCTGGGCGCTGCCCTGGCGCTGCCATCGCGGTTCCGGCTGTTCGGTCTACGGCGCAAGGCGGAGTGCACCACCTGCAAGGCGTGCGCGGTCGGATGCGGCTCGCAGGCCATCGACGCGAAAGGTCGCATCGACCCTAGCGAATGCATGCAATGCCTCGACTGCATGGTGCTCTACCACGACGATCATGCTTGTCCGCCGCTCAGTGCCGAGCGCAAGCGCCGCACCAAGGCGGGTCAGCCGTTGACGCCGATCGGTCGCGATGGCCACTTCATTCCGATCAAGCTGATCGAATGAAACGACTGGTGACTTTACTTGTGCTTGGCTTGATCGCCGCTTCTGCAGGGGCGGTGACCATCCAGGTGCATCCAGGCGAGCGCATCGACGTTGCAGTCGCACAGGCCTCACCGGGCGACACCATCGAGATCCAGCGCGGGCAGTACGTGGGGAACCTGCGCATCGACAAGCCGCTGGCGCTGGTCGGCGTTGGGCATCCGAGCATCAGCGGCGACGGGCAGGGCGATGTGATACGCGTGGCATCGCCAGACGTTCGCATCGAGGGGCTGATTGTTCGTGACAGCGGCGACGACCTCGGTGCACAGAACGCCGGCATCTATATTCAACCGGGATCGCATCGCGCCGTCGTGCGTCAGTGCGACTTCGCCCATGTGCTGTTCGGCTTGTGGATCGAAAAGAGCAATGAGGTGGTCGTCGAAGACAATCTGATCACTGGCATGCGCGAGAAGCTCTCGTCGCAGCGTGGCAATGCCATCCAGCTGTACAACACGGAAGGCGCGACGATTGCCCGCAATCACATCAGCTTCTCCCGCGATGGCATCTACGTGGATGTGTCGCACCGCGCTCGCTTCATTGGCAACCGCATCCATGACGTGCGCTACGGCACGCATTACATGAACTCCTATCACAACGTGTGGGAGGGCAATGAGAGCTTCCACAACCTCGGTGGACTGGCGTTGATGGAGGTGCGTGACCTTGATGTGCGCAACAACGTGGCCTGGGGTAATGCCAGCCACGGCATCATGCTGCGAACCATTCAGGACTCCACGATTACCGGCAACATTTCGGCTGGCAATGGTGTCGGCCTGTTCGTCTACGACGCCGAGTACGTCACTTTGCGTAACAACCTGGTCGTTGGTAACGACGTGGGTGTGCACCTGTGGGCCGGCTCGTACAACAACGAGGTGGACGGCAACGACTTCATCGGCAATATCCAGCAGGTGAGCTACGTGGCCACACGCGATGTGCAGTGGGGCAAGCGCGAAGGCAACTACTGGAGCAATTACCTGGGCTGGGACGCCAACGCGGATGGCTACGGCGACGTGCCGTTTGAGGCCAACGAACTTACCGACCGGCTGGTATCGCGCTACCCCTTCGTCAAGCTGCTCGACAGCAGCCCGGCGATGCAGGCGCTTGGCCTGGCGGCGCGGCAGTTCCCGGTGTTGCGGGTAGCCACCATTTTCGATGCGCATCCGGCGATGCGTCCCCATCATGTCGACTGGAGTATGTGGCTTGAGCGCAGCGGTCGTTGAAATAAACGGCGTGGTGAAACGCTATGCGGGCACGCCCGTGGTACGCGGCGTCAGCCTTTCCTGCGGGGAAGGAGAGGTCATTGGCCTGGCGGGTCACAACGGTGCCGGCAAGAGCACATTGTTCAAGATGATGCTAGGCATCATCGCCGCGGATGAAGGGAAGATCCTGCTCTTCGGCGAGCCGGTCCGCGGGCGGCGATTTCGAGAGGTGCGCCGGGCCATTGGCTATTTGCCGGAGCATGTGGCGTTGTACGACAACCTCTCGGGGCTGGAGACGCTGCGATTCTTTGCGCGGCTGAAATCCGCCGATCCGTCGCACAGCAAGGCGTTGCTGGAACGCGTGGGGCTGGGGCAGGCGATGCATCGCGCCGTGCGTGAGTATTCCAAGGGCATGCGCCAGCGACTGGGTTTTGCGCAGGCGCTGCTGGGGCAGCCCCGTTTGTTGCTGCTGGACGAACCCACCAACGGTCTGGACCCTGAAGCCATTCACGCGTTCTACGATGAGCTGCAGCAGCTAAGGCGCGAGGGGACCGCCATCATCCTCTGTTCGCATTTGCTGGCGGAGATCCAGTCGCGGGTGGATCGGCTCGCCATCATGGCCAGTGGTCGGTTGGTCGCGCAGGGCACGGTGGCAGAGCTCACGGACGCGGCGGGCTTGCCAGCTCGGTGGATCGTGACTCCGAAGGACGGCACGCACGAATGGGTGAGGAGCGCCTTGCTGGGCGCGGGATTTATCCCCAAGCAGTTTCCTGACGGCGTCGTAGAGGTGACCGTGGCGGTGCCGGATCGCATGGCATTGCTGCATGTGCTGGCGAATCTGTCCGATGCGTTGGCGGCCTACACGATGGCCGAGCCAACCCTTGAGGATGTGTTTCTGCGTCATCAACGCAGCGCGGCGATGTCGGAGCGTGCGGCATGAATCGACCGGGGATGTCGTGTTGGCAATGGCGTCTGGTGGCGGCGATTGCCGCCAAGGAGTGGCGCGATCGGCTACGCAATCGTTGGGTGCTCGCGGTGGCGCTGGTGTTCGCCAGCTTCGCACTGCTGATTGCCTATTTCGGTGGTGCTCAGTCGGGCGTGGTGGGTTTGCGCAGTGCCGCCGCCACGGTGGCGAGCCTGACCAGTCTCGCTATTTATCTGGTGCCGTTGATTGCGCTGTTGTTGGGCTTCGACGCCGTAGTGGGCGAACGCGAGCGTGGCGTGCTCGATCTGCTGTTGTCGCTCCCAGTTACGCGTGCCGAGTTGCTGGTGGGCAAATACCTGGGGCTGGCGGCGGCCTTGTCCATGGCGACGCTGGCCGGCTTTGGTGCCGCGCTGGTGCCACTGGCGCAGGGTATGGACGGGGCATCAGTGGTGATCTACCTGCGTTTTGTGGGCAGCGCGCTGATGCTTGGTCTGGCCTTCCTCAGTCTGGCCGTGCTGGTGTCGACGGTGGCGCGCGACCGCACGCGCGCTACCGGTGCGGCGATCGCGCTGTGGTTTGGCTTTGTGCTGGTGTTCGACCTGTCGCTGCTGGGCGTGCTGGTGGCGTCGGCGGGTAGTCGCGCGTCTACCTGGGCGCCGTATGCCTTGCTGCTCAACCCCGCCGATGTGTTTCGCGTGATCAACGTGTTCGGTGCTGATGCGCTGCGCAGCTCGTTCGGACTCGGCACCTTGATCGCGCAAGGATGGAATGCGCCCGCCACGCTCTACAGCGTGCTGGTCGCCTGGATTGTCGTGCCGCTCGGTGTGGCGCTTTGGAGGTTTCGATGAGTTCGATTCGACGTTTCGTTCCTGGTCTTCTCATGGTGATGTTGGCTGCATGCACGCAACAGACCGCTACGTTGGGACCGGTTGAGCCGAGCGCTGGCGCGCATTGCGAGCTCGATGGCATGACGCTGGCGGACTATCCCGGCCCCAAGGGGCAGATCCGCTACGCGGACGGCAAGACCGTGTACTTCTGCGACACGCTGGAGCTGCTGTCGATGCTTCTGCACCCGGAACAGGTGCGCGCGATGTCGGGCGCCTTCACGCAGGACATGGCGCATGCGGATTGGGAACACCCGCAAGGAAACTGGATCGACGCGACCAAGGCCACCTACGTGCGTGGCGCGCGCCGCAGCGGAAGCATGGGCCCCACCCTGGCCAGTTTTGCTGAGCGCGCCGATGCAGAAGCCTTTGCCCATCAGTTCGGCGGAGACGTATTGACCTGCGCGCAGATCACGCCGGAGATGGTGCGCCTGGATGGCGCCGCCGGCGGCGATATGGGTATGTGACGGAGAACCTATGAACGCTTTTTTTGAAGGTGTGGAACCCAAAACAGCGACAGCCATTGCAGATGTATCGCGACGCATGTTCGAGCTGCGCGAGCTGCGCAAGCGACTGCTTGAAGATGCAAGCTGCGGCGACGCCGATGACATGCTTGCCGCAGTACGCGAAGGGCCATTGCCGGAGCATCCTGGCTACGATGTCTGGCTTGCCGTGCAGTTGATCGGCCAGCGCGAACACGCGCTGCGGGAAACTCTTGAATGGCGATGCAGGGTGGCCAATGGTGGCAAGCAGGTGCCACCATCGCGCTCTGGTCTGGCAGCGCTAGCGCACGCGTTGCGGCCGTCCCTGCCGAAGGGTTTCGCCGGAGGCATGCAGTTGCATCACGACGGGATCTCGTTTCAAGGCGCGTCGGGTGTCCATGTGCTCGTACGCATGGTGACGCCTGAGGCTTGGTCACTCGAATGGCAATGGGCGGGCGAGGCGTGGCGACTAGATACCGCGCCCGTTGACCATCCGGGGATCGAAGGCAACGTGCACGTGCACTTGCCTGATGGCTCCGTGGTCGCCAATCCTGTCGCGTTGCCAGCGGGGGGAGCCGAACAGGAGCTCGTGCTCGCGCTACTTGATGCGTTGGCGCAGTCGCCGACCCTTGGTTTGGTTTGAGGACGGCGCAGCAGCCGGCATCCGGGATTAATCGAGGAAGCTGGAAATCACATCGTTGAGGAAGCGCTGCCCGAGCGGGGTGGTGCGCAGCTGCGCCGGGTCATCAATGAGCCAGCCGCGTTGGCGGGCTGCTGCAAGGGCCGGGGCGATGCGTTCGGCGGGTAAGCCCGTCCGCTCAGCAAAGTCGGCCATGGGTACGCCGTCGATCAGGCGCAGCGCATTGAGCATGTACTCGAATGGCAGCTCGTTCGACGCAACAGAGCTGTCGCCACCAATACGCTCGGTGCCTCCCGGCGCGGCCAGGTAGGCCTTGGGATGTCGCGTTTTCCAGCGGCGCAGGACTTGGCTGGATTCACTGTCGCTCAGCTTGCCGTGCGCACCGGCGCCGATGCCCAGGTAGTCGCCAAAGCGCCAGTAGTTGAGGTTGTGCGCGCAACGGCGGTCGGCTTGCGCATAGGCCGATATCTCGTACTGGCCATAGCCTTCCGCGGCCAACTGCTGCTCGCAGCTCTCCTGCATGGCCCACGCGTGATCGTCATCGGGCAGCGGAGGTGGGTTGGCGGCGAAAGCGGTGTTCGGCTCCAGCGTGAGCTGGTAATGCGAGATATGCGTTGGCTGCAGTGCGATGGCGCGCGCGACATCCGCCTCGGCACCTTGCAGAGTTTGCTCGGGCAGGGCGTACATCAGGTCGAGGTTGATATTGGCGTAGCCAGCATCCTGGGCGGACTTCACCGCCGCTTCGGCTTCGTTGGCCGAGTGGATGCGGCCCAGTCGCCGCAGCTTCTCATCATCGAAGCTCTGGATGCCGAACGATAGCCGATTGACGCCGGCCGCCAGGTAGCCGTCGAAACGGCCATGTTCGACCGTGCCTGGATTGGTTTCGAGGGTGATTTCAGCCCGGTCGACCAATGGCAGGCGTGCACGCACACCTTCGAGAAAGCGGTCGATCAGTTCGGGGGCGAACAGGCTGGGTGTGCCGCCACCGAAAAAGATGCTGTGCACCGAACGTCCGCTAGCGGCAGCGCCAAAATCGCGCAGGTCGGCGTCAAGGTCGGCAAGCAGCGCATCGACGTACGACGCGTACGGCGGCGGCTCGCCGCGCAGGCCATGCGAATTGAAATCACAGTACGGGCACTTCTTCACGCACCACGGCATGTGGACGTATAGCGACAGCGGTGGCGCGATCAGGGGCATGACATAACGCTCAGGAGTGCGGTGTTTCCAGGCTGGCGCGCAGCTGAGCCAGCGCCCGCCCGCGGTGACTGATGCGATTCTTCAGACCGGGCGCCAGCTCGGCGGCGCTCACCGTTTCGCCCTCGGGGAGAAACAGCGGGTCGTAGCCGAAGCCGTGCGTGCCACGCTCTTCGGTGAGTACGTGTCCATGCCAGCGACCTTCGGCGATCAGCGGTGCCGGATCATCGGCATGCTGCAGCAACACCAGTACGCAGATGAAGAACGCTCCGCGCTGTTCGGTCGGCACGCCGTCCAGTTCACGCAACAGGCGTGCATTGTTGGCGGCATTGTCGCCATGGCGTCCGCTGTAGCGCGCGGAATACAGGCCCGGCGCACCGCGCAGATGCTCGACGCACAAGCCCGAATCGTCGGCCAGCGCGGGCAGGCCGCTGATGCGCGACGCGTGGCGAGCCTTGAGCAGCGCGTTCTCCACGAAGGTGAGACCGGTTTCTTCGATGTCACTGACATCGTACGCCGACTGCGCCACGAAGCTGAGTCCGCTGTCGGCCAGGAGTGCGTTGAACTCGGTCAGCTTGCCGGGGTTGCTGCTGGCCAGAACGATACGTGTCATCGGTCAATCCGTAAGAAGGTCAAAAGCGGGGGCGTAATCGACACGGCCCTGGTAACCGTCCAGCCCACCGGGCCGCAGCGCCAACACCATGAAGGCATCGCCGCCGCCGTAGATATCGTGCAACCCGGCGCTCGATGCGGGGGTAAACCCGAAACGCGCGTAATAGCCGGGCTCGCCAAGGACAACGACGGCACGCACGCGCCCTTCGGCGCGCATGGCATCGAGCGACTCCTTGACGAGAGCCGTACCCACGCCTTGCCCCTGCCATGCCGGCAACACAGCCACCGGTGCGAGGCCAAGCACGCGGCCGTCGTCGCCTTGTTCGACACGGCAGGGTGAGTACATCACGTGCCCGATCACATCCGTTTCGGTTTCGGCCATCAGCTCGCAGGCGTTGTCGCCGGCCTTGCACAAGCGACGCACCAGCTCCGCTTCGTCGTCGCGCCCGAAAGCCGCGCGATGCACGGCGAGCACGGATTCCAGATCACTGGGGCAGGGCAGGCAAGTACGGAACATCGGCAAGATCAGGCCTGCTCGAGCGCGGCGCGCTGGGCGGCGACCAGTTCGCCGATACCCTTCTCGGCCAGACCGAGCAGGGTATCCATCTCGTCGCGACGGAACGCATGGCCTTCCGCGGTGCCCTGTACCTCGATGAAGCCGCCGCCGTCATTCATCACCACGTTCATGTCGGTGTCGCAGCTCGAATCCTCGGCATAGTCGAGGTCGAGCACCGGCATGCCCTGGTAGATGCCCACGGACACGGCGGCGACGGCGCCCACCACCGGGTTGCGGCGAAGGTTCTCGCGCTTCATCAGCAGGTTCACCGCATCGACCAGGGCCACGTAGGCGCCGGTAATGGCTGCCGTACGGGTGCCGCCGTCGGCCTGCAGCACGTCGCAGTCCAGCGTGATGACGCGTTCACCCAGGGCCTGGCGGTCCACGCAGGCGCGCAAGCTGCGGCCGATCAGACGCTGGATTTCCATGGTGCGGCCACCCTGGCCACCACGCGCTGCTTCACGCTGCATGCGGGTATGGGTGGCGCGGGGCAGCATGCCGTACTCGGCGGTGATCCAGCCTTCACCCTTGCCACGTAGCCACGGCGGCACACGGTCTTCGATGCTGGCGGTGCACAGCACGCGGGTATCGCCAAAGCTGATCAGCACCGAGCCTTCGGCGTGGAGGGTGTAGTGACGTTCAATGGTGACGGTGCGCAGCTGGTCGCTGGCGCGGCCACTGGGGCGGCTGGGGGAGGTCATCGGGTGCAGGCCTTAGGATTGGGCAAGCCAGGGCGGGAAAGTTTACCATTGCGCCCTTTCCAGACACGCAGGTTCCCCCATGATCCGCAGCATGACGGCTTACGCCTCCGCCGAGACGACCGGTCCCGCCGGCTCGCTCAGCTGCGAACTGCGCACGGTTAATCATCGCTACCTGGAGCTGAGCCCGCGCCTGCCGGACGAGCTGCGCGTGTTCGAATCAGCCTTGCGTGAGCGCATCGCGGCCCGCCTTTCGCGCGGCAAGGTGGATATCACCGTGCGTTTGCGCGGTGAGTCGCGTGGCGAATCGCTGCAGGTGAACGCCGGCACCCTGGCCCGCCTGTCTGAGCTGGCGCTGGATCTGGAAGCGCGTTTTCCGCGCATGAACATCGAGTTTACCGAGCTGTTGCGCTTCCCCGGCGTGCTGCAGCAGGCCGAAGTGGACCCCGAGGTGTTGCAGGCGGCGCTGCTGGATGTGCTGGACCGCGCCCTGGATGCGCTCACAGCCACCCGCGAGCGTGAAGGCGCCAAGCTGGCCGAGCTGCTGAAAGATCGCCTCGATGCGATCGAGCGCATCGTGGCGGACGTGCGCAGCTTCATGCCGCAGATTCGCGAGGGCTTGCGCGCCCGCCTTGAATCCCGCCTGGCCGACATCAAGCAGCCCGCGGATCCCGGCCGCCTGGAGCAGGAACTGGTGCTGCAGATCACCCGCAGCGACGTGGACGAGGAGCTCGACCGCCTCAGCACGCATATCGGCGAGACGCGCCGCGTGCTCGGCACCAAGGAGCCGATCGGCCGTCGCCTGGACTTCCTGATGCAGGAGTTCAATCGCGAGGCCAATACGCTTGGCTCCAAAGCCGTCGATGCGCGCAGCACCAACGCCGCTGTGGAGCTGAAGGTGCTGATCGAGCAGATGCGCGAACAAGTGCAGAACATCGAATGAACACCGAAGCGTCCCAGCCCCCGAGCGTCGAAGGCACCTTGTTCGTGGTGGCCGCGCCCTCGGGTGCGGGCAAATCCACCCTGGTCAATGCGCTGCTGGAGCGCGAGCCGGCCATCTCGTTGTCGATCTCGCACACCACGCGCCCGCCCCGTCCGGGCGAGCTTTATGGCCGGCATTACTACTTCGTGGAGCGCGCGGAATTCGAGCGCGAGATTGCCGAAGGCATCTTCCTCGAGCATGCCGAAGTGCACGGCAATCTTTACGGTACGTCACGCACCACGGTGAACACGCTGCTGACGCAAGGGCGTGACGTGCTGCTGGAAATCGACTGGCAGGGCGCACGCCAGATCCGCAAGACCAAGCCCGATTGCGTAAGCGTGTTCATCTTGCCGCCGTCGCGCCCCGAACTGGAACGCCGCCTGCGTGGCCGTGGTTCGGACAGCCCCGAAGTGATTGCGCGCCGCCTGCACAATTCGCGCGAAGAAATCGCCCACGCGCATGAGTTCGACTACATCATCGTCAATGACGACTTCGACGTTGCCCTCGGCGACCTACAGGCGATCGTTCATGCCGTGCGTCAGCGCACTGCGCTGCAATGGCAGCGGCACGAGGCATTGATCGCCGAATTGCTGGCCTAAACAGCCTGGGCTGCATCGGTGGGAGCGCACCCTGTGCGCGACCGCGGAGCACGGCAGCGCCTCTGGTTTCCGACCTTTGCGGGTCATTGGGTCGGGCAGTAACCCCATCCTTTGCGGTTCGTCGCGCACAGGGTGCGCTCCCACCAGAACGTGCGCGGATCGCAAGGTATTGTTTCGTTAGCGGTTCCTGAGCGCCGGGACGTTCGGCGCATGGCCTTCAATCCCGTATTCAGCTAACTTGGGCGCTTTCCCAAGCCGCAGCCCTAGCTCATGACCGACTCCGTTAGCGCCAAGCCCGATGACAGCACCCTGGTGCGTGTCCGTGGCCTGACCACGGTGCTCAATGGCAAGAAGGTGTTCGACGCGCTGGATATGGACATTCCGCGCGGCAAGATCACCGCCATCATGGGCCCCAGCGGTACCGGCAAAACCACGCTGCTCAAGCACATTACCGGCCAGATGCGCGGTAACTCCGGCGAGGTGTGGGTAGACGGTAACAACGTGCCGGCGCTGTCGCGCGACAAGCTGTTCGAGCTGCGCGAGCGCATCGGCTATCTGTTCCAGAACTCCGCCTTGCTCACCGATTTCGACGTGTTCGAGAACGTGGCCTTTCCGCTGCGTCAGCATACGAAGCTGCCGGAAGTGCTGATTCGCAACATCGTGTTGACCAAGCTGCAGGCTGTGGGGCTGCGTGGTGCGTCGGCTTTGATGCCATCGGAGCTCTCGGGTGGCATGGCGCGCCGTGTGGCGCTGGCGCGCGCCATTGTGTTCGACCCGATGCTGATTCTTTATGACGAGCCGTTTGTCGGCCTCGATCCTATTGCGCTCAATCAGGTGCTCAAGCTGATCCGCACGCTCAATCAGACGCTGGGTATCACCAGTGTGCTGGTGGCGCATGAGCTGGAGGCGATCAAGCAGGTGGCCGATCACATCTACCTGATCGCCAACGGCAAGGTCGTAGCGCAGGGCGATCCGAAGACGATTGCCGACGACGGTTCGCCGTGGACGCGCCAGTTCTTCGGTGGCGAGGCGGATGGCCCGGTGCCGTTCCAGTATCCGGCCGGCGACCTTGGTGCGTCGCTTGGTTTTCCAGGGAGTGGCGCATGAGCGCGACCATGAGGACAGGCTCCGAAAACATCGTGCTGCGTTCGCTGTCTCAGATTGGCGACTGCGGCCTCTTCCTGCTGCGCATGCTGGTGGCAATCCCGCGCAGCATGCGGCATATCCGCGAGACGGTGCGCCAGCTGTGGTTCGTCGGCGCGATGAGCCTGATCATCATCATGGTCTGCGGCCTGTTCGTCGGCATGGTGCTGGGGCTGCAGTTGTACGACGTACTGTCGATCTTCGGCGGTACCTCGGCCACCGGTACGGTGGTGGCGCTGGCCATTTATCGCGAGCTGGGCCCGGTGGTGACGGCGCTGCTGTTTGCGGGGCGCGCAGGTACCTCGGTCACCGCCGAGATCGGCCTGATGCGCGCCACCGATCAGATCGCCGCGATGGAGATGATGGCGGTCGACCCGATTGCCTATGTGGCCGTGCCCCGTTTCCTGGCCGGCATCATTGCGATGCCGCTGCTGTGCTGCGTGTTCTGCGCGCTGGGTATCTTTGGCGGTCACCTGGTGGGCGTCAGCTGGCTGGGCATCGACAACGGCACCTTCTGGTCGAACATGACCGCCACCGTCGAGGTGGTGAAGGACGTGATCAACGGCGTGCTGTGGAAGAGCGTGGTGTTCGGCACGGTGGTGTCGCTCATCGCTGTATTCCAGGGTTACACCACACCGCCCACCAGCGAGGGCGTGGCGTATGCCACGACACGCACCGTAGTCGCTTCGTCCATTGCCATTCTTGCGCTCGATTTCGTGCTCACCGCGTTCCTGATGTGACGACCGATATGCGCACTGACATCAACGTATCTACCACCTATTCATTGAGGATCGTGCCGTGAGCCAGAGACAATCCTATGCCGTCGGCACCGGCCTGTTCATCGTGCTTGGCTTTGCTGCGTTGGGCTATCTCGCCACCCAGACCACGTCGGTGGCCAATACCAGCCGTGGCCCGAGCTACACCGTCGAGGCGCACTTCGCCAATATCGGCCAGCTCAAGGAGCGCGCGCCGGTGAAAGTGGCGGGCGTGCGCGTCGGCCAGGTGCAGGCTATCGTGCTCGATCCGGGCAGGGAAACCGCCGAAGTCACGCTGGCCATCGACAAAAAGTACAGCCAGATTCCTGACGATTCGGTCGCCACCATCTTCACCAGCGGTCTGCTGGGCGACCAGTACGTGGGCATCCAGTACGGCAGCTCCAAGAAGCCCGTGGCTGACGGCGAGACGCTGGCGCGTACGCGCCCGGCGCAGCAGCTGGAAGAGATGCTCGGCAAGTTCTTCGGTGCGGGCGGCGCGGCGGACAACTTGTCCGGCAGCTACCAGGTCAAGGCGCGCTTCACCAATATCGGCGCACTATCGGCGGGCGCCCCGGTGAAGATGGCCGGCGTGGCCATTGGCAGCGTGCAGTCGATCAGGGCTGACCCGGTCAAGCTGGATGCCGAGGTGACGCTGACCATCGACAAGCGTTACAGCCAAATCCCCGATGACTCGGCCGCCGCGGTGTTCACCAGTGGTTTGATCGGCACGCAGTACGTTGCGATCCAGCCCGGCGGCTCGCCTGACATGCTCAAGGACGGTGACGAACTGGTGCTGACTCAGTCGGCGCTGCAGATCGAGGATCTCATCGGCAAGTTCCTGGTCAGCGGCTCGTCCAGCGACAAGAAGGATGCCAGTAGCAGCAAGGCTGATACTGGCGGCAAGCATTGATCTGACGCGACGCGTACCGATATTCCCTCAAGATACCGTTCAGGAGTTTCCCCCATGTTGCGCAGTCTGGCCCTTGCCACCGCTATCGCCTTCGGCAGCGTGATCGCCGCGCCCGCTTTCGCCCAGAGCACCGCCGCCTCGGCGGACGCCACGCTAACGCCTGTCCAGGTGGTTCAAGGTATCTCCGATCAGCTTGGCAAGGCCATTGATGGCCATCAGCAGGAACTGAAGAACAACCACGAGAAGCTGATCGGTGTGATCGACAGCGTGTTTCTGCCGCACTTCGACATCGACTATGCGTCGATTTTGGTGCTCGGCCAGCACGCTCGCGAGGCTACGCCCGAGCAGCGCGCCCGCTTCGCCAAGGCGTTCTACAACTCCATCACCCATCGTTATGCCGAGGGCCTGCTGGATTACACCCGAGGCCGCGTGAAGGTGCTGCCGTTCAGCGGCGACCTGAATGAAAAGCGCACCATTGTGCGCAGCCAGGTGACGCTGGATGACGGCAAGACCGTGGCGGTCGACTACGCGTTCCGCAAGGATCGCGATGGCAGCTGGAAGGCCTACGACGTGATCATCGAAGGCATTTCCTACATCACCAACTATCGCAACCAGGTCGATTCCGAAATCCGCAAGGTGGGCATGGATAAGCTGATCACCAATCTGGAAACCCAGGGTGACAAGGCGCTGGAATCGATGGAAAAGGACACCAAGGCTTCGCCGTGATGGCCACCTCAGGCACGACGCCACCTCAGGTGGATGACGGCGCCGCCGGCAGCGTGCGCGTCTCCGGCACGATGACATTTGCCAACGCGGCAGCCGCGCTGGAGGTCATCAATGCTGCCGTGGCGCGCGACGGTCGCACCACGCTGGATTTGTCCGGACTTACCCGCAGTGACAGCGCAGGCCTTGCCTGCGTGTTGGCGGTGCTGGCTCAGGCGGCCGAGCGAGGCCGCCGGCTGAGTGTGAGCAACATGCCGGAGGGCATGCATCTGCTTGCCAGTGTGTGCGAGGTGGAAGAGCTGATGGCCTGACGATCCGTCTTCGTCATCATGCATGAAAAAGGGGCCTTGTGGCCCCTTTTTCGTCGGTGCTGAGCGTTTGCTCAGTCCTTGTGCTGCTCTGGCGGATTCGGATTCTGCGCAGGCTGTTGCTTCTTGTTTTCCCAGTCCTGCTGTTCCTCCAGCAGTTTGTCCGGGTCGAAATTCTGGTCCTTCAGGCCCTGCAGTTGCTCGATCACTTCGGTCGGTGGGTTGCCTTCGTAGATCTGGTAGATGCGCTGCTGGCGATAGGCGTCGCGCAGGAAGGCGTATGGGTCGTAGGCCGAGTTGAGGAAGCTCTCCGCATCGATCGCACTGGAGCGCAGCGTCACCAGATACAGCACCTGCGGCAGGTATTCCTGGCCGTACTCGTAGTGGTTGTTGCGCGCGAAGTAGCTCATCGGGTCGAAGAAGTAACCGTCCACCGGCAGGCGCCACACGTCGCGGCCGGTGGTGGGGCCGAGGAACGGCAACACCAGGTACGGGCCGTCCGGGATGCCCCAGCGCGCCAGGGTGATGCCGAAGTCGGTCTCGTTCAGGGGTATGCCGAGTTGGCTGGCCGGGTCGAAGAACCCACCGATGCCCAGTGTCAGATTGACCAAAAAGCGT
This sequence comes from Dyella sp. PARNA 12/25, assembly GCF_055702865.1. Classification (NCBI taxonomy): domain Bacteria; kingdom Pseudomonadati; phylum Pseudomonadota; class Gammaproteobacteria; order Lysobacterales; family Rhodanobacteraceae; genus Dyella; species Dyella sp. PARNA 12/25. Next base: position 103,444 of record NZ_JBVQCI010000011.1, on the reverse strand, counting down.
CCGCTACCCACCACGGCGTCCTTGGGCCGCGCCTGCAGCAGGTCATTGGCCACTGAGATCGGCAGGCGGATGTTGGTGAAGAAGTCGCTCACGCCCCTGCGCATGCCCGGGGTGGTCACTTTGCGATAACCCACCGCTACCGGTCGGATCACTGCCTTGTCCAGCGAGTCGTTGAAGGCGTAAACCTTGCGGTTCATCGTCTCGTACGGATCGTCGGTGCGAGGCTTGGCGATGGTGCAGCCAGTCAGCAAGGCCAGCGCCACCAGCGGCAGGCTGCGCAGAACAAGGGTACGGAGGGAGGACGGCATAGGTGGCGACTGTCCTGGGGCAGGGGTAAGAGGAATATTGTACTTGTTGGTTTTTTATTATGTACAGGCCTGCCAGTCTCTCGGAGCCGGGCTGCAGGCCGCATGAACCGGGCATTCTACGTCTTGCTGCATTGCCAGCAAAGCGGCCGATGGCTACACTGACAGGTGATAAGTCGCTTTATTCTTTAAGGATTTCAGATGGCACGCATTACCGTCGAGGACTGCCTGCAGGTGGTCGACAACCGCTTCGAACTGGTGCTGATGGCGACCAAGCGCGCCCGCCAGCTCGCCAAGGGTGCCGAGCCGGCAGTCCATCCCGATCATGACAAGCCGACCGTGCTCGCCTTGCGCGAAATCGCCGACCGTCGCATCGACCAGGCCACCATCGACGAGATCGATAAGGCCGAGCGCGAGCGTGCCGAGCGCGAGGCGCTGGAGTGGGCCGCTGCCGAAGTCGATGACGACCTTTCCAAGGGCGGTGACGACTGATGGACGGTGGCGGCTGTAGTCAGCAGCTCACTGGCGCCGGCTTGTCCGGCGCTTTGCGCTGCGAGCGTTACGCCGCCTCCCTCGCTTCCTTCAAACGACGCGAGGCGGTCGCCTGAGCGGGGACCGAACATCCATGCCGGCCGTCACGGACTCCTCATCCACGGATTCGTCGACGCTGCCGCCGTACGTGCTGGCCTTGAAAGAGCGCGTGGCCTACCTGCCCGAACCGCAAGTGGCCCGCGTGATACGCGCCTACCAGGTGGGCGCGGTGGCGCACGAGGGCCAGGCCCGCAAGAGCGGTGAGCCCTATATCACCCATCCCGTGGCGGTGGCCGGCATTCTGGCCGAGCTGGGGCTGGACGCCGAGACCATCATCGCGGCGATCCTGCATGACACCCTGGAAGACACTGCGCTGAGCCGCGTTGAGCTCGCAGACGAGTTTGGCGAAACGGTGGCCGAGCTCGTTGATGGTGTCACCAAGCTGGACAAGATGCGCTTCAGCAGCCGCCAGGAGGCTGATGCGGAGAGTTTCCGCAAGATGCTGCTGGCGATGGCGCGCGACCTGCGCGTCATCCTGATCAAGCTCGCCGATCGTCTGCACAACATGCGCACGCTCGGCGCCAAAGATGCCCCGTCGCGCCGCCGCATCGCGCGCGAAACGCTGGAGATCTACGCGCCGATCGCGCAACGCCTGGGCATGAACAAGGCCAAGGCGGAGCTGCAGGATCTGGGCTTCCGCGCGCTCTATCCCGATCGCTACCGCGTCATCAGTGAGCGCATTCGCGCCGCGCTGGGCAACCGTCGCGAGGCGATGGGCAAGATCGAGGCGGCGCTGTCCACGCGCCTGACCGCGGAGCATCTCACTGCCAAGGTGGTGGGTCGCATCAAGTCGCCGTGGAGCATCTATTCGAAGATGCGCAACGAGCACAAGAGCTTCGCCCAGTTGATGGACGTGTACGGCTTCCGCGTCGTGGTCGATTCCGCAATGAGCTGCTACATGGCGCTCGGTGCAGTGCACGGGCTGTACAAGCCGGTGGATCGGCGCTTCAAGGATTTCATTGCCATCCCCAAGGCCAACGGTTACCAGTCGCTGCACACCGTGCTGCTCGGGCCGTTCGGCGCGCCGATCGAGGTGCAGATTCGTACGGCGGAGATGGACTCGGTGGCCGAGCGCGGCGTGGCTGCGCACTGGGCCTACAAGACCGATTCGGGCCCGGCGAACAGTGCACAGGCGCGCGCCCGCGAATGGCTTTCCTCGCTGGCCGACAGTCAGGCGAACACGGCGTCGTCGTCTGAGTTCATCGAGAACGTCAAGATCGACCTATTCCCGGACGAGGTCTATCTGTTCACGCCACGTGGCGACATTCTCGCATTGCCGCGCAACGCCACCGCGCTCGACTTCGCTTATGCGGTGCACACCGACGTGGGCGATCACGCCGTGGCGGCCCGCGTGGACAAGAAGCTGCTGCCGCTGCGTACGCGATTGGAGTCGGGTCAGCTGGTGGAGATCATCACCGCGCCTTCGGCGCTGCCGAATCCGGCCTGGCTGGAGTCGGTGGTTACCGGCAAGGCGCGTACGGCGATTCGCCAATACCTGAAGCATCTGCAGCATGAAGATGCGGTAGATTTCGGACATCGGATGCTTGACCGCGCCCTCGATGCGCTGGGTACCAGCCTCGATGCGATTCCGCCGGCGGTGCTTGATCGCTTCCTCGAAACGTCCAAGCTCAAGCGCCTCGAAGAACTACTTTCCGATATCGCCCTGGGCAATCGCATGCCGCATCTGGTGGCGAGCCAGCTGGTGGCAGCGCGCGGCAAGAAAGCCACGGATGTGCAGCAGTCGCCGCATATCGCCGAGAAGATTCGCATCACCGGTGCCGAGCGTGGCGTGCTCAGTTTTGGCAATTGCTGTCACCCGCTGCCGGGCGACGAGATCATCGGTTATCTCTCGTCGGGCAAGGGCATCGTCGTTCACCGGGTGGAGTGCCCGAACGTAGTGGAATTGCGCAAGTCGCCGGAACGCTGCGTGGCGATCGAATGGGATCACGATGTGCAGGGCGACTACCGTGCCGAGCTGCGTATCGAGGTCATCAATCGTCCGGGTGTGCTGGCTACCGTGGCAGCCGCGATTGCCGCCGCCAACTCGAATATCGAGAACGTGGAATACGTCGAGCGAGACGCCGCCGCCGCTACCCTGCTGTTCGCGCTGGAAGTAAAAAACCGCAAACATTTGGCCGACGTCATCCGGCGCGTACGCCGCACTGGCGTCGTCAGCGGCGCCTATCGCTATCCGCTGTAGGGTAGGAGTGAGTGGAGAGGAGTGAGAGGTGAGATAAGACAAAAGCTCTTCCTCTTACTTCACACTCCTCTTCACTCACTTCTCGCTTTAGACTGGCAGGCCTGAGCAACCACGAGGCTTTCCCATGACTCGCCAGATCATCGCTACCGACAAGGCACCTTCGGCCATCGGCCCGTATTCGCAGGCCGTGCGTGCCGGCAACACGGTGTACTTCTCCGGCCAGATCCCGCTCGATCCGGCGACTGGGACGATGGTGGAGGGCAGCATTGCGGCAGAAACCCGTCGGGTTTTCGACAACCTCACGGCAGTGGCGGAAGCAGCGGGCGGGTCGCTGGACAAGATTGTCCGCGTGGGCATCTACGTCACCAATCTGGCGCATTTCGCGATCGTCAACGAAGTGATGGCTGAGTACTTCAAGGCGCCGTATCCGGCGCGCTCCACCATCGAAGTGTCCGCGTTGCCGAAGATGGCCAACGTGGAAGTCGATGCCGTCATGGTGCTTGACTGATCATTTGACGTCGCAGCCGCTGGCTGCGCGTCCGGTTAGGCTTGGCTGATGCCACCAAGTAGCCCCCGCGTCTCTGCTGCCCCTTTGACCGATCCCGGCGCTACGCCGGTATCGGTGCTGGCAGGTGTGGGCCCCGCGCTCGCCGAGTCACTGGCCAAGCTGGGCCTTGAGCGTGTGCAGGATCTCTGGTTTCACCTGCCGCTTCGTTACGAAGACAAAACCCGTGTCACGCCGATCGCCGACCTGCGGCCGGGGGATCGCGCACAGGTAGAAGGAATTATCGAGGCGGTCGAGCGCGGCTTTCGCTATCGCCCGCAGCTGAAAGTGGCGATTGGCGATGACTCGCATCAAACCCTGCAGCTGCGCTTCTTCCATTTCAATCGCAGTCAGGCGGATCAGCTCCAATCCGGTGCGCGTCTGCTCTGCTACGGCGAAGTGCGCCAGGGTACGCATGGACTGGAGATGGTGCATCCGCAGTACCGGCGGCTGACCGGCGATGAGCCTGTCACGGTGGACGAGCTGCTGACGCCGGTGTATCCGACCACCGAAGGTCTGGGCCAGAAGCGGCTTGCCGGTGTGATTGCAAAAGCGCTGGCCCTTTTGCCGCCTGATGCGCAGCTGGAGCTAATACCGCCGGCGCTGTGCAAGGCGCATGGTTTGACCTCGCTGCGCGATGCCCTGCTATACGTGCACCGGCCACCGCCGGATGCGCACTTGGGGCAGCTCACCACGGGGCGTCATCCCGCGCAGCAGCGGCTCGCCTTTGAAGAGTTGCTGACCCAGCACCTGAGCCTCAAGCGCATGCGCGCGGCGGTGCGTCGTCGCCATGCGCCAGGACTGAGCGGCACTGGCGCGCTGAGGAAGCAATTGCTGACCAGCCTGCCGTTCGGTCTCACTGGCGCCCAGCAGCGTGTCACGTCGGAAATCGCCAGCGATATTGCGCAGCCTCAGCCCATGTTGCGGCTGGTGCAGGGGGATGTGGGCAGTGGCAAAACCATTGTGGCGGCGCTCGCTGCGTTGGCTGCGGTCGAGTCGGGTTATCAAGTGGCTCTGATGGCGCCCACGGAGTTGCTGGCCGAGCAGCATCTGCATCACTTCCGTCATTGGCTCACACCATTGGGTATCGAAGTGGCGTGGCTGGCCGGCAAGGTGGCGGGCAAGGCGCGTCAGCAGGCTCTGCAGCGCGTCGCGGCAGGAGCGCAGGTCGTTATTGGTACGCACGCGTTGATGCAGGAGGGTGTGGCGTTCGCGCAGCTGGGGCTGGTCATTGTCGACGAGCAACATCGATTTGGTGTGCAGCAGCGCCTGGCGCTGCGCGACAAGGGAGCGGATCACAACACCGGGCTGGTGCCACATCAGCTGGTGCTCACGGCCACACCGATTCCACGCACGTTGGCGATGAGCGCCTATGCCGATCTCGACGTGTCTGCCATCGACGAGTTACCGCCGGGGCGCACGCCCGTGCAGACCATCGCCATTTCCAACGCGCGTCGTGCCGAAGTCATCGACCGTATCCATGCGGCATGCCTGGAAGGGCGGCAGGTCTATTGGGTCTGCACGCTGATCGAGGAGTCGGAGCAGCTGCGAGCGCAGGCGGCCGAGGTGGCACATACAGAGCTGTCTGTGGCGCTGGCGGATTGCCGTATTGGCCTGATCCACGGGCGCATGAAGCCCAAGGAAAAGCAGGCCGTCATGGATGCGTTCAAGGCTGGCGAATTGTCGGTGCTGGTCGCCACTACGGTGATCGAGGTGGGTGTCGATGTGCCGAACGCCAGCCTGATGGTGATCGAAAACAGCGAGCGGCTGGGTCTTGCCCAGTTGCATCAGTTGCGTGGCCGGGTGGGGCGCGGCGCGATCGCCTCCAACTGCGTGTTGTTGTATCAGCCGCCGCTGGGGCAGCTGGCGCAGGAGCGCCTGCAGGTGATGCGCGAAACCAACGATGGCTTCCGTATCGCTGAGAAAGATCTGGAGCTGCGCGGCCCCGGCGAAGTACTGGGTACGCGCCAGACGGGGCAGCTGAGTTTCCGCATCGCCGATCTCGCGCGGGACGCGCACCTGCTGCCGGCGGTGCAGGAAGTAGGGGCACAATTGCTGGCGCACTATCCGCAGCAGACCGAGCAGCTCGTTGTGCGCTGGATTGGCGGAGCGGCCCGTTACGCCCATGCCTAGCTGTTTTGGGGTTTGCCCGCGCGTCGCAAGCTCTTATGCTTGGCTGTTCAAACACAACGACGACGCATCATGAGCAAGCCGCAACTCTTGATTGATACCGACCCGGGCGTGGATGACGCGCTCGCCATCCTGATGGCGCACCAACATGCGCGCGTCAGCGGGCTGACGATTGCGGCGGGCAACGTCGGCCTAGCCCACACGGTACGCAATGCGCGGACGCTGGTGGATCTGGTGGGGATGAACACGCCGGTGTTCCCGGGGTGTCCGACGCCGCTGGTCCGCATGCCTGAGGAAGATGCCGTGCACGTGCACGGTGCGGATGGCCTGGGTGATGTCGGTTTTCCCGAGCCCAAGGCGATGGCCTCCGATGAGCACGCGGTGCAGGCCATCCTGCGCATGACGCACGAACAGCCTGATCTCACCCTGGTGGCCCTGGGGCCGCTCACCAATCTGGCGCTTGCAGTGCGCCTCGACCCCACCTTGCCGCAGCGTGTGAAGCGGTTGGTGATCATGGGTGGCGCCGTCACCGGGCTCGGCAACACCGGCAAGATTCCTGCCGAGTTCAATATCGGTTTTGATCCGGAAGCGGCACATGTCGTGTTCGAAGCGTTTCCGAAGTTCGATCTGGTTGATTGGGAAGTAGTGCTTCGCCATGCGTTCGATGACGAGGCGTTCAACGCCTGGCTAGCTGCTGGCGATCAGCGCGCGACATTCTTCGCGCAGGTGTTTGGCACGGCACGTGCGTTCAATGCCAAGCGCGGTCGGCACGGCGTGATCGCTGCTGATGCGTTGGCGATGGCGGTGGCGATCGATCCGGCTATCGTTACGCGCGCCGAAGAGCGTCATGTGGCGGTGGAGCTGGATGGTCGTCTTACTCGTGGCGCCACAGTGGTGGATTGGACGTCCCGGCTTGGTCGTCCGGCCAACGCGCGCATCGTCATGGCGGTGGATCAGGAGCGTTTTGGGGCCTTGGTGCGAGGCGCATTGGGGGCCTGAAACGACCTCGAAAGCGGCCTGAGCGGCCCAAGTGACTGATGGACTTGCCAATGGGCGGGAATGGTGGTTAAAATGCCGCTCTTTTCACCCGCCGCTTTGAGTCAGTCATGAAGCCCGATATCCATCCGAATTATCGCCCGGTGGTGTTCCAGGACCTGTCGTCGGACTTCGCGTTCCTGACGCGTTCGACGATCGCCACCAAGGAAACCGTCAAGTGGGAAGACGGTAACGAGTACCCGCTGATCAAGGTGGATATCTCGAGCCACTCCCATCCGTTCTACACCGGCAAGCAGAAGACGCTGGACACCGGTGGTCGCGTCGACAAGTTCCGCAAGCGCTACGCGCAGAAGTAATCGCGCGACACGCTTGTTGTAACGCTGCGGCCACGCAGCGTTCGCATGCATATCACACGGGGCGAGCATGGCTCGCCCCGTGTTTTTTTGCGCGTGCCATCCGACCATCCGCTAGGGCATGTTGGTAAGGCGATATGCGATAATGAGCGGCGAGGTGTCGCAGTCTTCCCCGCTGCGACATCAACCCTACCTCGCCGGCATCGTCCATAGGGGCGATACGTTGGCGACGACATTTCGTGAAGGAGGTTTTCCGTGTCCGATTCCAAGATCGTCAAGTTGGTGGATGAGTCGACCAACCGCAGCAGTGAACTGCCTCTGCTCAGCGGCACTCTGGGTCCCGCATGCATCGACATCGGAACGCTGTACAAGGACACGGGCCATTTCACCTACGACCCGGGTTACGGCAGCACCGCAAGCACCAAGAGCGCCATCACCTATATCGACGGTGACGAGGGCGTGCTGCTTTACCGCGGTTACCCGATCGAGCAGCTGGCGGAGAAGTCGAGCTTCCTCGAGACGTCTTACCTGCTGCTCAATGGCGAGCTGCCGACCAAAACGGAATTCGCCCAGTTCGAACATCAGATCACGCATCACACGATGATGCATGAGTCCCTGAAGGACTTCTTCAAGGGCTTCCACCACGACGCGCACCCGATGGCCATGCTGGCCGCCTCGGTGGCTTCGCTGTCGGCCTTCTACCACGACGACATCGACGTCGATAATCCGGAAGACCGCAAGCTGGCCGCGATCCGCCTGATCGCCAAGATGCCGACCATCGCCGCCGCCTGCTACCGCTACTCGATCGGCTGGCCGTTCCGCTATCCGCGCAACAACCTCGAGTACGTCGATCGCTTCCTGCACATGATGTTCGAAGTGCCAAGCGAACCGCTGGAGCTGAGCCCGGTGGCTGCCAAGGCACTGGATCTACTGTTCATCCTGCACGCCGACCACGAGCAGAACGCTTCCACCTCGACGGTGCGTCTGGTCGGTTCGACCGGCGCCAACCCGTACGCCTCCGTGGCTGCCGGTATCACGGCGCTGTGGGGCCCGGCGCACGGTGGTGCAAACGAAGCCGTGCTGAAGATGCTGGAAGAGATCGGAACAGCCGACAAGGTCGAAACCGCCGTCAAGCGCGCGAAGGACAAGAACGACAACTTCCGCCTGATGGGCTTCGGCCACCGCGTGTACAAGAACTTCGACCCGCGCGCCAAGATCATCCGCGAGATGACCCACAAGGTGCTGAACGAGCTGGGCATCAATGACCCGCTGCTCGATGTGGCGATGAAGCTGGAAGAGGCGGCGCTGAAGGACGACTACTTCGTCGAGCGCAAGCTGTACCCGAACGTCGACTTCTATTCGGGCATCATCTACAAGGCGCTGGGTATCCCGACCGAGATGTTCACGGTGATGTTCGCCATCGCCCGTACCGCCGGCTGGATTTCGCACTGGATCGAGCAGCACGAAACCCCAGGTGCTCGCATCGGCCGTCCGCGCCAGATCTACACCGGCGCCAATGTGCGTGACTACACGCCAGCGGACAAGCGCTAAGCGTTGTAGGCTTCGTACAGAAAAACGCCCCGGCATGCCGGGGCGTTTTTTATTGGGAGCCTGGAAAATAGAAGTGAGGAGTGAGAGAAAGCAGCTCTCTTAAACTTCTCACTTGTCTTTACTCACTCCTGAGCTCACTTCAGTGCCGACGACAACATGCGCTCGAACTCGTCGTCGTTCTCTGCTTCCGAAAGTAATTCTTCAACGGCTGCCAAAGAGGCGCGTCGCATAGGCTTCTCGTCCATGCGATCCAGTGGTGGTTGCCGCAGCGAGTCGAGCGGCAGCACGGTGATGTCGAAGGGCAGGCCATCGGCGGCGAATAGCAGTACCGCGTACTCGGCCTGCTCGTCACGGGTGATACGCAGGCGACGCGTTTGCTGTGTCAGGGGTACACCGCGCTCCTGCAGAAACAGCACTACGGACTCGGGCGTGTCGCTGAACACATGCAGGCATACCGCCGAATGTGCATCGGCGGTGCCTTCGAGCACTGCACCGACCAAGCGTGGTTCAAAGCGATCGAGGAAGCGCATGGCCTCTACGGCCGCTTCGCGTCGCTCTTGTAGCAGTTGAGGTTGGGTTTCGGCGTGGAAGATGCGCTGATGCTCGCGCAACGCTTCCTCGATCTCGTTGTTGCGCGGCAAGGCCTGCGCATCGACGATGCCCAGCCGCTCGGCGGCTTTGACCTTGGCGTGGTGGAAATCGCGGATGCCGTGTTCGCTCATCAATCGCGCCGCCTCCTGGGCGACGCGCAGACGGTTGCGCTGAAGACGGTCCTGCGCGTGGATTCGATGGTGCTGACCTCGTGCCATGCCTCATTCCTCCGGCGATCTAACGCCCGACATGGCGGGCGCGGGCGGCAGAACGGACAACAGAGAAGATCCGCGCTGCCGACGATTAGAAGATGTCGTAGGCGTGCTGCTGATCCTGGTCCTCCTGTTCTTGATTGGCCTGCTGTCTCATGCGGTCCACATCTTCGACCTTCATTATTTCGGACTTGCCATTGATCTGCACCGTCGAAATGCCTGGCGGCATCGGCAGCGTAGCCGACGGCTGATCCTTCAGGGTGGCACCCATATACGACATCCAGATCGGCAAGGCCGCCTTGGCGCCGAACTCACCCTTGCCGAGCGAGCTGAAATCGTCAAAGCCCACCCAGACGGTGGTCACCAGGGTGCCGTTGAAGCCGGAGAACCACGCGTCGCGGTGATCATTGGTGGAGCCGGTCTTGCCGGCCAGGTCGTCACGACCCAGGGCCATGGCGGCAGCGCCGGTGCCGCGCTTGATCACGTCCTGCATCAGTGAAGTGATCAGGTAGACGTTGCGACCGTCGATGACCTGTGGGGCCAGTACGGGCGGGTGCGCGCCGTCGCCGTGGGCGTCCGCAGGGAGCACAGCGTCGCCGACCCCGCCTACGCTGTTGGGCGCCGCAGGACCACCGGCCGTTGCCGCCGCGGCAACGGCGTTGGCGGGCGCCGCCGTGGTGCCTGCCGGTGGCGGGCCGGGCGGGCGGGTGTCGAGCAGGCGCTCGGCGCACGTGCGGCACGCGCGTGCGGGGTTGGCCTGATACACGGGCTTGCCGTCGCGATCATCGATTTCGCTGATGAAGTACGGCGTCACCAGATAGCCGCCGTTGGCAAACACGGCGTAACCGCGGGCCATGCTCATCGGCGACACCGAGGCGGTACCCAGCGCCATCGACAGGTTGGGGGGCAGCGAGTCGAGGCTGAAGCCGAAGCGGGTGATGTAGTCGCGCGCAAAGCGCACGCCGATGGCATCCAGCAGGCGCACCGACACCAGGTTCTTGGATTTCACCAGCGCTTCGCGCAGGGGAATGGGACCGTCGAACTTGTCGTCGTCGTTGGATGGCGTCCACAGGCCGCCCGGGCGGGACGGGTCGGGCAAAGAGATCGGGGCGTCATTGACGATGGAGGCCGGTGTAAAGCCGCGCTCAAAGGCCGCCGAGTAGATGAACGGCTTGAAGCTGGAGCCGGGCTGGCGGGCAGCCATCACCGCACGATTGAACTTGCTGCGCAGGAAGTTGAAGCCGCCCACCAGTGCCTGCAGCGAGCCGTCCTCCGGGTTGACCGAGGTCAGGGCTGCCTGTGCTGCGGGGATCTGGGTCAATTGCCACTGGCCCTTCTCATCGCGCGACAGGCGCACGATGTCGCCGCGCTTGAGCACGCTGGCCACGTTCTTCGGCGTCGCGCCAACGCGGGTATCGTCAATGCGTGGGCGTGCCCAGCTGACGGCCTCGAAGCCCAGCTTCACCGGCTCGCGGCTGGCCAGGTTGATGCTTGCCTCATTGCCAGACACCTCGGTCACGATGCCCGGCTGCATGCCGGAGATGTCGGTGTAGCCGGCCAGGGCGCGCTCGAAATCCTCTGTGCTGGCATCGGCGGCCAGCTCCTGGTGGGCTTCAGGGCCACGCCAGCCATGGCGGCGGTCGTACTCGACCAGGCCGGAGCGCACTGCGTCGACGGCCGCCTGCTGGCGGCTGCTCTGGATGGTGGTCTTCACCACGTAGCCCTCCGTCAGGGCATCGTTGCCCAGCCGGTCGAGCACCTGCAGGCGGACCATTTCGGCCAGATAGGGCGCATCGACCTCGATCGGCGGCTCATGCGGCGAGGCGTTGTTCGACTCGGCGATCGCCTGCTCGTACTCCGCCTTGCTGATGTAGTGGTTCTCCAGCATCTGGCCAAGCACCCAGTTGCGGCGGGCCATCATGCGCTTGGGGTTGTTCAGCGGGTTGACCACCGAGGGCAGCTGGAAGGTGGAGGCCAGGGTGGCGCTTTCGGCCACCGTCAGCTGGTCCAGCGTCTTGCCGTAGTAATAGGAGGCAGCCGCGGCCACGCCGTAGGAGCGGTGGCCCAGGAACATCTTGTTGAGGTAGAGCTCAAGGATCTGGTCCTTGGTCAGCTCGCTCTCCATGCGCAGGGCGATGAAGATCTCGGTGATCTTGCGCGAATACAGCTTCTCGGGACTCAGGAAGAAGTTGCGCGCCACCTGCTGGGTGATGGTCGAGCCGCCCGGGCCCTTGTCGCCACCCGAGACGATGACGTGCCAGCCGGCACGGGCGATACCGTGCCAGTCCACGCCAGGGTGCTGGTAGAAGCCGGCGTCCTCCGCAGCCAGCACGGCGTGCTTAAGGCGGTCGGGAACCCCGCTGATGGCCACGGGGATGCGGCGGGTCTCGCCGAAGCTCGCAATCAGCTTGCCATCCGCAGAGAGCACCCTGAGGGGCACCTGCATATGGTAGTCCTTGAGCACGGCCACCGAAGGAAGACGAGGGGAAACAAGCCAGTAGGCCACGCCTATCGCTGCAAAACCCAGCAGCAAACCCGTGAAGGCCAGGATCAGGATCCAGCGCAGGAACCGCGTGAGAATTTGCATGGTTTGGGTGTTTGCGAGACTTGAGTCAAAACAAGACAGAGTATAGATGTAGCAGTATCCACGGCATGAACCGAGTACGTCACAGCAAAAAACAGGCCACCGGCCCATTCGCCCAACCTGTGGATGCCGTCACGCGAATGAGTCGAGAAAAAGCTCGTAGGCCGTTGCCAATACGTTAATTTTTGGATTAAATGCCGACGCGCACTGTGCCACTCCAAGGCACGGGCGCCCAGGGGCAAGGGGGAAAATCGTGGGGCTCTTTACACCCAAGAAGCCGCCGCTTGTTGGCGTCGATATCAGTTCGACTGCCGTCAAGCTGCTGCAGCTCAGTCAGGCCGGCGGTCGCTATCGCGTGGAACACTACGCGGTCGAGCCACTGCCCCCCAATGCAGTGGTCGAAAAGAACATCGTCGAAGTCGAGGCGGTGGGCGAGGCCATTCGTCGTGCGTTGGCGCGCTCGGGCTCCAAGCTCAAGCACGCGGCGGCGGCCGTGGCCGGTTCGGCCGTGATCACGCGCATCATTCCGATGCCAAGCGAGTTGTCCGAGGATGATCTCGAAGGCCAGATCCAGGTCGAGGCCAACCAGTACATCCCGTACCCGATCGAAGAAGTGAGCCTCGATTACGAGGTGCTCGGTCCGGTGCGCGACAACCCTGAAATGAACAATGTGCTGCTCGCTGCCTCGCGCACCGAGAACGTGGACATGCGCGTCGCCGCGCTCGATCTTGGTGGGCTATCCGCCAAGGTGGTCGATGTCGAAGCCTTCGCGATGGAGAACGCCTTCGCGATGGTGGCCGATCAGCTGAACGTCGGCCGCGATGCGCTGGTCGCCGTGGTCGACATTGGCGCCACCATGACCACCCTGTCGGTGCTGCGCAATCAGCGCACCATCTACTCGCGCGAGCAGGTGTTCGGTGGCAAGCAGCTCACCGACGAGATCATGCGCCGCTACGGCCTCTCCTACGAGGAGGCGGGCCGCGCCAAGCGCAAGGGTGGCCTGCCGGACTCCTACGAGAACGAGGCGCTGGAACCCTTCAAGGATTCGCTGGTTCAGCAGATCAGTCGCCTGCTGCAGTTCTTCTTCGCAGGCAGCGAGTACAGCAAGGTCGACCAGGTGGTACTGGCCGGCGGATGCGCCTCCATCGAAGGCATTGGCCAGATGCTCGAGCAGCAGCTCGGCGTGTCGTGCGTGGTGGCCAATCCGCTGGCGCGCATGTCGCTGTCGCCTCGCGTGCAGGCCCAGTCGCTGGCACAGGACGCCCCCGCATTGATGATTGCGGTCGGCCTCGCGCTGAGGAGCTTTGACTGATGGCACACATCAACTTACTTCCGTGGCGCACCGAGCGCCGCAAGCAGCGCGAGCGCGAGTTCTTCATGCAGCTGGCCGCCGCCTTTGTCGCAGCGGTGCTGGTGCTGCTGTTGTGGTCGGTCTGGATGGGCGAGCGCATCGATACCCAGAACGATCGCAATACCTATCTGCAAGGCGAGATCAAACAGCTCGATGAGCGCATCGCCAAGATCAAGGACCTGGAAAAGGTCCGCCAACGCTTGCTGGCACGCAAGCAGATCATCGAGCAGCTGCAGGCCAATCGCTCGCAGATGGTCCATTTGTTCGATGAGCTGGTGAAGACCATTCCGGCCAGCGCGCGCCTGGGCGGACTCAAGCAGGTCGGTGAATCGATGACGCTGGAAGGCGTGGCCCAGTCCAACGCCAGCGTGGCCGAGTACATGCGCAATATCGAGGGGTCGCAGTGGATGGGTCATGCGGATCTGCGCAAGACCGAGAACACGCATGGCGATAGCCGTATGCCATACGCCTTTGGCCTGGACGTGGCATTGAGCCGGCCCAAGTCCACTGAGGACGGTGAGGGTGTCGACGACGACCACTCACCGATCTTGCCGGCAGCGTCCAGCTCGACGGCGCAGAGCCCGGCAGCGGCCCCGGTGGCACCAGCGGCGTCCGGTGCTTCGCAGCCGGCCAAGCCGGCCACCGCCGCCACCACGGCTGGGGCTAGCAAGCCCACCAGCCCTGCAGGCAATAGAGGAGCGAAGCCATGAAGTTCCTCAATGACCTGCGGAACCTCGATCGCAACAACATCGGTGGTTGGCCGATCTCGATCAAGGTGTTCTTTTGCACACTCGTGTTTGGACTTGTCGTGTTCCTGGGCTGGCGTCTGAAAATCAGCGACCAGCAGGACGATCTCAACACCGCGGCAGCCAAGGAAGAGCAGCTGAAGCAGGAGTTCTCCCAGAAGCAGGCCAAGTCGGTCAATCTGGAGACTCTGCAGCAGCAGCTTGACGAAATGCAGGACATGCTGCGCCAGCTGCTGCGCCAGCTGCCCAGCAAGACCGAAATGCCCGAGCTGTTGGTGGACATTTCACAGACGGCACTTTCAGCGGGCCTGGAAACCGAGCTGTTCCAGCCGGGTGCGGAGTCGCCGAAGGACTTTTACGCCGAGAAGCCGATTCAGCTGCGCATGGTGGGTACGTACCACCAGTTCGGCACCTTCATCAGCGGTGTGGCCTCGCTGCCGCGCGTGGTGATCCTGACCATGCACGATGTGTCGCTGACGCCGAAGAGCAAGGACGCCAAAACTGGTATTGCCACCGGTGGCATGCTGGTGCTGCAGGGCACGGTCAAGACCTACCGTTATCTGGAAGAAGACGAGAGCGCTGAGGCCAAGGCCGCCAACGCCAAGTCGGCTACGGGCAAGGCGCCGGCAAAGACAGGGGGCCAGAAATGAGCAAGAGGGTTGCCATCAGGCCCGCCACCACGGTGAAAGCCTTGCTGGTGTGCTGCGCCATGCTGACGCTGGCCGGTTGCAGCGGGCAGGACGATCTGCACCAGTGGGTCGCGCAGGAAAAGCAAAAGAAGGGTGCGCCGATTCCGCCGTTGCCGGTCATCAAGACGTTTGAGACCTTTCAATACAACGATCAGGAACGTCGAGATCCGTTCTCTCCGAGCACCGCCGAGTTGCAGCAGGACGGCGCCAATGCGGGCCCCCGTCCGGACCAGAACCGGTCCAAGGAACCGCTGGAAATGTTCGCGCTGGACAGCCTGAAGATGGTCGGCACCGTGGGTGCAGGCGCAGGCATGGAAGTACTGGTGAAGGATCCGGGGGGCGTGATCCATCGCGTTCACCGCAACGAATACATGGGCCAGAACTACGGTCGGGTCACCGCGATTGGCGAGGACCACATCGACCTGGTGGAACTGGTATCCAACGGCAATGGTGGCTGGATGGAACGTTCCGCCAGCATCGCGCTCAGCGAGAAATAAGAAACAGGGGCTGATGCAATGACCAAGCAACTCAAAACTGTTCGGGGCCGTGTCATGCGCCAGGCTAGCCGTTATATGGTGGTAGGCCTGCTGACGCTGGGCGCAGCCTGGTCGAACGCCGCGGCTGCCGCGACCAGCACCCTGAAGGACATCAGCTTCGACACGCTGCCAGGTGGCCGTGTCGAGCTGCACCTCAATTTCGCCCAGGGGCCGGTTCCGGAGCCGAAGATCTTCTCTACCGGTAATCCGCCGCGCATTGCGGTCGACTTTGCCGACACTGATAACGCCGCGCCGCGTCATCTCGACATCGGCAAGGGGGCGACTACCGGCGTGTCAGCGGTGGCGGCCGGCGGCCGGACCCGCGTGGTGGTGGAGCTGGTGCGTGAATCCACGTATCGCTCGCGCGTCGAAGGCAACAGCCTGGTGCTGACCGTGAACAACGGTACCGATGCCCAGACCACGACGACAGCCGCGACCATTGATCCTTCCAAGGCGCTGCCTTCGATGGCCAATGGCCCCTCGGTGTCCAACATCGACTTCCGCCGTGGCCCGAATGGCGAAGGCCGTGTGCTGATTGATTTCAGCGGTGCGGGTGCCAGTGCCGACATGAAGCATCAGGGCGACAAGGTCGTGGTGGATATCGACCACGCCACCCTGCCGAGCAATCTCGCTCAGCGCCTTGACGTACTCGACTTCGCCACGCCGGTGCAGACCATCGCGACCAAGGCGGGGGTGCGCGGCGGCGCGCGTATGGAAATCAGCACCAAGGGTGAGGTGGAAACCTCGGCCTACCAGAGTGGCAACCAGTACGTGGTCGAAATTGCGCCCAAGAAGAAGGACGCCAAGGGCGGTGATCCGAAGCTGACGAAGGGTCAGGATCCGGTCTACAACGGCAATCGTGTGACCTTCAACTTCCAGGACATCCCGGTGCGCTCGGCGCTGCAGCTGCTGGCTGATATCTCCGGCCTGAACCTGGTGGCGTCGGATACGGTGGGTGGCAGCGTGACCCTGCGTCTGGTCAATGTGCCGTGGGATCAGGCGCTGGACGTCGTGCTGCGCGCCAAGAGTCTCGACAAGCGTCGCAATGGCAATGTGATCTGGATTGCGCCGCAGGAAGAGCTGGCCAAGTACGAGGAAAGCATTGCCGATGCCCGTGTCAAGGCGGAAGACAATGCCGAGCTGGTGACCGACTACGTGCCGATCAGCTATGGCAAGGCCAAGGACATCGCCAAGTTGCTGACGCAGGGTAGCCTGTCTGCATCTAACAGCGGTGGCGGCGGCGCCGCCGGTGCGAATAAGGCCTCTCGCGGATTCCTGTCCGCTCGTGGCAGCGTGTCGTTCGACGAGCGCACCAACACGCTGTTGATCAACGACAACCCGCAGAAGATCCGTGAGCTGCGCGAACTGATCTCCGTGCTCGACCGTCCGGTGCAGCAGGTGCTGATCGAGTCGCGCATCGTGATCGCCACGGACACCTTCACGCGTGAGCTGGGTGCCAAGTTCGGCCTGCAGGGCAAGATTACCAATCCGAGTCAGCAGCAGCTTTCGACGGGCGGCACATCCAGCGGCAAGGGTACGGCCAGTGGTATCAACGTAAACCTGCCGACGGTCGATCCCGCTACGAGCAGCTTTGCGCTCGGTATCCTGGGCAAGAACTACGCCATCGACCTGGAGCTGCAGGCAGGGCAGACCGAAGGCCGCAGTGAAGTGATCTCCAGCCCGCGCGTCATTACCGCCAACCAGCAGGAAGCGGTCATCCGTCAGGGTCAGGAAATCGGCTACGTCACCTATCAGAACAGCGCGACCGGCGCGAGTGGCAGCGGCACCGCCACCGTGGCGTTCAAGGACGCGGTGCTGGAGCTGAAGGTCACGCCGACGATCACTTCGGACAACCGCGTGTACCTGATGATCAATGTGAAGAAGGACGCGCTGGCTGGCTATATCACCGTGCCGGGCAGTGGCCAGGTACCCACGATCGATACGCGTGAGATCAACACCTCGGTGTTGGTCGATAACGGACAGACCGTGGTGCTCGGCGGCATCTACGAAATCACCAAGCAGAACTCCGCCTCGAAGGTGCCGGGCCTGGGCGATATTCCGGGCGTGGGCATCCTGTTCCGCAGCACTCAGCGCGAAAGCAACAAGGCGGAGCTGTTGATCTTCGTGACGCCGCGCATCCTCAGCGAGAGCCTGCAGTAAGCGGTCTCGCCAGCAAGACGAAAAAGGGCGGCCCAGGCCGCCCTTTTTCATGTCTGAATCGGTCGCAGCCAGTGGGTGTTTTGGGGGCCGGAAGTCATGGGCATTAAACTTCTGGGACACTTCACGGTCTGTGATAGCGCCAAACCATGACGGAATACCCGATGGACATGCCCGAGCCCCAGCCCGCGTCACGCCTGCAGCAGGCTTTTCTACACGTTCGTGATGAGCTGCAGCGCGGCGTCATTGGCCAGCCGCATCTGATCGATTGCCTGTTGGTGGCCTTGCTCGCCGACGGGCATTTGCTGGTCGAGGGGGCGCCGGGCTTGGCCAAGACGACCGTGGTGAAGGCGCTGGCCGGTTGCATTGAGGCCGATTTTCACCGCGTCCAGTTCACCCCCGATTTGTTGCCGGCCGACCTGACGGGTACCGACATCTTTCGCCCGCAGTCGGGCAATTTCGAGTTCGAGCGCGGACCGCTGTTCCACAACATCGTGTTGGCCGATGAGATCAACCGCGCACCGGCCAAGGTGCAGTCGGCGCTGCTCGAAGCCATGGCCGAACGCCAGATCACCGTGGGGCGCAGCACCTGGCACCTGCCTGAGTTGTTCATGGTGATGGCCACGCAGAATCCCATCGAGCAGGAAGGCACCTTCGCGTTGCCGGAGGCTCAGCTCGATCGCTTCGTGATGCACGTGACCATCGGTTATCCGGATGCCGATGCCGAGCTTGCCATTCTCAAGCTCGCGCGCGAACAGGCGCGACGCAGCCTGCATCCGGTGCCTGCCGCCAGGGCAACTCTGAGCCAGGCAGATGTGTTCAGTGCGCGCGATGCTGTGCTCGCGGTCCACATGGCACCGGCTCTCGAGGAGTACCTGACGCAACTTGTGCTGGCGACGCGCAACCCTGGTGCCTATGGCCCAGAGCTGAAGCGCTGGATCGCGTGGGGGGCCAGTCCGCGAGGCACCATCGCCCTGGATCGTTGCGCACGCGCGCACGCCTGGCTGGCAGGGCGCGATTACACCTTGCCCGAAGACGTGCACGCGATTGCGTATGAAGTGCTGCGTCATCGCGTGCTGCTCAGTTATGAGGCCGAGGCGGAAGGTGTGCGCAGTGACCAGGTCATCCGTCGTGTGCTGGATCTCGTGCCGCTCCCGTGAGTGCTGTGCCGAATCAAAGGAACGAGGGTGACGGGCGCGTTCGCGTTCGTCTCGCCGAGTTGGTGGCATTGCGCAGCCGCGTGGCCAAAGCGGCCCTGCCGCGGCTCGAAAGCCGAGCGATGCACGCGGGCCAGCAGTCCAGCCGCCTGTACGGTCGTGGCATGGACTACGCCGAATCGCGCGTCTACCAACCCGGCGACGATGTGCGCCGCCTCGACTGGCGACTTACCGCCCGCAGTGGAAAGTTGCATACCAAGCTATTCCAGGAGGAACGCGAAGGACGCCTGCTGATCCTGCTCGATACCCATGAAAGCATGCGCTTCGGTACTCGCGTGCGCCTGAAATCGGTGCAGGCAGCACGCGCTGCGGCGCTGGCTGCCTGGTACGCGGTGCGGGCCGGTGAGCGCGTTGGCTTGATGGAATTCGGTAGCGGCGAACGCCTGCTTCGCCCCCAGCTTGGCACGCGCGGCGCCCTGGCGGTTTGTGGTGCGCTTGCCGAGTGGGATGCCCGCCAGCTGTCATCGCCGCGCGAGCCTTTATCCGAGGCTTTGCTTCGCGCTACGCGCCTCATGCACGGCGCCAATCGGGTCGTGCTGATCAGCGATGGTCTGAGTTGCGACGACGCGGCGCGTGGCCGCCTGCTTGATCTCGCTGGCAAGGCGGGTGTCCGCGTGCTGGTGGTCGCCGATGCATTGGAATTGGGGCTTCCGCCACCGGGACGCTATCCTCTTGAGCACGAAGGCGTGCGACGCGATGTCGTACTGTTTGGTGAACGTCAGCGACGTGAGTTTCAACAGCGTCTCGGCGCAGGGCAGAGCAAACTTAATGCGATGGCGCAAAGTCTGGGCCTGCCGCACGTTACTATCGATACGGCCAACGATCCGCTCGATGCTGTAATGTCGCTGTTGGCGCCGGGAGTACGCCGATGATGGCAGTGTCCAACACGTCGCCGCCCGCGGCAGGGCCGAATCTGCGAGACATTCATCTCCCTCCTTCGCCAGCGTGGTGGCCACCGGCACCTGGCTGGTGGATGGTGGCCGTGCTCGTATTGGTCGCTGCTATCGGCTTGTTCTGGTGGTGGCGCAGACGGCAACGGCGACAGAGCGCTGAGCAAGCCATGCTGGCGGAACTGGATTCGTTGGCTGCGCACGCGCAGGGGAAACCACAGGAGCTAGCTGCAGGCTTGCATCAACTGCTCCGGCGGGCGGCGCGACGACTCGATGCAACCGCCATTCGCCAACACGGTGAAGATTGGCGACAAACGCTGGCGTCGGTACCTGTCGATGCACGTACCGTGGAAACACTGGTGGCATTGGAAACAGCCTTGTATCGGCCCACGGCATCCTTTGATATCGATGCGGCCGTGGAGGCGACACGGCGCTGGTTGATCGTCGCATGGCGCCGTCGCATCAAGGCCAACACCATCTCTCCGGCGTCAGTAGCTCGCACGGCAACGGAGTCCGGTCATGCCTGAGTTCGCATGGCCCTGGGTGTTCCTGCTGCTGCCTTTGCCGTGGCTGTTGCGCTGGTGGCTGCGACCCGCACAGCCCGGCGAGGCGCTGCACTTGCCACATCCTGGACTGCACCTGGAAGTTGCTGAGCGCCGTAACGGAAGCGAATGGCGTACATGGGCGCTGGTGCTTGCCTGGGTATGTCTGCTGGTGGCGGCATCGCGTCCGCAATGGGTGGGTCCGCCGCAAGCGCAGCAGCGCAGCGGACGCGCCTTGATGCTGGCCGTCGATCTGTCGGGCAGCATGCGTACCAACGACATGGAGCTGGGCGGTCGACCCGTCAGCCGCTTTGGCGCGGTGGAAGCGATTGCGGGTGATTTCATCGCGCGCCGCAGTGGCGATGAGATGGGGCTGATCATGTTCGGTAGTCGTGCGTTTCTGGTCACGCCGCTGACCTACGATCTGAATGCCGTGCGCGCTCAGCTGCAAGGTGCTGCGGTGGGTCTGGCCGGCACCGAAACGGCGATCGGTGATGCCATTGCGGTGGCGGTAAAGCGCCTCGCCGGTTTGCCGGAGCAGGCGCGTGTCGTGGTGCTGTTGACGGACGGCGTGAACAACGCCGGCAACATTGCGCCGCTGGATGCTGCACGCGCTGCCAAGGCGGCCGGTGTGCGTATCTACACCATCGGCATCGGCGCCACCGAGATGACGGTACCCGACCTGTTCGGCTCACACATCGTCAATCCTTCGGAAGATCTGGACGAAGGCATGCTGCGCGCCATGGCCACACAAACCGGTGGCCACTATTTCCGTGCGACCGATGCCCAACAGTTGGCCGATGCGTATCGAGCCATCGATGCGCTGGAGCCGATGCCGCAGCAAGGCCCTTCGCTGCGGCCGCGCCATGAATGGTTCCGTTGGCCCCTGGCGCTGGCGGTGCTGGCGTGGTTGGTGGCGATGGCACCACGTACGCGGCGCCTGGAGATGGTGGCATGAGCGAGGCGCTGCAGCAGTTTCACTTTCTGCGGCCTTGGTGGTTGCTTGCTTCGTTGGCGCTTCCTTTGCTGCTCGCCTTCGCCTCGCGTCGAAGCGGCGCACGTGAGGCACTCGCGCGACTGGTCGATGCCGAGCTGTTGCCTCATCTGCTGCAGGGCAACGAGCCGCGTCGCCGTGGTCCGGTGTTGCTGCTGGCGGCCGGATGGTTGCTGGCGACGTTAGCCATGGCAGGCCCGACCTGGAGTCATGTCGCCCAGCCGCTTTATGCCAAGCGCGCGGCACAAGTCGTGGCGATTTCGCTTTCCCAGCGCATGCTGGCTGCGCGATGTGGCGCCGAGTCGCATCGATCGTGCGCGCTACAAGGTACGTGATCTGTTGGCCGCCAATCACGATGGACTCAATGGGTTGGTGGCCTATGCGGGTGAGGCTTTTGTGGTTGCGCCGCTGACTACCGATGCGTCCAGCCTCAACGATCTGCTCGATGCGCTGGCGCCCGACACCATGCCGGTGGATGGTGACAACGCGGCACAGGCGATCGAGCGCGGCGTGACCCTGATTCGCGACGCAAAGGTCGGCGGTGGCTCGTTGGTGTTGGTGACCGATACGGTAGATGCCGCCGCAAGCGCAGCGGCGAGCAAAGCGCGCGAGGCAGGTGTGCGCGTTTCCGTGTTGGGCGTGGGTACGCCACAGGGCGGGCCGGTGCCACTCTCGGACCAAAGCTTTCAACGCGACGCGCAAGGCGATCTGACCATGGCGCGGCGAGACGATCAGAGCCTGCGCGCACTCGCCGAGGCGGGTGGCGGGCGCTTTGTTCCCATGACGGATGATCGCCGCGATATCGACGCGCTGCGCGCCGAACTCAGTACCGATGGCAACGCGACGTTGGCAGCGGACCTGCATGGTGATGAGTGGCAGGATCGTGGGCCTTGGCTGCTCCTGCCCTTGCTGCCGCTCGCCGCGATGTCGTTTCGCCGGGGCTGGCTGATAGTGCTGGCGCTGGCCCTGCTTCCGGGCGTGCCGGGCAACGCACGCGCTGGCAGCTGGAGCGATCTGTGGCGTCGCCCCGATCAGCAGGCCGCCGCGGCACTTGCGCAAGGCAATGCCAAACAAGCGCAGCAGCTGGCGCGTGATCCGGCGTTGCGTGGTGCTGCTGCCTATCGCGCGGGCGACTATGCAGCGGCTGGCGCCGCGCTGCACGATCTGCCGGGTACGGACGCGCAGTACAACCTAGGCAATGCGCTGGCCAAGCAAGGCAACTACCAGGCGGCGCTCGACGCTTACGACCGCGCGCTCAAAGCGAATCCCGCCAACGCCGATGCGCTAGCCAATCGCAAAGCGGTGGAAGATTGGATGCGTCAACAACCACAGCAGCAGCCTCAGAGCGGCGGGGCGCGCAACGACAAGAACAAGTCGGGGCAGGGGCCGTCGACCACGCCTCCCAAGGATTCGCAGGGACAATCCGCCCAGCAGCAGAACGGCTCGCAGCAGAACGACGGCGAGGGCAAGCCGTCCCAGCAGGCGCACGGCGACGCGCAAGGCAACGGTAACGAGAAGGACGCGCAAGGCGAGCAGCAGACGCCGGGTCAGCAGGCCGATGCATCGTCGGGGACTAAGCCGCAAACACCTCAAGAGCAAGCCGAAGAGCGCGCTCGTGCGCAACAGGCCCAAGAAGCACTGCAAAAGCAGATGGACCAGGCGCTGGGCAAGCCCGGCTCGAAACGGCAGCCCACCACGCACGAACTGGGTGCCATCGCCGCGGACGATGCCCAGTCGAAATTGCCAGCGGACGTGCGCCAGGCTTTGCAGCGTGTGCCGGATGACCCGGGTGCACTGCTGCGACGCAAGTTTGATCTCGAATACCGGCAGCGTCACGGTGGCGCGCCGGCGGAGGATGATTCGCCGTGAGCCTGCGTCGCCTGCTGATTTTCTGGTGCTTTGTGCTGTGTCTGTGGCCGATGTCGACGCTAGCCGCTGAAGTGCGGGCGACGTTGGATCGAACGCAGGTGGAGCTGGGCGAAACGGTGACACTCAATCTGCGTGCCGAAGGCAGCGGCATGGTGCAGGCGCCGGACCTGCGGCCGCTGTCGCAGGACTTCGCCGTGCTGGGCAGCTCCAGCAATACCAGTCTCAGCATTGTCAACGGCAAGCGCTCGTCTCAGGTCACGGTGGGCGTGGCCTTGCGGCCATTGCACGCGGGCACTCTGCAGATTCCTGCCCTGTCATTCGCAGGCGGCACGACTGCGCCAATACAGCTGGAGGTAGTCGCCCCCAATCCAGCGGACGCAGCAGCCGGACGTAAAGACGTCTTTCTCGAGGCAAGCATCGATCCGGCCAGCAGCTATGTTGGACAGCAGTTGGTTTATACCGTGCGGCTTTTCTTTGTCGCCAACCTCTCCAGTGGCGCACTGGAAGATCCACAGCTGGCGGGCGTGGAAGTCCGTCGTCTGGGCGAAGAGGTCAACTATCAAGCGGAACGCGGCGGTCGGCGCTACAACGTCATCGAACGCCGCTATGCGGTGACGCCGCAACGCGTGGGCCGACTGGTGATACCGCCTGTGGCGTTCCAGGGGGAGATGGTCAATCTCGCGGAGCCCGATGCCTTCTTCGGCAATGGGACACCCCTGTCGGCATCCTCGCCGCCCGTATCCATCGATGTGCGGCCCGCACCCACGCAGGCTTCCAAAGGAGCATGGCTACCTGCGCGTGACCTTGCATTGCACCTCGATGGCGGCCCGGCCCAGGGCGAACTACGCGTGGGGATGCCGGTCAATCTGGTGATGAGCCTGCAGGCGACGGGCCTGCCTTACGAGGCGCTGCCGGCGCTGAGTCTGCCCACGCTTGAAGGCGCCACCGTGTATCCGGACAAGCCGGTCGAGGGCACGCGCATCGAAGGGCAGTGGCAGGTGGGGCGGCGTCAGCAGGGTTTCGCCATTGTGCCGAGCCGGGCGGGGACGCTGACCATTCCCGAAACCACCCTCACCTGGTGGAATGTGGTGAGCGACAGTCTCGAGGTGGCGCGCATTCCGGCACAAACGTTCACCGTGCTGCCCGCCATCGGTGCGCCAAGCGTGACTCCGGCAACGCCCGCTACGGCGGCACAGCCGAGCGTTGCGCCTTCGGCGCCGATAGCAGCGCTGCCTGGTGCCAGCGCCCGTACGCCCTGGCGCTGGATGGCCATCGGCAGCCTGTGCCTGTGGGTGATTAGCCTGCTCGCGTGGCTGTGGTGGCGTCGTCGGCAGCCGCTTGCCCGCGCCGCGGCGTCATCGACAGACGCTAAGTCCACAGTGTCCCGGTTGCGCACTGTCTTTCTGGCCGCAGCGCGCGGCGCGGATGTGGCTGGCCAGGCCGGCACGTTGCTGGCATGGGCGCGCGCCGAGCGACCGCAACTGCAGAATCTGAGTGAGTTGGCTGCCGCCCTGGCACCCGGGACGCAGCCGGATGCCATTGCCGCCCTGCAACGCAGCCACTATGCCGGTGCCAACGAATCGGGGCTGGGTGACCGTTTGGCAGCGGCTTTCCGCGATGGTTTTGTATGGCGGCAGGGTGAGGCCGCATCCAACACCTCACCACTACCGGCGCTCTATCCATTCAACCTGCATCCGTGAGAGCGGATCGCCAGATCGCTGCCATCGTGTCGTCGAAACTGCACAGCAGCACCTGCATCGGCGTCGCTCCATGCTCTACGCTTCTGAGGCTACGCAGTGCCAAGGGGGCCGCCAGCTGCGGCGGGTAGCCGAACACGCCGCAGCTGATCGCCGGAAACGCCACGGAGCCCAATCCATGCTCATAGGCCAGCAGCAGGCTTTGCCGATAACAGCTGGCTAGCAGGTCTGGCTCCCCCTGTTCGCCACCGCGCCAGATCGGGCCGACGGTATGGATCACGTAGCGGGCGGGCAGGCTGAATCCCGGCGTGATGCGAGCTTCGCCGGTGGGGCAGCGCACCCCGGGGCTGACCTCCGGCAAGGCGCGGCAGGCTTGCAGTAGCCCGGGGCCTGCGGCACGGTGGATGGCACCATCCACGCCGCCGCCGCCAAGCAGGCTGACGTTGGCGGCATTGACGATGGCGTCTGCCTTGAGGCGGGTGATGTCAGCAGTGATGAGCTCAATGTGCATAGGTATTGGATCCGCAAGATATTGCGACGTATGCTTGGCCCTGAAGTATGTCCTCGATCTTCGCGCGGGGAGTCGGCATGGCGCGGGCTCCTAAACTTGGCACGTACAACCAGACCTGACAGCTATGACTAAGGTGGAAGACATCTCCTTCGGCTATCTGCTCAATGACGTGACCTTGCTGTTTCGCAAGCACTTCGACAGACGCGCCGTGAAATTCGGGTTGACCCGTGCGCAATGGCGGGCCACCAAAATGCTCTATTACCGCGAAGGGTTGCGCCAGACGGAGCTCGCCGAGCAGCTGGAAATGGAGCCGATCGCCGTAGGTCGCGTCATCGATCGATTGCAGGCCGCAGGGTTTGTCGAACGTCGTCCCGATCCCAAGGATCGCCGCGCCTGGCGTTTGTACGTCACCGATCAGGCCCGCGCCGTCATCGCCGATATGGAATTGATCGGCAAGGGGCTGCGCAAGGACGCCACGCGCGGGATCGAGCTGACGGAATTGCAGCAGGCGATGGATGTGCTCAACCGCATCAAGGAAAACCTGCAGGCCTTGGATGGCAGCGCCGCTGGCGACGAAAGCGAGGCCTGAGCGACCGGCGCGTTTCTTGCGCTTCACCCCTCCTATGTGGCCTCTGGCAGATGCGCGTCATCGTGCGGCCACACTATGTTGCGATTCCTATAACGCCTGCCCGACGCCCAGCCTTTTGCCAAGTGCTGTCGGTCGTGCGGGTCATGCGTGCCCCCTGCTTCACAATGCCCGGTGCGGCGCACCGGAGTGGAGCCAGGGCGGCGCATCCCTAAACCTACATTGCAGTCGAATTCGTGGCATCCCGACGCATGGCGGGCATCGTGCTTGCTGTCGACGGTTGGAGAAATCATGCAGCGCTCGTCCCGTAAGAAGTTCGTCATGCTCGCAGTGCTGCTTGTCGCCGTGGTGGTGGCAGTGCCGCTGTTCCGCGGCCGTGAGCGCGCATCAGCGAAGAGTCCGGTCGCTGCGGTGTCAGTGCCGGTGAAGGTAGCGAGTGCCCATCGTGGCGATCTGGATCTCCACCTGAAGGTCATCGGGCGCGCCGAGGCATTCTCCAGCGTCAATGTGCAGGCGCGCGTCAGCGGTCAGCTGGAAAAGCTGATGTTTACTCCTGGCGGACACGTCAAGCAGGGCGACACCATCGTCCGCATCGACCCCAGCCTGTTGCAGGCGCAGCTTGATCAGGCGCTAGGGAATCTCGCCAAGGATCAGGCCCAGCTGGACAACGCCCGCACCGTACTCAAGCGCTACCAGCCACTGATGGGCAAGGGTTATGTGGCGCAGGCCGACTACGACAGCTACAAGGCCAATGAAGGTGTTTACTCCGCGTCGGTGAAAGCCGATAAGGCGGCGGTGGAGCTGGCACGCACGCAGTTGAGTTACGCACAGATCCAGGCGCCGTTCGACAGCATCGCTGGTGCGCCGCTGATTTATCCGGGCGCGCAGGTGACGGCGAATGACACGTCCATCGTCGTGCTGAACCAGATTCGCCCCATCCGCGTCACGTTCTCGATCCCTGAAACCGGCTTGGCCGGCATCAAGGACAGCATGGCGCGCCAAGCGGTGCCCGTGACGGTGAGCATTCCCGGCACCAAGCAAGCGCCGATGCAGGCCGAGCTGGAATTCATCAACAACGCGGTGGATGCCGCCACCAGCACCATCCAGCTCAAGGCGCGTTATGCCAACAGCGGTGATGAGCTGACGCCCGGCCAGTTCGTTGAGGTCGTGCTGCCCACCACGCGTCTCAGCAACGTGGTGACGGTGCCCGTGGTCGCCCTGCAGAACTCCCCCTTGGGCAGCTTCGTCTTCGTCGTCAATGCAGATGGCACGGTGCAGCAGCGGATGGTCACTGCCGGCCCCAGCAGTGGCGCCCAGATCGTGATCGAGAAGGGACTCACCGGCAGCGAGCAAGTGGTGACCGATGGCCAGCTGCTGCTGGCAGACGGCACGCACGTGAACGTCGTCACGGACAACGGTTGAGCCTGGACACGTAGCGCATGAATCTGCCCGCTCTCTGTATCCGGCGCCCGGTGATGACCACCTTGCTGATGGTCGCGTTGCTGGTGTTCGGCATCGCGGCGTATCCGAAGCTGCCAGTCAATGAACTGCCGAATGTCGACTTCCCCACCATCACGGTGAATGCCAGCCTGCCGGGTGCAGCGCCGGAGACGATGGCGACCGCAGTGGCTACACCGCTGGAGAACCAGCTATCCACCATTGCTGGCATCCAGTCGATGACCTCGACCAGTGCGCTGGGCTCCACCTCGATCACGCTGACGTTCGAGTTGAATCGCAATATCGATGGCGCGGCGCAGGATGTGCAGGCAGCCATCTCATCGGCGCAACGCCAGTTGCCCACCAACATGCCCACGCCGCCGACCTATCGCAAGGTCAATCCGGCTGACGCCCCCATACTCTTTCTCACCCTGCGCTCGAAAACCCAGCCGTTGTCGGTGGTGGACGATTATGCCGAGACGCAGCTGGCGCAGCGCCTGTCAATGATCGACGGCGTAGCGCAGGTGAGCGTGTACGGCGCGCAGAAGTACGCGGTGCGCATCAGCGTCGATCCGCAGAAGCTGGCTGCCAGTGGCATCGGCATCGATACCGTGCAGAACGCGGTCGCGGGCGCCAACGTCAATCTCGCCACCGGGTCGCTTAACGGCAACCGGCAGTTGCTGCAGATCCGTTCGGACGGCCAACTGCAACGCGCCAATCTCTACAACCACATCATCGTGGCCTATCGCGATGGCGCGCCGGTGCGGCTGTCCGATCTGGGCAAGGCTGAAGACAGCGTACAGAACGATCAGGTGGCCAGCTGGTACAACGGCGAGCGCGCGATCGTGCTCGCCATTCAGCGCCAGCCGGGTTCCAACACCGTGGCGACCATCGATCGCGTTCGCGCCGTGTTGCCGACCTTCGAGGCGACGCTGCCGCCATCGATCAAGCTGGCCGTGCTTTACGATCGCTCGGAGTCGATTCGCGCTTCGGTGGACGATGTGCAGTTCACCCTGCTGCTGGCCGGCGTGCTGGTGGTACTGGTGATCTACCTGTTCCTGGGTAACGCATCGGCAACGCTGATTCCCGGCCTCGCTCTGCCGGTCTCCATTGTCGGCACATTTGGCGCGATGTTCGCCCTGGGCTACAGCCTCGACAACCTTTCGTTGCTGGCGTTGACCCTGGTGGTCGGCTTCGTGGTGGACGATGCCATCGTGATGCTCGAGAACATCGTGCGTCACGTGGAGGCGGGCATGGACCCGTACGAGGCGTCGCTCAAGGGTGCCAGCGAAATTGGCTTCACGATCTTTTCCATGACGCTCTCGCTGGTGGCCGTGTTCCTGCCGGTCATGTTCATGGGCGGCATCGTTGGCCGGTTGTTCCATGAGTTTGCAGTAACCCTGAGTGTCGCCATCCTGATCTCGGGTTTCGTGTCGATCACGCTCACCCCGATGCTGTGCAGTCGCTTCCTTCGTCATGCCGAGCATGAGAAAAAAGCACGGGTCGTGCTCTGGTTTGATGCGGGCTTCGAGCGCGTGCGTCGTGGCTACGTGCACACATTGGGATGGGCGGTGAACCACCCCCGCACGATTCTTGGCGCGTTCCTCGGCAGCCTTCTGCTTACCGGCCTGCTCTTCATGGTGGTGGACAAGGATTTCATTCCCGCCGGCGATTCGGGGCAGCTCAATGTGAACGTCGAAGGGCCGGACGACACGTCGGTGGCGAGCATGGCGGCGCGCCAGCAGGCTTTGGCAAAGATCGTCGCCGAAGACCCCAACATCGAGGGTTACATGTCGTCGGTGGGGGCGGGCGGTGCGCGCACCACCACCAACAATGGTTCGTTGATGCTTCGACTGAAGCCAGCCAGCGAACGATCACTGGACCCCAACGGCATCATTCAGGAGCTGCGCAAGAAGTTCGCGCAGATTCCGGGTATTCGCGCCTATATTCAGAATCCGCCGTCCATCCAGGTCGGTGGCCGTCAATCGAAGGCGCAGTACCAATACACCTTGCAGTCCATCGACACGGAGGCGTTGTACAGCTGGTCGGGCAAGGTGATGCAGGCGTTCTCCAGGTTGCACGGCTTCCAGGACGTCACCAGTGACCTGGACCTCAATGGTCCTTCGATGGTCGTCAATGTGGATCGCGATAAACTCGGCACGCTGGGCCTGAGCATGGAGCAGGTGCAACGGGCG
The DNA here is from genome assembly GCF_055702865.1 of Dyella sp. PARNA 12/25. NCBI lineage: Bacteria > Pseudomonadati > Pseudomonadota > Gammaproteobacteria > Lysobacterales > Rhodanobacteraceae > Dyella > Dyella sp. PARNA 12/25. Next base: position 73,970 of record NZ_JBVQCI010000011.1, on the reverse strand, counting down.
CTGGGCTCGGCGTTTGGCGCCAGTCAGATCTCCACCATTTACGGCGCGTCATCGCAGTACTGGGTGATCCTGCAGGTGGACTACGCCTTGCAGAATGATCCGGATGTGCTATCGCAGATCTATGTGACGTCGGACAGCGGCACGCTGGTGCCGCTCAATGCCGTGGCAAGCTTCGAACGCAAGCCGCAGGCACTCACCGTAAACCATCAGGGGCAGATTCCGGCGGTAACGGTGTCGTTCAACCTCGCGCCGGGCGTGAGCCTCAGTGAGGCCGTGGCCAGCATCGATGGCGCGATGAAGCAGATCAACCTGCCGCCTTCGATCACTGGCAGCGTGCAGGGCACGGCGCAGGCATTCCAGGACTCCATGCAGGGCATGGGCTTGTTGCTGGTGCTGGCGGTGTTCGTGATCTATCTGGTGCTCGGCATTCTGTATGAGAGCTTCATTCACCCGCTGACGATTCTCTCGGGTCTGCCGTCCGCTGCGGTGGGTGCACTGCTCACACTGATGATCTTCCGCGCGCCGCTCGATCTGTTCTCCTTCGTAGGCATCGTGATGCTGATTGGCATCGTCAAGAAGAACGCAATCATGATGATCGACTTTGCCTTGGAAAAGCAGCGTGGTGAGGGCATGGCGCCCGCGTTGGCGATTGTCGAAGCCTGCCACGTGCGTTTCCGCCCCATCATGATGACCACCATGGCTGCATTTGCCGGCACACTGCCGATTGCCCTTGGCCTTGGCGCGGGTGCGGAAACGCGTCGCCCGCTAGGTCTGGCGGTGGTTGGCGGCCTGCTCGTTTCGCAGGTACTCACCCTGTACCTGACTCCAGTGATCTACCTGTACCTCGATCGCCTGCACGAGCGCTTCTCGCGCAAGCGCCGAGTGGGCGGTGCAGAAACCGCGCATTGAGCTTGCTGTAGGAGCGCACTTGTGCGCGACCGCAGCGTTTGACCTTTCCGTTTCGCTGGCTTGTCGCGCACAAGTGCGCTGCTACAAAGTGCTTTGCAGATGAGGCACAAAAAAAGGGCGGCCAATGGCCGCCCTTTTTCCTCATGACGCCAGGAGTTACTCCCCCGCGCCGTCGTTCGCGAATGCGCCTGGCTTCGAGCCGAAATCGCCATCCGCCTGCGCGGCCATGTAGGAGAACGTGGCGTACACAGCCACGTTCTGTGCCAGCTCCTTCGGATCGATCTTGTCCAACGTGTCGTTGGCGGTGTGGTGATAGTCGAAGTAGTCGGTGCCGTCCTGCGTCAGCGACAGCGCGGCCATACCCTTCGCATGCATCTGCGAGAGGTCGGAGCCGCCGCCGCCCGGCATCTTGGCGTCATAGTCGACGCCGATGGGGGCCAACACCTTGGCGATCTGCTCGATGGCGCCGCGCGCTTCGGGCTTCACGCTGGCGCTCATGCGCCACACCTTGCGTGCACCAAAGTCCGATTCCGTACCGAGCTGGAACTTGGCCACCTCTGCGCCATGCTTGTCGGCGTACGCGCGACCGCCCCACAGGCCCATCTCTTCATTGGCAAACGCAATCACGCGGATGGTGCGGTCGGGGCGCTGCGGCATGTCGTGAATCAGCTTGCCGGCAGCCATGGCGATGGCTACGCCAGCGCCGTCATCGATGGCGCCGGTGCCCGGATCCCACGAATCCAGATGGCCACCGATGGCGACCACTTGCTCCGGATGCTTCTTGCCGGTGATTTCACCAATCACGTTGGCGCCGGTGTAGGAGCCGACGATGCCGCAATCGAGATCCAGCTTCACGCTGACAGGCTTGCCATAAGCCAGCACGCGCGTCAGCTGATCGGCATCGGGGTTAGAGAGGGCGGCGGCCGGAATGGCTTCCTTGGGATCCCTGATGCCGGTCACGCCGGTATGAGGCGTGCGGCTGTTGGCGTCGGTACCGGCCGAGCGCAGCAGGAAGGCGGCGGCGCCCATCTTTGAGGCGATGACGGGACCACCCACGCGGACAGACGAACCGATCGCGTAGTCATGGCCATCCTTGTGGCGCTCCATGTGCGCGTCCACAAACACGATCTTGCCCTTCACGCTGGCGGGGTCGGCCGCCTTCAGCGCATCAAGGCTGTCGAACCTCACCACCTGAGCGGTGAGGCCGCCCTTCGGCGTGCCGGCCGAGTAACCCAGTGCGATCAGGTCCAGCGTCTGCGGAAACGGCGAGACAATCTCGGCGTGTTCGCTGCGGCGTTCCCACAGCGGATAGGTCACCTGCTCGGTAAAGACCTTGTCGAAGCCAAGCGCCTTGAACTTGGCGATCGCCCATTCGCGACCACGCTCATCGGCGGGGCTACCGGCGATACGTGCGCCCACTTCGGTGGTCAGCGACGACACGATCTCATAGCCCGTATTGTCGTTCATCGCCTTGTCGCGCAGCTGTTCGGCCGTCTTTACGGCTGCGGCGGGGATGGTGGTCTGGGTCGCTGCGTTTGCCGTGCCGATGGCAAGCATCAGGCTGGCGGCGAGCAGGGAGAGAGGCAGGCGGCGCATGGGGAAACTCCTCGGGCGGAAACGACGATTATGGCGTGCCCTCATGCGGCTGCTTAGGCCAGAAGTCATGGTGAGGCAGACCGAGAACACATGAAACGAAAAAGGCGCCCACCGGCGCCTCATTCGCGCGTTGTTCCTCAACGCTTACTTCTGGTTTTGCGACTTCAGCAAGTCGCGGATCTCGGTAAGCAGCACTACATCCGCTGCCGGCGGCGCAGGCGCGGCCTCCTGGCGGCGAGTGAGCTTGTTGATGGCCTTGACCACCAGGAAGATCGCAAAGGCAATGATGAGGAACTGAATCAGGGTATTGATGAAGTTGCCGTAACCAATAGCCACTTCGGCCACTTTATGGGCCGGATCGGTATTGTCGGCCGGCTTGAGCACCCACTTCATCTGCGAGAAGTCGATGCCGCCGGTGATATAGCCGATCGGCGGCATGATGATCTGTTCGACCAATGAGGTGACGATCTTGCCGAATGCACCGCCGATCACCACGCCGACGGCGAGGTCGATCACGTTGCCACGCATGGCAAATTCTTTGAACTCTTTAAGCATGCTCATGCTTCACTCCCTAGCGTTGCCCCCGGACGCCGTAAGAGTAACAGGGCAACGCCAAACAGAGAGAAGGGCGGCAAACTCTTGCGATGCCTACGCGACCTGACCTTCCAACGTCGCGATGCCTGCGAGTTCAGCATGGAAGCGATCGCCACGATGCAGCGCCGACACGCCCGCGGGTGTGCCGGTAAAAATAAGGTCACCCGCTTTCAGCTCGAACAGCGTCGACAGAATGGCGATGATCTCCGCCACGCCGTGCACCATATCGCCCAGTCGGCCCTGCTGACGCTGCTGATCGTTGATGCTGAGTGTCAGCGTGGTGTCAGCATCCAGCTTCACCTGGCTGGCAGGGCGCAAGGCCGATACCGGTGCCGAATGATCGAACGCCTTGGCCACATCCCATGGGTGGCTCTTGGCTTTGGCAACGGCCTGCAGATCGCGACGGGTCAGGTCCAACCCCACGCCATAGCCCCAGATCAGCGACGCGGCCCGCTCGACCGGGATATCGCGTCCACCGCCACCCAGCGCCAGCACCATTTCCACCTCGTGGTGCAGATCCTGCGTGGCCTGCGGGAACGGCACGTCCGCGCCGTCGGTCACCACGGCATCCGCCGGCTTGCAGAAGAACAATGGGGTGTCCTTGTCCACCGTGGCGCCCATCTCTCGGGCATGTTCAGCGTAGTTGCGCCCGATGCAGAAGATGCGCCGGACAGGGAAGCGCTGATCGCTGCCGATGATGGGCAGGCTCGGAACCACGGGAGGTGCGATGGCATATGACATCGGGAAAGAGTATCACTGCCAGCGGCACGGGCCAGTCGGTTGTCACGTCAGCTATCCTCGGCCGAGGCTTGGAGGTAAAACCGGGCCGACTTGGCCCGCGAAGATGACAGCTGTCATCGCCGACGACTGATGCGGGCCTCTGGCGGCGGCAAGGCCGCTCCAGCATCGTGTACCGCAACGTAGGACCGGCGACGGGCCGGCAGGGAGAGCTTGTGGCGAATTCGGATTTGCTGAAGGAACTACGCATCGAGAAACACCAGCGCGAGGAGCATGGGCACGGAGCAGGGCGCTGGCCCTGGATCGTGGCCGGCGTGCTGGTCGTGGTGGTGCTGGCGGGCCTGGGTGGCTGGATGCTGATGGGCAAGCGCGCCGTCGAGGTGCAAACCGCTCAAGCGCAATCGCCGGCGAGCAACGCGTCGGCCGGTGCGGTGCTGCAGGCAACGGGTTATGTGACTGCTCGGCGACAGGCCACGGTATCGGCCCAGATTACCGGCACGCTAACGCAGGTGCTGATCGAGGAAGGCGACCACGTCAAGCAAGGACAGATCGTGGCCCGTCTCGACGATGCACAATACAAGGCGGCGCTGGATGCTGCGCGCACCCAGGCAGCGGCCACGCATGCCTTGGTAACCCAATACCAGGTGCAGCTTGCGCAGAATCAGCGCGACGCCGTGCGCAATGAAGAGCTGGCGGTCAAAGGCCTGGTAGCCAAACAGATTGCTGAGCAGTCGCGCACCCTGGTCGACAGCACGCGCGCCCAGCTGGTGTCGCAGCAGCGCAATGCGGCGTCGGCCGACGCACAGGTTGCGGCGGCAGAGGTCAACTTCGGCTATTGCGTGATTCGATCACCCTTCGATGGCGTGGTAACCACCAAGGACGCACAGGTCGGTGAGATCGTGTCGCCGTTCTCCGCAGGCGGTGGCTTCACCCGCACCGGCATCGGCACCGTGGTAGACATGGATTCGCTGGAGGTGGACGTGGACGTCAACGAGGCGTACATCGGTCGCGTGAAGCCGAACATGCCTGCCGAAGCCGTGCTGGATGCCTACCCCGACTGGAAGATCCCCGCGCATGTGATCGCCATCGTGCCGGCGGCGGATCGCGGCAAGGCCACGGTGAAGGTGCGCGTGGCGTTGGAGCACAAGGACTCGCGGATCGTGCCCGATATGGGCGTGCGCGTGTCGTTCTTGGAGCAGAAGCAGTCGCACGAGGAAGCGCAGGTGCCGAAGGGCGTGCTGGTGCCTTCGTCTGCCATCGTGCAGCGTGACGGACACGACGTCGTGTTCGTCGTGTCCGGCGATGTCGCGCAGCAGCGCACAGTGTCGCCGGCGGCATCGAAGTTCGGCGATCAGCGGCTAGTGCCTGCCGGTATACAGATGGGTGAGACGGTGGTGGTGTCGCCGCCAGCGGTATTGCAGGACGGCACGCGCGTCGCGTCGCCGGCCAAGTCGAAATGATGGTGAAGCACATCGCGTGATTGGGCGCATCGCGAACGGCGATGCCAGGGACAACGATTCAGGAGCTCAGGCATGAACACATTGATCGAAACCCGCGACCTCTCGAAGGTATACGAGCGCGGCAGGCAGAAAGTGGAAGTGCTGCATCACATCAACCTCGACATCGCCGAAGGTGACTTCCTGGCGTTGATGGGGCCCTCCGGTTCGGGCAAGACCACCTTGCTCAACCTTATCGGTGGTCTGGATACGCCCACCGGCGGTTCCATCACGGTGGCTGGCCAGCGGCTGGATCAGCTGAGCGGCGGTGCGCTGGCGAAGTGGCGTGCCTCGCACGTCGGCTTCGTGTTCCAGTTCTACAACCTGATGCCGATGCTGTCGGCGCAGCGCAACGTTGAACTGCCGCTGCTGCTAACCAAACTGTCCGCCGCGCAGCGCCGCAAGAACGCCAGCATTGCACTGGAGCTGGTAGGACTTGGCGAACGCGCTTCGCACAAGCCCAGCGAGCTGTCGGGCGGTCAGCAGCAGCGCGTGGCGATAGCGCGAGCCATCGTTTCCGACCCCACTCTGCTGGTGTGCGACGAGCCCACCGGCGACCTGGACCGTCAGTCCGCTGAAGAAGTCCTCGGGCTGCTGCGCGTACTCAACCGCGAGCACGGCAAGACCATTGTGATGGTGACGCACGACCCCAAGGCCGCCGAGTACGCCAATCACACATTGCATCTGGACAAGGGCACCCTGGTCGAACAGGCGATAGCGTGAGGATGCGACGATGAAATATCTCCATCTCATCTGGGCGGCGCTGTTCCGGCGCAAAGCCCGCACCATCTTGACGCTGGTCTCGATCATCGCCGCGTTCCTGCTGTTCGGCATGCTCGACGCTGTGCGTACCTCGTTCAACCAGGCAGGCCAGAGCGCCAACGGCGCGCAGCGTTTGCAGACCGGCTCGAAACTGTCCTTCATCCAGACCTTGCCGCAATCGCTCGAGTCGCAGATTGCGCAGGTGCCAGGCGTAAAGCTGGTGACGTACGCCAATTGGTTTGGCGGCGCCTACCAGGATCCGCACAATCAGGTCTTCAGTTTCGCGGTGGAACCGAACTACATCGACCTCTATCCGGAGATCGAGGTCAGCCCCGCCGAGCGCAAGGCATTCGATGACACTCGCACGGGTGTGCTGGTGGGCGAGAAGCTGGCGCAGCGTTTTGGGTGGAAAGTGGGCGACAAGATTCCGATGCAGTCCACCATCTTCCCCAACCACCAGGGCAGCAAGAACTGGACCTTCGACGTCATGGGTATCATGCACTCGAAGGACAAGAAAGCCAGCGGCTTCTACGACCAGTTGCTGCTATTGCACTGGAAGTACTTCGACGAAACCACGCCGTTCAATCGCGGCACGGTGGGTTGGTACGTGACACGTGTGACCGATGTGAACCAGGCGGATCGCGTGGCCAAGGCCATCGATGCCATCTCGGCCAACTCCGACCATGAAACGCGCACGCAAACCGAGCAGGCGGCCACCGCCAACTGGATGAAGCAGCTTGCCGATATCGGCCTGATTGTCGGCTCCATTATGGGCGCGGTGTTCTTCACGCTGCTGCTGCTGTCGGGCAACACCATGATGCAGGCAGTACGCGAGCGGACCAGCGAGCTGGCTGTGCTCAAGACGATCGGCTTCTCCAATCATGCGGTGCTTGGCATCGTGCTGGCTGAGTCGGTACTGCTGCTGTTGCTTGGTGGCGTCATAGGCCTTGGGCTGGCCAGCCTGATCATTCCGGCCGTGAGTGCAAACAGCGGCGGCATGCTGAACCTGCCGAGTGTGGGCGCCAGCAGTTGGGTATTGGGGTTGGTGCTGATGGTGGTGATCGGATTGCTGGTGGGTGCCCTGCCGGCACTGCGCGCCATGCGTCTGAACATCGTTGACGCGCTGGCAGGACGCTAAGGAGCCCACTATGAACTTTCTTATCAACTTTGCGTTGCTCATCCTTATTGTCGTTGTGCTGGTGGCGTGGATCGCCTTGCCCTGGCAGGGTGTTCTGGCCCTTGTGCTGCTGTTTGCTGGCTGGATGGTTTTTACCCGTCGCGGGCAGCAGGCTGCGTCGGTCACCAGCGTTGGCGTCAGCACGCTGGGTCAGCGCATCGGTTCATCCGCGGTGATCGTGATTGGCATTGCGGGCGTCGTCGGCGTGTTGGTGGCACTGCTCGCCATGGGTGAGGGCTACTCCGAAACCCTGCGCAGCACGGGCAGTCCCGATACGGCGATCGTGATGCGTGGCTCTTCCGCCTCGGAAGTGATGTCAGTACTCGATCACGACAGCGTGACGTTGATCCCGCAGGCGCCAGGTATCGCCAAGGATGCCAAGGGGCAACCCATCGCATCGCCGGAGCTGGTGGTTGCCGCCAATTTGCCGCTCAAGGGTGGCAAAGCGGATGACGAGGGTAGCGTGCAGGTGCGTGGTGTGAGCGAACAAGCCTGGGCGGTGCGACCCAACGTAAAAATCGTCGAAGGGCGCAACTTCCAGCCGGGCATGCGTGAGCTGATTGTCGGCAAGGGTGCCGCAAAACAGTTCGCGGATCTGGCACCGGGCCACACCGTCCGTCTCGGCAGCCAGCAATGGAACGTCGTGGGTGTGTTCTCCTCCGGTGACGCGATGGACTCGGAAGTGTGGGGCGACGCCAGCGTGGTAGCCGATACTTACCGCCGAGGCAGCAGCCGTGCATCGGTGGTGGTGCGGCTCACCGACCCTAAAGCCTATGACGCGTTCAAGGCCGAGTTGGATGGCAATCCGCAGCTGAAGGTGGATGTGAGCACCACGCTCGACTACTTCGCCAAGCAGTCCGAGGGCATGAGCAAGGTGATCAAGGGCATCGGCATCACCGTCGGCCTGATCATGGCGATCGGCGCCATGTTCGGTGCGCTCAACACCATGTTCGCTGCCGTGGCATCGCGTGCCCGCGAAATCGCCACGCTGCGTGCCATCGGTTTCCGCGGATTACCGGTGGTGGTGGCGGTGATGCTGGAGACAATGCTGCTGGCGTTGATCGGTGGCGTGCTTGGCGGACTGATCGCATGGTTGCTGTTCAACGGCTACAGCGCGTCAACGCTGGCGGCCGGTACGGTCGGCAAGCTCAGCTTTGAATTGCGCGTCACGCCGGCGCTGCTATGGACCGGGCTTAAATGGGCCTTGGCCATCGGCTTTATCGGTGGCATCTATCCGGCCATGCGCGCGGCGCGGTTGCCGGTGACCACGGCATTGCGCGAACTGTAAGTGGTTGAGGGGCGCGGCATGGCCGCGCCCCTGTCGCGCACAGGGTGCGCTCCCACTGTGTTGCGATCACCAGGTGGGAGCGCACCCTGTGCGCGACTAGGTTTCCTCAGTGTTAGGGCATCACCGGTGGCATGTAAGTCAACGTGAGACCCAGCGCCCACAGCAAGCCCAGCACCAGTGGCACATGCACCAGCAGTTGCATGAAGGTGAAGCCCACGACATCGCGTGCTTTCAGCCCCAGCACACCTAGCAGGGGCAGCATCCAGAATGGGTTGATCAGGTTGGGCAGCGCTTCAGCCGCGTTGTACACCTGCACCGCCCAACCCAGGTGCACATGCAGATCGTTCGCTGCCTGCATCACATACGGTGCCTCCACCAGCCACTTGCCGCCGCCCGATGGCACGAAGAAGCCAAGCACTGATGAGTAGACACCCATCACCAGCGGGAAAGTGTCGGCGGTGGCGATGTGCACAAACAGGCCAGACAGTCGGTGCGAGAGCGTCACGTCGCCAAAGCCTGGCGCATGCGTCAGCAGCGAGGCGATTCCGCCATACAGCGGAAACTGGATAAGCACGCCTGCAGTGCTAGGCACCGCGCGCGCCACCGCGTTGAGAAAGCTGCGCGGTCGCCAGTGCAGCAGCAGACCAAGCGTGAGGAAAAGGAAGTTATAGGTATTGAGGTTGGCGATAGCCGCCACCACCGGCTTGGTGGTGAATTCGTAGCCGAGCCAACCGAGGCCAAGCAGGCCGATCACGATCGACAATAGCGGGCTGTATTCCAGCCATTCGCCCGGGCGCTGTCGTGGGGGAAGCGCCGGCGTCGGTGTTTCCGTTACGCCGAAATCTGCAGCGGTGAGAGCGTTCTTATCCGAAGGAGATGTAAGCCAGCAAACCAGTAGCGAGACCACGATCAATACCGCAGTGAGCACGATGGACTGCCACAGGAAGATGGTTTCGCTGAAAGGCAGCACGCCGGTGATGTAGAGCAGGCCCGGCGGCATGCTCTTGGGGTTGGCCTGCAATTGCGCTGCCGACGAGGAAAGACCCATCGCCCACACGGCGCCAAGGCCGAGATAAGCCGCTGCGCCCGCGGCGCGATAGTCCATGCGCAGATCGTTGCGGCGTGCCAGTGCGCGCACCAGCAATCCGCCAAATACCAGCGAGAAGCCCCAGGAGAGCAGCGAGGCGAGCATGCTCACCAGGCCGACGTAGCAGATCGCACCGCGGCCGGTCTTGGGAACGCGCGCCAGTTGCTCGATAAAGCGGGCTACCACCGGCGCGGTGGCCACCACGTAGCCGCCGATCACCACAAACGCCATCTGCATGGTGAAGGGGATCAGGCTCCAGAAGCCGTCACCAAAAGCCGTCACGGTCACGGCGGGCGTCGCGCCGAAGGCGAGCACCGCAAGTGCCACGATGACCACGCCCAGCGCGGCGAACACCCATGCGTCCGGGAACCACCTCTCCGACCATGCCGCGCTGCGCAGGGCGGCGCGGGCCATCAGACCTTCGTTCGCTTCATTCATGGGCATGCCCCGATGCAGGATCGGGTCCATGGTGAAGGCGCGGCGACTATCTCGGCAAGCGTAGGCGCTTTAGTGAGCGCGCTTCTGCCGGGCAAAGGCGATAGCGCCCACGCCAAGCAGGATGATCGCCATGCCGGCGATGTCATACGGCCCCACGGTCTCGCCGACCAGCATCACGCCGAACAGCACGGCGACGGGCGGGTTCACGTAGGCGTAGCTGGTCGCCAGCGCGGTGCGCGCGTGCTTGAGCGCGTAGAGAAAGGCGCTGAAGGCGATAATCGAGCCGAACAAGCCCAGATACACCACCGCCAGCGTGGCGCGCATGGTGGGGTGTTCGGGCAGCTTTTCGCCGGTGGCGAAGCCGACCAGCAACAGGGCTACGCTGGCGCTCAGCATTTGTGCTGCAGTGTTCATGGGGCCAGCGGGCATATCTTGACGACGGCTCCAGGTGGCGCCGAAAGCCCAGCTCGCCGCTGCGACCAGCAGCGCGATGGCGCCGATGTGCGAACCGGAAAGGCCAGTACCCAGGTTGAGTACGATCACGCCAGCGAAGCCGATCACCAGGCCCACCGTTTCGTTGCGCGAGGGCCATTCCCCATACATGCCGGAGAACAGCGCCGCGAACAGCGGCATGCTGGCCACCGCGACAGCAGCGATACCGGAACTTACGTGTTGCTCCGCAAAGCACACCAGGCCATTGCCAAAGCCGAGCAACAACACGCCCGTGAAGGCAGCATTGCGCCATTGCCGTGCTGTCGGCATGGCAACGCCACGCGAGCGGAGAAATCCGAACATCAGAATGCCGGCGCCAAGAAAGCGCACCCCGGCAAGCAGGAACGGCGGATAGCTTTCCAGCGCGTAGCGGATGCCGAGATAGGTCGACCCCCAGATGATGTACAGCGCAAACATCGCCAACGGCACCATCAAGCGGGTGTCGGCAACAGGGGCTGGGGCCGCGGCAACGGCGGATGTCGAAGCTGAGTCGGTCATGGCAGGGAGCGCTGAAGGAGCATCGCGGGGTCGATGCTCGTCATAGTTTACCGCGGACATGACAATAGATCGGAAGTGTTTGGGCCACTAGCGAGGCCTTTGCAAGGCAGACTTGAGACGCGCTCAAGCCTTGAGCCCGGTCAGGCGGCGACGGCTTGCTTCCTGCGCGCGGTGTCATTGCCCTGTTCGCTGGCCAGCAGTTCGCGTTTGCGCTCCACGCCCCAGCGCCAACCACCCAGCGAACCGTCTTCGCGCACGATGCGATGGCAAGGCACGATCAGCGCCAACCGGTTGTTGCCGCAGGCGTTGCCAATCGCGCGGGCCGCCTTGGGCATGCCCAATTCGGCGGCCAGCTCGCCATAACTCTTGGTGACGCCACTGGGGATCCGGGTGAGTGCATTCCAGACACGCCATTGAAACGCTGTGGCAGCGACATCCAGCGGCGGCAGATCGGGGGCGGCTGCATCACTCCAGCCAAGCTCGCTGGCGATGCGTGCGATGACTGCATCCAGCCACTCTTCGCGCCCTGCATCAACGCGATCGAGGGCGGCGTGAGGGAATTCATCGGCGAGGCGCGTTTCGAGTTCCGCATCCGTATCGCCCAGTGTGACCGAGCAAATGCCGCGCGTAGTGGTGGCGACCAGCAGACGGCCCAGCGGTGTTCCCGTGGTGGTGAAACGGATGCTGGCGCCCGCGCCACCGGCGCGATAGCTCGCAGGTGTCATGCCGAGCAGGCGATCACTGTGCTCGTAGACACGGCTGCCGGAGCCGAAGCCGGCGTCATACACCGCGTCGGTCACGGCGGCGCCGTTGCGCAGGGCAGTTTTCAGCTGGCCGAAACGACGTGCGCGGTGATACTCGGCGGGACTCATGCCGTAGCGGCGGCGAAACGCGCGCTGCAGATGGCTTGGGCTGAGTTGGGCGGACTCGGCCAATGCCTGCAGGGTAGGGGCCTCGTCGGCGCGCTCCAGCAGCAGGCGGACCTGTTCCAGGGTGGACTCGGTGGTGTGGCGGGCGTTCATGGGCGATATCCGTGAAGCGATGGGCTCAGCCTAGTGCCGCCCCCTCACCACCACCATCCGGTTCTTGCGCCGCGGCCTCGCAGCGCGGGCACTGGCTTCAGCGCGCGGCGTGGCGCGTCTGCTGCAGCACCACGAATTCGCCCTCGATCACCTCGGGCTGATGCACGTGAGCGCCAGCAGGCGACATCGTGGCGCGCTTACGCGACCATTGGCGCAGCGCGAACACCAAGGCGCCACCGACCAGCAGTACGCCGGCCACCATCAGACCAAACACCATCAGTACGCCCACCACCGCCAACCCCACGAGGAGGGACAGGGCACGGACCAGCGGATGGCGAGAGCGACGTGGCATCGGCAGCGAAAAACGCATGTGTTAAAAATCCGTGTGGTAAAATCAACGACTTACGTGCGTAACGATGGGGCCTTACGGCCAAAGAGGCAAGTGCCACGATGGATACAGCAACTCCCGACCAGGCGCTTTGCCGACTGGACGACATTCCCGATGGCGGCGCGATTGCCGTCGATGCCGCCCTTCGCGACGGTGAAGAGAGCGTGATCGTGCTGCGTCGGGATAACGCGGTGCGTGCCTACCTCAATATCTGTCCGCACGCCGGTCGCCGACTCGACTGGGCACCGGGCAAGTTCCTCATCAAGGACAACCTGCTGATCTGCGCGGCCCACGGGGCTTCGTTCAATGACAGCGACGGTCTGTGCGTGGGCGGCCCGTGCCGAGGTGAGCATTTGCGCTCGGTGGGTGTGCGGGTGGCCGATGGGGAAGTCTGGCTCGACGATTAGCGATACATCAGGTTGATCACCACCAGGGTGAGCACCAGCACCATGGCCGTGAGCGGCAGGCCGACGCGCAGGAAATCCTTGCCGCGATAACCGCCCGGGCCAGCCACCATCATCAACGCCGGATGGCCCGAGCTGAGCAGGAAGGTGTTGGACGACGACACCGCCACGATCAGCGCATACGCCGACGGGTTGCCGCCGGTGGCCACGGCCACGCTGATGGCGATGGGCACCATCATCACGGTGGCGCCCACGTTCGACATCACTTGCGAGAACAGCAGCGTGAGCACGGCGAGCGACAGTTGCAGCACCCAGTGCGAGGTGTGGCCCAGATGCTGCAGCACGCCTTGCGCCAACCACGCCGCGGCGCCGGTGGCGTCCATCGACCAGCCCAACGGAATCAGGCAGGCGGTGACGAAGATGGTTTTCCAGTTGATCGCCTTATAGGCCTCGTCCATGTTCAGCACGCCGGTAAGCAGCATGCCGATGGCGCCGGTCATCATCGCCACAGACAGGTCGAGATGAGTGAACAGAGCCAGACACTTGGCCAACAGGAAGAAACCGACGGCCTGCCAGATCTTGCCGGGGCGCTGCTCTTCCTTCGGGATGTCGGTAACGACGACGAGATCCTTGTCTTCGGTCGCCAGCCCAAGGTCGCGCCAACTCGAATGCAACACCAGCGTATCGCCGGCCCGCAGACTCACCGAGCGCACGTCGTCGCGATACACCTGATCGCCACGATTCACCGCCAATACCGAAATGCCGTAGCGCTTGCGCAGGCGCAGATCACCCACCGTCTGCTTGAGGAAGCGCGAACTGGGTGGAATCACCGCCTCGGAAATGCCTGCACGCGTCGGGTTGAACAGCTCGCCCAGCTGGCGCATGCGCGGCGACAGCTTGCACAACTGATTGTTGGCGAAATGGCTCAACTGCTCGCGCGGCCCCAACACGCCAAGCACGGAACCCACCCAGATCACGTGATCGGCTGGCGGCGCCATGCGTGAGTCGTTACCGCTCTTGATAGCGAGGATGAGCGGGGCGCCATAGAGTTGCTCCACTTCGCCAATGCTCATGCCCACCAGCGGGCTTTCCGCGGTCACCGTGAGCTCTGCGGTTTCGCCCACGATGCCGTAGGTGTCCGCAAAATAGCTCTCGGTGCGGCCCGGGGTGACTTTCAGGCGCTCATCTTCGCGCTCAGGCAGCAGTTTCTTGCCGAAGAAGTAGAAGAAGCCCACGCCGGCCAACGCGAGCACCAGGCCCACCGGTGTGACGCTGAACAGGCCGAACTTCGGAATCGTATGCGCGCCCGCCGGTAGGTTGGCGTTCGCACTGGCCACGAGGTCGTTGAGCACGATCAGCGGCGAGTTGGCAATCAGCGTGGTGTTGGTCGCGGTAAGAATGCAGAACGCCATCGGCAATAGCAGCCGAGAGATCGGCACACCGGTACGGGCGGCGAGACGGCTCGTCACGGGAATCATCAGGGCCGCCAGCGCTTGGCTGGGAATCACCGCACTGAACAGACTGGTGACCAGGTTGATGACGAGGCCAAGCCGCGACTCAACGCCGCGCGCCATGCGCATCACGAAGCTGGCGGTGAGGGTGAGTACGCCGGCGCGGTCCAGGCCCGCGCCCATGATCATGATGGCGATGATCGCGATGACGGCGTTACCGGCAAAGCCGTTGAACACGCGTTCGGAGGGGATGAGACCGGTGAGGCCGATCACCACCACCACCAGCAACGCCACCATATCGGCGCGGATCCACTCCAGCACCAGCATCAGCATGGTGAAGCCCACCAGCCCGAGGACCAGGATCATTTCGGGGGTGAGCGTCAGACCCACTAGCGCACGTTCCCTTGCCGGGGGTCCTGGCGATGGATCTGGATGGGCAGTGGAAGCTTCACGCTGCGATGACTCGTCCCTGTTTGAGTCGGGAGTATAAGCGGGTCATGCGGTGGGCTGGTGAACCGTTTCCACACTGTGGAACTGTGCGAGCCTCCTACGCCATCTGCCACTCCAGGAGTGGGTTGAGGTATTGAGCCGGTGTTTGACGGAACGCGTGTTCCCCTCACCGTCGCCTTCCCCCTCACCGTCATCCCTGCGAAGGCAGGGATCCAGTGACTTTCGCCCTCGACCTAATGTCTCCGCCAGCGTGCCGCCTACGCGGCGGGCGTTTCGATCGTCTGCCGACGCTCGAGTCACTTTTCTTTTGCTGGCCCAAAAGAAAAGTAACCCAAAGAAAACGGCCTCAAAAGCGAGGTTGTCGTAGCGTCGTGTTTAATAAAAGCCTTGGCGTCCGCGAAACCCGGATCATCACGATCGCCCGACGCGCGGTACGGCTACACCGCAACGCGCCATCGCGGAGAGGGCTTAAAGCAGCACGGTGGTGTTGCTCTTAACTCCCTCTCCCCTCCGGGGAGAGGGCTGGGGTGAGGGGTGGGTGCTCGCGATGTGATGACTTAGGGCGAGCTCTTCATCAGCAGATTCGGAATTGGGAATGGGTGTACTGAGGCCATCGTGGCCCCTCATCCCATCCCTCTCCCCGAAGGCGAGAGGGAGCGCAGCACCGCAAACTCACACCTTGCGATAAAGCAAATCCCACACGCCGTGCCCGAGCTTCAACCCACGCCGCTCAAAATGCGTCTCGATGCGCCAGTCCGGCTTCTCAGCGTACTGGCCCGCACCAAGGTCATTGCGCCAATCCGGTGCTGCTTCCATCACCTCAAGCATATGCTCGGCATAAGGCTGCCAGTCGGTGGCCAGGTGCAGCAGGCCATTGGGCGCCATGCGCGAAGCAAGCATCGCAACGAATTCAGGCTGAATGATGCGACGCTTGTTGTGACGCTTCTTGTGCCACGGGTCGGGAAACCAGATCCGCGCCTCGGCAAGCGTGCCCGGCGGAATCTCATGTTCCAGCACTTCCACGGCATCGTGCTTGTAAAGCCGTACATTGCTCGCGTCACGTGCCGCGAGTGCGTTCATCAGTCGGCCGACACCGGGGCCATGCACTTCCACGCCGATGAAGTCACGCGCGAGGTCGTGTTCGCTCGCCCATGCCAGCGCTTCGCCGTTGCCGAAGCCAATTTCCAGCACCAGCGGCGCCGTGCGATCGAAGCGGGCGCTGAATGTCTGCGGTGTGCCGGTGTAGTCGATCCCGAAACGCGCCCAGTGATCGTCAAAGGCGCGCTGTTGTGCAGGCGTCATGCGGCCTTCCCGCAGCACGAAGCTGCGGATGCGACGCATGAAATGCGGATGCTCGGCGTTTTCGTGTTCGCCGTCGTTGTCGTGCTCGTCACTCATGGGGTCAACCAATGGTGCCGTCGATCGGGCTCGAGGCCGAGGCGAAGCGTTTGCGAGGGATGCGGCCGGCCTTGAATGCGGCGCGGCCGGCCTGAATAGCCAGCTTCATTGCGTGGGCCATCAACACGGGGTCTTTCGCGCCGGCAATCGCTGTGTTCATCAGCACGCCGTCACAGCCGAGTTCCATCGCGATGGCGGCATCCGATGCTGTGCCCACGCCAGCGTCGACGATGATCGGCACCTTGGCGTTTTCGATGATCTCGAGCAGGTTGTAACGGTTCTGGATGCCCAGGCCCGAGCCGATCGGCGCGGCCAGCGGCATCACGGCCACGCAGCCGATCTCTTCCAGGCGCTTGGCGAGAATGGGGTCGTCGCTGGTGTAGACCATGATGTCGAAGCCGTCGGCCACCAACGTTTCAGCGGCCTTGAGCGTTTCCACCACATCGGGGAACAGCGTGCGCTGGTCGCCGAGCACTTCGAGCTTCACCAGCTTGTGGCCGTCCAGCAGTTCGCGTGCGAGCTTGCAGGTGCGCACGGCTTCGACGGCGTTGTAGCAGCCGGCGGTGTTTGGCAGCAGGGTGAATTCGTGGGGCGGCAAGGCGTCGAGCAAGTTCGGCTGGCTGGCGTCCTGGCCGATGTTCACTCGGCGGATGGCCAGCGTGACGATCTCGGCCGCGGCGGCCTGCGTGGCGCGGCGGGTTTCGTCGAAATCCTTGTACTTGCCGGTGCCGGTGAGCAGGCGCGAGCCGTAGCTTTTGCCGGCGATGACGAGCGGGTCGGTGGAGTCGAACGTCTTGGTGTTCATGGGGATGTCTTCAGTCTGCAGGCGACGCCGCGTGGCGCCGCGTGAAAGCGGATGCCGGGGCGATCAACCGCCACCGATGGCATGGACGATCTCAACCTGGTCGCCGTCGGCCAGCGCGTGGCTGGCGTGCAGGCTGCGCGGGACAATCTCGTGGTTCACTTCCACCGCGACGCGGCGTTGGCCGTAACCGGCTTCTTCGAGCAACTGGGCGACGGTGGCGGCGGGGGCGCAGTCGCGCGGACTGCCATTGAGCGTGATGTGCATCCAGCCATTGTAGCGGCTGACGGCGTCGATGCCGGCCCCTGGATGGAAAAAGGCCCGGCAATGGCCGGGCCTTTGGGGCGGTGAGGCCTTGCGGGGCCTCAGTTGTGCTGCTCGTCCTTGCGCGGCGGTGCCCGGTGGTCGTCGTGGTTGGCCTGTTGGGGGCGCGGCTGGCTGTTCTCGGGTCGCTGCTGGGGTTGTGGTGGCTGGTAGGCGCGCTGCTCCATTTCCTGGCGTTGTTGCATGGCCTGGCGCTGCTGCGCTTCCTGTTGCTGCTGCGCCGCCTGGCGCTGCATCTCCTGTCGCTGCTGCATTTGCTGTTGCTGCATGGCCTGGCGCTGCTGGGCCGCCTGTTGCTGTTGCATGGCCTGGCGCTGCGCCTCCTCGCGCTGCTGCGTCTCCTGTCGTTGCTGCATTTGCTGTTGCTGCGCCTGCTGCTGTTGCATTTGGCGCTGCTGCACCTGCTGTTGCTGCATTGCCTGGCGTTGTTGCATTTCCTGCTGTTGCGCGGCCTGGCGCTGCATGGCGTTGTCGCGCTGGTAGCGTTCCGCATTGTCCTGGTTCACAGGCTGGCGCGGCGCCTGTTGCGGCGGTGCCTGCTCGAAGCGGGGAACGTTGGGCAGCGTACCCTGCGGCTGTGGGCCGCGGGTCCGATCCGCTTCGGCATTGGGGATGTAGCTCACGCCCGGTCGGGGCTGATTATTGCCGCGGTTCGGCTGTTGTTGGGGATCGGCATAGGGGCGGGCAAAGCGGGCCGAAGGCAGTTCGCCTGGGCGCATGGCGGCCTGTCCGTTGTCCGGCCTGCCGTAGGGCCGCGGCGTCTCGCTGGGGGCGCCGTTACGCATCGATGGTGCCTGCTGCTGCATCGCCGGCATGCCAGCCTGCCGGTCCGGGTTGGCCGCACGCATCGCGGGGCCTGGACCATTGAGCATGCGTACGTTGCCCGGTGCCTGCGCCGCGCGTGGCATGCCGGCCGGGTTGGGGTTGCGATTGGCAAACGCGGCAGCCGGGGCGGTGCGGGCGACGACTTCGCGCTGGAATCCGCCTGCGGGCAAAGCGCGGGCGGATGCAGCGCGCGGTGGGACAAAGCTGGCGCGCGACGGCTGCATGTCGATGCCACGCGGCATCACCGGTGCGGTGGCGAACCGGTGCGGATCGACCGACACCATATGGCGTTGTGCATTGCGGGCGGCGGCAAAATCCTGGCCCGACATGGCGGTGAAGGCATGCGGCACGTCGCGGTTGGCCCAGCGCTCGTTCGGCATGGGCCGTCCGGCGTGGTAGTAGTTGTACTGGTTGTTGATGTTGTTGATCACCACGTTGCGATCGTTACGCACGTAGATATTGGTGACATTGACGTTGGTGTAGTAGTTGCGGCTGGCGCGATACCACGGGTTGTAGACCTCGCGTGGGCCGAGCGGGAACCAGCCGACCGGTCCACTGCCCACATTCACCGACATGTTGAAGCCAGCGCCGCCGACGAAGGCCACGAGTGCCGGTGCATAGACCGGACGCACGGCGATCGGGCCGGGCACCCAGCCCCAGCGATCCCCCACGTGGGCCCAGCGGCCGTAGTGGTAAGGGGCGAAGCCCCACGGGGAGTCGTCCACCCAGGTCCAGCCCCAGGGGCCGACGTAGGCCCAGTGGCCATCACGATAGGGAGCCCAATCCACCGCCACATTGGCCGGATACCAGACCTGGCCGTAGTCCGGGTTGTTCTGCCAGCTGCCGTACTGGTCGAGGTCCTGGTAACCCACGACCTCGTCGGAGACGTATTGCCTTGACTCGGGACGTTCATATCGCTGATCGCGGCTGTTGCTCCACGCGTCGAAATCGTCGCCGCCGTCGATGTCGTTGATTGTCACGTTGTTGAGCGACGAGTCGGAGAATTCGTAGCTGCGTCCGGCGGCTACCTGACGCTGGGCGCCCGCTTCGCCATACACGGTGGCGCGGCCGTTGAAGTCGATGACACGCGTGGACTTGCCGTTGTCGCTGATGTCTACGCGATAGGTGCCGGGCTGATCCACTACCAGCGCCACCGTCGGTGTGTCGATCTCGTAGCTCTGGCCTTCAGCCAACCCGCGTACGGCCAGATTGAGCGTGCCCTTGGTCAGCTCCACCTGAGCCAGCTGGTCGTTGAGGGTCAGGAAGCCGAAGTCGGAATCGTCAGCGATGCGCAGGGTGCCGCCGCCAATCTCCAGCTCGGCGCGCGCCCCGTCGCCCGTCGACAGGCGATCGCCGGTGGTCATGGGACGGTTGAGGCTGGCATCACCCCAGTCTTTTTCGCCGGCAGGCAGCAGGCCCACATCGCCCGTGCGGTAGGACAGGCGCGCCACGCGTGAAGGCGGATCGCCGGCGCCATTGTCGTCAGGTGGCGCCTGGGTTTGCGCCTGCGAGAAGCCAGCGGCGCAGATCAACAGAGCCGCCACCATCCATCGCCGGACGTGCGGCAACAGGTGGAAAGCAGAAGGCACACGCATCGGATTCTCCGGAATGAAGACCTTGAACAGGCTCTAAGCGCGCTGGTCGTTGCGCGAAACGCTGTCGTCATCCGTAAAAACGCTTGGTGAGGCATCGGCGCCGACGGCACCATTATGCGGATGAGGGCGCGGGCGTCGGCAAGAACCCGCGATGGTCAAACGCGCCGATGATTCAGCCGGCCGCCATGTATGGTTTATCCGGTGTTGGGTTCCAAAACCCGGCGATCCCGGGTTACCATCGCCCGGCGTTGCGGGTGTAGCTCAATGGTAGAGCTGTAGCTTCCCAAGCTACTGACGAGGGTTCGATTCCCTTCACCCGCTCCACTCCCCGACTCCCACCGAGCTTTTTCACGTAACCCAGCATTTATGGCGGATGTGATCACCCTCGGCTGGCGAGAGCGGCTTGCTTTGCCGACTCTAGGCATTCCATTACTCAAGGCTAAGCTTGATACCGGCGCGCGCAGCAGCTCATTGCACGTGGATGCGCTGGAGCACTTCGATCGTGAAGGCGACACGTGGTTGCGCTTTGCCGTGAGTGTGGGCGGCCGTCACCGTGTTGCCGTTGTTTGCGAGGCCCCGGCGCTCGATCGGCGCGCGGTTACAGACACCGGTGGCCGCCGCACGCTGCGATGGTTTATTCGTACCGAGGTGTTGCTGGCGGGCGATCGATTCGAGGTCGACATTAATTTGACTGATCGGCGCCATATGCTGTTTCCCATGCTGTTGGGTCGCACGGCGCTGCACGGGCGGTTCGCGGTGGATCCGGCCCTTTCCTATTCACAGCCACGGCCAGTGATGCCTGGCAATCTGGGTGTTTCATGAAGATTGCAATTCTCTCGCGCAACACCCGTCTCTACTCGACACAGCGCCTGGTCGACGTGGCGCGTGAGCGCGGGCATGTGGTGCGCGTGCTCGACCCCCTGCGCTGCTATGTGCGCATTGCGCCCGGCAACATGTCGCTGCGCTACAAGGGCAAGGCGCTCAAGGGCATCGACGCGGTGATTCCGCGCATCGGCGTTACCAGCACGTTTTATGGCACGGCGGTGTTGCGGCAGCTGGAAATGATGGGTGTGTACACCCCCAATACGTCCGACGCCGTGCTGCGCGCCCGCGACAAGCTGCGCAGTCTGCAGATCCTTGCCGCCAAGGGCTTGGATATGCCCGCGACGGTGTTCGGCGACAACCCGGACGACACCGCCGACGTGCTGGCCATGCTTGGCGATCCGCCGCATGTCATCAAGCTCAATGAGGGCAGCCAGGGCACCGGCGTGGTGTTGGCGGAAAAGAAGAGCGCATCGCAAAGCGTGATCGAAGCGTTTCGCGGTCTCTACGCCAACTTCCTGGTGCAGGAGTTCATAGGCGAAGCCAAGGGCAGCGATCTCCGCTGTTTCGTAGTGGGCAAGAAGGTGGTCGCGGCTATGCAGCGCGACGCCAGTCCAGGCGAATTTCGCGCCAATCTCCACCGCGGCGGCACCGCCCAGGCGGCCACGCTCAGCGCCGAGGAGCGTCGCATTGCGGTTCAGGCTGCGGCAGCGTTGGGGCTGGGGGTGGCGGGCGTGGACATGCTGCGTTCCAAGCGCGGGCCGTTGATCCTGGAAGTCAACGCTTCGCCTGGTCTGGAGGGCATCGAGGCGGCCACCGGGGTGGATGTGGCGGCGGCCATTATTCGGTTACTCGAAACGGAATCTCGCCAGCCGGCACCGCAAGGTCGCCGTCGCTTGCAGAAGGTCGAATAGACCGATCGGCATTTTGACCTCTCTATGGCATGCGCCTAGGATCGGGCGCTCCTGCAGGGTGCTTCCCGAGGGGGGATGCAGCAGGTTGGGAGGAAAAAAGGATGAAGTACAAACACTGGCTGCCGTTGTCGGCGGCGATGTTGATGCTGTTGCAAGTGGCGACCGTATGCGCGAAGGAAGCCAAGCCTGACGTCAAGGCAGGTACCAAGGACGAATTCGCCGCTGTGGCCGATCACGTCCGCCAGCAGATGGGTCCAGGTGGAAGGTTCGACGCGGTGGACAAGAATCAGCAGTCGTTGGTCAATCGTGATCTGAGCAACATGCAGTCGCTCTACGACCGATTCGGCACTGTCGATGCCATGGACCAGGCATCCAAAGTGGAGCTCTACAACGAGCAGTCTGAGGTCAATGCGATCCTGACTCGCAATGACGGTGATCGCGAAATCTGCGAGCAGGTCAAGCCGATGGGAACCAACATTCCCAAGACCGTGTGCCGCACTCAGCGTCAAATCAACATGGATGCTGACCAGTCGAAGACCTTCCTTGAGAGCCACGAAACGAGGGCTCAGGCTGTAAAAGCGAAGGTCCAATAAATTGCAATGCGGCCGCCGTTAATTGGTTAGTGAAAACGGAATCTCGCCAGTTGGCGCGGCCGCTTGCTGAACGTGACTACACCGATTGGCACTTTGACCTCTGCATAATCTTGCGCCTAGCATCGGCCCTCCTGCAGGGTGCTTCCCAAGGGGGGATGCAGCAGGTTGGGAGGAAAAAGGATGAAGTCCAAATACTGGCTGCCGTTGTCGGCGGCGGTGTTGATGCTGTTGCAAGTGGCGACTGTATGCGCAAAGGAAGCCAAGCCTGACGTCAAGGCAGGTACCAAGGACGAGTTCGCCGCTGTGGCCGATCACGTCCGCCAGCAGATGGCGCCAGGCGGAAGGTTCGACGCGGTGGACAAGAACCAGCAGGCGACGGTCAGTCGCGATCTGAGCAACATGCAGTCGCTGTACGACCGATTCGGCACTGTCGATGCCATGGACCAGGCATCCAAAGTGGAGCTCTACAACAACCAGTCTGAGGTCAATGCGATCCTGACCCGCAATGACGGTGATCGTGAAGTCTGCCAGCAGGTCAAGCCGATGGGGACCAACATTCCCAAGACGGTGTGCCGCACTCAACGTGAGATCAACATGGACGCCGATCAATCCAAGGCGTTCCTTGAGAACCACACCATGAGAAATCAGGCAGTAGCGGCGCCGAAAGACAAGCAATGAGTGACAAGGCGGCCACCGCGGGTGATGCCGTGGCCGCCGTTATTGGGTTGCTTGCATCGACATCCCGACTGTCGGTGTCGCAAGGCCGCCGTTATTTGCAGCAGGTCGATTAAAGCGACTGGCATTTTGCCCTCGTAGCGGCTTGCACATACGATTGGGCGCTCCTGCAGGGTGCTTCCCGAGGGGGGATGCAGCAGGTTCGGAGGAAAAAGGATGAAGTACAAGCAGTGGCTGCCGTTGTCGGCGGCGATGTTGATGCTGTTGCAAGCGGCGACCGTATGCGCGAAGGAAGCCAAGCCTGACGTCAAGGCAACCACCAAGGACGAGTTCGCCGCTGTGGCCGATCACGTCCGCCAGCAGATGGCACCAGGCGGAAGGTTTGACGTGGTGGACAAGAACCAGCAGGCGACGGTGAATCGCGATTTGAGCAATATGCAGTCGCTCTACGACCGATTCGGTACTGTCGATGCGATGGACCAGGCGTCCAAGCTCGACCTTTACAACAACCAGTCAGAGGTCAATGCGATTCTGACTCGCAATGACGGTGATCGTGAAATCTGCGAGCACGTCAAGCCGATGGGCAGCAACATCCCCAAGACGGTTTGCCGTACGCAGCGCCAGATCAACGCGGATGCCGACCAGACAAAGCAGTACCTGCAGAAGATCCAGCAAGTCCCCCAGCCGAAGGGTGGTCAGTAACGAGTGCTGGGATGGTTAACGCCCATGTGAGTACTGGTTAACCACCATGTAACTGTGGCGTCCCTATAAAGGCCCCACTGCAATTTGCTTGGCACTTCCCGCAAGGTATGGTGACAGCAGATTACGGTATCGGGGCAGTAGCTTGGGCCCAGGCAAAGCGACGATAAGTCGGGCTGCCTGGGCTTTTTTCTTGCCTGCGACCCATCCCGTTCAGCTTTGTGCATGCCGGGAGCCCCTTTTCCCTGACGCAGCTTGTTAAGCTTGCTGCCACGGCCGGCCCTTATGTCGGCTGCGTATGGAGGACGCATGCGCGTACTGGTGATCGAAGACAACAGCGATATCGCGACGAACATCGGCGATTATCTGGAAGACCGCGGCCATGTGGTCGATTTTGCCGGCGATGGCGTCACCGGCCTGCACCTGGCTGTGGTGCATGATTTCGACGTGATCGTGCTCGATCTGACCCTGCCGGGCATGGATGGCCTGGATGTCGCGCGCAAGCTGCGACACGAGGCGCACAAGCAGACGCCGATCCTCATGCTGACCGCGCGCGACGCCCTGGAGCAAAAGCTCACAGGCTTTGAGTCGGGCGCCGACGACTACATGACCAAGCCCTTCGCGCTGCAGGAACTGGCGGCACGCCTGGAGGTGCTGGCGCGTCGGGGCAAGGGACCACAGAGTCGCGTGCTCAAGGTGGGTGACCTCACCTACAACCTCGACACGCTCACCGTGACCCGCGAAGGCAAGTCGATCCAGCTCAACCCCATCGGCCTGAAGCTGTTGCAGGCGCTGATGGAGGCGAGCCCGTCGGTGGTGACGCGACAGGATCTGGAGCAGCGCGTGTGGGGCGAAGAGCTGCCTGACAGCGATTCGCTGCGCGTGCACATCCACGGTCTGCGCGCCGCGATCGATAAGCCGTTCGACAAGCCGCTGATCCACACGCGGCACGGCATTGGTTATCGGATGGTCGAACCGGATGCAGTCCAGGCGTAAGCTCAGGTTTCGCCTGATCGTCTCGTTCGCGCTGTTCGGTTTCGGCCTCAGCGCGTTGTTTGCTTTTGCGGCGCTCAACATCCGCAGCAGGGTGGAAGACCAGCTGGTCAACGCCAGTCTGCTGGACGATGCGCGGTGGGCTAATCAGCAGGCACATGAGCACCCCGGCGGAGCGAGCGGTTCCCGCTTGCTCACAGGTACCGTGCTCAGTGATCGCACGCTCTATAAGGCACCGTTGACCTGGCAGAACCTGGACAGCGGTGTGCACGACATCTACGAGACCGACAAGGACGGTCAGCGCCATCACTACAAGCTGGCCGTGTTTCGTGAGAACGGCATCATCAGCTTCCTACGTTATGACGTGTCGCGCGAAGAGCTGGGCAAGCAGCAGCTGCTGATCAGCGTGATCGGCGCCGTGTTCCTGTTTGGTTTGTTGTCGCTGGTGCTGGGCGTGTGGCTCTCGCGCAAGGTGCTCAAGCCTGTGAGCGACCTCGCGCGTCGTTTGCGCGACTTCCGCAAGAACGGTAAAGCTGAGCCACTGGCACCGCATTTTGCTGATGACGAGGTGGGCGAGCTGGCCTTGGCGCTGGACGAGTATTCGCAGCGACTCACCGCGATGGTGGAGCGCGACCGCGAATTCAACTCCGACGTCAGCCATGAGTTGCGCACGCCGCTCGCGGTGATCGCCAGCACCACCGAGTTGCTGCAGGGCTCGCCTGACCTCACCGACAAGTTGCGCGAGCGCTTGAAGCGTATCGAGCGTGCTTCACGTCAGGCGACGGAGCTGATCGAAGCGCTGCTGCTGCTTTCCCGCGCGGAACGTCGCGGCCCTACGCGTGGCGAAACCACGGAAGTGGCCAAGGTGGCGTCCGATGTGATCGAGAGCCAGCGTCCGCAGATGCGTGACAAGCCGTTGGGCATTGAACTGGTGGTCAAGCAGCCGCTCAGCGTGAATGCACCGGCTTCCGTGTTGTCGGTGGCGCTGACCAACCTTATCGGCAATGCCATCAAGTACACGCTCGAAGGCACGGTGACGGTCGAGGTGGGCGACAAGCGCATCGAAATCATCGATACCGGCCCGGGCATCAAGCCCGAGGATGCCGAACGCCTGTTCCAGCGTGGCGTGCGCGGCGAGGGCGCTGGCGGTAGCGGCGCCGGCCTGGGCCTGGCTATCGTGCGCCGGCTTTGCGAACTCTACGGCTGGGAGGTGTCGATGCGTCCGCGCACCGATACCAATGGCGCCATTGCCAGCATCGTATTCGCCTGAGTGAAGCGGTGACTCCAGATAGCGGAGCCGAAGCCCCGCTATCCGTCTGGTCAGGTGTTCAGAGCGGCTCCAGCCAACCCCACTGGTCGTTGGTCTTGCCGTTGAACAGGCCAAAGAACAGTTCCTGCAGGCGACGGGTAACGCGACCGGCCTTGCCGCTGCCGACCTTCTTGCCGTCGACCGAGCGGATCGGCGTGATTTCCGCCGCCGTGCCGCACATCAGCAGCTCATCGCACAGGTAGAGGTATTCGCGCGGAATGTCGCGCTCCACCACCTCGATGCCGTCTTCGTGCGCCAGCGTCTTGAGCGTGTCGCGCGTGATGCCGGTGAGGATCGAGGCACTGGCTGGCGTCGTATGCAGCACGCCATCGAACACCAGGAACAGGTTCTCGCCGGCACCCTCGCTGAGCAGGCCGCTGGACGCCATCGCGATGCCCTCGCCAAAGCCCAGGCGGCGCGCTTCACGGGCGATCAGCTGACCGGAAAGGTAGTTGCCGCCAGCCTTGGCACCAGCCGGGATGGTGTTGGGCGCAAAACGCTGCCAGCTCGACACGCAAGCTTCAATGCCGTTTTCAAGCGCCTCGGGGCCAAGGTACGGACCCATCGGCCATGCCGCCACCGCGACGTCGATCGGGGTTTCAGCGGAAAGGCCGAAACCGCCGAGGCCACGATAAGCGACCGGCCGCAGGTAGGCGGCGGTGAGACCATTCCGGCGCACTACTTCGCGACATGCTGCCGCGAGCTCGTCTTGCGTGTAGGGCACGGCCATGTCGTAGATCTTGGCCGACTGGTACAGGCGCTTCAGGTGGTCCGTCAGGCGGAAGATGGCGGCGCCATCCGGGGTGGCGTAGCTGCGAATACCCTCGAAGACCGACGAACCGTAGTGCAGCGCATGCGCCATCACGTGGGTCGTTGCTTCCTGCCAGGGTTTGATGGCTCCGTTCTGCCAGATCCAGTCGGGGTACTGCTGCGCCATGGTGATTCTCCGGGGACAAAATCGCGCCATGATAACCCGGCGCGAGCTGGACCGGCTTCACCGGCCGCCCAGAAGGGGCGAGTTGCTTCTCAAGACGCAGGGGCCCAGCTTCAGTTGCGCAGCCAGAGGCAGCCGGATCGGCGCACCACGTTGAAGTGCGTTTCGTGGGCGGAGCCGCTGCCGTCATCGGCAACGGTGCGCACCACGATGCGTGGGTTGGCGGGCGTGCGCGGCGTTGGCGCCGGCATATCGCCAGGATAGGAAGCGGGGGAGGAAGCAGCAGAGGGCGGATCGTCCGCGTCCTCTCCTACCTCCAGCAAAGTCTGCTTCATCAGGGCGCTCATAGAGCGGATGTCGGCTACGACCGCGTCGCGCCCGTAGCCGCCCCACAGCATCAGGCCGGCCAGTCGATTGGGGTTACGGCTGGCGAACGCGTCCAGCACGCTTTGGCGGAGTTCCGCCACGCTAGCGGCGCACAGTATCGGTGGTGGCTCTGCCGTGGCTGGAGTCTGCGCGGCCGGAGTCGATTCGCTTGGCGCGCTCACCGGCGTGGCCTGCAAGGCCGCGCAAGGCTGGTCGGTAAACAGCGGATTCCCATCAGGCCCGATGCAACGATGAATGCCGCCCTGAGCCACGGCGCTGGCGGACAAGAGGAACAGCATCAGTAGCAGGGCGCATCGTGGCAGCATGGGGCGAGCATACGCTCGCCCTCGATAGTTAACCGTGCAGTCGGTCGAGTATCGCCTGAGTCGCTTTGGCCCGGTTCAACGTATAGAAGTGCAGGCCCGGGGCGCCACCGTCCAGCAGTCGGCGACAAAGCTGTGCCACCACGTCGGCGCCCAGCTCGCGGATGGCGGCAGCGTCGTCGCCATGCGCCTGCATGCGCTTGACGATCCAACGCGGAATTTCGGCGCCGCAGGCGTCGGAGAAGCGTTTCAGCTGGGAGAAGTTGGAGATCGGCATGATGCCCGGCACGATCGGTACCTGCACGCCCATGCGCTGCGCATCCTCCACGAAACGGAAGTAGGCATCGGCATTGAAGAAGTACTGGGTGATGGCGCCGTTGGCGCCAGCGTCCACTTTGGCTTTGAAGTGCCTCAGGTCAGCCAGGGCGTCGTCGGCTTGCGGATGAGTTTCCGGGTAGGCCGCGACTTCAATATGGAAGTGGTCGCCCGAGTGCTCGCGGATAAAGCGAACCAGTTCGGCCGCGTAGCGGAAATCGCCGGGTGTGGCCATGCCCGAGGGCAGATCGCCACGCAGCGCCACGATGCGCCGATAACCGGCAGCTCGGTAGGCGTCCAGCAATTGAGCCAGCTCGGCCCGGGTGCCGCCGACACACGAGAGGTGCGGCGCCACATTGAGCCCGTGTTGGCTATGCAGGCGATGCACCGTTTCGCCGGTGTAACTGAGCGTAGAGCCGCCCGCGCCAAATGTGACCGACACGTATTCCGGTGACAGCGATTTGAGCTGCCTGGCGGCGTTGTCGAGCTGCGCGCGCTGCTCGTCGGTCTTGGGCGGGAAGAACTCAAAGCTGATGGACGGCATCTCAACGGTCCCTGAGTTGACTATTTCGAGAGTATATATCTCTTTTTCGCGATATAGAGATATTTGTTACTCAATCGCCATCCGCCCATAGCCTCCAGTCTTGACCTGCGACAAACCGCGCTCGGTGGTCGTTGATCTAGATCAATCGTGTTTTACGGGGTGCCCACCAAACTTTTGGCGTTTAGTCATGCCTAGGAGTGGGCCTCATGGTAGGCGTCGAGGGGAATTACAGCGATAAGGTCGTAAGGCAATTCGCCGTTATGACCGTGGTTTGGGGTGTGGTCGGCATGCTGGTCGGCGTTTATATCGCCGCCCTGCTGTACTGGCCGGACCTCAGTTTCAACGTGCCGTGGCTCAGCTACGGCCGTCTCCGTCCGCTGCATACCAATGCGGTGATCTTCGCATTCGGCGGTTCGGCACTTTTCGCCACCAGCCTTTACGTCGTGCAGCGCACCTGCCACGCGAGGCTGATTTCCGACAAGCTGGCCTCGTTCGTGTTCTGGGGATGGCAGCTGGTCATCGTCGCCGCGGCTATCAGCCTGCCGCTGGGGTACACCCAGGGCAAGGAGTACGCCGAGCTCGAGTGGCCGATCGACATCCTGATCACCATCGTGTGGGTCGCCTACGCGGTGCTGTACTTCGGCACCATCGCCAAGCGCAAGGTGAAGCATATCTACGTCGCCAACTGGTTCTTCGGCGCGTACATCATCACCATCGCGTTGCTGCACATCGTCAACAACCTTGCCATTCCGGCCGGCGCGTTCAAGTCGTACTCGGTCTACTCGGGTGCGGTGGATGCCATGGTGCAGTGGTGGTACGGCCACAACGCCGTGGGCTTCTTCCTGACCACCGCCTTCCTCGGCATGATGTATTACTTCGTGCCCAAGCAGGCCGGTCGCCCGATCTATTCGTATCGCCTGTCGATCGTGCACTTCTGGGCGCTGATCGCGGTGTACATGTGGGCCGGCCCGCATCACCTGCAATACACGGCGCTGCCTGACTGGGCGCAGTCGCTGGGCATGGTGTTCTCGCTGGTGCTGCTGGCGCCGTCGTGGGGTGGTGCGATCAACGGCATCCTCACGCTGTCCGGCGTCTGGTACAAGCTGCGCACCGACCCGATCCTGAAGTTCCTCATCGTCTCGCTCTCGTTCTACATGATGAGCACGTTCGAGGGACCGATGATGTCCATCAAGACGGTCAACTCGCTCAGTCACTACACCGACTGGACTATCGCACACGTGCATTCCGGCGCTATCGGCTGGGTGGCAATGATCTCCATCGGCTCCATCTACGCGATGCTGCCGCGTCTGCTGGGCTTGCCGAAGATGTATTCGATCAAGCTGATCGATACGCACTTCTGGCTGCACACCATCGGCCTGGTGGTCTACATCGCGTCCATGTGGATCGCGGGCATGATGCAGGGGCTTATGTGGCGCGCCACCGATCCGGAAAACGGCACGCTGGTCTACTCGTTCGTCGAATCGCTCGTCGCCACCAAGCCTTACTACCTGTTCCGCGTCGTCGGCGGCGTGATCGTGCTGAGCGGCATGCTGGTCATGGGCTGGAACGTGTTCAAGACCTTCCGCCTGGCGGCTGCCAGCACGGCACCCCAACCCGTGCTGCCGCCCGATGCAGCCGATGCGCGTGCCTGAGGGAACAGACATGAGCCAAACACACGCAAAAATCGAAAAGAACATTGGCCTGATGGGCATCCTGGTCGCGGTTGCCGTGTCCTTCGGTGGTCTGGCGGAAATCGTGCCGCTGATGTTCCAGGCCGAAACCATCAAGCCGCTACCGGGCATCAAGCCTTATCCCGCTCTGGAGCTGGCCGGGCGCGACGTCTATATCCGCGAGGGTTGCTACAACTGCCACTCGCAGATGGTGCGCACGCTGCGTTTCGAGACGGAACGCTATGGCCACTACTCGCTGGCTGGCGAATCGGTTTACGACCACCCGTTCCAATGGGGCAGCAAGCGCACCGGGCCTGACCTGGCCCGCGTGGGCCTGCGTGGTTACTCCGACGACTGGCATCGCGCGCATCTGCATAACCCGCGCGATGTGGTGCCTGAATCCAATATGCCGGCCTATTCGTGGCTGGAAAACAACAAGCTGGATGGCGCCGAAGTCGCTCAGCACATGCGCGCCCTCAAACGCATCGGTGACCCGTACACCGATGCCGAGATCGCCGAGGCGCCAAAGGTTGTTGAAGGCAAGACCGAGCTTGATGCCGTAGTGGCCTATTTGCAGAGCCTCGGTACGCACGTGTCACAGACCGACATGCAAGTGGCAGAGGGAGTCGAGTGACATGGTGCCAGGCGTAATTACCGCAGTACTGCTGCTGTTGTTTGTCGGGGGGTGCATCTGGCTTTGGCGGCCGAGCAACAAGCCCGCGCTGGATGCGGCTGCACAGATGCCCCTGGATGACGAAAAGGAGGGAACCGCATGACTTCGGGATGGACGTGGTACGTCGTCGCCATAACGGCGCTGAACCTGCTTGGTTGCCTGTGGCTGTTACGAGGCAATATCAAGCGCGGTCCCAACGATCCCAAGCCTGATGAAACCGGGCATGTGTGGGACGGTGACCTGACCGAGTACAACAAGGCGCTGCCGAAGTGGTGGATCAATCTGTTCTACATCACCCTCGTCTTCGCGGTGGGCTATCTGGTGTGGTACGGCGTGGGCACTCTGAAGGGCTACGGCCACTGGAGTTCGAAATCCGAGTGGGCAGTGGAGACGGCAGCGGAAGAGGCGCGTCTCGACGATACGCTCAAGCTCTACGCCGGCAAGCCGATCGACCAGCTCGCCAAGGATCCAGGTGCGGTGTCGATTGGTCGCGCGATCTTCATCAACAATTGCGCCGCGTGTCACGGCTCGACCGGTCACGGTGCGATTGGGTTCCCCGATCTGACCGACGACATCTGGCATTGGGGCGGCACGCCGAATCGCGTGCTGGAAACCATCCAGGAAGGCCGTCATGCGGTGATGCCGGCGTGGGCAACGACGTTGACCGCGCAGGGTGGCCCTACCGCAGTGGATGACACGATTGCCTACGTGCTCTCGCTGTCCATACCTGATCAGCCGAAGGATGCAGCGGAGCGTGGTGAAAAGTTGTTCGCCGGCATCTGCTCCGCATGTCACGGTCCGCAGGGCAAGGGTAACCAAGTGATGGGTGCGCCGGATCTCACGGACAGCTACTGGCTGTACGGAAGCAGCAAGGCATCGCTGCACAAGACGCTGACCGAAGGTCGCCAGGGCGTCATGCCGGCATGGAAGCCGGTATTGGGCGATACCCGTACACGACTGGTGGGTGCCTATGTGTGGACCTTGTCTCCGCACAAGGACGCGCCGCCCGCTGGCGCGGTGGTAGCCGAGTAGTGGGCCCGCAATCTGCAAAACCTCCAGAAGAACTAGAGCCGGCGCATGCATCATTGCAGCGCGCCGGCGCCATTCTCTGGCCCAGTTTCTTCGTCGCTGGCGTCATCACGACGGTGTTCTTCGCCATTGTCGACCCCGAAGCCTTACGGGACATCACGTTTCCCTCTCTGCAGGTGAGCCGTGTGCAGGGGTACTCCCTGGGCTTCTTTCTATTTTGGCTGGCGACATCCTCCTCCAGCCTGTTCACGTGGATCCTGCTGCGCACGTCTCAGCAGGTCAGGCGCGGATTCTCTTCTGGTAACAAATCATGAGTCGGCGCATCCCCCTGCAAGTGGTCGATGACGGCAGCAGCTCTTACTACGTCAGTGAACGCAAGGTTTATCCCCGGGACGTGGCCGGTCCCTTGAACCGGCTTCGTGTCGCCGCCGTCATCTGGCTGCTGGGGATGTTCTATCTGTTTCCATGGATGAGTTGGCAGGGGCGTCAGGCGGTGTTGCTTGATCTGCCGGCGCGTAAGTTCCACGTGTTCGGGTGGATGTTTCTTCCTCAGGATTTCCTGTTTCTCTCCACCCTTCTGATCATTGCCGCGCTTGCGCTGTTCTTCTTTACCGCGTTGGCCGGGCGCCTGTTTTGCGGGTATGCCTGTCCGCAGACCGTGTGGACCGAAGTGTCGTTGTGGATCGAGCGCTTGTGCGAGGGTGACCGCAGCAAGCGCATGAAGCTTGATGCCGGTCCCTGGAACCGCGAGAAGATCCTGCGCAAAGGGTCCCGGCACCTGCTGTGGGCACTGTTCTCGCTGTGGACGGGCTTCACCTTCGTGGGCTTCTTCAGTCCGATCGCCGATCTCGCCCGGCGCACGCCGTTTGAATGGGGTGGTTGGGAAACATTCTGGATTCTGTTCTATGGCTTTGCCACCTGGGGCAATGCAGGGTTCCTGCGCCAGCAGGTCTGCAAGTACATGTGCCCCTATGCGCGCTTCCAGAGTGCAATGTTCGACCGCAACACGCTGATCATCGCCTACGACCCCATGCGCGGCGAACCGCGTGGCTCACGCAAGCGCGGCCTGCAGAGCGTGTTGTCGCGTGCGCGCGGTCTGCTCGACAAGGTGACGGCGTACGATTACGTGTTCCGTGCCAGCCAACATCCGTCGGCGGCTGACGATCGCGCTCAGGCTGCAGGCACCATTGCCCTGGCCGACATGGGCGCGTCGGCGGAGCCTTTGCCAAAATTTGCCTTGGAAGAACTGGGTGACTGCATCGACTGCACGATCTGCGTGCAGGTGTGCCCTACCGGCATCGACATTCGCAACGGTCTCCAATACGAATGCATCGCCTGTGGCGCCTGCATCGATGCGTGCAACGATGTGATGGGCAAGCTGGGTTATCCCAACGGGTTGATTCGCTACACCACGCAGAACCAGATCGACAACAAGCCGGTGCATGTGCTGCGGCCGCGCGTCATCGTGTATGCCTGTCTGTTGACGGCCATGATGGGCGGTTGGTTCTATGGCGTCACCCATCGCAGTCCGCTGATCGCCGAGGTGTTGCGTGACCGCAATGCCATGTACAGCCAGGGGCCTCATGGGCGCATCGAGAACAGCTACACGGTGAAGCTGGTCAACAAGGAACAGCAAGCGCGTCATTTCGTGATTGATGTGCGCGCCAAAGACATCCAGGGTGCAGTGCTTCGCGACGGACCCAAGACCGTCGAGGCTCAGGGCGGTGAAGTGGTCTCGGTGCCGGTGACCGTCAGCGCGTCGCCGGATGTCACTGGCCGTCACGATGTGCAGTTTCAGGTGCACGGTGTCGACAACGATGCCGAAACCACCATCAACAGTAGTTTCTTTGGACCTACGCCATGAATCAGACACGCAGTACCTGGCGTGAGCCGATGGTATGGATGCTGGTGGGGCTTCCCCTTGCGTCAGTTGTGATCGGTTTCGCGCTGTTGTTCGCCGCCGTTCATCCCGGAAAGGAAGATGCGGAGACCGTCCGCAACACCACGAAGGTCGGCAGAATGCTGGTGTCCGCCGATGCCGCGCCCTCCGCCGAAGTGGAAACGCGGGGCCTGGTGCTGCGCACCAAGGGCGACATGATCGAGGCCGTCCCCATGGATGGCGAGTTTCCACGTGGCGGCAAGCTGATCCTCAAGCTGATCGCATCGGATGCTGTCGGTGGTGAGCACACCTATCAGCTTTCGCCCAGTGAACTCGGCTGGCGTGGTGTGGGGTCGTTGGATGGCGACCGCGAATGGACGGTGCAGCTCGCACCGGATAACGCCACCTGGTTGCTACATGGACATTGGTCAGCACAGGCACGCTCCATTCGACTGATGCCCTGATCGTGGACTGCTCAATCGACTTCATGGCAGGGGCCGCTATGCGGACCTGTTACCACTGTGGCGAAACCCTGCCGCAGGGAGCCGTGTCGCTCGATATCGACGGGGCGGTTCAGGGGTTCTGTTGTCATGGTTGTGCTGCGGCAGGCGAATGGATTCGGCAGTCGGATCTTGGCGACTACTACCGTCTTCGCGACGTGGCGGGGATGCGTGTGGGTGACGCGCCCGATCTCGCCGGTTGGGATCGCACTGACCTGTTGAGTGAGCATGCCTTTCCCGTCGAGGGTGGGCTCGAGATCACCCTGCTTACGGACGGCATGCGCTGTGCCGCCTGCGCCTGGTTGATCGATCGCGCGCTGCAGCGCGAAAGCGGCGTATTCGACAGCAGTGCCAATGCAGTCACCGGGCGTATACGCATCGGATGGGACCCATCGCAGGTTCGCTTGTCCCAATTGCTGGAACGCTTGGCCATGCTTGGCTATCGGCCGTATCTGGCCAGTGGTGCCGCACGCGAGAGGGAACGCGTTGCCGAGCGTCGACGCTGGCTGTTGCGCCTAGGCATAGCCGGACTCGGCGCCATGCAGACGATGATGTTGTCCGAGGCCTTGTACCTCGACTTCAATCATCACATGGCCATCTCCACCCGGGATTTCTTCCGTTGGGTGACGTTCTTGGTGTGCACGCCCGTGGTGTTCTATGCGGGTTGGCCGTTTCTTTCCGGTTGCTGGCGCGAACTGCGCCAGCGCCATCTTGGCATGGACACGCTCATCGCCAGCTCTACGTTGCTTGCCTACCTGGCGAGCGCCGTCGAAACCGTCCGTGGCGGTGCGCTGGTTTGGTATGACGCGGCTGCCATGTTCGTGTTCCTGTTGCTGGGGGCGCGCATGCTGGAGCAGCGGGCGCGCCGCATTGCCAGTTCACAGGTGGATGCGCTGGCGCGCGCCAGGCCTACGCTGGCGGTGCGCGAGCGTGCCGACGGTAGTCG
Organism: Dyella sp. PARNA 12/25; assembly: GCF_055702865.1. Taxonomy (NCBI): domain Bacteria; kingdom Pseudomonadati; phylum Pseudomonadota; class Gammaproteobacteria; order Lysobacterales; family Rhodanobacteraceae; genus Dyella; species Dyella sp. PARNA 12/25. Next base: position 39,052 of record NZ_JBVQCI010000011.1, on the reverse strand, counting down.
TGAATCCGTACCGCTGACTGCATTGCAGATGGGTGATATCGCCTGCGTCGCTGTCGGCGAAGCGGTACCCGCGGACGGTTGTCTGCTTGATAACGAGGCCTCGTTCGAAGAAGCCCTGCTCACGGGCGAATCCCGCCCGGTCAGCCGGCTGAAGGGGGCGACCATTTATGCGGGCACGATCTGCCGCGAGACGCCCGCGCGTATCGAGGTCTCTCAGGTTGGCAGTTCCACCCGCTTGTCGCAGCTGGCCCGACTGGTTGAGCAGGCGCAGGCGCATCGCCCGCCGATTGCGCGTATGGCTGATCGCGTGGGCAGCTGGTTTGTGGGGACGTTGCTGATTGTCGCTGTGCTGGTCTATGTCGGCTGGCGAATTCACGACCCTTCGCGTGCGTTTGAAGTCACCTTGGCGTTGCTGGTTGTCAGCTGCCCCTGTGCACTGTCTTTGGCTGTGCCCGCGGCGCTCGCGGCGAGTCATGGTGCCCTGGCAAAGCTGGGCGTGCTTTCCATTCGGGCGGAGGGGTTGGACTCCCTGGCCAAGGCAACCGACGTGGTGTTCGACAAAACCGGCACGCTGACCCGCGTGCAGCTGGTGGTCGGTGACGTAAGGACATTTGATGGCCGATCACCTGACGACGCTCTGGCGATTGCAGCAGCGTTGGAGCGCGACAGTCATCACCCAATCGCTGCGGCGTTCGCCAGCGTGCATACGGCACTACGGGCTACCGACGTGCGCGCTGTTGCCGGTCAGGGCCTGACGGGGCGAGTGAATGACACCGTCTGGCGGCTGGGGCAGGCATCATTTGCTTGCGGGCGTGACGATGACGGCCAGCTTTGGCTGGGCGATGGTGCGCACACCGTCGCGCGCTTCCGCTTGCAGGAAAGTCTGAGGGAGCATGCGCCCGACGCCGTGCAAGCGCTGCGCGAGCTTGGTCTGCGCGTCCATCTGGCCAGTGGCGATGGCCAAGAGCCCGTTCAGCGCCTGATGAAGCAACTGGCGATAGGCGCAGCGCATGCGCGGCAGACATCGGAAGACAAGCTGACCCTGGTCCGCAACCTGCAAGCGAAAGGCTGCATCGTGGCGATGGTGGGTGATGGCCTCAACGACGCGCCGGTGCTTGCTGGCGCCGATGTTTCGATTGCGATGGGCGAGGGCGCGTCGCTGGCGCAACGCGCCGCGGACATGGTGCTCACGGCGCCGTCATTGCTGCGCATTCCGGCTGCGGTGCAGCTGGCGCGTCGTACTCAAAAGATCATCCGCCAGAATTTCGCCTGGGCGGTGGGCTACAACTTGCTCGCCTTGCCACTGGCTATCACCGGCGAAGTGACACCTGCCGTTGCAGCGTTGGGCATGGCGGCTTCGTCGTTGATCGTGACGACCAATGCGTTGCGTTTGATGCGCGTATCCACCAAGGGGCAAGCGTCATGATCATCCTGCTTATGCTCATTCCGCTCAGCCTGATGTTGCTGGCATTGGCCGTCGGCTCATTGGTCTGGGCGGTCCGCAAAGGCCAGTTTGACGATATGGATACGCCAGCGTTGGACATTCTGCATGACGACGCGCCATCCATCGTGGCGAGCAAACGCGTGGACGGAGGTTGCGATGCCGATTAATGTGCTCGCGCTTTCCGCGGCCCTTTTGAGTGGCCTGCTTGGCGGCGTGCATTGCGCAGCCATGTGCGGTGGCATTGCGACGGGCTTCTCGGCGTGGTCGCCACGGAACGGTTGGGGTGGCGCGCTGCAGCTCAACGTTGGTCGCGTACTTGGATATGTGCTGGCTGGCGCGATCGTTGGTGGTGTGGGTGATGGTTTGCTGCGCGTGTTCGAATGGCATGCGCTTGCCGTCACTGCGCGCGTGATGATGGGCGCGGTGTTGGTCATTGCTGCGCTGCGGTTGTTGGATCGAAAAGGCCGCTTCAACTTTTTGGGGCGCCCCGGCGCAAAGCTCTGGCGTCACCTGCAACCGCTGCAGCAGCGTTTGTTGCCTGCTCATACCGTGGGACGTCGATTGGCGGCAGGCGTGTTGTGGGGGTGGCTGCCCTGTGGATTGAGCACCACGATGCTCGCCGCTGCGTGGTTGCAGGCGAGCGCGTTGAATGGCGCGTTGACCATGGCTGCGTTCGGCCTGGGCACCTTGCCGGTGATGTTGCCGCTCACCTGGTCGGGTGCGCGAGTCGGGCGCTGGCTGCAGCGGCCAGGTCCGAGGCGCGGTGCCGCGTTGTTTATCCTGTTTGCCGGTGTGATGACCTTGTCGGCGCCATGGTTGATGCACGTGCCAGCGTTGCACGGTGTCCTCGGCGCGATGGGGTGCGGGCCGAGCATGCGTTGAGGAGGGACGCGGTCGCGCACAGGGTGCTTGCCTGACGAGGCGTACCCTGTGCGCGACGCAGCGTTCAGCAACAAAAAAGGCCGCCCGGAGGCGGCCTTTTCGTTGGATGCATCGGCCGCTTGGCCCGTTGCTCAGTAGCGGTAATGATCCGGCTTGTACGGACCTTCCACCGGGACGCCGATGTAGTCGGCCTGTTCCTGGGTGAGCTTGGTCAGCTTCACGCCGATCTGCTCCAGGTGCAGGCGAGCCACTTCTTCGTCCAGCTTCTTGGGCAGGCGGTAGACCGTGTTCTCGTACTTGTCCTTGTTCGCCCACAGGTCAAGCTGGGCCAGCGTCTGGTTGGAGAAGCTGTTGGACATCACGAAGCTCGGGTGGCCATGGGCGCAGCCCAGGTTCACCAGACGGCCTTCGGCCAGCATGTAGATGCTGCGGCCCGTCTTGCTGAAGGTGTAGCGATCCACCTGCGGCTTGATGGTTTCGCGCGTCACGTCCTTGGCCGTGTTCAGGCGATCCATCTGGATCTCGTTGTCGAAGTGGCCGATGTTGCACACCAGCGCGTTGTTCTTCATCGCCGCCATGTGCTCGAGCGTGATGATGTCCTTGTTGCCGGTGGTGGTGACGTAGATGTCGCCAAGGCCCAGCGTGTCTTCGATGGTGGTGACCTGGAAGCCTTCCATCGCAGCCTGCAGCGCATTGATCGGGTCGATCTCGGTGACGATCACGCGAGCGCCAAAGCCCTTCAGCGAGTGCGCACAGCCCTTGCCGACGTCGCCATAGCCGCATACCACGGCCACCTTGCCGGCGACCATCAGGTCGGTCGCGCGCTTGATGCCGTCGGCCAGCGATTCGCGGCAGCCGTACAGATTGTCGAACTTCGACTTGGTCACCGAGTCGTTGACGTTGATAGCCGGCACCAGCAGCTTGCCGGCTTCGGCGAGCTGATACAGGCGATGCACGCCGGTGGTGGTCTCTTCGGAAACACCCTTCCATTCGGCGGCGATCTTCTTGAACCAGCCCGGGCGCTCCGACGCGGTGCGCTTGACCAGATCCTTGATCACCTGCTCTTCGTGGTTGCTGCTCGGGGTGTTGACCCAGTTGCTGCCGTCTTCGAGTTCCACACCCTTGTGGATGAACAGGGTGGCGTCGCCGCCATCGTCCACGATCAGCTGCGGGCCGAGTTCACCCGGGTGGGTGAGCATGTCGAGCGTGCACTCCCAATATTCCTCCAGCGTCTCGCCCTTCCAGGCGAACACGGGCAGGCCACCGGCGGCGAGGGCTGCCGCCACGTCGTCCTGGGTAGAGAAAATGTTGCAGGAGGCCCAGCGCACGGATGCACCCAGCTCACGCAGGGTTTCGGCCAGCACGGCGGTTTCCTTCGTGCAGTGCAGCGAGCCGGACAAGCGTACGCCCTTCAGCGGCTTTTCCTTGGCGTAGCGGGCGCGAATCTGCATCAGGCCCGGCATTTCCTCTTCCGCCATGCGGATGCGGCGGCGGCCGAGGTCGGCGAGGGAGATATCGCGGACTTTGAAGTCCTGGTGGGCAGGGCCCTTGGTGACTGCGTTCATTTGGCTTAGCTCCGGGTGTTGCGACCAGCAGGCCGCATCGTTAACCGGGCGCCGTTACAAAGAAAATCCGTCGAGCCTGGCCGGGGTCGCGGAATCACGCATGGATTCAGCAAGCCAACGGTCGCAGCGCCCCTCGACGGGATTAAGCAGTATAGCGTCACGCGGTGACCGTTTCGCGGGGCTCAGACCCGGTCGGGTCCGGCTCGCACATGACTGATGGCCGGGGTCGGCGGGCGACCAAGGCGCTAATGTCGCAAGGTATTACGACACAGGTAGTTGCCTCCTATGGATATCTCACTCCGACGCCTTGCCCTGATCGGCTTGTTGCTGGCCGTACCGCCGTTGGTCATGGCGGACCAGCCGCCGCCGAGCCAGGTAGTTGCACCCGCGACGGGCTACCTCACGCCACCGGCGCCCTTGCAGGCTCTGGTGGATGCGCCGCGTCCGCCGCAGCTCTCGATCAGTCCGCATCGCGATCTGCTTGCGCTGACTCAGACGCCGGCCCTGCCTGGCATTGATGTGGTGGCGCAGCCCGAACTGAAGCTGGCCGGCATGCGCATCAATCCACGCACCTACGCGCAAAGCCGTTTCGCGTTTGGCAGCGACCTGTGGTTGATGGACGTGGCAACCGGCAAGGAGATTCGCCTGCAAGGCTTGCCGGCGCCGTTGTCGATTGCCAGTTCCAGCTGGTCGCCGGACCAGCGCTATCTGGCCTTCAACCAGGTCGACGCCAAGCAGGGGCGCAATGAACTGTGGGTAGTCGACGTAGCTGCGCGTTCCGCACGCCGGTTGATCACGCTGCCGCTGAACACCGTGGCGGGTCGCGGCTACCGTTGGATGCCTGACAGCCAGCAATTGCTGGTACAGCTGCAGCCCGAAGGGCAGGGTGCGGCGCCGGTCGCCAATGACATCCCCACGGGGCCGAACACGCAGCAGACTCAGGTGGGCGCTGGCGTCAAGGCGATTCGTACCTATCAGGATCTGCTGCGCAACGAAGAGGACGCGCGCCTGTTCGAACACTATCTGCGCTCGCAGACCGCGCTGGTGAGTCTGGATGGCAAGGTCACCTCGATCGGTGAGCCGTCGCTGACGCTGTCGATCAAGGCGTCTCCCGATGGCCACTATCTGCTGCGCCAGCGCGTGGAGCGCCCGTTCTCTTATCTGGTACCGGTGGATGCTTTCCCGCGCCGCATCGAAGTGCTCGATCGCGATGGCAAACTGGTGAAGGACATCGCGCATCTTCCGTTGGTGGAAGGTTTGCCGACCGGCAACGATGCGGTGCCTGCCGGTGTGCGCGACATCGAGTGGCGCGCCGATGCGCCCGCCACACTGGTGTGGGCGGAAGCGCAGGATGGTGGTGATCCGGCGCGGTCGGCGGACGTGCGCGACATCGTGCAGATGCAGGCTGCGCCGTTCGACCAGGCACCGGTCACGCTGGCCAGGCTCGGCAGTCGCTATGCCGGTGCCACCTGGGGCAACGGCGAACTGGCGCTGATCGACGAATTCTGGTGGAAGACCCGTAAGGTGAAGGAGTGGCGCGTGACGCCAGACCACCCGGCGCAAGCACCAGCACTGGTGCGCGAAGGCTCCTCGGAAGATCGCTATCACAACCCCGGCACACCGGCGACCGTGGTCGACGAGCATGGCGAGTCGCGTCTGCTGGTCGCGACCGACGGTGAAAGCATTTACCGACTCGGTGACGGCGCATCGCCGGAAGGTGATCGCCCCTTCATCGACAAGGTGAACCTGCGTAGCGGACAGAGCACGCGCCTGTTCCACTCACAGGCGCCTTACTACGAAGCGCCGCAGATGTTGCTGGACGACGAGGGCAAGCGTGCGCTGATTTCGCGTGAGTCACCCACGGAGCCGACCAACTTCTATGTGCGCGATCTTGCTGCCAATGGCAACTGGCGGGCGTTGACGCACTTTCCGCATCCACTGCCGCAACTCAAGGGCGTGAAGAAGGAGCAGATCCGTTACAAGCGCAAGGACGGCGTTGAGTTGACCGCCACGCTCTATCTGCCGCCGAACTACAACCCCAAAAAGGATGGCCCGCGCCCGATGCTGATGTGGGCCTACCCGGCCGAGTTCAAATCGGCCGACGCGGCAGGTCAGGTGAAGGATTCGCCCTATCGCTTCAACCGCATCAGCTATTGGGGCCCGCAGGCCTTCCTGACCATGGGCTACACCGTGCTGGATAACTTCGCGGTGCCCATCGTGGGCGAGGGCGACAAGGAGCCGAACGACACCTATATTCCGCAGCTGGTGGCGAGTGCGGAAGCCGCAGTCGACGAAGTGGTGCGTCGTGGCGTGGCCGATCGCAACCGCATCGCGGTGGGTGGCCACTCCTATGGGGCGTTCATGACCGCCAACCTGCTGGCCCACACGCGCCTGTTCAAGGCCGGTATCGCGCGTAGCGGTGCCTACAATCGCACGCTCACGCCCTTCGGCTTCCAGTCGGAGGAGCGCAACTTCTGGCAGGCGCAGGACGTCTATCAGACGATGTCGCCGTTCAACTATGCCGACCACATCAAGGACGCGCTGTTGATGATCCACGGCGAGCAGGACAACAACTCCGGCACGTTCCCGATTCAAAGTGAACGCATGTACGCCGCCATCAAGGGCCTTGGCGGCACCTCGCGGCTGGTCTTGCTGCCCAACGAAGCGCATGCCTACCGTGCGCGCGAGTCGATCATGCAGATGCTGGCCGAGATGAATAACTGGCTGGAAACGTATGTGAAGCAGGCCAAGCCTGCGAACGCGGGTGTTGCGGCCACCCACTGACATCGCCCGTCATCGCGACAAGGAAACGGGGCGCATGGCGCCCCGTTTTCATTGGTGTCGCCTGAAACTAATGCGGCAGTGCACAAAACCGTTTCGCTTGGGGTAGTCTTGGCCGTCCAGACATCGGCAACGTGGCATCGATGAACCAGCACCGCAGTCCTGAGTTCGCCCCGCACGACGCGCCTTTGCGCGAAGACGTTCGCCGTCTCGGCACCCTGGTCGGCAACATGCTGGCCGAGCAGATCTCTCCGGGTTTCCTAAGCGAAGTGGAGCGCATCCGCCTGGCCGCCATCGAGCGCCGGCAGGAGAACGCGTCACTGGATGTGCTCGCTGGACTGCTCACTGGACTCAAGACTGACCACGCCGAAGCGCTGGCGCGCGCATTCGCAACCTATTTCCAGGCGGTCAACATCGCCGAGCGCATTCACCGCATCCGCCGTCGCCGCGACTACCAGCGCGAAGGCGGAGCGCCGCAGCCTGAGTCCCTGCTGGATGTGCTGCAACGACTCAAGGCGCAAGGCGTCGAGGCGGCCGAACTGATCGAGTGGCTGGAACGGTTGCAGGTGGAGCCGGTTTTCACGGCCCATCCCACCGAAGCCGTGCGCCGTTCGCTGCTGGAGAAAGAGCAATCCATCGTTCGCGCGCTGGTCGATAATTTCGACCCCACGCGCACGCCGCAGGAGCGCAATGAGGACGACGACCGCATCTTCATGGCGCTAAGCGCTGGCTGGCAGACCGCGGAAGCCTCGCCGATCAGCCCCAGCGTGCAGGACGAGCATCATCACGTCGGCTTTTATCTGGCCAATCCCATCTATCGCATCGTGCCGGCGCTGTACGAGTCGCTGGCCGATGCGTTGCAGACGGTCTACGGCGTGGCGGTACCCATCCCGCGTCTGCTGAGTTTCGCTACCTGGGTGGGCGGTGACATGGATGGCAACCCCAACGTGGGTGCGGCCACCATCGCAACCAGCCTCGCCACCCAGCGATCACATGTGCTGGAACACTACGTCGAAGATATCGCTGGCCTGGCACGCCTGTTGAGCCAGACCGAGGATCGGGTAGACGTCGATAGCGACCTGGCGCGTCGGTTGTTCGACTACCGCGTACGCTTTCCCGGCGCCGCCGCGCAGGTACGCCCGCGCCATGCGGATATGCCTTACCGCAGCCTGCTGACCATCATTGGCGCTCGCCTCGAAGCCACGCATGACGACGATCATCCGGAAGGCTACACCTCGGTCGACGAGTTGCTCGGCGACCTGCGTCTGATCGCCGCCAGCCTGATCGATCATCGCGGCCTGCATGCAGGCGCATACGCCGTGCGGCGCCTGATCTGGCGCGTGCGAACCTTTGGCTTTCATCTCGCCCGTCTCGATGTGCGCCAGGATTCGCGCGTGCATGACGATGCACTGGCGCTGCTCCTTGGTGACGATCAGTGGTCGGCGCGTGAAGTCGGCGAAAAGGCAATGCGATTGCGCTCGTATGCCGGCGGTGAACAAAGCTTCGTGCTCAACGAGGAAACCGCGGTCGTGGCGCTGCACGACGTGTTCGCCACCTTGCGTGAAGCGCGAGGATGCTACGGCGCCGAAGCGCTTGGCCTCTACATCATCAGCATGGCGCGTTCGGCGGCGGACGTATTGGCTGTTCTCGCGCTTGCGCGTTACGGCGGCTTGGCGGTCGAGGGCGGAGTGCCGCTCGATATCGCACCGCTGTTCGAAACCGTCGACGATCTCGCCAACGCACCGGCCACCCTGCAAGCGTTGCTCGCAGACCCTGTATACCGGGAACATCTCGCCTCGCGAGGTGGCAGGCAATGGGTGATGCTGGGCTATTCGGATAGCGGCAAGGACGGTGGCACGCTGGCCTCGCGCTGGGGTTTGCAGCGTGCACAGGTGGAGCTGCTGGAGGTGGCGTCGGCGGCTGGTGTCAGGCTCTCGTTCTTCCATGGTCGCGGCGGCTCGGCCAGTCGTGGCGGTGCACGCGTTGCGCCGGCCTTGATGTCATCACCACGTGGATCAGTCGCCGGCGTATTACGTGTCACCGAGCAGGGCGAGGTGATTCATCGCAAATACGGCATACGCGCGTTGGCATTGCGTAACCTGGAGCAGACGGTGGGGGCGGTATTGCGCGCATCTTTGCGTCCTCGCACGGAGGAGCCGCGTGAACATGTTTGGCGCGAACGCATGAGTCAGCTCTCGGCGCGCAGTCGCCAGCACTATCGTGCGTTCGTGGATCGCGAAGGCTTTGTCGATTATTTTCGCACTGCTACACCCATCGATGTGATCGAGCGCATGACCTTGGGCTCGCGTCCATCGCGCCGCAGAAGCATGCGGGGCGTGCAGGATCTGCGCGCGATTCCCTGGGTTTTCGCGTGGACCCAGTGCCGCTCGATCCTGCCCGGTTGGTATGGCCTGGGTACCGCGCTCGAGTTCGGTGCGGGCGAGTTCGGGGAGGACGCCATGGCCGACATGGCCAGCGACTGGCCATTTCTCGCCAATATGCTCGATGACGTGTCGATGGTGCTGGCCAAGTGCGATCTTGGCATTGCCGAAGCCTTCTCCAAGCTCGCCGGGCCGTTGCATGAGCCATTCTTCGACATGATCCGCGAAGAATTTGAGCGTACGAGCCATTGGCTGATGCGACTCAAGCGAAGCGACAGCCTGCTACAGAACGAACCGCGATTGGCCGTGTCGATAAGCCTGCGCAATCCCTATGTCGATCCGATGAGTCTGTTGCAGGTGGATCTGCTCAAGCGGTGGCGTGAAGGCGGTGAAAGTGACGAATCGCTGCTGACGGCGCTGGTGGCCTGTGTCAACGGTGTGTCGCAGGGTTTGCAAAACACCGGTTGATTGTTTGCCGACGACATTTGTGTGGGAGCGCACCTTGTGCGCGACAGCTGTTGCGGTTGGCATGTCGCGCACAAGGTGCGCTCCCACAAGATAGGAATTACCCGTCGAGCTCCGACCAACGCGCATACGCCGCATCAAGATCACGCTGCAGTGCAGCCAGCGTCTCGTTCGCTTTCATGACGGCAGCGTTGTCCTGGCGAAAGAAGTCCGGGTCGTTCATCGCATCCGTACGTGTCGCGATATCCGTCTCAAGCGCTTCGATGCGTGCCGGAAGTTGTTCCAGTTCGCGTGCATCCTTGTAGCTCAGCTTGCGTTTGGCTTCCGCTGCTGCTTGCGCTGGGGCGATGGCCTTTATTTCTGCGGTTTTGATAGTGGCCGCCGTGGGCGACGGACGCTGGCGTAGCCAGTCGCTGTAGCCACCCACGTATTCACCGACCTGCCCATGGCCCTCAAGCACCAGCGTGCTCGACACGACGTTGTCCAGGAACTCGCGGTCATGCGAGACGAGCAACAGCGTGCCCTGATACTCGGTCAGCAGTTCTTCGAGCAGCTCCAGCGTCTCCACGTCGAGATCGTTGGTGGGCTCGTCCATCACCAGCAGGTTGGATGGCTGTGCGAACAACTTGGCGAGCAGCAGGCGATTGCGTTCGCCGCCGGAAAGCCGGGTGATCGGGGCACGTGCGCGTTCCGGCGAGAACAGGAAGTCCTGCAGATAGCCGATGATGTGCTTGCGGCTGCCGTTGAGCTCGATGTACTCGCGGCCTTCGGCCACGTTGTCGAGTGCGTTGAGCTCATTGTTGAGCTGCACGCGATGCTGGTCGAAGTACGCGATCTGGATACCCGTGCCGAGGGTGGCATGGCCACGTTCCGGTTTGAGCTCGCCCAACATGATCTTGAGCAATGTGCTCTTGCCGGCGCCGTTGGGGCCGATGATGCCCACGCGGTCGCCGCGCATGAGGGTGGTGCTCAGGTTGTCAATCAGCACGCGCCCGCCGTAGCTCTGGTGCACGTGTTCCAGGTCGATCACCTTCTTGCCCGAGGCCTGCGCATTGGCCAACGTCATTCTGACGTTGCCGGACAGCTCGCGGCGCTGGCCGCGCTCGACGCGCAATGCCTTGAGCGCGCGCACGCGACCCTCGTTGCGGGTGCGGCGTGCCTTGATGCCCTGGCGAATCCACACTTCTTCCTGCGCCAGCTTCTTGTCGAACAGCGCGTTCGCTTGCGCTTCGGCGTGCAGGCGCTCTTCACGCCGGCGCAGATAGTTGTCGTAGTCGCCCGGCCAATCGGTGAGCTGGCCGCGATCGATCTCCACGATGCGCGTGGCCAATGCACGAAGAAAGCTTCGATCATGCGTGACAAAGATGATGCTGCCTTCGAACTGGCGAAGGAACGCTTCCAGCCAGCCGATGGCTTCGATATCGAGATGGTTGGTGGGTTCGTCGAGCAGCAGCACATCCGGTTTGCGCACCAGGGCCTGCGCGAGCAGCACGCGACGCTTCATGCCGCCGGAGAGGGCGGCAAAGTCGGTGTCGCCGGGCAATTCCAGACGAGTGAGCACATCGGTGACACGGCGGTCGAGATCCCAGCCATGGCGCGCTTCGATCTGCGCCTGCACATCGCCCAGTGCGTCGAAATCTCCCTCGGCGAGCAGATGGTGATAGCGCGCAAGCAATTGGCCGAGATCGCCAAGCCCTTGCGCCACCACGTCAAACACGCTGCCAGACGTGTCTTGCGGCACTTCCTGCGCCATGCGTGCTACCACGACGCCGTTCTGCACACGCACTTCGCCATCGTCGGCGTGCAGTTCGCCCGCGATGAGCTTCATGAGAGTGGATTTGCCTTCGCCGTTACGACCGACGATGCACACGCGCTCGTTCGCCTCGATGGAGAGGTCGACATTTTTGAGCAGGAGAGGGCCGCCGATGCTGAAGTCGACGCGCTGAAGTTGGATCAGTGACATCCGCCTATTGTAGGGGATGCGCCGCCACGTTCGTCTTCGCACGCAGCATCTGATCTTTATTTTGTGCGCACCGACGGGTGATTCGCCGAGGTCGGGGAATGCGCGCGCAGCGCCTTGCCCATGCTGTCGGCGAAGCGGCTCTCGCGGCTCAGCAATTCATGGAATAAGTGTGTCAACTCACAGCAAAAAAGCCTTTCGCTGATCACTGTTTGCGGGCAAACTCCCTTGAAACGTAGACAGAACTTTCACTGTGAAATTTACGTTCAGGCGGCGCCAATGGCGCCGTCACTGTTTTATCGTCCATCAAAACATGGACTTATGTGAGCTAATTCAAGTATTGTCTATGCCATAAGCAATGGCGTCACAGTTCAGGATCTGCAACGCCGGGTGAGCGGCGTGCCGGAAGCGAGGAAACGGGGTGGCTATCAAGTCCTTTACGCCGGCCAGGGGAGTGACCTGGCGCCAGAGCCTTTGTGCATGGGTGCTATGTGCTGCCGCCAGTTTTGCAGGCGCGGCCCACGCCGGTTACGCGGCCATCGTGGTCAATGAAACGGACGGTCAGGTCATCACCGCCGTCAACGCCGACGAAGCGAATCATCCGGCCTCGCTTGCCAAGATGATGACGCTGTACCTCACCTTCCAGGCGCTGCAGAACGGCACGCTGAAGATCGATCAGGAACTGCCTGTTTCTTCATGGGCTGCGTCCAAGGCTCCTACCAAGCTCGATCTGCGCAACGGCCAGACCATCGCGGTGGAAGACTGCGTGCTCGGCATGATCACCAAGTCGGCCAACGATGCCGCCACGGTGGTGGCCGAGGGCCTCGGTGGTTCCGAGGGTCATTTCGTCGAAATGATGAATGCCCAGGCGCAGCTGCTTGGCATGTCCAACACCCGTTTCGCCAACGCATCGGGCCTGCCTGATCCGGACGACACCACCACCGCCCGCGACATGAGCAAGCTGGCCATGGCGCTGTACCACGACTTCCCGCAGTTCTCGCACTATTTCTCGACCAAGGACTTCAACTTCCGCGGTCGCCTGGTGCGCGGTCACAACAATCTGATGGACAAGTACCCGGGCATGGACGGTCTCAAGACCGGTTTCACCAACGCTTCGGGTTTCAATCTCGCCTCGACCGCCGTAAAAGACGGCCGTCGCCTCTTCAGCGTGGTGATGGGCGGCCGTACGGCTTCGACGCGCGATCGACTGATGGCCCGCTTGCTTGATGACGGGTTCGACAATCAGGAAACGCCGATGGATGTGGTGGCCCAGGCGGGTGAAGTGCCTGCTACCGGCGTGAAGGGCCGTCGCAGCAAGGCGACCGCGGTTGCCGATGCCACGCCGGCTTCGCGTCGCCATCATCGCCGCGGCAAGGCCGATACGGTTGCCAGCACCGCGACCTGTTCCAAGAAGAAGAAGGCGGCGACCTGCCCAGCGACCACCACGCGCTCTGCGCAGAAGGTGGCGACCAGCGGCCAGAAGGTGGCTTCGGCGGGGTCGCCGGATAAGTGAGTTTGGGGCGATTGCGTTGGTGAAGATGAAGGGCTGCCGGGAGGTGGCCCTTTTTGTTTTTTGGGGTGTACGTAGACGGGGGATGTCTTAGGGAGTGTGTCTTTAAAACCTTCGGCGCGTTGGGGCCACTGGCCTTCCCCTCAGTTTTTAGGTCTACCGTCACCCCGGCGTAGGCCGGGGCCCAGCGACTTTGCGCTTGGTTGTGGCAATTCGGCCAGCGTGCCGCCTACGCGGCGGGCGTTTCGATCGTCTGCCGACGCTCGAGTCACTTTTCTTTTGCTGGCCCAAAAGAAAAGTAACCCAAAGAAAACGGCCTTCAAGGGCTCATAGCGCCGTGCTGAATAAGAGCCTTGGCGGTTGTGGAGCCCTGATCGACATGATCGTCCGACATACCTCGCGGCTACCCCGCAACGCGCCATAGCGAAGAGGACTTAAAGCGGAGCGTCGCTGCGCTCCTTCGGTGCCGCCATGGGAGTCTGTGATTAACGTCGCTCCCCCCTCTACTCTCCGGGGAGATGGCTGGGGTGAGGCGGCAATCTAGCCTCGCCGTCTCAAATGAGATGTCATCACGTGAGCCAAAAAAAACGGGCCGCTTTCGCGGCCCATTTTTCGTATGAAGCAAGCTTGGCTTACTTCAGCTTGGCATCGGCGCGCAGCGCTTCGGCCTTGTCGGTCTTCTCCCACGAGAACGTGGTGTAGACCTTGCCGTCCGGACCCTTCACTTCCTGCGGGGTGCGGCCGAAGTGGCCGTAGCTCGCGGTCTGCTGGTACATCGGGTGCACCAGGTCGAGCATCTTGATGATGCCGTACGGACGCAGGTCGAAGTGCTTGCGGATCAGCTTTTCGATCTTCTCGTCAGCAATCTTGCCGGTGCCGAAGGTGGTGACCGAGATGGAGGTCGGCTCGGCCACGCCGATGGCGTAGCTCACCTGCACTTCGCAGCGGTCGGCGATGCCAGCGGCCACGATGTTCTTGGCCACATAGCGGGCGGCGTAGGCGGCCGAACGATCGACCTTGGACGGATCCTTGCCCGAGAACGCGCCACCACCGTGACGGGCCCAGCCGCCGTAAGTGTCGACGATGATCTTGCGGCCGGTCAGGCCGCAGTCGCCCACCGGGCCGCCGATGACGAACTTGCCGGTCGGGTTGATGTGGAACTTGGTGCCCTTGTGCAGCAGCTTGGCAGGCAGTACCGGCTTGAGGATGTACTCGCGCACAGCCTCGATCAGGTCCTTCTGCTTCACGCTCGGATCGTGCTGGGTCGAAAGCACCACGGCGTCGATGGCCGTTGCCACGCCGTCTTCATAGCGCAGGGTGACCTGGCTCTTGGCGTCCGGACGCAGCCACGACAGCGGGGAGTTCTTCTTCTTGCGGATCTTGGCCTGCTGCTCGACGAGGCGATGCGAGTAGTAGATCGCCGCCGGCATGTAGTCCTTGGTTTCGTTGGTGGCGTAGCCAAACATCAGGCCCTGGTCGCCAGCGCCCTGTTCTTCCGGCTTCTTGCGGTCCACGCCCTGGTTGATGTCCGGCGACTGCTTGCCGATGAGGTTCAGCACGCCGCAGGTCTCGCCGTCGAAGCCGACGTCAGAGGAGTCATAACCGATGTCGGTGATGACCTTGCGGGTCAGCGCTTCCAGGTCGATCCAGGCGCTGGTGGTGATTTCGCCGGCCACGATGGCCACGCCCGTCTTCACCATCGTTTCGCAGGCCACGCGCGCGCGCGGATCCTGCGCGATGATCGCATCGAGGACGGCATCGGAGATCTGGTCGGCGACTTTGTCCGGGTGGCCTTCGGAAACCGACTCGGAGGTGAAGAGGAAGTTGCTCATCGCGGTATATATCCTTCCTTACGGATAGAAAGATGAAAGAGGTGGGGCATGATACACGGGGTGTCCCCGCTTTGCAGCCTCAGCATGGTGGCCGGACATGACGATTTCATGCCGATTCAGCCATTTGGACGGCTTTGCGGCTCTCTCACGGAGCTGCTGAAGGCCGGTTCCAGGCCATGTGCGCGCTGGCGGGGTGGCCGGAGCATACCCCAGAGGGGTCGCAACGGCGCCAAGCGCGGGACGCCCGGCGTCGGGGTGAGCGCGGTGAGGTGACGCAGCGGCTCCCATGCCGCCGCATTGCGCCATAATCCCCATGTTCCGTAGCCGGGCGACCCGGCTGGCGGTCAAAGGGGTGAAGGTGTCACGTTGGCGCACACATCGTCGGTGGATTGCCTGGCTGGCCACGGCCGCCATTTGGCTGACCATCGTTGCGCCCGTGATCTCGCAGACGCTGCCTGCCGCGTGGGCCATGCCCGATCTCGGCCCCTGGTGTGGCGGCCACGCTTACGACGCCACGACCCCACCAGCGCCATCGGCCCCCGATCATTTGCTGGACAAGTGCGGGTACTGCGGCTTGCTCAGCGAGAGCCCGACGCTGGCCAGCGTCGCCTGGCTGCCTGCCGTATTGCCTCCCCTGGCAGCCATGCCGCCCTACGGGGCAGTGGCGCCGCCCTGGACACGTCTGTCATCGCTTGCTGCCGCGCCACGCGGCCCACCGGATATCGAACGCACCTGATCCATTCCGTCGACACGTCAGGTCGTGTCGTTCCGTGCTGCCCATATTCGAGAAGAACTATGTCTCTGTTTGCTTTCCGCACGCGCGTTGCTGCGTGCCCGACCTTGCGCATGGCGCAACCCCTGATCGCAGGGGCTGCGCTTGCGCTGCTGACACTCGTGCCCAGCGTTGCGAGTGCCTGTTCCACCTGCGGCTGTTCGCTCAATTCCGACTGGTCCAGCCAGGGTTACGCGACCTCGACCGGCTTGCACCTCAGCGTGCGTGAGGATTACTTCAATCAATCCCAGCTGGTGAGCGGCACGGATACCGTTAGCCATTCGTCCTTTCAATTTCCCACGGATCAGGAAGTTCAGCAGACAACCATCAACCGCACCACCTTGCTGGGCGCCGACTATAGTTTTTCGCGTTATTGGGGGGTGTCGGTACAGCTGCCGTATACGGACCGCTTTCATTCGACGATCGCGGCGGGTGATACCAGCGTCTCCACCTCCGATGCGCGCGGTATAGGTGACTTGCGCGTGGTGGCGCGCTACCAGGGCTTCAGCGAGGACGCCGGCATCGGCTTGCAGTTCGGTCTGAAGCTCCCCACCGGCAAGTTCACTCAGGAATTCGACACGGGTCCGCAAGCGGGCCAGCTGCTGGATCGTGGCCTGCAGCTGGGTACGGGTACGACCGACGCGTTGTTGGGCATCTACAAGTTCGGCTACGTCAGCGAATCCATCGGTTACTTCGGCCAGGCCATGGCGCAGGTCGCGCTGGATTCGCGCGAGCATTTTCGACCCGGCAATTCGCTCAACGTGAATTTCGGCCTGCGCTATCTCGATGCAGGCATGTTCACGCCGCAAATCCAGCTCAATCTTCACAGCGAGCAGCGCGAAAGCGGCGCAGAGGCCGATGTGGCCAACAGCGGCGCGACGCTGGCTTATATCAGTCCGGGCCTTGGCGTGAAGTTCACGCGGCGGCTTGATGCGTTTGCTTTCGTGCAGGTGCCGATCTATCGCCGCGTGAACGGTTTGCAGCTGGAGCCGCGCGTGCTGTGGTCACTCGGCATGCAATACAGACTCTGATCGCCGTCGCAACAAAATCACGGGTTGGTGCGAGGGCGTTCATGCCAGATGGATGAAGCCGCCCTCGCTCCAGTGCTCGCCGCCACGGCTGTTCAATAAACCGTGGCTCGCGCCTGCACGAATGCAAAAAAGAAAACGGCGTTGGGATCGTTGCGCACGGCCTGGAGCTCCTGCCGCATACCGGTGACTGTTGCTTCATCCACTCTGCCGGTCTCGACCAGTTGCTCGGCCGCCGACAGCAGCAGTTCCTCCCAGAACTCGATCATCTGCTTGCGCTTACCGGGCTGGCGGTTGTCCAGGTGGAAGCTTTTCACCTCGGTCTGCACATTGGTATAGCCGCCAGCCAGCAACAGATTGCCCAGCTTTGCGCCAATGAAGGGATCTCCGCCGCTGTCGTACTGATGATCGTTGAAGGCCATCCAGTAGCGAAGCAGGTGGGGCGAGTAGGGGTCGAGGAAGAACGATGTGTTGAGCACCTCGGTCACATAGACCACCGCGCCCGGCGCCAGCACGCGGCGCAGCTCGCTCAGTACACGGGCAGGTGCGGGCATGTGTTCCAGCACCCAGCACAAATAGGCCGCGTCAAAGCTGCGGTCGCCAAAAGGCAAGTCGGTAGCATCGGCCAGCTGCAGCGTGTAACGCGCGGTGCACCAGGCGGTATCGGCGAGGTTCCTTTCCGCTGCGGCCAATTGGGCGGCCGAGCGATCGATGCCGGTCACATGCAAATTGGGAAAGCGGCGCAGCAGGATCTCTGTCTGCGCCCCCACCCCGCTACCCACTTCGAGCAAACGTGTCGCCTCGCTGTAGTCAATGTTGCTGAACATTTTGGTCTCGAACATGCGCGCCTGACGCATCAGTCGCGATTGTTCTTCCGAAGAAAAGCCGTGGATGTACGGAAACTCGCCGGTGACGATGCTGTTCATGGCAGGAAACCTGCGCTCGAGTTGCGATGGCAATGGCAACCCTACGCCGACCCGCGTCGAAGGAAGGTCGCGATCAGCGCGAGGCGGTGCTGGTCTTGTCTGGCGGTTGAGCCATGGGATGCGTTTCGATGAAAGCGAGGATGTCGCCAAGCGTCGGCGCATCGTCGCGCACCGGGCGGGACAGGGCGAACAGCAAGGCTTCGTGGCCCAGGCCGGGATAGAGCTTCATGGTTACGTCTTCATGTTGCGAGACCATCGCGCGATTCAGTGAAATGGCGTTGGAAGGTTCGACCTCGTGATCGTCGACGCCCTGCAACAGCAACATGGGTGGCTCGGCGCCGTGCACGAAAGAAACCGGCTGTCCCCGGCGTTGCTGGTCGGGCGTCGCGCCGAACGCGGCGATCATGTCCTTGTCTTCAGCGGGCACCGGCACGAAGTCATAACAACCAGCCAGACCAATGAAGCCGGCGAGATCATCCGGGTGCATGCCGTGCGCACCGAGCCATGACGCATCGGTGGCCAGCAACGCTGCGATCTGCCCACCCGCTGAATGGCCCATCACGAACATATCGTCAGCGGAACCACCAAAATCGCTGGCATGGGCATGCGTCCACGCAACGGCGTCTGCCGCATCCTGCATGAAACCCGCCAATGTCACCTGCGGCACTTTGCGGTAGTCGGGAATCACTACGGCTACGCCATGGGCAGCGAGTGTCGTGCCGACGAAGCGGTACCACGCCCTTTCGCCGCGTGCCCAGTCGCCACCGTAGAAGAACACCACGACGGGTACGTGTTCCGCGTTGGTGGGTGTGTAGACGTCGAGCGCGAGGTGGTGGTCAGCATCGAACACGATGCCTTGCTGCTCATTTATGCCCTGGTGCTGGTCCGTGGTGTTGAGGCCCGCGAACAGCGTGGCCTCGCAGCCGGAAAGCAACAGTGCCACGCCTATCCATAGCCACCGGCCATGGCGGGCAAAAGCAAAGCGCGGGCGGGGAAGGCGAGACGGCATCGCTGCGGCATGACCGGCGGACCATGAGAGGCCGATGATGCCTCAGGTCTTTGCGCAAGGGTTTACGCCTGAGCGGCTAGGAACCCTTGCCTTAGTCCGCAAACGTCCCTTTGTTGCCCCTCACCGTCATCCCCGCGAAAGCGGGGATCCAGCGACTTTCAGGCTTGCGCTCCGATGGAAAGACACTGGATGACCAGCCATTCGGCTGTTGAAAAGCACCTCCCGCTTTCGCGGGGATGACGGTGAGGAAACACCGAAGTTATTCGGAGGCCCTGGACGGGTATTCAGGCTGCCAGCCGCGCCCCATCAGCCAGCGTTGCGAAATAATCACGCGTCAGCTGCAACTGATCGGTAGCTGATTCCGCACGGTTCACCACATGCCGGAACGCGGCGTTCTCAGCGCGATCTTTGGCATACCAGCCCAGGTGCTTGCGTGCGATGCGCACACCCTGCAGCTCGCCGTAGAAGGCGTAGAGATGCTCCAGGTGGTGCACCAGGATCTCGCACACCTCGGCGGGCGTCGGTTCGGGCAGCGTCTCGCCAGTGGCGAGGTAGTGCGCAATCTCGCGGAAGATCCACGGCCGACCCTGCGCACCGCGGCCCACCATCACCGCATCGGCGCCGGTGGCATCCAGTACGTGTTTGGCCTGCTGCGGCGTGAGCACGTCGCCGTTGGCGAGCACGGGAATGCGGATGGCTGCCTTCACGGCGGCGATCGTTTCGTACTCGGCCTCGCCTTCGTACTTGTCGGCACGCGTGCGGCCATGCACGGCGAGCGCAGCAATGCCTGCGTCCTCGGCGATTTTCGCAATAGTCAGTGCGTTCTTGTTCTGACGATCCCAGCCGGTGCGGATCTTCAGCGTCACCGGCACATCCACCGCATTCACCACGGCCTTCACAATGCGCGCGACCAGCGGTTCATCTTGCAGCAGCGCAGAGCCCGACCACACATTGCAGACCTTTTTGGCCGGGCAACCCATGTTTACACGTTACATGCGTTACAAGTCCGCGCAACCGTTAGGTGTGAACTGGTGACATGTTCGGCCGAGGGGGAGCCTGTAAACAGACGTTCCAGAGGCGGTGCCACGGAATCAGGGGGTGCCGGAAATCACTTGCAGGGGCTCAAATGGCAACTCTTGAATACGTGCGTGTGCCTAAAAGACAGCCGGTCTTACTTGGGCATGAGATCGGCTGGGCCGCTGAAGGAAGACTTTTAGAACAACTACCTCAGCTGTTTTGGGATGACCACAGCACATGGGGCGAGGCGAATCTTTGGTCGCTCGAGCTGGCTGAGACAAGAAACATCAAAACAGTCCGTTCGGCAATGCATCACCTTCTGGGTTACGCGAATTGGCTCGAGAATGAAAGCGTTCACTGGTGGGATTTTCCGGCGCGCATGTCCGAGCGTTGCCTCACACGATTTCGGGGGCAATTAATCCTTATGCGGGACCGCGGAATAGTCGCCGCGTCGACAGCGTCAGTGCGTATGTCAACGGTCATCCGCTTTTACCGCTGGTTGATGCACAACGGATTGCTGTCGACATCGTGGCCAATGTGGGCAGAGCGTCAGGTCGGTATCCGGCTGTCAAATGGATTTGGGCTTGAGCACACACTCAATGTCGTGACAACCGACTTGGCGATTCCTAGCGCGTCAGTCGCCGGCGCCATTGGCTTGGAGGACGGCGTAATGCCACTTTCAAGCACGGGGATGAAGCAGGTTCTTGAACTTGCTGATGCTCGGGCGAGCGTAGAGCTCCAGCTGATGCTGAGAATCGGCTTCGGATCGGGGTTGCGTCTAGGATCGATCCTTGATTTGAAATTGGACACGCTCCAGCACGCAAGCGAAGACCATGTGCCCGGGTGGCACCGCCTCGCCGTGGGTCCTGGTGCTTCACCAATTGTGGCAACAAAATTTGGTCATAGCGGCTTGGTTCCGATTCCAACGGGGCTTCTCCATGAGCTTTGCGAATATTCTGAAAGTACGCGAAGGCTGAGACGCCAAGCGATCGCAGAGCCTAAGGTCCGCTTCCGACCCGAAGCGGACCTTGCATACAAGGAAGAACCAGCATGAAAGCCGGAATCGCCTGTTTGGTGGGCGTGATAGTTCTGTCTACGGTGGCATGTAGTCAGAAGGTCGATCCTGCCAGTTGCATGCCGAAGAGCGACCTGCCGGCGATGCGGGCGTTGAAGCTGGAAAGCGCGGAAGACGACGCAGCTCGCGATAGCAAGAACGGGGACCACCGGCTACTAGGGGTCCATAGTGGCATTGGACTTACGGTGCCTGGACTGGACACCAATCCAGACACTTCGGGATATGGTCTTTGGGTTGTCGAAGGAACGGATACTTCGTGCTCTGCGGAGGAGCGTGAGCTAAACGCCACGTCACTGCGTTATGCCAAGAGATACAACCAGAAGAAGATGCTGCTTTGGCAGCCCCCGTCTTCTTGAATGTATGTTTGAATTGATTGAGCACACGCTTTAGGTCCGCTTCCGACCCGAAGCGGACACTTGAGCCAAAGCCCGCCGACATGAAAGTCCCGAGAGTTTCAGCCAGCACTGGAGACAGAATGAGAGCCATACGGATATTGCTGGTGGGGGTGCTGGTTAGTCTGTCGCTCCCTGCATCCGCCGGTGACAAAGCGCGCTCTGCTCAACAGGAGGTTGTTGTCCACTTCAGGTATGGCTCGACGGATCTCAAGCCGCTATATGCCTTGGAGGACAAGCTCGAAGCGGCCATCAAAGGCGCTGGCGTTGGGGATCTTGATGGTGATGAGGTGGCTACCGATGGACATGATGGCTACCTCTACATGTATGGCCAGGACGCTGACAGGCTGCTTGAGGTGATTAAGCCGGTGCTCGCGACAGCGCCTTTCATGAAGGGTGCGCGAGTGGCGAAGAGGTATGGCCCTCCCGATCAGGCGACGCGCCTGGTCGTGATTGACCTTGAATAGGCGGTATGAACTGTCCGCTTCCGACCCAAAGCGGACATCATTTCGTGGTGTAAATGGGACTACGCACAAGGGATCGCCAACATGGATCGAGTTTGGAGGGCGCGGCTTTTGGCGCTGGGAGTGTCACTGACAGTCTTCGCGGAGAGTGCGAACGCCGACGCTGGCGTGCCTATGTTGTTCGTTACGTTTCCCGCAATGGTTCTAGCCCTGATTCCGATAATCTTGTTGGAATCGATAGTTTTGAGCCGAGTGCTGCAGCGGAAGGCAGTCTCTCTTGCGACGTCGGCAGCTACTGCTAACGTCGCATCGACCATCGTTGGCGTCCCCCTAACCTGGGTGGCCTTGGTTCTTCTGCAATGGGCTACTGGCGGGGACACCTATCATCAACTCGGAAGGCCTCTGGGCATGTTTCTCGCTGTAACGTGGCAGGCGCCATGGTTGCTTCCCCATGGGGATCAGCTCTACTGGATGGTTCCCGTTGCTTCCTTGGTACTTCTTGTGCCGTTCTTCTTCGCGTCGTACTTCATTGAAGCTCCGATCGTGGCTCGCTTCCAACGGCAACTTCCTAAAACTCAAGTGCGGCGAGCCGTATTTCAAGCCAATCTCGCAAGCTATGCCGGGCTTCTTGTTGTCAATCTTGTGTGGATAGCGTGGGCCTTGGCTCACGCGCCAATTAGGTAGCGGTAGCGGGATCATGGGAGTTTTCCGCCATGTCCGCTTCCGACCCGAAGCGGACCCAATAAAGGGGAGAAAATGGCAGGCCTACATATCTCATGCGGCACGTTTTCGGGTGACGACAAGTCAGGATCAGCCTTTGAAGCTGTCTTGCATGCGCTCGGAAGTGTTCCTGAGGATCTGGTGCTTTCCATTACGTCCGGATTTGATGCGTCTGAGTTTGTCTTGATAAGCGTGGCCCAGGCGGAAGTGCTTTTGCCTGCTCTTGCTGACTACAGGGAAGCCCTGATCCGCGAGATTGGTCATGACGATTGGCGACGCGCGACGGTCGACGACGAGAAGGCTGGCTTGGACCCAGTAAAGGCAAAGTGGGGCCTGGGTAAGGGGTGGCGGCTCTATTGCGTCACAGACCTTGTCGCCGCATGCAAGACGGCTTTGTTGGAGCGCCAAGAAGTTGTTGTGGCGCTCTGTTAGACGAGTTCGCTAATGTCTGCTTCCGACCCAAAGCAGACACTCCCCGCGAGCCCGGAAAGGAGCGCCGGTGGCGTTGAAGGAAGAGCCAGCGACGAGATCGGCGGTGCTAACCACCGGGCGCGCGCTGATCGCCCGGTGTCATATGCTCACCCGCTGAAGGTTTTTCGACGTGCGTGGGAGCGGTTAGGTGGAAGCGCCTACCGGTGCGGTTGCTGGCGCGGGCTGACGAACGGCATCCAGCCAGAATGCCAACGCCGCGAAAGCTACGTAGGCGATGAGCGCAAACGCGGCTTCGCCCTTGATGTTGGCCGGCGGCGGACCGAGCTTGTCGAACGCAAGACCGGCAAGCATGAGGGCTGCGGTCACCCACGGGGCGATACGGCCCGCTAGGTTCCGCGGCACGGTGCTCCACAGGTAGATCCCGAAGCCGACAATGAGAATGCCCAGTTCCGAGCCAATGGCGAGCATCGGTGAATTCCACCAGCCAAGCCCAACCTTGGGTCCGCCCGGGTAGAGCAGAAGGTCGGGTGCGTGCACCAGGAAATCCAGCACCCAGTGGGAGAAGACGAGCGCCCCGATAACGATGGCCGCAGCCCAGCCCGATTGGCGGTCCAGCACCCGGTAGATCAGTGCGCCTATCGCGGACAGCACAAGTGCGCCGGGCAGCGAGTGGTCGTAGGGCATGTCGTAGAGCACAAGGCTCGACATCGCCATGGCATGCGGGACGACGCTGGCGTGCTCGACGCCGGCTAGGATCAGCGCGGACCAGACGAAATCCATCCACTGCACCGCGATGAACGCCGCCGCCAATGACGGGGGGCGGCGCATGGACTTGGTCGCCAGCGCTGGCGCGTAGTGTCCGATGAACATCTTTACTCTCCTATGACTTTGGTTTTGGCTTTGAGGTGGCACGCCATCAGGCGCTTTCGATCCACCGCTTCAGCGCTTCGAGGTTGATGCGCATTCCACGCGCGAACGATCGCTCGGCCAGCGGGCCGAACAGAGCGAGCAGGCCAGGCAGGCCCTCGCCCGAGATTTCGCCTTTGAGGGTGAGCTCCGTACCGCCGCCGACTGGCTGCAGGTCATAGCGATAGGTGAAGGGCGTTGGCCCCTCCCTGGTCGTGAAGCAGATGCAGCTATCGGGGCGGAATTCGCTGAGCTCGACATCGTTGACGAGTTCCAGCCCGACAATCCGGCGGTGAAAGGTCAGATGTGTGCCGCGTTCAACGGGCCTGCCGGTCGGGTTGTCCACATGCCGGAGGGCTTCGTACCAACGCGGAGCACTTTCGATGTCGGCGAGATGGGCAAAGACGACCTCCGGCGGTCGGTCTATCTGGAGTCTGATTTCAAACATGGGACCAATGCTCCTCAGGATGACGGTCCAGGAGGGCTGGGTTGCAACGAGTGTGGCCAAAGTTAGCAAATGCTAACTTAGTTATCAAGTGCTAACATCGCTCGGTCCCCGGCAAGATGATCCGCAAAGGTTGGCCATGGCTGAGTTGAAGGCTCTATTCGCGGAGTTTGAAGACGCCCCCCGCGCAAAACGCGCGATCCTGGAGCAGGCGCTCAAGCTGTTCGCAACGCACGGTGTCGACTCCGTCAGCATTCGCGACATCGCCGCGGCCACGGGCTTCACCAACCCAGCGCTCTTTCGCCACTTCGCGAGCAAGGAGGAGTTGGCCACCGTATTGTTCGAAGTCTGCTACCGGCGCCTCAGTGGCACGTTGGCGACGCCGGCGGCCATGGCCGGACTGCAGTCGTGGCTCACCGTCGCGCTACAAGAGGTCGAAGAAGTACCGGAGGCGTTTCACTACGTTGTGGAGAACGTGCGCAAGGACTGGGCCAAGCTGCCGAAGGATCTGCAGACCCAAAATATTCCCGCGCTGGCGCGACGGATGATTGAAGGGGAAAAGGCTGCCGGGCGGATTCGGCCCGATGTCGATCCAGCGGTGGCGGCGATTATCGTGGTGGGCGCCATGATGCAGCATGCCCGGGTAGTCCATGTAAACGGGGCCCCCGTGCGCCCGGCCGCAACCGCCAAGGTGCTGGCCGAACACTTGCTACGCGGTATGGAAGTCTCGTCCCGGCGTGCCTGAGCGCAAGCGAAGCGGTTCGACGTGCTGCCCTGATCGCCGGCGCTGATCAAAGTCTTCTGAGCCATGGCCAGGCCACGGACTGCCAAGTAGGATTTGCGTGATGTCCGCTTCCGACCCGAAGCGGACACTTCACTTACGAGATTCCAACTTTATAACGGAGTGATCCATGCGCTTTTTGCTTGCCTGCTTGATGGTCTTTGCTGTTGGCTTCTTACCCTCTGCAGCGCAGGCAGCCGATCCACTTAACGCGGACAACGTGCGTGTGCTGCCAAAGTCCCAGGTTGAGGCGGCGCTCCCCAAGGCTCATCCAGCCATGTACTACGTCTATGCGGAGCGGCTATTCAGCGAAGGACATAAGGATGACGCAGTGCGCTGGTTTTACATCGGCCAACTGCGATATCGCTTCTACTTGCTGTCGAACCCCGGTCTTCCGGAGGATGGCGAGCCCGCCCTGATGGCTTCACTCAACGCAGGTCTTGGAAAAGCGCTCAACGAATGGGCAGGTGGTGACCCCATTGCCTTAGCAGCCCAGATCGATAAGGCGCTGGGCTGGGACAAAGACCACCCTAATGAATTTACTTCGAAAGAGCAGCACGCGAAGGAGTGGAATGAACTCCGCGTGGGTCTAGCCGGCTTGCGCGATTGGAACGTTGCAAATGCCGACAAGATTAGGGCGCAGCGCACACAACGCGGCTTGCCCAACCGATAACAAGTGCCGTCCTATGTCCGCTTCCGACCCGGAGCGGACGTCGTTGAGTAACGGGGGATTCGTGAAATCCATACTCTTGTTCGCCACGCTGGCCGTGGCGCCGCTACCCGTGTTGTCCGCTAATCTGAAGTCCGTTAAGGACGCTCGTCTCGCGACAGTCCTGGGGCTCTCAGAGGAAATAACTCCGAAGTCCCGGGCTTCCGAACTCCCCCTATTTGTACGCGTCTACGTAGCGCCGGACTTCATCGGCGAATGCGATGGCAGGGTGGATTCCTGCCCCGACGTTCGGCTCTTCATCACGGTGTCATCGGGTGACCTTGGCGAAACGCCTGTGCTTTACGAGCTACCTGCTGCGAAGGGCTGGAAGTTCGTTGGCTGGGACAAGCCGGCCCCTTCTCGCGGCCAATCGAAAGTCGGCTTCATCGTCCAAAGTACGTTGCCAGATTCCAACATCGAGGCTTCAGTGCGTGGGGCTTGGCATCCCAAGTCTTGCCGCGTCGTGGTCAGTCAGACAGCAGCGTCCTATAACTGCCAGTAGGATGGGCAGGGTAAGGTCCGCTTCCGACCCAAAGCGGACACCAAAAAGAGGCCAGAGAATGTCGCATGTAACAAAGCTCGTTCTCTTTGCATCCCTGTTGGTGGGGTTCGGGACACTGGGTCTTTCGTGGGCTTTGCTTGGCGCGACGTCCATAGAATTCAAAGTTGGACTGACGCTGATACTTCTTGCTCTGCAAGTGTTTCTGTCGAGCCTTTATTCACGGAAAGTCGATGTGCTTGCGCGAGGCGGTGTCCTGAAATACGCGGAACACCCTTGGGGCTACCGGTTCTATTTCTCAATAATTTACGTACTCGCGTATGGCTTTTGGTGGGTCCAAATACACCAGCACTAGCTGGGATTGGACCTGATCGTAAGGTCCGCTTTCGACCCACAGCAGACATAACGGGTTAGGTTCTTAACAAGTACCTGTTCTGCCGCGGGAATTCGCCGCTTGTGCGGTCAGGAACAGGGCCGCATACTTTGTGCAATACCCCTCTTTTGGGGTCTACTTAGAGTTAGATGCAGGGCTAAGCATGGGCCGCAAACGGGGAATACCTGGCCTTTCATTTTCGTGGAAGCGGGCAATTGGCCTTTCCAGTGCCAAGGGAAAGCTTTCTCGTAGCCTGGGCATTCCTCTCACGCGCTCGGGCCGCCAACGAAAAATTGGTAGGGCTGCCGGTTGCTGCGTACCTGCCGCCTTCATTCTGTTCGGCGCCGGCACCACCGTATTCGGTATCGCAAAGGCGGTTAGAGCGGTGTCGGTCTGGGTCGGCATTTAAACAGTCTTCCCAGTGGACGGCTCCGCGCCCGCCAAATTCCAGCAGTAGGCTGCAAGTGGCAAGTTCAAGAGGGGACATCGATGAAATCAACAACAGTTTCTTCGCCGAGTCTTTTCTATCGATTCGGAACATACCTGTGGCGCTGGCTCCTTTTTGGAGCGCTTGCCGGGCTTGTAATTCCTGTCGATGGCCCAGGGCCAAATGGCGCAATGCCCGATGGCTACTTCTTGCACGTCAAGTTGCAACAATTGACGTTTGGCCTGTTCTTCGGCCTAGTCTGTGCCGTCGTTTTCACACTTCTGCAAAACACCTTAAATAAGCAGCGTCGCCGAGGCATCAGCTGGGCCGTCCTCATAGGCACATGGCTAGTCGTAAAGTTAGTATTTTACGGCGTACAACTGGCGGTCGTCGCCTAATCAGTCATCCAAGCGGACGGCTACGCCACCGCTTAATTCCAGCGTTCAACGGCACAGTTTCGACCGCATGCAACTTTAGCGTCCGCTCCCCACCCAGAGCAGCCATTTCGCAACCGGTGTGAAGCGTCCCGCTAAATCAGAGATTTGCAGTCGCGATAGCGCCAATCATGGAGGTAGCTAATGAGCGACGCGCCAAAGTTCTTCTTGCCGGCATCAACGGAAGAGACGCTGGAAAGTGATTTCGCTAGTGTTGCACGCTTTGCGCAATGCGCAGTTCCTGATGTAGCGGACCGTGTCTACTCAATCGTCTTTAAGCACAACGGCGAGGTGTGGACCGCTACAGTCGGCGAGTCGATGACGGGATCTCGAATCCAAACGGTTCGTTCGGGTGGCATTACGACTGAGCGGAAAACCACGTTATCCGATCCAGCAATTGTTCTGGCTATATTCCCCGGGCGACCGTATCTGGTTGTGACGAATCACGGTATCGCAGGAAATATCGGCTCAAAGTGGAGCAATCCATTCCTCGTCGGCGAGCCGGCATCAATCGAGCATTTCTCTCGTTGAGCCATTGCCACTAAGTTATCGCGCGCAGCTGTCCAAGTGACCACGAAGGGAGGAGGCCATGTCCGAACCGAGAACGCTGCTGGAAGTGCGCGAATGGATACATGCCCAATATGCACTCGCGACCACGGACGAAATGCGCTCAAAGCTGCTCGACCTGCACCGTGATCTCAATGATCGTCTGGAAAGCCAGCTGAGCAATCCAGAGGAGTTGGGACAGCTGCGCGAGGCACGAGCACGGGATTATCACTTCCTCTTGATTAGCGAAGTGGTGGACCAGGAAGGCAACGTAGCGCCGGACTTGCTGGCGCGCGTGACTGAGCGGGAAGTGCTGGCCGGACGTATGTCCGAAGACGATGACATGCGGACTCTAGGCAAGATTGGCGGCAGATTTCTATCGTCTGGCCAGAATCCGGACCCACCTAAACCGGGAATTCTACAGCGCTTGTTCGGCAAAAAGCCGTGACTACCCCGAAATCCGCCCACAAGGCAAAACGTCTGCTACCGACCCGAAGCAGACAGTTGTGCCGAGCCTATCCGAACCAAAAGGGGAAAAGATGCGTAATGCGCTTAAGCTTGCCGTAGTCATGGCAATATTCTTCAGTTTCACCTTTGCCATTGCGGCCGAAGAGGTAAAGATCAGTAAAGATCTTGAAGCTGTCATGAAAGACATAGCCATCCATTCCAAGGTCGTCGCCGTGGATGGAACCGGGCTCAATGTGGAGAGCTTTCACGGAGACGACGACCCAGCGACACTTCAAATCGTCATGCTGGCCAAGCCTTCAGATGGCGTGGCTCAAGTCTCCGGTGATGGTGAAGTCATCTTCGTGCAAAAGGATACGTCGAACGAAGAGATGCAACGCTTGTTTGCAAAGGCGTTCTATCTCAAAGCGAAATCGCGCGAAGCCGCTCAGCGGGGAGCCTCCACTACCGAATCATCTGCGCAGAAGTAGCACCACGTCTCGACATCAAGCGATCAGCTCTTGCCTGGGTGATGTTGTCGTGAAAGAGACTGTGAAGGCATTCAAGGAGCGTCGCTCAGGCTAAGTTCTTTACTTCGATCGGGTCTAACCGCAATGTCCGCTTCCGACCCGAAGCGGACATCGATGGGTGTGGTTCGCAAGCGTCCAAGGGGAAAGGTCAATGGGTGAGAAAGTAGCGCGGAGGCAATGCTTCACCCTGCAAATTGGACGTCGCGTTCTGCCACTACTCGCGCTTGCCCTTGTCGCCTGCCAGGGTCATGAGGAGAAAGTAGAGGTGCGACGCGCTGATGCTCAGCGCGCGGCTGCGGCCGCTATGTCTCACTTTGAAGACCGAACGTCGCCATTCGGCTATCAGACCCAGATTGAGGGCCTCGGTGAAATGGGGCCGGTGGTCAAAGTGATTGATGTGGTTCCGTCATATCGATTGGGCGCCTTTGGTGGACAATTGATGGGCGACGATCGCGGTGAATTTGGTGGCGAGTTGATGTTTCGCGATCAGGAAGGGGCCACCCATCTCCTCATGAAGAGAAATGTGCATGGCATCTTTCGGATGCCATTTGGTGTGGTTGTGTTCACCGGGCTGGCGCATATGCGCAGTAACGTCGGTGGAACCTACCTCGTAACCGCTTCGTCTGGATCCGTTCCATCGATCACATCGTTTCGGGCGCTCCCGGGGGCACCAGACGAGGTGGTGCGTACATTGTCTGGTGAGTTGGTGTTCAAGGTGTTCAATGGTCGCTTCGAGAAGATTGCAGGCGGATACACCGTTTCGGCCAAAGACTGCTATCTGATGAAGAAGAGCGGTGAGATCAAGAAGCTGTCATGCAATTCAATCGTCGCCGTCGATTGATGCGCCTGGACCGCCGCGACGAACGGATATTCGCCGCCCGCAATGGGCCACACCAGCTTGCTCACATTTGAAGAGATTGCGATGCTGGGAGTGTCCGCTTCCGACCCGAAGCAGACATAATCCGCACCTGGCACGACCTCAGCGCATTCGGAGCAAAACGACATGTGGCGATCACTACTTTGTCTCGCTATCGCCTCGTTGATGGTCACGATCAATGTAGGCGCACTTCGAGCTGGAGATGAGCGATCTACGAAGCTTCATAGTTTGGCGAGTATCTCCGGTGGCCTGGGAATCCTCTTCATTCTCTGTGTTCCGATTTCGCTTATCTACGCAATCAGCAACTACCTTTTTGGGCCGGCGCAAGACACCAGCCTTTTCTTTAAAGGGGCGCTAATCGGGGCCGGCGCAAGCACGTTAACCTCGCTGGTACTGTACGTCGGCATCTGGCGTCGAGGCGTCAGGCAAGAAGGCTGAGGCGCACTGGAAACGTCCGCTTCCGACCCAGAGCGGACCTTAAAGGCGTAGGGTCTAAGAGGGCTGGGAATGGGCTGGTTGTCTATGGAATGGGCGAGTCAGGAGAGACTCTGTACGCGCATTTAAAGGAGGGGACTCAAGTCATGAACCATCGATGGCATTTTGCCAGCCTTGCCAAAATGACCTTCGTCGGGGTACTGGCGACTTGCGTGTGGACTTTGAAATCGGCGCCTGTCGAAAAGGGCGGCGTTCTCGTCACCCTGGAGCGGACAGGATGTCTGGGTCCGTGCCCTGAGTACAAGGTGACGATCCAGGGTGACGGCCGCGTGCAGTTCACGGCGGACACGACGCCAGAGAACGGTTATCGGAAACTGTCTCGCTGGAATGGGGTTCTCGTACCGGGTATGCACGAGGCCAAGGTCCCACCCGAAGCAGTCGCGTCGCTGGTCAGGCGGTTTGATGCGGCTAACTTCTGGCGTCTGAAGCACTCGTACCGACAGATGTCCGTCGACGATCCAACTTATGTTGTCAGCTTGCGAGTGGGGGCACGAACGAAGACGGTCGTGGACCATTCGGGTGTTGAAGTCGGAATGCCTCAGGCGGTTCGTAATCTCGAGGATGCCATTGATCAGGTCGCTGGCACGGATCGCTGGATCATGGGCAATGCCGACCTCATCTCCTGGCTTGAGGAGTCGGGATTCAACTTCCGGTCTGCCGAGGCTGCAGAAATAGCGGCGGCTGGGGAGGGGCGGCAGGCACCCGAATCCATGGTTCTCGCCTTGATCGACCGCGGTGCGCCGCTGGACTCCCCGGTAGGCATCCCATATCCCGGACCACCGCAAACAGAGATGGCTGGCGTTGCACTCATCCGTTATTCGATGAGGCGAGTCCATCTCAACGTATTCAAACGCGTGGTTAAAGATGGATGGCTGGATCGGGCAGGAAAGGCCAACGTCGCGGAGTTGTTTGCAGCGTCTGCCGCCGGGTGTTTTCCGACGATGGTGGACGCCGTGGCCGACGCCGGCATCGATATCGACGTCGGTATGCCCACCAGTAGCGGTCCCACTCCTGAGGCTAAGGACCGCACGGCACTCGCTAACTTGACGCAGGCCTGCAATGGCGACGGAGCTTTGCCTGTACAGACAGCCGAACGGTTGCTTGCCCACGGAGCCGATCCCAACCATCGTGACAGTTTGGGACGAACGACACTGTACGGCGTGGAAGACCTGGAGCTCCTGAACGTCCTGCTAGAACATGGTGCTGACGCCAGGGCAAAATCCTTCAAAGGTGAGAGCCTGGTATTTGGCAGCTGGGGTGAAGACATTATTCTGCGGCTGCTGGACGCGGGAGCAAGCCCAGCTGGAACGGACACCTGGGGCAGCACCCTGTCGGAGCTAGCAGAGGCGATCTAGCTTATTGGCAGTGCGGGATCGTTAGTCGGACAGTCCTTGGCGCGTAGTAGGTTGATATTCCACGCAAAACGATTTCTTCAATGTGTTGCGTTGACCGGCTGAAGTCGCAACCCAAAGCGGACAGTTACGGTATCGTCCAATTGCGTGCACTTTGAGCGCTGCCGGATTCACGCCTCAGGGGGGGGTAATCGGCCATGGCATTCGCAGATTCGTCCAAGCGACGGTTGTTTTATGGGTCAGCTATCGCTCTGTTTTTGATTGCGGTGGCGGCTCTGCTGTTGGGCCAGCACAACTTCGTCATTCGCTCTGCAGGCTTGCTCGCCATACTTGGCAGTCTGAAATTGTTCCGGGCGGCGAAGTCTGTCGGGCAATTCCCTTCTGTTTCAGCAACCAGTGCACTACCACCACCGAGTCGCGCAATGTGGATGGTTGGGGCGATCCTGGCCGTAATGCAGGTCATCACAACCTATCTTCTCTACGTTGACGCGGCCGACGGAGGTAAAGAGGTCTGGCCAGTCTATGCTTTCGCGGCCACCGCTATGGTTTGCGCGGCTTTCTTTGCCGCCTTGTTTACACGGTGGCAACAGTAGAGTCCGCTTCCTACCCATAGCGGATCTAACAGGGGGAGAGAATGGACTGCTGTTCGGTCGAATTCGTGCCAGTCGACACCGCCGTTCTGGCCAGGACAACGGTATTGTTCGAACAAATTCGAGCCTCGAAACAAGGAGGGGCGACCTTGGACGACTCGGTGTTCTCCGCACAGCTAACTGATGCAGAAAGGTCGTTCTTTTGGAGTCCGTCGGAAGAGGAGCGAGCGGAATGGTCGGCGATGTGGTTCGGAACACCACCGGGTCAACGCCACTTGCTTCCAGGGCCGCAGTGGGATCTCGGATCTATGCTGGATTCCCTTGCCGATGGCGAGTACGACTTGATGACCATCGAGGATCGCGGACGCAGCCATCACTTACTATTCAATCCGCAAAGTTACCCGTTCGGCGGCACCGGTTGCATGGTGGCCTTTTTGGAGTGTTTCGGACACAAAGTCATCACCGTCAATGATGGGACAGGACGGGTTCCCTACGTGCCAAGGGTGCTTTGGAAGCCGAAGGGGCGATGAGATTCTTACGTCTGCTTTCGACCCGAAGCGGACCTTAGTTACTGTCAAGGGAGGGCGGATGCACGTTGGATATAGCCTGGCGCCTTTGGCGCCATTCATTGGCGGGGCGATTGCTGTGCGTTTGTATAGCCAACGTCTGGCTCGCGAGTCGAAGGAAGAGAAGAGTGCCGCACCTTCGCCTGAAGGGGTCAGGGTATATCGCTATCCGCAGGGGATGCTTTGGCTGATCCTCCTTTTCGCCTTTTTACTCCCAGCCATGTTTCTCCTAACTCCCTCCATGCGTACCGGCACTGGTGCTCTGGCTTACATCGGTCCGAGTGCTTTTTGCGCGGTGTTTCTCGGAGCTTGGACATACTTGAAGCTCTACAGGATCGAGCTAGAACGAAGTGAGATTCGATATGGCGCTGTCTGGCTTAGCCGTATCGATCTCACGACGGTAACCGGCATCAGTTACTACCGCCTCAACAATGGGATCAATCTGAAGTTTTTCTCGGGTAAGCGACGCGTTGGAATTTTCGAAGGTGGTATAGAAAATTTCGACGACTTTGCAAAATCAGTCCGCCTGAGAATTCCAGGCAATGCCACCGCCGAGGCCCTTTGGGATGCCTCTTTCTAATGTCCGCTTCCGACCCGAAGCGGACCTTACAAGCAAGCCAAAATGCACACCGGAGTTCGCCTCGCTTCGGCTGCAGTAGATGTTGCAGCATCTCCAGCATTTCCTGGCGGCTAATCACGCCGGGAATAGCAACAGGTATCAGTTTCTACACTAGGTAGCCGCCACGCTGCGGTTGCGGCCGCCGGCCTTGGCAGCATACAGGCCTCGATCAGCCGCCTCGAACAACTGCTCAATGCCCTCGATTCCACCAGCGAACTCCACGTAGCCAGCACTGAATGTCACAATGACCGCTTCGCCGCCCAGCCACAGGGGGTGCGCCGCCAGGTGCTGCCGGACTCGCTCCAGCGCTTCTGCCACTTGCGCGGAATCGGATTCAGGGAACAAGACGGCGAACTCCTCACCGCCAACGCGCGCCGGGCTATCGATATCGCGCAACTGCGCTTTCAAGACCTGCGCCAGCGCTTGCAGCACGCGGTCGCCTTCCGCATGACCATAGCGGTCGTTGAGCTTCTTGAAATGGTCCAAATCAATTAGCGCCAGCACACTCGGGCGCAGACTGCGTTTGACTCGTTGATGCTCGCTGGCCAGCAAGGGAGTAAAGCCGCGACGGTTGAGCAGGCCCGTCAATGGATCGCGCAGAGCCTGACGATACCAGTGCTCCGCAGACGCCTGGGCCTCAAGCAACTGATGGTATTTCAAGGCCAGACTGAGGCTGACAAAGGTCGTGGCGAAGACAAAACTCAGCAGCCTGAAGTGCGCTTCCTCAGGGCTAAAGCCACCAAAGGGCCCAAGTTGTCCGGCGCTCAGCGCCACAATCGCCCCCACGATTAGCAACAATGCAAGGTAGACGCCGCCCGGCGGCACCCTGAAGACCAGGACCAACAGACCCGGCAGGATGAAATAGAACCAGCCGCTGACGCCAACGATGTCCAAGGCCAGAAGCACCCCGCAAAACAGCAGGGCTGCCAGGACCCAACCCCACTCGCGACCGTGCGGAACCTGAGCGGGCCAAGCTTGGTACAAGGGGTAGATCAGCAATATCCCCAGGCTGTCGGACAGAATCAAATTGCGCAGCAAACCCGCCATCTCGGCCAATCGGATATAGCTTCCCCACGCCAGGTTGAGGACAATCAGCGTGGCACTGATTGCGGTAGGCAAGAAGCACACATAAAAGATGAAGCGCGCCAGGTCACTCGCGCGCTGCAGGCCATGGGGTAGCTGCCAGTTAAAAAAGCGCGCCGCGAGAAAGGCGCTCAAAGTGTCGGCGGCAGCGGCAATCAATACGTGCCAGGACTGCCCGAGCGCGCCGACATGCCTCATGCCTGGGAAATTTGCCAGCAGGCTGGCAAGAAAAATCACCGGCAACGCCAAAGCGCCAACGCGGAGCACCAGCACTAAGCCGACCCCTGAGGCCAGCCAGAGCAGGGTGATATTGCTAGGTTGAAGGGAAAACAGCGTCATGCCAAAGCGTGCGCACAGGTAGTACGCCAGTCCGCCGAGGGCTAGCTGCGAAGACTGCTTGGCAGTAAGGATTTTGATCACTCCTCCCCCGCCTCTGAGGCAACCAACCATATGCCCAGGTTCGACAATGGCGGCGAGGGGCACGGCGCAGAAATGGTTGACTGACATTTGAGCCTTGCAGGCATATTAGTCGATCCGGCAATCCACCAGGAAATCTTTCATTGGGCAACCAGGAACGGTCTGATATAAGGTCCGCTTCCGACCCGTAGCGGACCTTCGCGAGACAACGGACAAAGAGGCAAGGGAAGAAAATGCCGTTCTACACATATGTAGTGTCTTACAAAGGCTCCAGCCACATCGCGCAGGGCAGCCACAGCAATTTCAAGGGTTTTATATCCACTTGGTGCAGCAACATCCCTCCTGGCGTGTTGCCCGAGTTGACGCCCAGCTTGCACAAGGAATTAGTTTCCAAGGCCTATCGTGGAGAGTTTGCGCCTATCCCGAACAGGACAAACGTCTGGCGGAAATCGATAGACGTTGGTGGCTGTGAGTGTCTAGTGGTTGCGGTGCAGACAGAGCGCTAGCTTTTTAAAGACGTGGCAAGGTCCGCTTCCGACCCGAAGCGGACCTTAGTTACTGTCAAGGGAGGGCAGATGCACGTTGGATATAGCCTGGCGCCTTTGGCGCCATTCATTGGCGGGGCGATTGCTGTGCGTTTGTATAGCCAACGTCTGGCTCGCGAGTCGATGGAAGAGAAGAGTGCCGCACCTTCGGCTGAAGGGGGCAGGGTATATCGCTATCCGCAGGGGATGCTTTGGCTGATCCTCCTTTTCGCCTTTTTACTCCCAGCCATGTTTCTCCTAACTCCCTCCATGCGTACCGGCACTGGTGCTCTTACTTACATCGGTCCGAGCGCTTTTTGCGCGGTGTTTCTCGGAGCTTGGACATACTTGAAGCTCTACAGGATCGAGCTAGAACGAAGTGAGATTCGATATGGCGCTGTCTGGCTTAGCCGCATCGATCTCATGACGGTAACCGGCATCAGTTACTACCGCCTCAACAATGGGATCAATTTGAAGTTTTTCTCGGGTAAGCGACGCGTTGGAATTTTCGAAGGTGGTATTGAAAATTTCGACGACTTTGCAAAATCAGTCCGCCTGAGAATTCCAGGCAATGCCACCGCTGAGGCCCTTTGGGATGCCTCTTTCTAAAGTCCGCTTCCGACCCATAGCGGACCTAACCGGTCCCTTTAGGCAGGTCAGAATCTCGTTCAGCTATTACGGTCATTCGAAGCCGAGTTTCAGCATGTGGCTCGCCCGGCAGCTATTGCCCGACTCCACACTGGATGCCGGACACCCTTCTTTTTGGCTGTTCGACAGCAAGGGTGGTGCCGGGCGATCGTCCGGAAGCTAGGTTCCCCGGTCAGAACAGCGGTCCAAGGTCGACTCGTAGGAGGCCCGGCGCAGCATTCGCCGCGGCTATCGAACTAACGACCCCGCCTGCGTCACACAGGAGCCACGTGATCGCGTGGCCGGTCGGTGTGTCGGCCAAATGCTAGGTAGAGCCGGCCCTTGAGCCGTGCTACACAAACCTGGAACCCGCGGAGTGCTCCGATATGCCTATTAAGTCGCTGGGCGAGTTGGTCGTCGAGGTTGTGGATCGGTTGGGCGTCGGGGGCGTCGGCGTTGTGGTTCTGGCGCTGCTGGGTTTTTTGAACTCCAGGTCGCTCGCGCGCCAGCACGCCGCCTTGTCGGCTGCTCTTGAAGCAACGAAAGCCCAGATTCAAACGCGGCTTGAGCAAACGAAAGGCCAGATCCAGACGGGACTTGAGCAAGTGCGTCTCGACGCGGCGAGGCTGACCTTTGCGCACGGCAAGCAGTTCGAAAAGGAATTCGGGCTCTACACCGAACTGTGGTCGCATCTATGGAACCTAACGAATGAGGCCAAAAAGTTGGGCGACGATGATGATCGGAATCTGACAGCCATCACGACGAAAAGGGATGAGATCAAACTCAATCAGGATCGTGTGCTTGAACTGCTTGAGCCAGTCGCTGACCTGACCTTGCGAAACGCCCCGTTCTTTCATTGCGAGGTGTATGAGGCACTGACCAAAATGCTCGCCATGTGCAGCGGTGCATTGGTAAACGATAAGTATCCGGCCCTCAAATGGTTGGATAAGGTCCCACCCACTGGCGAGGCCATCGAGAGGCACTGTGAGGAGATTTGCCGGCTGATACGCAGCCGAATTGGCCTGTCGGATCGCATTAGTAGCGTCATCTGAGGACGCTCGCGACGCCGGAAGCGGACGAAACGGATACCTAGAAGGTGCGGGCTATCCCACGCCGCAACCACCCCGCAGTGGCTTCATGTTGACCTGTGATAATTCGAAAGGTCTGCTTCCGACCCAAGGCGGACATGGCGGATAGACGGGGAAGTGCTGATAATGTTCGTGGCAACGCCGTAGAGGCGAGCTCTTTAAGGGGGATTGATGCGCGAGGCCATCGAGGACGCAGTCGGCGCGACCGCCAGATTCATCTTCAAGGTGATCATCTGGGACTTCGTGCTCTTCCATGTGGGCCGCGTTGTGATGCTTGCGGTCACTCTAGGCCGCTATCCGACCCGCAAGGATTGCGCACAATCCCACGGTCGAATCCAATGGGTAGGAATTGCAACGCTTGTTGTCGTATGGGTTGCGATTGCCGCCTTCAACAACCTGCGTCACTAGGCGCCTTCGTTAGGTCCGCTTCCGACCCGAAGGGGGCATAGCCAAAACGGGTTTCAAAAAGGGGGGGGTACCGTTGAAAGCGAGCGCCATCGCGAACTTGGCCTTGATGCTTGTCCTGCTGGGCTGGCTGTTGATGGTCTACGGGTACTTTGCGTCTATACAAGATTTCGCCAGTTCGACACCCGGCGACTTGCAAACGGCCTACTACGCCAGAGCAACCTTGATAGCGGGTGTCGGGCTGGCCGTCTCGACGTTTTCAGTGTGGCTCTCGGGAATGGCATTTCACGCCGCCAAGCGACGCGCAGTCGGCGTTGTGCTCTTGTTCTTCATTCCATTGGTGGTGATCGTCCTGATGTTCGCGACGAACGCCATTTGATTTGCAGAGAAAGTTGTAAGGTCCGCTTCCGACCCAGAGCGAACACCGAGCAACGCGGCAGTCATTAAGTATGGAATCTTAGGTAATGGATCAAGCCACCCGAACCTCTTGGAAGACGTTGCCGCCGCCCGATAAGCGTGAGCCCCTGGTGGTATCTGAAATTTTCTCGGACATCACAGGTGATCGAATGAGGGAGGGCCATATCCCGGTCGACATGGACGACAGGTGGTTTATCTATTTCGAGGGCAGCTGGCTGCACTTCCATCGAAGTTGGACAGGTGCGCACATCTTTGCCCTGAGACTGGACGACTGCGCTGCCGGTGTCCGGGTCGTTGATGGTTGGGCGAGCCGGGATCCACAACAATATCGATCCCCCGGCGCGGAACAGGACCGGCAGATGGTTGTGGGGCTAATTCACAGCTATTTCGGACAGTAGCCGTAAGATCCGCTTCCGACCCGAAGCGGACCTAAGCCAAGAGCAATGAAAGGGGGAGTTTGTGTCGATACAGATCTCCTCCTTGGTTGGCCATAGCGCCCCGACTTCATCGCGACCGTGAACTGATTGCCGCGATGACTACGTGCGGAAGCGGTAGTGGCTTCTGATCCCATCCTCGCTCAGTTCCGCTTCGTACTTGGCTTTTAGGGCAAGCACTTCACTGCTCGCTTCGTGGCGCTGGACCAGCAGCGATTCGATCGCCTCGGGCGATCTGTGACGGTACGGCACTTCGGCTGTCGGCAGGGCGCCCTCGATGGCGCCCAGCCTGGCGAGGTCAGCGTCGACGGACGCCTGCCACCGCTCCATGGCTTCCGCGTAGCTGAGCTTGCCGGCCGCCACGCGCTCGAGTAACGCAGTGGCGCGGCGGATAAGATCTCTCAGGTCGCTCACTAGGTTGCGGAGGTCGGTATCAGCCTTTCGAAGCTCCAGGCGCAGATCCAACTTTTTGAGCTGGGCGGTGCGCCGGTAGGCCAAACACCCGGTAACGGTGCCGACCAAACCTCCCACCAAACCCGCATAACTGACCCAGTCGGTGATGGTCATCTCGTCCACCTCCCATGTCGGAGTGTGGTTGCCATGGTGTAGCAAGCGCACGGCGTTGTCAGCTGGTCGCAAGTGTAGGGTGTTCCGCTGGCGTTCTAACCACTTGTTTGGGGTCGGACGGGCATTGCGCCGCCCGGTTTGGCCTGCAACTGTAAGGTCCGCTTCCGACCCATAGCAATGAGATGGACTCCTCTCCGTCTTCGGCATCAAGTGCCAGACTGGAAGCGATAGAACCAGTCGCG
>NZ_JBVQCI010000010.1:211-156735 GCF_055702865.1 Dyella sp. PARNA 12/25 | reverse complement strand
CGTTCGCGACTGGTTCTATCGCTTCCAGTCTGGCACTTGATGCCGAAGACGGAGAGGAGTCCATCTCATTGCTATGGGTCGCAAGCGGACCTTACTGCTGTTCCAAATTCCAGCCCAAGAACTGGTTCAGTCCCG
Organism: Dyella sp. PARNA 12/25; assembly: GCF_055702865.1. Lineage (NCBI taxonomy): Bacteria > Pseudomonadati > Pseudomonadota > Gammaproteobacteria > Lysobacterales > Rhodanobacteraceae > Dyella > Dyella sp. PARNA 12/25. The sequence goes on along the minus strand of NZ_JBVQCI010000010.1, from coordinate 156,600 downwards.
GCTTAACCCTCTTTACAGTGCTTCTGCCCAGCGGCAAGCACCACCTTACTTGGCAGGTAACCCCGAACGCCGCATACGCTCGCGGCGCCGTCCATGTGATATGCCAGGGAATAGCCTCCCGAGCCCCTTCGAATCTCTACCGTCGCATAGTCTTTGGGGTCATGAAAGCCGTCGGTGTCCTTGATGGAAATCGTCGTGATCCCAGCATTTGAAGTCCACTCGGACTTCAAGAACCGCGAAGCAGCTTGCGCATCCCGAGAAGCCTCCAAGTCACAATCACCGTCCCCGCTTTGGACAGCACTTTCGAGTCGAAAACCCGTGACAGTCGCGCCATCCAAGTACAAGTGAAGCGCGTAATTCGCGCCCTCAGCACTTCCCTCGCATGACAACTCGGTTGCCTTAGCGAAGCACGAAAACGACAGCGGCAGGAGCGCGGCCAACGTCAGCCATAGCAAAGCAGGCTTGCCGGGTCCACTTGTGTATCGGTGTATTCGCACTTGCAACCTCGCTCATTCGCCCAATTGTCAGGACCAATCGTGCAGGAACTGTCCGCTACGGGTCGGGAGCGGACGCTTTTCGTCACGGGCTAATAGACTCGCCTTCGCCCATAGCCCGGCCACCAAGACTCAGGTTATCTGTCTCACCTGGCCGTTGAATCTGAAACGTTATCTGACCGATTCCACCCGTGCCGACAAAGTTGCTGGTGGCATGAAAGTGCTGATCCGGGTCGGCTCTGATCATTTGCAGTAAGGCAATGAGGCGATCGATATCTGAGGCAAAAAGGCTCACTTCGACCTCAGTCCAACCATTGTTCCAGTCTTCCAATGACGCGCGCATCGCCCTCTCCAAGCGGTCGATCTACAAGTTACCGATGTCCGCAATGGGTCGGAAGCGGACACGCGTCGCTCATGTACATTATTGGCTACGCCTAGTCACGTAGATAGAACGAGTAGCCCTTCAAATTTCGCTTGACGAAACCGGCAAGCAAGCCAACCGAATCCACGCTTTCCGTCGTCAATAATGGAACTGCGCCCTTATTGGCATCTGCATAGGGACCTCCAGGGCACCATTCTGACTGCACCGACTTCTTGGCCAGTAGTTCTGCTCGCGCACTGTTTTCAGCCTTGATGAATCGAGTCGCAAAGAACCCAATTGCAGGCTGCGCGTGGTCCTCAAGCACAATTGAGATGCCGCTACCTGAGAGCAGAACTCGAAAGTACGCCATAGATAATTGATCCTTCACAAAAAGATTGCGAACTTCCACCTCGCAGTACTCGAATACATTCGCGGCGTCGGAGGCATTTGCAATGTCCGCTCCGGGTCGGAAGAAGACATTAGCCTACCGGTGTCAAGTCATCAGGAAACTGGGATGCCCATTCCCTTTCGGCTTCGTCCACATCTCGGGCGCTTCGCCGCCAAGCCCTGTTGAGATGCGCGAACACGTGTCCTAGATCTATACGGAGCTCGGGCTCGCCATAGTCCGGTTCCTGCTCGAGGTCCTTTATCAGGTTTTCGAGATGCTCTCGAGCGTCCTCGAGTTCATACACGAACGAGGCCCACTCGACCGGCTGAAGCTTCTTATCGATCATCAGGCACCAGTTCCATCTTGTGACACCTAGTTTTGTGATGTCCGCTGTGGGTCGGAAGCGGGCATCGCAGCAGAACTCGTCAAAACGCGGCCGGCCGATAGTTTGATTTGCTTAGCGTGGCGCGCGTCTTACCTCGTCGAGCGCTTTTCCTACGCCAACGCGAAGGATGTTTGCGCTTAAGCGCTTCGCTTCCTGTATCTGCGCTCCATTCATCGACCGGCCGATCAGGTCGCGTTGTCCGGTGGCCTTGAGGCGAATGTGCTCGTCCACAACGGCGGCGGCATCTGCAAGGGCATAAGCCGATACGTCGTTCGCCGCGGCGCCGTTTCCATCGTAGTAGAGCGCCGAAAGGTTGAGTATGGCATTGGCATTTCCCGAGTCGCCGGCTGCCCTGAATAGCGCTTCGGCGTGGAGGTAATCTACCGGGGCCCCCTCGCCGTTGACGTACATCGTTCCAAGACTGTTGACGGCGTCGACATTGCCACGTGCCGCTGCCATGGAATACAGAAACATTGCCTTTGTGTAGTCTTTCTCAACACCACGCCCGTCGTAGTACATGCTTGCGAGGTAATCAGCGGCTGCCGCATCCCCACCATCGACCGCCATGCGATACCAGCGTGCTGCCGCACTCGGGTCCTGAGAAACGCCTTTTCCCCATTCGGTGATTCGACCGAGATGCCGCTGTGCCTCGACATTGCCTTTATTGGCAGCCTCGGTACGCAACTGGACGGCCCTATTCAAGTCGATAGCTACGCCTTCGCCATCTTCATACAGAATGGCTAGGTTGTTCATGGCCATGTTGTTTCCCTGTGCGGCCGCCTCACCGTACCAGTACGCTGCCTGTTTCTTGTCCTCGACGATGCCTCGGCCATCGTCGTACATGAGCCCGAGGTTGTATTCGGCCATCGCGTATCCTTGCTTTGCCGACCTCAAGTACAACTCTGCGGCTTTCGCTTGATCGGCAGGAACGACCCTACCGTGCTCGTACATTCGCCCCAGGTTGTATTCCGCTTTGGCATGGCCCATATCTGCAGCCTTGCGATAGAGAGCAACGGCACGTGGCAAGTCCGCATCAATACCGGAACCCTCTTCCAGATCAGCAGCGAAGGCATTGATTCCGTCGGCGTACCCCTGCGCCGCCGATTGTGCGAAGAGCTGGTCGGCACGAGATTTATCCACTTCGACGCCTTGACCATCCTCATACATCAGGCCCAGCCGGTATTGCGCCTCAGCGTTGCCTTTTGCCGCCAACGGCTCAAAGACTGCTTTTGCCGCGGTGAATTCTCCCGACTTATACGATTGCTCACCGTCCTTCAGTTGACCTGAAGTTGAGCACGCGGCAAGAAGCAGAACAATTCCACACATCGACAATTGTTGTACCGATCTATCCACACTCCCCCCTCAGGCCGGCCCGTCGGACCTACCAAGCAATTAATGTCTAAAAACTCAACCTGGTACCGTTATTCTTCGATTGAACTGTCCGCTGCGGGTCGAACGCGGAGCTTACGACTCATCTTGAACTGGCTGCTGGATCTCACCTTGGCAATCCGAGTTCCACCCCTTCCCACTGACAAAGGGCAGCACCTTTGCTTCAATGCGGCTCCTTGGCTCGCAAGCTCAGTCCGTTTTTGCTGGCGTGCCATCGTGCGCTGAATGGATCTGCGCTTGACTAACAAGCACCTTGTCATTGGCGAGCGTTCTAAGCTTCTCCAGGAACTGGGCGTCTTTGACCTGAAGCCCGCCGACGATTTTTCCTTCACCTTCATTGATTATCGCGGCAACGATCAATCCACCTGCTAGGCCACCTGCCGCCCCTACGCCAGCAGCGTGCCCATAGCTCATGCCATGGCCTGCGAGGCTGCGACCAACTACACCACCCGCCGCTCCGCCCAGCGCCCCGGCCTCTGCGAAGGCCAACAGGCTGACGCCTGATGTGGCTGGGTCTTTCACAAAGATGGCAGTCGAACAATTTGCACCTTCCGGCGGCACCTCGGCCGGCGCCGCTTCTGTGGAGGCATATCGATAAAGTCGGACGGGCTCATTTGGATCGTTGGGAATATAGAACCCGCCATCTGATGTGGTTGGCTGACCAGGAAAGCCAACACCTTTTTCCCCGGTGAGTGACACGCCTCCCGGTGGGGCACGATAAAAAGTCCCCTTCGCGTCTACCTTCTCCGACCAGTAGGGACCTCTCTCCAATCTAGTGGTCCACTTATGATCGAGGCCATAGGTGCCAGTAGACGACATTGGCTCCGTTAGATCTATACAAGTGATTCCCGTCGGAGCCTTCAGACGATTTGGATCCGTTCCGCACCCGGAGATGATGGTGGCGATAGAAAGTATGGTTGCAGGCACGATGAAACGGCACCGCAAAGCAGGGCCTCGCACAATTACGACGTTCATGGCTTCCCCTGTAGTTGGCCCCTTGCCCCTGACACAGATCTTACGCACCGCAGTCAAGTACTCAAGCAGGACCTGATGTCAGTGGCGTCTCACGCCTCCCTCGATGTATCCAAATGGCCTTGCTGGAAATCGTGCCCTTTTGGTCGGAAGCAGACACTTACCTTCTGTTAGCCGCCTAATGCTTCCAGCTCTTCAGCCCACATTGATCCTTCGGCAAGTGCTTGGGGATCTCGCCCCTCCAAGAGCCTCCGCATCGCGGTCGTCGACTCCGAGGTTACGGCTCCGTCTAGAAAGCCATCTGGCCCACCGGCCGCCAGGGCATCTGCAACCATCTGCCGATAGCACAGAAGAACCTCAGACATCGTCCGAACGTCCTTATTGATGTAGCAAGGGCGGAATCCAGCATCATGGTTCAAGTAGTAGACCGCGCCCGCCGGGCCAACTGCGATCGAATCCCCCGAGCCATTTGAGCCAATAACGTAATAGCCGTGGAAATCGGCGTCTTCCAATCGCCAGATCTGAGCGACAGTAGGGAGCACTCCGACCTTTGGCTGGGCGAAATCGAGGAAGGGGGCGACGGATGCGGGGAGACCGACCTCGCCTAGAAAGGCCTTTGCCTCAGCGGGAACTGGTAAACCTTCAAAGACTGCCGAAGAGAAGATCACCAACCGTTCCCCGGCTTCTCTCCAGGCCTCCATAAGCTGATACGGCTCCATCCATCTCACCCCTTGCATCCAGTTGCGTAGCAAAGTGCCACGCTCGCCTTAGGTCCGCTATGGGTCGGAAGCGGACATTGCTGTTGCGTCGGATATCAAAACGTCACAGGTGGCGTTGTGCTGTGCATGCCACCTATGTTCTGGGGAAGCGCGTAGCCGGAATTCTCGCCCAGATCAGCGACCACACCGCGAATTTCCTTGTGATCATCCGAAATGACGTAATTCAAGACGTATACGTGTCTTGGCTTCATTTCCGAAACGTCCACATCCTCAACGCCCACATACTTCAGGGTCAACGACATGAACTGTTGGACGCGCAGGTGAAATGTGTGGTGGCCGGGTAGAACTCTAACCCAAACTGGACACCCTTCCATGACGCAGTCAGTGTTCTGGCCATCCACGGAAGTGATTTGAACCAAGGCTCCTGGATTAACCCCAATGGTAGAAAAGACAGATGTGTCTGAAAGCGCGTGCCCCTTATCGCTATACACGATCTGTGGCTTGGCGCTCGAGACGCATCCAGTCAATCCTAGAAAAAGAAACGAGGCTCCGAAGAGCACCAGAACAAGTTGTTTCATTAAAGCTTCCCTTGGCTCGTTACATCGCGATCAACTGTTCATAAAGTCAGGTCCGCTATGGGTCGGAAGCAGACAACCTACGCGCCCTAGATTGAGCCAATCATCCGTTGGGATTCATCGGAATCGGAATGCGGACATAACTGTCCACCGCTACACCACCCTTAATAGACGGGTTGAAATGCATGCGACGAACCGCTTCGAGAGCTATGTCGTCTAACTCCTTGTGCCCAGAGCTCGTCTCTATATTGGCGGTCAGGACATCTCCCGTCGCTGCGACATGCGCCATGATGGTCGTTGTCCCCGAAAGATAGACGCCGCTGGCGTCTCTGGGCCAGGGAACCGAGTACATCCGGGATGCCAGCGAGGTGTTCTGATAATGCTGCGGGATAGAAAGTATCTTGGTGCTAGCGGTGCCTGTTGGCACCTTAGCCGGCTGCGAGGCACAGCCAACCAAGGCCAACGAGGCCAAGAACAGTAAGCGCTTCATCAAATTCCCCCTGTCTTCTTCTGCGACCCTGTTGTGGCAGCTCGCGGCCAGTGCGGTATCGTGGTCTACCAGGAAGTTCCGGTGTCCGCTCCGGGTCGAAAGCGGACATCCTGGCCTCTCTCAATAGCGGCCGCCACGGTTAGCTAGAAGGTACTAAGCATTACTTGTCCTTCTCTGCACGCTTAAGATCTTTCAATTCATCCATCGCAATGACACTCGGAACGCGTTCCAGTTTTGTCGTAACGTACGCCCCGTTTTGAACCTGAGATACGCGAAGGTAATACGTTTCGCCACCTACGGCAGGTCCAGAGACGGTGACACGCTTGGCATCTGGGTACTGGAAGTCATACCACCGCGTCGCCGACACAGTGACATTGCCAGCAGGAACGTACGCGGAAGTGTAGGAGTTGCTCGGAAGTATTCCGGTTATCACTCCATTGACTTCGATTCTCATCGGCACGGCCCTACCGTAGGGCGCATTGATTCGATAGAGGTAAATTAGAGATTGGTCATCGCTGGGGGCCGCACTTGGCTTATACAACGGACCGCTCGCCATACATGCCGTCATCCCAAGTAGAGGCAACGAGCAAAGCACTTGGAGTGCGCGGCGCGCTATTCCCCGTGCCCTGAAACTCCACGGCTTGTGTCGAAAGTAGCTAAGAAAATCAGGCAGGCTGCGCGCCCACTGCCCAACGCTAACATTCACTTGTTCCATGATTTCCCCTATTTTTTGGCATAGTCGGCGGCTTTGTGGTGAGAGCACATAAGCTCCGCGTTGCGTCGAAGGCGGACGTTTGTCCAAGGGCTACTGCGTGCCGTCCAACGATTTCGGCTGGGTGAGCTGCCCCCAGGCCGACCGAGGGGACGGTAGCCCAGTCCTGGGCGACACCCACGTCTGTTGACTCGCCCAGTTACGTCGCGAGTCCATCACGACGGGAACTCGTACATAGCCATCGACTGGAACACCATTGCGCTTGGCAGGCGTGAAGTGCCACCGGTGCACGGCTTCGGCGGCAGCCATATCAAGCGCTGGACTTCCCGATGTGGATTCAACACGAATCCTGTCAACTGTGCCGGCGGCATTGATGAGCGCCAGGACAATGGTCTCACCCGACTGCAACGACCCGTCGGCGCCCTTGGGCCAGGGAACGGAGTAGGGCTTCACGTCCGCGTTTGCTTCATCCCAGGGAGGCGTAATGGTGAGCATTCTGGGCGTGGTGTGCGACACCGGACTCGTCGCGCAGCCACACAAAAATGCAAGCATCGCTGTCAGAACCATTGACCGCATGGAGACTCTCCCGTTTGTTGACTATGACAACGCGACCGGCATTACCTCTAGACAGCACAACATAACGCCCTGGAATACTGGCCGATATCTGCACCACGCCGGGTGTTAGTTGGTCTGAGGCTTCTGAGGCTGGACGGTGGGGAAAGCGTAGACCTTGGGTGTTGGCGTCGTGTGAGGGACCGTGTCAGTACAAACACGGCAAGCGAACGGACTGTCACCAAAGGCGGGATACGCTGCGACGAAGGCCTGATGGGCGTGGTCAGAACTGATTGGTTGCGGCCGGATTTGCCAGCGCATTTCATTGACGCCGGAACTCCCCTGGACCAGAAATTTGCCAAGGAACGTGACGGCACCCGCTTCAACCGTGAATGGGGCGGAGATGTAAGGATTGGTGACAAGCGACTTGGTGAATCGCTCCTTGGTGAGGGTCGCGAATGTCTCCCACTCCGATACCGTGTAATGCCCGGCCGGAAGCTTGATGGCGACCACCTGATCCGGGATGTCCTTGGGCAGCAATGTGTTGTCGCCAAACGACATCACGAATTCCTTACCGGTGTCTGTGTTTTGCAATATGAAGGCCACGTCGGTGGTTTTCTCTCTGGCGAAGCTTCCCGCCACCAACCCGAACGCACCGTCCGGTTTGACGTCGTGCTTTTCAATCGGCGTTACGCCCACAACAACACATCCAGACAACGTCACTACGAGCGCGGCGACAGCGGCGCGACTCAACGTCCTCATAAAGAAACCCCTGTTTCCTGTTGGAATTGAATTGGGACAGCGCGTCGATCAAGAATTTTGGTAAGGCCCTCGGGCTCCGGTACTTCCAACCGCTGTACTTTCTTTGCTTCGGTGGTGACGAGGCGATCTCGTTCGGCACATGTGGTGTGTGTCGCGATGGCAGTGGCCACGTCGGATCAAAGGCCAGTCGAGGCAGCTCAGAAGGTCGCCTGGAAGTCGCCGCTCTTGGTGGACGTCCCCCAAGGGAGGTGCTCGGTGAAGTTGCTGTGCTCACCCAGGTCCTTGACCTGCATGCTGTACGTTTCACCGTGGTCTTCTATCCACGCCACATAGACGTGGCGCGGCTGCATGTCGGGCACGTGCAATGTCCGCGTGGCGAAACGGCCCACCTTGCCGTAGATAACGTCGAACGTGTGATCGCCAGGGAGGACACGCACCCAAACGGGTTCGGTCAAGCTCATGCTGAGCCCTTTCATCGACTTTCCGTCCACTCTTTCCACGGACCCGGAAAGCCATTTGCCATCGTCCGTCTTCTGGGTAGATTGCACTGCGAAGACCGCCGTATCCGCTTGTGGATGGGCTTTGTCACGATACGCGATGGCTGGTTCGTTCAGGGTCATACAGCCGCCAAGCAGAAGCAGCGTCAAGCTGGTTGCCAGGCCCAGGTAATTCCGCATTGACCTCTCCTCAAATATCGAAAACCGCCGTTGGCTCGTCGATGCACTGCAGTCGACGAGGCCATAACTATCTGCATTTCCCCTACCAGCTAGCGATCCAGTGTTGCTCGCTCGAAGTCGCCGGCAGCTGGCCAGACAGCCAGGCGCCAACTCTCGATTCTTGGTTGCAAGTTCGATCACAAGGTCTGCGCACGGGCCGAACATGCGCGGCCCGTACGCAACTCCGTCTACTTTCCAAACTGGCCAGAACGTCAGATGCCGAATCGATACTCGAACGTTCCCGAGAGCAGATACGGGTTGTTCGTGCCCGTCAGGATGCCCTTGGCCTTGGCTTCGTAGCGATCAAAATTGAGGCCCAGGCTCAGGCTTCGATTGAAGTTGTAACCGACGCCTGCACCGACATACAGATTGGTATCGTGGGCGGTGAAGTCCCCCGAATACCCATCCACCGTCAACTTGCTATTGGAGAAGAAGGCACCAAGGCGCGCGCTGACGAACCAATGCTGCGCAAAGTTGAGCTTGCCATTGGCGCCGATGGTCCAACCTGACACATGAAGCTTCAGGTTGTAGGGATAGCCGTTGATGAGATATCCCTTGGCCTCGGGCTTGCCGAGGTCAACGTAACCGGTTTCCAGACCCCAGGTGTCATTCCAGCGATAGCCTATGTTGAAGCCATACCCGGTGTCGTTGTGCTTTGTCAGGCCAGAAATGTCGGCGTGCGAGGTACCGACGCTGCCATTGACGAAGATATCGCTGCTTCCACCCTGCGTGGCGTGACTGGCGATAGGTGCCGACATCATTGCAAGACCCATCGGTACCGTAAGTAGCAGTTTACGCATGATTCCTTCCATCCAAGTTAGTGACATTGGGCAACACAGGTCATTGCCAGACCGTATTGCCCCTTCCTATGAGCTTTCGCTCTCCCACTTTCGCGCGGCTCGGTATCGACCGAAGGCGGAAAATTCTGCAAGGTGGCCGGCGGGAAAATTGACCATCGTGTGCACTCCGGCCGCCGTTCGACGCATCGGTTGTCTGGTCTGATTCAGCGCGGCGATGGTCCGCCAAGGCCTTCCTTGCTGACGCCGGAATACTGCTGTTCGATAGTGAAGCTAACCAGATCACCATCGTGAAAGGTCTGGCTTTCACTCACCGGATACACGTCGTACCGCTTCCCTGCCTCGACACGAATGTGAAGAGGGACAGCATCTCGCGTATTGCCGTTATACATAACGACGCGAAGCATCAGCACATGCTCACCAGGCGTTACCCGGGTTGCCACAACCTGAGTTACGTAACTCCAGTTCCTGAATTCCGGCAGAGACTCGCCGTCGATGGACAGGATCCGGGTTGCAGGCCGCGTCTCGATGATCGCCGCCTCACTGTCGCTCAAGTTCTTGGCTTGAGTCGTCGATCGAGACTTTGTTACGACGCTCGTTGAACAGCTCGCCAGAAGTGCGCAGGCGAGCACAAGAGCGATCCCTTTCACGGCTTCCCTGGTTCTGCCAAACATGGATTTCCCCTGATTTCGTCATGAATGACTTCAGTCGCGACCGTCCCTATCGACACCTCCCCCGGGTCGATAGCAAACGTCCTTCAATCTTCCTGGCACTCGGTGTCGGCGATGCTTCCAACCAGCAGCCTTTCAGTCCATGTGCTCGGACGAACGTCCGTCGATCCTTTAAATGGGTGAGGGTGACGCCCAAGTCGTGCTCAGCCCAGGTATGGCACTAGTGGTAAAGCATCCGCTGTTCGTCCGCGAGAATGAGAGCGACTTCCTGCAACAGGGCGTCGTCGCGCGAAGGAGTGGTAGCCAGGGCCGAGGCTGCATCGCGAAGCACTTTGCGTTGCGCCAGGCCCAACGGCCACCGATCGACAGGCAAATCGACGGCGTTTCCGTCCGTTGGAAACCGGGCCATTCGCTCATCATGGGCTCGCTGCAGTTGAGGCATGATCCTGGACAACTCCAGCATCGGCACGGCGGGTGACGTTCCGATAGATTCGAACGTCATCAAAGGCGGCCCTGGCATGTGCGCGATGGCCGCATTGAAAGGCATGACGATATCCGGCGTTACACCATGTCCGGTGAGGTTGTCGCCACTGGCACGAAAAGCAGTGGCCACCGTAAGCTTGAGCGAACCGTGCGTTGAACTCGCATGCGTGTGGTCCAGGTGGCTAAGGTCGACCACGCTGGCCATGTTGCACATGCCCTGCGTCGTGCGGCCAAGCACCAGCGCACGCCGGTTGTCCTGCAGCCCGGCAGCGACCATTTCCGCGGCACCCGCGCTGCCGCTATCAACCAGCACGGCCAGCGGCCCGGTCCATACCGGCTCCGTGACGTCTCCCTGCATGAGCTCCAGGCCCTGGGATTTCCTCAGGCGCCACAGCGGGCGTTGGCCAACAAACAGACTGCCAACGTCGGCGGCTTCCTGACTTGCGCCGCCGCCATTGCCCCTCAAGTCGAGCACGACACCTTGCGCCCCGGACTCCTTTGCCTTCAGCAGGAGGTCTTTTACATCGCGCGCGGCGCTTTGGTAGTCAGGTCTATGGAGGTACCTTGCCTGGTAATCCTCGTAGAACGTAGTCAACGAGATGACCGCTACATGGGCTTTGTCAGCGTCACCCAGTGAGATGTCCCTGAGGGCCGGCTTGCCTTCATCGAGCAAGTCTCCCTGTTTGAGCGTCACATGTTTGAGCGGACCGCCCGGCGCGACTCCCTGCTCGCGTAGCGTGAAGTGCAGCGCCGCGTTGGCGGCATCGGGGCTACTTAGCAGGGCCAACGTTTCGGCCAGGCTCCAGCCATCCAAAAAGATTGTTGAGCCTTGGTCGATTGCTACGGAAACGACTCTGTCGCCAGGGTGGATGCTGTTGGCGAAACGCTGGGTCACCCGCGACGACAGCTCACTCACCTGCGGTCCATCGGCATCCTGTTTCAACGCAAGACCCAGCCGGGGCAGGTAGCCATCGCGCCTGTCATCGTGAGCCATGTATCGGCTCCCTTCGGCACCAGCCAGGGCATACGCGTCCAGGAACCGCGCGAGCACGTCTTGCGTGTCCCCACGCTGCAGATGTGTCTGAAATGATTGGTAGCGCGCTGCCAGCGTCGCGCGAATGGCCGCGTCACTCAGTCCATCGAGCTTGAGTTCTAACCAGTCACTGTTGACGATCTTCCGCCAGCGCTCGTCGAGATCATGATTGGAGAGAAACGCCTCCTCGCGTGGCTGGGTCGTCGGCAGAGTCTCCCGCGTATCCAGGTCAAAACCTTTTTGCAGCAGGTCGATGGCGCGACGCACGCGCTCTTCCACCCTGGCAGCGTGTCGTTGCGCAATAGCCTCGGGAACACTGGTGTCGTCGGACCTCAAGCCCGCCGCGAGCTGCGCAGCCTGCAGCTGGAAACTGGTGATGTCTTCGGCGGTAAAGAACAAGCGCTCCGGATCAAGCTGACTTTCATAGACACGGAGCACTTTCGAGGAAAACGCCTCATTGGGAGCCTGGGGCACGTACTGGAACCGCTCGACGAGCCGGACCACGAGGCTATAGTCCGTCGGCGCCGCGCTACTGGCGTTTTCCGCCCTCGGCGCCAATGGCTTCACCTGATAACCGGCAGATGCGGGAACCTGCTGCGCACGAACGGCGAAAGCCGCCAGGCAACAAATCACAGCGCCGCACAAGGCGGTCTTGGTCGATCGATGCACGCCCCTTCCCCCATCGCGCGTTTCAAATAAGCCAGCGAACTCTCTCCGCCGGCTTTCAGCCATGCAGGGGCTCGACTTCAAGACACGGATGATGGCCTCGGTGGCCAGGCTACCCTGCCGAACGCTCGATCAGTCAACGCAGTACACACGCAACAATCGCATCACTGTGCACCCGGCGAGCAATCAAAGCGTGCTCACAGAGTGTCGCAATAAATTGCGATGACTACGGTTGACTTAGTTCCCCCCGAGAAATCGTGTCACGACGCTTCTTGCGTCGCAAGTATCCACACCGTCGTATCAGATGACTTATCCGACGTCACGGATTGGCACAACGCGATGTCCGCTATGGGTCGGAAGCGGACCTAATGCTCTAGGCCTTGGCGACACTGGGCGCTCGCCACCGAGAGGCGAAAAACACCCTGATGCCGACGTTATGTGTCGATGCGGTTTCCGTGAGCTGTATTGGCAGCTCGAATTCCGCCCAGTTCAGGTCCGTTTCGACACTTGCCTTGATGTGGATTCCATGAAAACGACCCGCCATCGAGTCATTTAGCCATGACACGCCATCCGCGATTCGTTCTAGATCCATCTTGATGGATACGTAGAGGGAAAGGTCATGCGGACGAGCACCTCCCCGCTTTGTCTCGAAGTGCCGCATCACTACCCGCTGCGCCTCTTCATCGAGCCCATCAACGATGACGTGATATGTAACTTTGTCAGCTGGGTTTTCTGAAGTCATGGCTGTCTATTCACCACGGGAAATGGGCTGTTCTTCAATCTCGGCCGCATTTGGAAGCGTCCGCTCCGGGTCGGAAGCAGACATTCCAATTCTGCCAGTGTGTCCCAGGATCTGCATCCTGCAGATCCACGGACTCCCAGGGTGGAACAGAACCGCAAGATTCATGGACCCATCTCAAGACGCCCTTGCCATGCCGCTTCCCGTCCAAATGAAGCCTTTCCGCGAAGCATCTAGCCCCGCACTCGCGAGCGATCGCATCAAGTTGCGCGGCTAGTGGCCTTCATTACTGTGCCTAACGCTTGAATTAAGCCGCACCTCGAAGCGGCGCCGGCTTGAATGAGTTGTCAGGCCTTAGTCCGCAGGCTCGCCTGCTCGGAAGCGTTACTGACTGCAACGACCGCCTGTTTTGCGTCGGGGATCTGGCGAAGCACTAGCCACGCCACGACGCCTTGCGCAACATCGATGAGCGCATGGATCACGATTGCGGGGATTAGGGAGCCAAAAGCGAGGACGATCACCGTGAGCAAGGCGCCGATCGCCCCGGTTTTGATGATTCCACTGACGCCCTGATACGAATGGGCCAAGGCAAAGACGAGGCACGAAAGCGCCGCCGCCGCCCACAGGCCAACGACTGTATGGAGTGCCCAAATGAGGTAGCCGCGAAATATCAACTCCTCACAGAATCCGGCCGTCAGAGATAGGGCAATAAACCAGACAAGCTCCCGTTGTGTTTGCGGCAGCATTTCCGCGTGGTCGCCAAATCGTGCACGAAGGGTCGTCTTTCGCTCGGCAGAAATCCTGCTGAGTTTGGAAATGGTGGGTGTATATAAAGCGACAACTGCAAGGACCACTCCAGCAGAGGTCCAAATCCGCCATCCCGTTGGAAGGTGAAGGCCCAGCAAATCCCAAGGCCTATGCAGATAAATCCACAACAAAGCTGCGGCGAGTGACAGAAACCAAAGCATTCCCATCCAGCTTTTCCAAAGCGCCAGCCGGGCTCGTTGAGGCTCCGTTTGGGAGGACCGGACAAAGCGCGGCCAGATTACAAATTGGTCAGCGAGCAATGTCACAGCAACCAGGCCCAAATACACGAGATCTAACGTTTCCATGAGTCTCCCAAAGAGGCCTGACTACTGAATATGCGGACCTCGCCGTCCGGCTATACATGTTGCGACACGCGGCATGGACCGCAACGCAACCCCGTCTGCCATGAAATTGCCTACGGTTCTAACGAAGGTAGACATTAGCAATGTCCGTTCCGGGTCGGAAGCGGACGGTGACTTAGCCCAGATGGAAGCCCACGATCAAGATCGTTAGCCCTATGCCGAGCGCCGCTGCCATAGCTATCCAAAGCCGGGTGCCTCTTGGAAGCAGGGCCAAAGTGAACACGGCGCCTGCGCACGAGTAGGAGTCAACGGATACCGAAGGATTGGGTTGGTTCCATGGCCTAAGAACGAGCAGATATCCCAGTGCGAAACATGTGATCACGAGCCGAGTGCGCCAATTCAGGTTCCATGATTTCGCCAATGTCCTTCCCCCAAGTTTCATCGCACATCAGGCTTCACTTTAAAAAACGGTACCAGGTTGACTTACGAGCGCATTTCCGCCAAGAGAAGGCGCTGGGGCCACCAAAGTTTCAGGCATGCATCGAGGCCATGCTCAATCGGCCCACCAAGGCCCGCGCGGCACATCGACCTAGAAAACACCGCCCATGTGATCTTAGGTAAGGCAACCCGGTACCGTTTTCAGAAGACGTCGACGAATGCGTCGTCCGCCCAGAACCATCTTCATGGTTACAACCTGCCATCCGTCGAGTGGGGGCTTCTTACAGATGGCTGCGCCTTCACTTTGGCACTGTGTTCTTATAGATCCGCCCGTCTTTCATGATGATCAGGAAGTTCTTCGCCGGATCTTCAATCAGCTTGATGTCCTTCACTGGATCACCGTCTACGAGCAACAGATCGGCGAGCGCACCTTCCTGGACGACGCCGAGCTTCCCCCGATAGGGGCTCCGTTCGCCAGACAGCGCGAGCAGCTCGGCGTTCTCACCCGTGGCCATGTGCAGGGCCTCGGCTGGCGTGTACCACTTGGTGAGTTCCACCAGAAACGAATTCTGGCGCTTGGCCATTTCGGGGGAAAAGAGAATGTCGGTGCCGAACGCAGTCTTGAGGTGATATTTCTTAGCTAGCTGGTAGGCGCGATCCGTGCCTGCCAGTACCTCCAGTGCCTTGGCGCGCTGATCCGAGCCCGGAGGGAAGATATTCTCAAACCCCTCAGGCATGGGCTGGATGCTGAGCCATGCGCCCTTTTCGGCCATCAGCTTCGCGGTCTCCTCGTCCATCAAATTCCCGTGCTCAATGCTTTTGACGCCTGCCCGAACAGCACGCTGGATGGCTGCCGGGGTGAATGCGTGCGTTTCGACGTAGGTGCCGCGGTCACTGGCGACTTTCACGGCCGCCTCCAGCTCGGCCGAGGTGAAGGCGATGACGTCGATGGGGCTATGTGGTGACGAGACGCCACCGCCCGCCGTCAGCTTGATCTGCGATGCACCTAGCATCAACTGCTCGCGCGCACGCCTGGTTACCTCGTCAGGGGAATCCACGATTACCGCCCCTCCGAGTTGCTCAATACGCGTCAAGGGCATGCCATCGACCCGGGGCACTTCGAACAACTGGCGGAAGTCACCATGGCCGCCCGTCACTGTAATGAAGGCGCCCGACGGGAAAATACGGGGGCCGGGAATGAGACCCTCGTCAATGGCACGCTTAAGGCCAAAGCTTGGTCCGCCCAGGTCGCGCACGGTCGTGAATCCACGCATGAGCGTGTCGGTGGCCTCCAGGCCCGCATCGATCATGCTGTAACCGATGTCGGCGGTTATTACCTGGGCTGGCGTCGGGCGAGCCAAGGTGGCATGCCAGTGCGCGTCGATCAGCCCCGGCATCAGCGTTCGGCCACCGCCAGCGATGATGGTGGCACCTGCCGTGTCATCAGAGGGAATAGGCGCGGTGGATATTCGCTCGATCCGATTGCCTCGTACCAGTACATTGGCGGGCCCCGATAGCGCGGCCCCCGTGCCGTCGAAGATACGGACGTTCTCGAATAGCACCTGTGCGGGCGTGCTCTGGCCAGGCGTGTGAGCCTGAGGCTCAGCTTTGACGACAGAGGCAATGGCCAGAACCCCGATGACGAGACGCAGCACTACGCGCAGCTTCTGCATGGCCAGGTGCCTCTCTTATGGACTAGGCAGCTAATAAGCGCGACTGCGTGATAGGTGTGTGATGTTCAGCCAGCAGCTCCGGCGGACAAGACTGCCGTAACGTTCAACGGGATCCCTGCAGAGAGGGAAAAGCTGCTCGATCGGGGTTTTGGTTGGCCGCCGACATACGTCACTTGCGAGTTCGCGAAGGCCTGCCATGGGTCGGAATCAGATCTTGCCCTGATATTGCCCTCGACTCAGGGCTTTCGCTGCTCTGGCAGCCAGAGCATGTCGCGCGACTTGCCGCGCAGCACGTTGACGATGGTTACGCCAACCATTGGACTCACTGTTAGAACGAGTAGCCTCGCCCAGTGCGGGGCATGCCACAACTGCCCCATCGCGAAGTACAAGGAGACGCCCACTGCAACGCAAGAGGCGCACACCAGGACCAAGCCTAGATTACGAAGAGCTCTCTTCATCATTTGCTGCCTCGAACTTAGTGCTGTGACCTGGGAAAACTGTCCGCTCTGGGTCGGAAGCGGACATGCCGTCAAAGTAAAGAAATCACCTCGGCCTCACCGACTAGCTTTCCGCCCTCTTGAATCCGCCAGTGTCGCCCGGGCTGCAATAGCTCCGCGATCCCCACTACGTTTAGGAACTCGACCACTAGCTCGGCAGTCTCACCGGGCGCAATCCAGCGTTCCCCCGGAACCTCGAATTGACCAATGTAAAAGGTCAGATCGGTAGCCCCGCCAAAGTTGTGGTTTGGTCGATACCGAGTCGTTACTGGGCTGGTCCGACCACCCTCTTGGACACTAAGCATGTGAACCCTGGCGTGGACTCGAATGGTCTTGGGGCCACTACCGGTGGGCTCTAGCACGTCATAGAAGCGGAACGCTTTCGACATTTCCTTCCCCGATTTTCAGTGTCCGCTTCGGGTCGGAAGCGGACGTCGCTCCACGCCCTAGTGTCCGAGACTATCCCCAGAACCGCCACCATGGCCGCGACTTAGTGGGAGAAGTGGGCGGCAGTCTATCGGTCCCGAAAAAGGCTTCATCAGCCTGCGGGTCATAAACAACCAAAGGGAATTCCTGGAGCAACTCCCAAATGACCTGACCGACTTCAGCCGCCCTGCTGAAGGCCATGCAAACAATCAGGTGTGTGGGTCCTCGATCAAACTCTGAGGACCAAGGGCTCCCGTCCAACTTCTCGTCTTCCAGTGCACCTAGAGATGGGTAACGAAGCTCAAGCGCCCGTACAAACTTCGCCAATACAGGGCTTTCAGCTCCAGAGTCAGCCCACAGCCCTTCGCAATAAGCTCGATACGAATTGCGCACACCTGCCTCAGAAATGCCCGGTACGTGCGCAAAGAAGGCCAGATCGTGGCTCACACTCCCCTCCTAGTTGAGCTTGATGTTATGTCTGCTTCGGGTCGGAAGCGGACGCAATGGCCCGTCTAAATTATTGGCTTAGCGCCCGGATCGCCAGGAGCAACACAAGAGCAAGCGCGAAGGAACCAAACATGCCGGCAAACGTCCTCAGCAAAAGCCTTTTCATCCCCCGGCGATGCTGCAACAGCACGGCCTTCTCTATCGTCGCCACCTCTGGTTCGTCTTGCGCGATCTGATCGGGAGATAGCGCGAAGGCGACCTGCCTTTCTGGGCTGGTCCAAAAGGGCCATTGCCGCCCCATTTGTCCATAGACCTTCTGGACGTTCCGCACCAACAAGTACGTTTTCACGTTGAAGGCCACGGCGGAAAAGATTCCCAAAGGAGCTGGAAAGGCCGCGAGGGCAATCACCAGATAGAAAGGCCACTCCCTGCTCATCTCTTCGCCCCTGTCGTTACGTATATAGCCCTTACCGCTTAAGTCCCTTTCGTTTCGCAAGCGGACCTACTCAAACCCGGCTACCTATTCGCAGGCGACCTTTCCCTTGCTCGGGTCAATAAAGTGTGGCTGGGCCAGCACGACCTGGAAGATGGGATGCGGCCAGGATTCAAATGACGAACCGCGGGCCATGACCGGGCAACTTGAGGTTTTCAGGAGTCGATCGCTATCCAGCGGCATCATGCCCATGTTGAACTTGAGCGGCTGATCGAAGGGGTTGCTCACCTTCAGCATCATGTTGCCGTCATCGGATTGCTCGAGCGTTATGTCGAGCGTCTTCTCGGGATGCTCCACAGATTCGACAACCTTGAAGTTGGTCAGGTGGTCTTCGACCCGGTCAGCCTCGATATGCAACGACTGCCCGGCAAGTATCGCCAGCCAGTGTGGCTGCACAACGCCAGGCATTAGCGCAAACGTCCTGTCGAACACGGCCCCGTCTTTCTGCTTCAACAGCACCCTCACGTTGTGCTGGCAGATCGTTTCCCTGCACATGTCCTCCTTCGACTTCTGATTATCAACCCGCTGCGGAGTCGATGACTCACCCGCCGTGGCGACACCGAACATCATCCAAAAGAAGCTTGCAATCACCAGAACTGAAAAACGCATGACACCCCCTGTCCTGTTTGAATCTTCACAATGTCCTGAACATGCCATTGGCCGACCGCAATGTCCGCCTTGGGTCGGAAGCGGGCGTCCCGCGAAACGACCAAAGCTCAGGGTGTGGCAGCCGCTTTGGGCAGTGAGAAGTTGATCGGCACTCGCGTCCACGAATCTACTGGCGCACCATCCCTGTAGGCGGGACTGAACTTCCAACCGCTAACAGTGGTCGCGGCGCTCTCGTCCAGCTCGGAGTAGCCGCTGCTCTGTTCGATTTTTGTCTCTGTGACCTGGCCATCCACGCCAACCTTGACCAAGACTCGGACGATACCCTCATGACGACCTTGTATGGCCGCCGCTGGGTATTTCGGCTGGTGTTGCGAGGCATACGTGATGTCCATTGCCGATCCACGCGTGGGCGGGAGGTTGTCCGGCGAAATCATCTGAGCAGTGGTCGGCTTCGTGCTGCCAGCAGATGCTTGCTGCCCGGCAGATGCCTGGTCTCGTGGGTATGCAGGTGCGGGGCGCGCCACTTCTTGATGAGAACAGGCCCCAAGCATCAGCGCTGCGGCGACTAAATAAAAGCTACGCATTCTTCTCCCCTTGGACCCGGGTAACGTTCTGTCCGCTTCGGGTCGGAAGCGGGCTCTCCACAAGGGCTATGGCTCAGCCTATCGCCTTTTGGGATTGAAGCCACCGATCCAAAGACCAGCACATAAAAAACCGATGAGGGCGACACCTGCGTAGAACCCCATCGGGAAGTCATCTACCGGCTGTCCGTTTAAAGAGTACGCGAGGTGCCACGCACCTTTAGATATAACGGTTCCGATAGGAAGCTCCCGAGGAAGAGCGCCATCAGTTGCCCCTGCGACAAATGTCGCTTCAGTCCCGTCCTTGCCACGCACCACATATCTTGTCGAGCAGCGACCACCCTGTGGTGAGGCGCAAGAAGTTGTCGCGGCAGTCACCGTGCCATCGACCGTCGTAGTTAAACGCGGGTAGGCCGCGCTGCCTGCGAGTAGCCACGCAATCAGCGCCATCACAAGCAACACGTTGGCTCGCTTTCTCACCAGATTGATACTCTCACCCGTTCTGTCGTCCCTACCGCGTCGCAGCCATAACAACCGCAAATGTCCGCTTCGGGTCGGGAGCGGACATCAGTCTGGTCAGAGTGTCTGACGCTTACGATGGGCCGCGCACCTTGTTCCAGGCGGCAAGTGCGAAATGAAAGTAAGGTTCGCCAACGATCAGAACGCGCTGCTTCTTATCCTTAAACCAGTTGTAAGGTCCTGCCAGCGGGGCCGAAGCTGCCTTCAGGCCCCGCTCGATCAGACTTGCCATGCTCAATGACCGGACGCCAGCACCGTGAATCGGTTGCATAGGAAGGTGATTCCCGATGCGTCCTTGGTCTTGGCATAGGTATTTCCATGTACGGTCAGGACCTCGCCCTGGACGCAACGCTGGTCTTCATGCAGGAGGTCCGCGAAGCTGCCGGCGCGCGGCGGCGTATCGCCCTCGGCACGCTTTTCCTCTCCGTAGCCCAACCAGTAGCTGACCCAGTCAGAGGGCGTCTTGCTCGCGCTGCTAGCCGACTTGCCAGCCTCGTAACCCAGATCGTAGCTGGCGCGATCGATTGGCTGGAATTGAAGCGATTCGAACGGCATTGCGTTCTTCTGAGGATCAAGCTTTCTCTCGGGCAGCGCGTTCGAGCTGTAGCTTCGCTGCACCAAAAAGCCCACGACGACGATCACGCCTACCGCAGCCAGTATCAAGCCTTTCGATTTCATGAAGTCCTACCCCCTTGTTGGAAGACCGTTTGGAATCGACAACCGTGTTGTTACGCCAGCCAGGCATCTGCCCGCTTTTGGCTGCGGGCTTCGCACCTAGATCCAGGAGACGTCGACGACGTCGACCTCTATGCCGGGAACCAAGGCAACCTCATTGATCTCCTCGGCATGGATGACGGCTCCGGCATCGGAAGCTTGAGCGCCTTGCCCGATTTCCGGCCAGTGCCGTGTAGCGAGATCGATGGCTTTTGAAAGCGCCGCATTTGGGTCGCCGGCCGAGACGACACCATATAGCTCGAAGCTAGTGCTTCCTTCGGACCGCAAGAAGCCCTGCCCTACGGCCAAGACTGACCAAAGCCCCATATCCTCCCCTTTTTTTCTGGTGACCGCCCGCCAGAAAGGCGGGCATTACCCAGATTCCCTGGCGCCGAGTATGACAACTCTCCACGCCGCCGGGGAGTAGCGGCAGGCATGCGCAGCCATCTAGCCGTCCGCATGCGACCAACGGAATCGAGGGGTGACTCAGGGGTCGTCACTACGGCTTCAAGATCTCTTTGAGCTTGGTGTGTTTCACGGAGAACCGCGCTTTTCTTCGGGATTTGACGCCGTTCAGTATGACGATCAGCCGCAGACAAGCTCCGAAGAAGCGACCAGACCAGACGACGATTGATACTTGATCGCGACCATATCGCTGGTGTTGAACTACGAAAAATTCCTACCTCTCCAGATTCTGCAGCACCTGCTTTGAATTGCGAGCTCACCCGGCCAACGCAACACCCCGACACTGTGCCAACAGAAGGTGCGTTGCGATGACGTCCGGAGCCCAGACTCATTGCTCCAAAGCCGGTCGGCGCGACGTACCTTAATTCCAGGGGTGATCTGGCTTATTGGCAGTGCGGGATCGTTAGTCGGGCAGTCCGGAACGGGGAGTGGTTTGAAATCCCGCGCAGAACGATTTCATCAAGGTGTTGCGTTGACCGGTTGAAGTCGCAACCCATAGCGGACGCTACTGGACGACCTCAACATCCGGAAGTTTCCAGACCTTGTCGAACAGCGCCTTCTCGGGCCCGTAAAAACGGAACATCAATTCAAACTTGCGCTTGGGGTCGGTGGGTACCCAATTCTCGTGCAAGCCTTCGGGGGCCTTGGGGCCGAAGTAAATATCGACCGAACCGTCGGCGTTCTTTTTCAAGCCAGGGATCTGTGAAGAGCGGCTTGCCCACGCTGTCTTGAGGATGGTGTGTATCTCGCGGTCGTAGGCCGTCACCGACCAATACTGTTTGGCTGGTGGATTTGCAGGCACGGTGAGTCGGTAGGTCTTGGCGCCGTCATAAGCCTGGCCGTTCTTATCCTTAATGGATATCAGATAGAACTGAGCGGCACCGAGGTGCTTGATACCAATAAAGGCATAGGTGTAACTCACGCCGCGGCTATCCACAGGGTAGGCGTTCGGGTCGCCATAGGCGTTGCCATACGCGGCGATGATGTCCGGCAGAGTGGGTAACGTCCAATTGATCCCCGGGTTGTACTGAGGAAAGCCCTTGTCATAGCGCGCAGCAAGCCATTCGTGTGCCTCGCGTATGCCATTGTCAAGCTGGTGGGTGGTCGCTGCATCGGGCTTGAAAGGTTTGCCCTTTTCGATGCCGAGCGTGCGCAGAGGATCGATCATGGCGCGGTCGCGATCCAGCCATGGCTCGTGTTGGATGACGTGATCCAGCGATTGGTAAAAACTGGCGTCGTACCGAATGGTGGCGTCGAACAACACACCATAGGCATCGGCGAAATTGGTTGCCTGCGGTGCGTTGCTCTGGCTGAGTGGATAGACCTTGATGCGCTTGCCATAGGCCACAGACTTAGCGATGTCGGCATCGCTATGGCTTACAAGATTGGAGCGAAGGAGTGCGTATCCGCTGAACGTGTCGTTGGGAAGCACGATGTATCCGCTTGGCTTCTCACCCGTGTACCCAGGCGGAAGAATCACGTATTTGCCGCCCTTACCCTTGTCTTCGCCGTCGGGGCCGATGTCCGCCAGCGGCATCTGCCAAACGTCAACGATGCTGCCGGCGAATGATCCTGTATCCGCTGGCGGAATCTCGATGACGATCGGCCCGACGTCCTTGGTGTCATAGAACACCATGAAGTAGATGCTGTCTGGGTTGGGGGTGAGCGTTTGATTCTTCGCATCCGCTGGCCGCGACCAATAAAGCACCTGATTGATCTTGCCCTGTGTCTTGGCAAGCATTTCCTGGCGCATCAAATCCGTATTCACCGCCGACATGCCCCAGTTGGCGACCTCCACGGCCCGCCGCTCAATGGTGCGAGACATGGGATTATCCGCATCACCCGCCGTGGCGCGAGCAACCAGCAAGCCAAGCGATGCGAGCAAAACCATCGACCGGATCAAGGTGGGCATGACTTGGCCTCGCGGGTTGATGTCGAGCCATTCCAGCACGCCATGAGGTACCCTGCGTCGGTACATTTACGCCGCGGCATTCGGTAGAACTACGTAAGATCAACTGCTCGAACGTACGTCACTGGACGGTCCGCAGTCGGAAGCGGACCTCACCCATTCCCCCTCAGGATGCCTCGTCGCCGATCAACCGACTTCAAGCGGATCGCTTGACGGTAGGTGGAATCCAAGTGCTACCCAGAATCGAAGGCTCGGGGTTATAGGCACGAAGCGCCCTATTGATTACCCCTTCCCTGGAAGCAGGCAGCCAGATCGACTCTTTAGTCTTTTCCCGGCGAGTCATGTTGTACCTACAGAGTGATCGAACCGTCCTGGTTCGTCTTGACCCCCGGGTGGCGGTCTCGAATCGCGCAACGGTTCAGAGGGTTGTCGGCAACGTAGGCGGCGGTCGTGCAGCCGTCGGCCGCCACCGTGTCCTGCTTCTGCAACAGCACCACACAACCACCGTCCGCGACAGCCTCGCCGACCTTACGCATCAGTTGGGTTGTACGGTCGGCGGACAGCGTGGCAAGCGGTGCGGCGGCCACTATCATGACTAACAGCGAGTGCGTGGGTCTCGTCAGCATGGTCTCCAAATAGCTTCCTTCAACCACGTTTGCCGGATAGCCAAAAAACATGGCCGAATGCCATGTAAATACTTGGATTTACGCACATCTTTGCGCGACGTATACTCCAGCTCGAGCTATGGAGGCGCAGGTCATGCTTACCGCCAAAGTCTTCAAAAAGGGGAATGCACAGGCCTTGCGCATTCCGGCCATCTTGGCCTGCGAACGCCCAGAAACTTGCGGGCGTCCGCGCAATCGCCGGAACACGCTATTCGCCTCCCCGGTCCTCCGACAAGTTTGATCGGAGAACATCATGCGACCTGTTGTCTCGATCATCGTGCCGACATTCAATCGCCTGCACTTTCTGCGCGCTACGGTCGAGTCCGTCTTCGCGCAGACCTTTTCGGATTGGGAGCTGATTCTTGCCGATGACGGCTCCGATAGCGAAACGGTCGAGTACATGCACCAGCTGCAACAGCAACAACGGCGAGTCAGGCTGCTGCGACTCCCGCACTGCGGTAGCGCCTCGGCCGTCCGCAACGCTGGGTTGCGTGAGGCGTCTGGTGAATACATCGCTTTTCTCGATTCCGATGACTTATGGGTTCCCACCAAGCTGGAAACTCAGGTCGTCTCGCTGCGCGCGAACCGCGACCGGAAATGGAGCTACACCGGATTCCGCATGGTGGACGCAGCATTGAATCCCCTGTCCAGGGCACCACAATTCAGTGCGGCGGATGGCTGGATCATCGATGCCCTGATGAATGCCCACACCACGATCATGCAGTCGAGTGTCGTGGTCCGCCGGGAATTCTTCGATGAGGTAGGCCCGTATGACGAGTCGATCCGGTTGTGCGGCGACTACGAACTTGCGGCGCGTTTCGCGCTACATGGTGCGGCCGACTGTATCGATCAGCCGCTCGTCATGATCCGACGCCACACAGAGCACTACTGCGATGATGTGAGCGCCTGCCAGGACGTCGTCTTGGCGCTCAAGAAGGTCCGGCGATACGCCACCGGCCCCCACACCCAGGCGATCGTGCGCAAGCGGCTCGCCATCGCTTGCGCATTCCTCGCGAGGAGTCAGGCAGTGCATGGATTCAAGCTATCCGCTCTCGCCACGATGCTTGGAAGCGCGCACTACTCGTGGCGTTACAGCCAGTGGTGGTCGACCGCGACGGAAGCGACCGCGCGGGCACTAGTTCCAACACCCGTGCAGAACGTCCTGCGCCGGGCGCGTCACGCGCTCAGGCTTCGGCATTCCTGAGCCCCTCATGTCAACGGCACTCGCTCTTTGGCGCCTGCTCGATCATCGTCAGCGGTGGCGGCTGGTCGGTTTGCAACTGCTGTCGATCGTGATGGCCATCTGCACGGTAGGCGGCATAGCTTCCATCGTTCCATTCTTCACCGCACTCGCGAATCCGGACATCGTCCGGCACAATGCGATCCTGCAAGCGATTTTCCAGCGCTTTCAATTCAGCAGCGAGACCTCGTTCCTGATCGCATTAGGAGTGGCCTTTGCCGGGATGGTCCTGCTGTCGAATGTGGTGAATCTGTTCGGGCAGCTGGCGATCAATCGGTTTGCTTACCAGGTCGGCGATACGCTCTACGTTCGCCTGTTCCATGGATACCTGCTACGCGACTACGCGTTCCATCTGCGCAACAACAGCTCAGTGCTTGCTACCAAGGTACTGCACGAGACCGCGCGAGTGACATCGGGGCTGCTGCAGCAAGGACTCCTGCTAGTAACCAATGCCGTAACGGTCCTCTGCGTCGTCGCCTCCATCGTGTGGCTCAATGCCCCGGTCGCCGTGGCCGTATTTGCGGGGCTGGGCCTGATCTATGCAGTGATCTACGCCTTTGCCCGCGGGCAGTTGCTGCGCTACGGAGAGGCTGCGGGCCGCCATGGCGCCGAGCGTGTCGCCACAGTCAATGAGAGCTTGGGCGCCATCAAGGAAATTCTTCTGATCCAGGGGCACGAGCTGTTCGTGCAGCGATTCGCCCGGCAATGCAGGGACTACTCGCGCGCGTTGTTCAGCATCTTTGCCGTCTCGCAGAGTCCGCGATATATCCTCGAATGCGTGACGGTCATTTGCCTCGTTGGCGTCGCCCTGTATTTTCGCAGCCGCGCCGGCGCCGCCGGCCCGTGGGTAGCGCAATTGAGCTTCGTCGGGTTTGCCGCCTATCGACTGCTACCGTTGCTGCATCAGGCGTTTACCTCGGTGGTGAAGATTCGTGCCGACCACCCCGCATTCGTCAGCATCAACGTCGACATGCCCCGCATCCCTCCTGAGGAGACGCCGGCACCCAGCGAATCGGAACAGGAGATGTGGCACGGCAGACCGCGCAAGGAAATAAGCTTGCACGAGGTGTGTTTTCACTATGCAGCGAACGACCCCGCGGCGCTATCAAACGTCTCGCTCGTCATTCCCGCAGGTTCGGTCATAGGTTTCATAGGACGCAATGGTTCCGGCAAGACAACCCTGCTCGATCTGGTCAGTGGATTGCTCGCGCCGCAATCGGGATGCATTGAGGTCGACGGTGTGACGCTCGATACCACGAATTGGAACGCATGGCGCTCCACCATCGCCTATGTTCCGCAGCAAGCATTCCTGTTGGATGCAACGTTTGCGGAGAACATCGCACTGGGTGTCCCCGCCGAGCAAATCGACGTCGCGCGCGTGGAAACGGCGGCGCGACAGGCCTGCCTGGAGGAGTGCGTAGCCGCCTTTCCTAACGGCCTGCAAGAACGCCTCGGCGAGCGCGGCAGCCGTTTGAGCGGCGGGCAACGACAACGGCTGGCCATCGCGCGAGCACTGTATCGCGATGCTTCGGTGCTGATCATGGATGAAGCGACGAGCGCGCTTGACATGGCTGCCGAGACCGAGATCGTCGAGATGCTCAACACATTGCGAGGCGGCCGCACGATACTCGTCGTCGCGCATCGAACCCAGTCGTTGTGCTGCTGCGATCTGATCTTCGAGCTGGAGGGCGGCAAGATCGTCCGAGATGGAACTTACGGCCAGATCCTGGCATCGCCCAGGGCGTTAGCCTAGAGATGCCCTGATCTATTCCACGTACCCGTCACCGCAATGTATGCGCGCCTGGCTGCGCCCCAGGGCGAAGGCAGGCGGGCTGTCTGTCTAGGCGCCGGGGCGCAGCCAGTCGCGCATACAGTGCGGCCCCAGCATTCAATTTTTTGACTATCCGGCAAATCCGGTTGAAATTCTTCGAAACTGGTGCATGAGTCTCCGAAGCCGACGCGCCTGTGCATACCGTTCGGGATTGAGTTCGAGCTCTGTGCGGCAAACTGAGCTAACAGACCGCCCCCTTCTGGTAGTGCCGTTGGGCATGTACCGACCTCGAGCCTAGATCAAATCGTTATTGCTTTGGGTGCGTAACGCGTCCTGCTTCCGCTATACCGCAGAACGCTGTTGGCGATCAGCCGCAATGTCTGTTTTGGGTCGGAAGCGGACACTGAGCACTCGGCAATGGCACGACCCGAACCCCTGCGGTGCGTTACTTCTGAATGCCTTTCGCAAACGAAGGTCCCATCAGCAGCCAGGGCTTCCTTTCCAGGCAAACCTTAGGGCCTTCCTCGCAAATGGCTGAAACCATAACCTCCGGCGACTTCTCCGTTCCGCCAAAAACAAAGCGAATGGCCATCTGATGTGGCGTGCCCATATCCGTGAAGGCCCACTCCTCATTGCCGGATCCTCCGCTGCCATAGAGCCGGAACGTCGTCAGGTGGCCATCACGGTTGCTCCCGCCGATCGCCTGGGCCGACAGGCTGTCGAACGCGGCTTGCACCGAGGGGTACGGAAAGGTTCGACGGTCCAGCGAGTAGCGGGGATTCAAATACGTGGCAGGCCACATGCCACGCTTCGAATAGTTGGCGTTGAAGTTGATGGGGATACGCACGGTGCTCTTGGTGGCGCCGCCATTTTTGCGTGCTGGAATGAAAGCCGATTGACGCACCGACGTAATGGCGGAATCGTCCAGCTCGCTCCGGCCCGAAGACTTTTCCACCTGCGCGACAAGGACATGACCATCCGGTGCAATCAGCGCGAGGACAACCGTCGTGCCTTCGATACCAAAGAGTGCATCGAAGCCAGGGTAGTAGGGCTGCGAAAAATGCAAGGGGTCCTGCCGCGGCAGCGCATCACCAAGCGGATAGCTTGAGGCTTCCGTTGGCATGGGTACATTCGATTGAGCCGTCGGTCGGCCCGGATTGTCACTACAGCCTGATGCGAGCAACGCGATGCCAACCACTGCCATCCACTTGCGCATATCTCTCCCTTGGTTTGATTTTGCCGAGTGTGATACGGGTTCATTGCCCAGTGCCTGCACAGTGCTGCCCCCTTCGATAAGAGACAAACGAAAGGGGTCAGAGCGCTTTTTTCTCAAAGCGAATTTCAAAATCACTCTGAACCACCCCTTGTTCTCCTGGCTCACAACAGCAGTTCGTCTCGCACATAAAGGCCGGTAATCATTCCATCAGCTGCTCTGGCTTGAACTGATAGTTGTGACGCGACCAGCTAGACGCGATGCCGATATCAAACCCATAGGTGAGGTTGATAACAATTCCATCTTCGTTGACGTAGCCGGGAAAGTTCTTTGCCACGACGCGGGCTGTGTTGAGCGCAAAGTCCTCGTCATTCTGCATCGGCGCATCAAGAACGAGTGATGCCACAACGGTGTTAACCCGCTTGCCTCGCGTCACAAACAGGCTCTTGCTGATGGATGCCTGAGTGACATGTGGTTGTGCAGAGACGGCGTTGTAGGCGGGCATCAGGTCAGCGAACCATTTTGTGCCGATAAAGTGTTGGGCAACTGCTGGAGCGACGAGGGACACCGCCAGCAATAGACCGACAACCGCCATGTGGCCACGCCATATAGGCTTTAGCACGTGGCCAGGCTCATTCCGATCCACCCTGATTACGTAGGAGCCTACCAGCAGGTCATGAAGGGACTGGCGTGTCTGGCGATTGAAGACGTACAGGTACAAGATCGAGAGACCCAAGCCAAAGACGACAAAAGTCAGTAGGTACCCAACCCACGACATGGTCACCGACAGGCTCAAAGGTAGGCCATTGAGGAAGTAGGGAACACCAAGGACCAAATACCGGGCGAAGGATCGACCCATCGAAATCGGCAGCTTGTCTGCCCCGACCACGCGCAGCGAGAACGCCATCTTGCCGACCGTTTGGCCTCCGGCGATTCGGCTGTTGAAGACGCCGAAGTAAGCAATGGCCACCAAGAAGCCGACCAGACGGCCATAGGCGCCCATACGGGCAAACGTGTCGAAAAACACGCTGCCAGCGATTAGACCGAGAATGCCAAGAAGAAGCGCATCAAGGACGAACGCAAACGTTCGACGCCAGAATCCAGCAATGTCCAGCGACGGCACTTCCCCTGATTCCATCAAGCTCATGAAATTCCCCTGTTAATGGCCCGCGACCCGCCTCGGATCGAATTCTCACGGGTAACCGCTAGGCACCATGGTTTCTGATTGTTGGTCGCTCAAACAAGAAGGTCAGAGTGCTTTTCTGCTCGAGCATGGGCTTAAACAGCGCTCTGACCCCTCTTCTCAGAAACCAGGGCTGGAGCACACGTCCTTTATTGGCTGAATCGACCAATGAGCCGCTTATGCACGCGCGTTACATTCTCCTGCCATTTTGTTATTTCCAGGTCTGCAATGGCTAGCAAATACTCCCACACAGAGACCTGAAGGGTGCGCAGAAGGAACCCACCGAGCGTATTCCCCTGGCACCGGGCGCCACGGACGCGTTTTCGGATCAGGCTACAGCTGGGCTGCTACCAACGGCACGACACGAAGGCTTGATGATGGGCGAATATTTGACATACCGGTGGCCCAGAGGTACGCCGCTTTTCTACCTCATTAGCCTCTACGCACTAGGTTTTCTGGTGGCGGCGCAGCCAAATCTAACGCACCTGTTCGCTGGAAGAGTGGTCGTGGCGGCGTACTTCTTAGTCAGCACCTTATTCGTCATATATCTCTATCGCTTTCGCGTAATCCTTGACGCAACATCCATACGGACGGGCGCTTTTTTTCTCAAGAAGATCGAATTTGCCGACGTTGTTCGAGCAAAGTACGCCCAAGGCAATGGTTATGGAAAGATCATCCTCCATGCCAACAATGGAGTGCGGATCAGCATATCGGAGACCATCAACGACTTCGGGCCTTGCGCTAGAGCAATAAACTCGAAATTGCCCACGCATCTCTTGATCGCCCCCGCCGGGCGCACGATGGACGTTTTGAGTGGTAGCGACTTGGTTTAGGGCAAGCAAGTAAGTTCGGCCCGTCCGCGTTGGGTCGGAAGCGACAATCAACTGATGAGGGTGGGATGGTTGGGTGCGTCCATGCACCCAACCCCTTCGCGCTGCGCGCTGCGGGGCCAGCCTTCGGCTGTCCGGATTTGCTCCAGGCAAATCCGTCGAACCGGTGGGTTCTCACCCAGTCGCTCCGCCAGATACGAAAACGCCCCCGTGCGGGGGCGTTTTCGTATCTGGCGGAGAGAGTGGGATTCGAACCCACGGTAGGCTTACACCTACGGCAGTTTTCAAGACTGCTGCCTTAAACCGCTCGGCCATCTCTCCGTGTTTGTTGAATCCAGTGACTGGGCCAAGAGCCGTAAAGTCACAGGGTTCCCGTTTTCGCGGGAATGACGAGCCAGGGGCCGCGTCATTGCAGGGTCGTCATCCTATCAGGAATGAGGCGTTATGCCCCGCTCTTTCTTGGATAACGCAAACATGGCCCACAGCATGATGCCGACCGGAATGGCGGCGCCGAGCAGTGGAAGCAGCAGCACCGGCTGACGGATCACCATGGGTATCAGCTGAGTGGCGGCGGCGAAGCCGATGATGCTGAGGCGCAGCGCGCGGCTGCGCCGGGCAAACCAGAAGGCACCGATGACCAGCACGGCAGCGATGATGCTGAGCACCAGATCCACGGTGGGCATGGGGAACATGCTGACCAGGCCGAGCCGGGTCAGCAGTTCGGTGGCGAGGATCGCCAGCAGCGTGTAGCTGGCGGCGAGCTCGACTTTGTCCCAGCGCGGCGTGCTCATATCGACGATATCAGGCGATCTGTTCCAGGCCGCGCATGTACGGGCGCAGCGCTTCGGGCACGGTGATGGAGCCGTCGGCGTTCTGGTAGTTCTCCATCACGGCGACCAACGTGCGACCCACGGCGAGGCCGGAGCCGTTGAGCGTGTGCAGCAGCTCGGGCTTGCCGGTTTCCGGGTTGCGCACGCGAGCTTGCATTCGGCGCGCCTGGAAGTCTTCGCAGTTGGAGCAGCTGGAGATTTCGCGGTACATGTTCTGGCTGGGCAGCCACACTTCCAAGTCGTAGGTCTTGGTGGCGGAGAAGCCCATGTCGCCGGTGCACAGCATCACCTTGCGGTACGGCAGGCCGAGCAGCTGCAACACTTTTTCAGCGTGACCGACCATTTCTTCAAGCTGCGCATACGAATCGGCCGGGCGCGCAAGCTGCACCATTTCGACTTTTTCAAACTGGTGCTGGCGAATCATGCCGCGCACGTCGCGGCCGTAGCTGCCGGCTTCGGCGCGGAAGCACATGGAGTGGGCCGTGAGGCGCATCGGCAGCGCATCTGCTTCCTGGATGGTGTCGCGCACCAGGTTGGTCAGCGACACCTCTGCAGTGGGGATGAGGTAGCGCTTGGCCTCACCCACCACGGTGGAGAACAGGTCTTCTTCGAACTTGGGCAGCTGACCGGTGCCCTGCATGCTGTCGGCATTGACCAGCAGCGGCACGTTGCATTCCAGGTAGCCGTGCTGGCCGGTGTGCAGGTCGATCATGAACTGCGCCAACGCGCGGTGCAGCTGCGCAAGCTGGCCGCGCATGACGGTGAAGCGCGAACCGGAAAGCTTGGCGCCGGCTTCGCCATCGAGCCAGCCGTGGCGCTCGCCGAGGTCTACGTGGTCTTTGACCGCAAAGTCGAACGCGCGCGGCGTGCCCCAGCGCAGCATTTCCTGATTGTCGTTTTCGTCCTGACCGACCGGCACGGACTCGTGCGGGATGTTGGGCAGGCCCAGGGCGATATCGGCCAGCTTGGCCTGCACGTCGGCAAGTGCGTGCTCGTTGGCCTTGAGCTTGTCACCGATACCGGCGACTTCGGCCATCAGCGGCGCAATGTCTTCGCCCTTGGCTTTGGCCTGACCGATGGCCTTGGAGCGCGTATTGCGCAGGTTCTGCAGCTCCTGCGTTTCCGTGGAGAGCTGCTTGCGCTGGCCCTCGAGCGCCTCGATGGCCGCTACGTCGAGCACGTAGCCACGGGTGTCCTTGAGTCGCTCGGCGGTTTCGGCCAGGCGCGAACGCAGCAATACGGGGTCCAGCATGATCGGTCCAGGTTTTGACTCAGAACGCAGGATTATCGCCGTGGGGGTGGCCGGGGGGCAATGCGGGGCCTGCTGCGTGCTTGCTCGTCATCCCGGCGCAGGCCGGGATCCAGGGCCTCAGTGCGTGAATTTGGCGCGACTCGCACTCCTGGTTGCTGCAATCTTTATATTGATCCGACATACGCCTCGGCCCCGGCTTGCGCCGGGGGATGGACACCGACGCTCTGGATCCCGGCCTGCGCCGGGATGACGAGCAAGAGCGGCACGTCTCACCCCGTCCGCCGCCCGTCCCGCCCCAGCCACCAGGCCATCACCGCACCGGCCAGCAGCCAGCCCACGACTTGCTCGATCAGCGCAGCAACCGTGAAGTTGGTCGGAAAGCGGTACCAGTTCCAATACGGGACCATGGTGCTGAGCCACGCGAACACGCTGGCAGCCAGCGCAATGCTGAGGCGCGTAATGAAGCTGAAGGAGGCCAGCCCCATGACGAAAGCCAGCGCCAGCGCCGCCAAAGTGTCCGAGGCCCACTGCCGGGGCAGCTGGCCACGCATGTCGGACAGGTCCTCGCCTTGGGGCATATAGACCATGAAGGTATAGGGCGATGCCTTGGACTTGGCCGAATAGGCGTCCATGGTGGCTTTGTCGCCCATTTTGGCCGGGTCCACCGAAGGCAGAATGAAGACACCGGCCTGGTCACCCAGGCCTGGATGCAGCGCAGCGAGCACAGTGTCCTCAGCCACGGGCTGCCGCATGCCGACATTGCCCAGGCCCAGCGCCATATGCGCCACCGCACCCCACAGGAACATCACGATCCCACCGAACAGAGCTGCCACGAGCACTCGCATGACGACGACTCCCGCTTGGCTTTGGGTGCAACGAATCTATGCCCGAGGCGGCACAGTCAGCAAGGACTACCCGCGCCCTGCCCGCTCGCGCGCCTCGCGGCGCGCCCCCCGTAGGCTCAGCAGCTTCTCGCGCAGCTTCAGCTCCAGGCCGCGCTCCACAGGCTCGTAGAACACGGTGCCCGCCAAGGCATCCGGCAGGCATTGCTGATCGAGTGCCACACCACCTTCAGCGTCGTGGTCGTACTGATAGCCCTGCCCGTAGCCCAGGCCCTTCATGAGCTTGGTGGGTGCGTTGCGCAAATGCATGGGCACGTCCAGCGTGCCGGTGTTGCGCACCAGGTCGCGCGCCTGGTTGTAGGCCTTGTAGGCGGCATTGCTCTTGGGCGCGATGGCCAGCCATATCGCCAGCTGCGCCAGGCCGAGCTCGCCTTCGGGGCTGCCCAGGCGTTCGTAGGTGTCCCAGGCGTCCAGCGCCATGCGCCAGGCGCGAGGTTCGGCCAGGCCGACGTCTTCCACGGCCATGCGGGTCATGCGTCTCGCCAGATAAAGCGGGTCGACACCGCCATCGAGCATGCGGCACAGCCAGTACACGGCGGCATCGGGGTCGGACGAGCGCACCGACTTGTGCAACGCCGAAATCTGGTCGTAGAACTGTTCGCCACCTTTGTCGAAGCGGCGCGTGCGATCGGCCAGCACCTGGGTAAGCGTTGTTTCGTCGATGCGGCCGTCTTCGGCAAGCTCGGCCGCGATCTCCAGCAAGGTCAGGCCGCGTCGCACGTCGCCATCGGCGGCTTGGGCTATGAGGCGTAGCGACTCGTCGGCTATCTCCAGGTGCTGGGTACCAAGGCCGCGCTCGCTGTCATTCAGTGCACGCCTTAGTGCAACGACGATATCGTCCACCGTCACCGCTTCCAGCACGTGCACGCGGCAGCGCGAAAGCAACGCGGAGTTCAGTTCGAAAGACGGGTTTTCCGTGGTAGCGCCAACGAAGATGATCACGCCGCGTTCGATGTGCGGAAGAAACGCATCCTGCTGCGCCTTGTTGAAGCGATGCACCTCGTCCACGAACAGCACGGTGCGCCGGCCTTGGGCGAAATTCGCCTCGGCCTCGGCCAATGCCTTGCGCACTTCCGGGAGGCCGGAGAGCACGGCTGAAATCGCGCGAAAATCAGCATCGGCGTAGCGCGCCACCAGCAAGGCCAGCGTGGTCTTGCCGCAACCCGGCGGGCCCCACAACACCATGGAATGGACGCGCCCTGCTTCCAGCGCCCGCCGCAACGCCTTGCCAGGCGCAAGGACGCGCTGCTGACCGACGATTTCATCGAGGGTGCGCGGCCGCATGCGTTCGGCCAGGGGTTTCAGCTCATCGGACTCGGCAAACAGGCCCGGGGCGTCGTACATATCGCGGCGTGACATAGGCGAATGATAGGGCATCGGGCCCTTTCGAGCCCGTCGGCACGTTCATGAACGCGCGAAGTGCGCCAAGACGGGCCGAGGGAGACCGGGCGGACGGTCACCCACCCATGGTTGGCAGGTTCGGCAGGCCGGTGTCGGCAACCGGTGGCTCGTCGTCATCGTGGCGATGCCAGATCTCGTGCGCATCCACTTGAACACGCGTGACCGCATCCAATGCATCGATGGCCGCCTGTCGTTCGGCCAGCGATGCCTCCTGCTCTACGCGTCGGGCTGCGAGCAGCTCGGCGATGCCGCTCTCGCCAAGCGCATAGGCGCGAGCCGCCTTGGCTGCGTTGTCACGAGCTGCATTAAGTGCTTGCCGCTGACTGAGCCAGATGTTGCGATGCGCGCGTGCTGCGGCCACCACCGCACGCGCTTCGCGCTCGATGTCACGCTGCACCATGGACAGACTGGCTTCAGCTGCCATGGCATCTGCGCTTGCCGAGGCAGCCTGCGCCTTTCGATACGAGCCACCCAACGGGATGCCGAGCACCACACCGTACGCACGCTCGCGACCGCCAAGATCATTGAGTACGCGGATGCCAACCGTAGGATCTGGCACGCGATCGGCGCGAGCACGCCGAGCCTCTGCATCCTTTTGACGAGCCAGCGCGGCGCTGGCGCCGATCTCATGGCTACGCGCTACGATCTGGGCGACCCACGTGTCGTCGTTGCCATCCAGTGCGGGTGGCGCATAGTCGCTGACTGGCTCGCGCTGCGGCAGGGGCAGCGACGGAAACACGCTGGTCCACGTGAGTTCCGCTTGCGTCTCGGCAGATTGCGCCCCCACCAACGCCGCCTGCACTTGCGCCAGTGCCGCATCGGCTGCGACGCGCTCCCGCTCGGCCGCATCACCCAGGGTGACGCGTCGCGCGACGGCATCGCGGTCGCGGCGGGCCAAGTCAGTCAATTGCCCCAGCTGCCACCGCTGCGCCCTGGCACGCTGCCAGTCGCTCCATGCTGCGAGCAACCGACGTGCGGCAGCGTGATGCGCATCCTCCAGGCCCAGCTGCGCCGCCAGCTGCCCCTGCGCGCCGATTTCCCGATCAAGACGCGCCTTGTTGGGCAGACGGATCGGGCGCGTAAGATCCATCTCCCATTCGTTGTAATTGCGATCACCCTCCACTCTTCGTCGCTGAGGGATCACGGTTGCCTGCGCCTCGTAACTGCCACTCGCGCGCATGTGTGCTTGCGCATCGGCGCGACTGAGGTTGGCCTCCGCGAGACGAACCTCGGGCGTCTGACTGATGGCGCTGAGCACCAGCTCCGGCGGGGGCAGCATGACGTCGCTCGACTCGCCGGCCCATGCAGGCAGGCAAGCCAGCGCCAGCCAGAGGGGAAGCGTACGCTTCATGCCAGCCTCCCCATGTCGTCAACGGGCTCAATCCACCACACCACGTCACTGCTGGGCAGCGCACCGGTTAGCGCAGACACCACACGCATCACGCGGTCTGCAGGCAGCACAAGCCAGAGCAACACGCGGTCGATGCGGCCGCGCACGCGTTCGTTCACGCTGGCACCATCAAAGCTTTCACCATGGCCGGCAACCGGCGTCGTGGTGAATCCGGGCAATGCAGGCTGCATGCCGAGCAGCAGGTTCACCAGCTCTTCTTCCAGTGCGCGCGGAGCCACCAGGGTCAGGCGTTTCAATTCAGTTTGCATGACGGGCTCCTCAGCGGGCGCAGAAGCGCCGGAACAACACGGGTAGCAACAACAAGGTGAGTGCGGTGGACGTCACCAATCCGCCAATCACCACTACTGCCAACGGACGCTGCACCTCGGAACCCGGGCCACTGGCGAACAGCAGTGGCACCAGGCCTAGCGCAGTGATGGATGCGGTCATCAGCACTGGGCGCAATCGGCGCAACGCGCCTTCGCGCACGACCTCGTACATGGCCATGCCGGTGGCGCGCAACTGATTAAAGAACGACACCAGCACCAGACCGTTGAGTACCGCGATACCCAGCAAGGCGATAAAGCCCACCGACGCCGGCACCGACAGGTATTGCCCGGATAGCCACAACGCCACCACGCCGCCCACCAAGGCAAACGGCACATTGCACAGGATCAGCACCGCTTCGCGCACAGCACCAAAGGTGAAGAACAGCACCAGGAAAATCATGCCTAGTGCCACCGGCACCACCAACCCAAGGCGTGCCGCTGCACGCTGCTGGTTTTCGAACTGACCGCCCCAGCTGATGTGGTATCCCGACGGCAAATGCACTTCCTTGTCGACAGCAGCACGAGCCTCGTCAACAAAGCCCACTAAATCGCGCCCGCTGACATTGGCCTGCACCAGCGCGAAGCGCGACGCATTTTCGCGACGCA
Source organism: Dyella sp. PARNA 12/25 (assembly GCF_055702865.1). NCBI lineage: Bacteria > Pseudomonadati > Pseudomonadota > Gammaproteobacteria > Lysobacterales > Rhodanobacteraceae > Dyella > Dyella sp. PARNA 12/25. Next base: position 120,204 of record NZ_JBVQCI010000010.1, on the reverse strand, counting down.
CCTGCACCGGCCCACTGGTTGGGCGCAACGCGGCCAGGCTTTCCAGCGGCACCGCGCCACCATCACCCCGCGCCACGCTGATCTGACCGAATAGCTCCGGTGTCGTAGCGATCCGCTCCGCGCCGCGCACCACGATGGGTATGCGACGCTGCCGCTCGATCACCGTACCGGCCTGACTGCCCTCGAGCTGTGCGCGCAATTCGTCCTGCACCGCACTAACGTCCAGCCCGTAACGCCCGGCCGCCTGACGATCAATCTGCACACTGAGATAGCGCATGCCCTCTTGCGTCTGCGCCAGCACATCCTGGCTGCCAGTGGTGCGCTCGAGAATGGAGGCCACCTGATTGGCCAGGCCATTCAGCACACTCAGATCCGGCCCGAACACCTTGACCGCCACATCACCACGGCTACCCGTCAGCATTTCCGAGACGCGCATCTGGATCGGCTGAGTGAAGCCGTATTCCACTTCGGGGAAAGCCTTCATCACGTCGCGCAACTGATCTTCAAACCACGCAGCATCAGGCGTGCGCCACTGCTTAGGGGGCTTGAGCTGCAGAAACATGTCAGTCTCGTTGAGCCCCATGGGATCCAGGCCCAGCTCATCCGAACCCACACGCGCCACCACATGCTCCACTTCGGGCAGCTTTGCTTTGATGGCACGCTCGATCTTCAGATCCAGATCCAGCGACGCATCCAGCGAGATGGAGGCGGGCTTTACCAGCTGCATCAGCATGTCGCCCTCATCCATAGTGGGCATGAAGGTTTTGCCGGTGTGAAAGTAGGCCACTACACCCAGCCCCAGCCCGGCAACGGCCAGCACGGCCATGGCGCGGCCATGCGCGAGGGACCAGTCGAGCAACGGCCGGTAACCGCGTTCGATCTGCCGCATCAGCCACGGATCGCTGTGCGCTACCTCGCGAAGAATGAGCGAGCACAACACCGGAATCACGGTGAGCGACAGCAGCAGCGAGGACGCCAGCGCAAACACGATGGTGATAGCCACCGGCGCAAACAACTTGCCCTCCAGCCCTTGCAGGCTGAGCAGTGGCATGAAAACCAGCGCAATGATGACGATACCCGCCGTCACCGGTGCAGCCACTTCACGTGTCGCGCGATACACCCGATAGAGGGTGGGCAACTCGACTGCATTGCCCTCCGCATGAGGCACCAGGCGACTGACGGTGTTTTTCCACCACCACCACGGCCGCGTCAACCAACATGCCGATGGCAATCGCCAGACCACCCAGGCTCATCAGGTTGGCGCTCATCCCGGTGACATGCATCAGCAGGAAGGTAAAGAGCACCGCCAACGGCAACGTCACCGACACCACGATCGCCGCGCGCACGTCACCCAGGAACAGCAGCAGCAGGATCACCACGAGCACACTGGCTTCGACCAATGCATCCTGCACGGTGCTTACGGCGCGCTTGATCAGGCTGCTGCGGTCATAGAACGTTTCAATGCGCACGCCTGCCGGCAGGCTGCGCTGCAACTCGGCCAGGCGCTGCTGCACGGCGGTAACGGTTTGCGAGGCGTCGGCGCCGCGCAAGCCCACCACAAGTCCCTCAACGGCTTCGCCTTCGCCATCGCGGGTGACGGCACCGTATCGCGTGAGTGCGCCATAGCTGACCTTGGCCACATCACCCACGCGCACCGCTACGCCATCGCGCACCGCCACGACCACCTGACGCAAGTCGTCCAGCGAGGCGAGGGCGCCCGCGGCGCGCACGATTAATGCGCTGTCGCCGTCACGAAGTCGTCCGGAGCCATCGTTGCGATTGTTGCGCTCGATGGCATCCATCACGTCACGGAAATGCAGCCCCGCTGCAGAAAGCTGCGCTCGATCGGGCGTCACGAGAAAGCTGTGTACTTCGCCGCCCAATGCATTGAGATCGGCCACGCCGGGAATCGTGCGCAGCGCGGGTCGGATGGTCCAGTCGAGCAAGGTGCGCCGCTCGGCAAGTGACAGGCCACCGCCCTCGATGGTGAACATAAACATGTCCGACAGCGGCGTAGAGATCGGCGCCAGTCCACCGGAAACATCGCCAGGCAAGTCGCCCACGACGCCTGCGTAACGCTCGGACACCTGCTGCCGCGCCCAGTAGATATCGGTGCCCTCGGTGAAATCGAGCGTGATGTCCGCAATGGCGTACTTGGCGGTGGAACGCAGCATGACGGCCTGTGGAATGCCCAGCAGCTCCATTTCCAGCGGCACCACCACGCGATTCTCAACCTCTTCCGGCGTCATGCCGGGGGCCTTGAGAATCAGCTTGACCTGGGTCGGCGCGATATCGGGGTAGGCATCGATAGGTAGCCGGAGAAACGCCCATACACCGGCCGCCACCAAGCCCAGTGCGGCGACCAGCACCAGCAGTCGCTGGGCCAGCGAGAAGGCAATCAAGCGTTGCAGCATGTCAGTGCCCTTCTGCGGCGGCCTGGGCCTGCAGTACATCGAGTGAGCCGGTGGCGACTTCGTCGCCAGGCTTCAGGTTGCCTCGTACGATGCGACGCGCATCGCCGTCGCGAGCCAGTTGCACGACCTCCACCACGCGGAAGCCCGGCCCGTTCCGCACAAAGACCCGAGCGCCTGCGCCTTCGCCATGCAGGCCACTCGCGGGTACCGACACTGCATCGGCAGGCGCCGGGAGCCATAACGTGGCACTGGTCTGCATGCCGGGAAGCAAGGTGCCTGCCTCACCGTCGGCCCGTACCAACACTGTCTGACTTGCCGGATCGAGCACGCCGCCGACTTCATTTACCCGCGCCACAGCACCCTCGGATGTGCGCACTTCCTGACCACGCCGCACGCCACCATCCGCCGATGCGGGCACGCGCATTTCAATCATCACCTTCGAGCCCGCTGTCAGCACGAACGCCTTGGCGAGTGCCTCGGCTGTTGCGCCGGGCTGCAATGCACGCTCGATAACGTGCCCATCCAGCGGCGCGCGCAGTTCATAGACGCCGGCGCCCGCATGGCTTGCCGGCGTCCATGCGCGAGCGGCTTCCAACTCGTGCAGTCGAGCTGCTGCCGCATCACGCGCGGCCACGCTGGCCTGCACGCGCGCCTGGGGCACGATGCCTTCGGCGAGCAATTGTTGATCGCGCATTGCCTGGGCAGCCGCCACCTTGTAGACGCCTTGCGCCGCGACGAGATCTGCGCCGAGCGTCATCGCCTCGCGACTCTGCACTCGTGCCAGTGGCTGTCCACGCTTGACGGCATCGCCCTCACGCACCAACACGTTCAGCACGACACCCTGCAATGGCGTGGTGACCACGGCAGTGCCTTCCAACGGTAATCGCACGGTGACGGGGAGCTGCTCCAGCGGCATGCGCTCGACGCGCGTTACCGTCGCCACGGGTATGGGCGGCGTTGACTCTGCGGCGAACGCCGTGGCCGTCGCCAGGGCGACCCAACTGATACCTGCAAGCCAACGCAACATCCAACGCCTCCCATATCGCCTGGGTGACGAGTATCGAAAGGCGGAGCTTTGGCCCTGCTTAAGAGTGCCGATGTTTTTGGCGCTGCGACCGACCGCCGCATGGCGCGATCAGGACATCACAATTCGGACAGTGCGATGGATTCGATATCCGGCATGGCACCGAGCGAGGCCCACAACAGCCCATCGCTCAACTGGAAGGTCAGACGCAAGCCCAGCACGCCCGCGAGCGTACCCGCCAAGGCCAGACCAAGTCCGCCGTGCCGGTTGGCTTCGCGCGCGGGCGATTTGCGCCAGAAGCGTTGACCGAGATGGGCCAGATCGCTTTCGCTCAGATCGGGAGCCGCATTGCCGATGCGCAGTGTCCACGCACCCGTATGCTTGGCCAGCACGACTTGCACGATATCGCCCTCAGGTGCGTACTCCATCGCATTGAGCATCAGGTTGTCGATGATGCGCTCAAGCAATGCAGGGTCGGACTGCACCCAGGCCTCAACCGGGAGCTGAGTCCTCACTCGTGCACCGGCACTCTCCGCACGGCGAAGCAGTGGCACCAGGTTCATGGGCTCGAGTTCGGGCCTGGCAAGACCCGACTCGTAACTCGATACCGCCAACAGGCTATCGATGCAACGCTGCATGCGGTCGATGGCCTCGTTCACGCCCTCCAGCGACGCCGGCGCCACGGCATCACGCTGCGCCAGCTCGACCGCTGAGCGCATCTCGGCTAACGGCGTACGCAGCTCGTGTGCAACGTCACGGGAAAAGCGGCGCTCACGCTCCATGCCCGCCTGCAACCGTGCCAGCGCATCATTGAGGGCTTCGGCGAACGGAATCAGCTCTTGTGGCAACTGGTGTGGCGGTAGTTGCAGTGATTCATTGGGCCGACGAGCCGCGGCGCCGAATTGCAGCAAGGGGCGCAGGCCGCGACGCACTGTGACGATAGCCAACAGCGCCGCCGACAAGGCCGTTCCAAACACGCCACCCAACAAGGCCACGTGCACACCACGCTCAAAGCGATCGACGTGCTCGCGCTCTTCCGCCACCGCGATCACGGCAGATTGATCGGTACCAGGGAACAACAGTTTCAGGGCCACCGCCCGGCCGTGATGGTTGTCTGGCAAGGCGAGGTCGTAGAACAGCGGCTTGTTGGCAGGCACCTGGGTTGGTGGCGTCAATCGCCCTGCCGCGTTGCTGCCGGAGACCAGCAAGGTATTGCCCGCGGCGTCCCACACTTGCAGAAATTCGGTATGACCGCCGCCTGCGTAAGCCGGATGCAACGTTTGCAGGCGCGCCATGGCCAGATCGGCTGGGGGCGTTTCGAGGAAGGCGACAATGCCGCGGGCGCGCTCCAGCAGGGTGTCGTCGAGTTGGCGGTAGATGCGCTTGTCGATGCTGTAGTCGAGCCCGACGAACATCGCGGCCATCAGCACGCTTAAGCCGACACACAGGGTGAGCAGCAAGCGTCCGTGAATGGAGCTGAGCAACCAGCTACGCGGCGATGACATAGCCAAATCCTCGCCGTGTTTCGATCAGATCAGGCAGGCCTGCTTTCGCCAACTTGCCTCGCAAGGTACTTACCAGCACCTCGATCACCTTGTCCGAGGCTTCACTGCGCGCGTCATACAAGTGCTCGAACAGCGCGCCGCGCGCAAGCACCGTGCCGCGCTGGGTCAGCAGGGTTTCGAGCAGTGCGTACTCTTTCGGTGTCAGTGCAAGCACCTGACCTTCTACCCGCGCAAGCCGTGCACGCGGATCCACCTGCAAGGCACCGGCGCGCAGCAGTGGCACCGGCCCGGAGCCGCGCCGTGATACAGCAAGAATGCGTGCCAGCAACTCGTCGTAGGCAAATGGCTTCACCAGATAGTCATCGGCGCCCAGATTCAGCGCATCAACACGGTCAGTCACTTGATCTCGAGCGGAAAGCACCAGCACACCGGGCGCCGCCTCACTTTGCTTCACCCGCTGCAGCACAGCCCAACCATCCACCTTGGGCAGCATGAGGTCCAGCACGATCACGTCGTAGACATACGAGGTAGCGAAGGCCAGCGCCTGTGCACCATCGGCTGCGAGGTCGACGGCATGTCCATCCCGTGCCAGCGCCTCGCGCAAGTCGCGCCCGAGCACGGGGGAGTCCTCGACAATCAGCAGGCGCATGACGGCATGGCACGTACACAAGCCACGTCGCCCGAAAAGTGAGCGATCGAATCCAGTGCCAGAGTGCGCGAAGCGTGAGGAAACATCTGAGCATCATAGGGCATGCCAGGCATCCACTCGCCCACTGCTACGGAACGCCTCAGTTTGCGTGGCGATGCCGGTAAATGGCGTAGCCCAGCCCGACCAGGCCTGTGAGCGTCGCCGGCACCAGCAGCACGTGTTCCTGCCATGCCATGAAGCCGATCGCACCCAAAGTGGCGCCAACGATGAAATGGCTGGCCACCAGCAGACATACGTGGATGCGCAACATATCCACCTCGAGCCCGCGCAAACGCTGGCCCAGGTAGATACCAAGATCGGTAAAGATGCCCGACAGATGCGTGGTGCGTAGCGTGGCGCCGCTATAGGTACTCACCATGGCGTTTTGCAGACCGCAAGCGGCCGAGGCGAGATAAAGCCCCATATCGTGCTGATGGTGGATGAGCGGCCCGGCGGCAAACAGCAGCACGGATTCGATCATCAGCACCACGCCATACCGGCGCCCCAGCTTGAGGGTGCTCTGCTGCACGATGAAACCACTGAGCATCGCACCGATGAGGAAAGACAGGATGGCGAGACCCCAGTGCGTGATCTCGCCGGTATCCAGCTTGGCCAGTGCCAACCCCAGCTCGGTACTAGTGCCGGTCAGATGCGTGATCGGCTGATGCCGGAAACACAGATAGCCAACCGCATTGATGCAGCCTGCGATGAGCGCCAGCAGACCGCCACCCACCCAGGCCCAGCGCGGCAGCTGACGCAACACGCGCGATCAGTTCTTGATTGGCTGGGTCTGCATCACCGGCAGGTCGCCAATGACGTCGGCACCTGGCGGCGGCACGAAATTGAAGGTCTCGGCCGGGATCGGCACGTTGCGCTGCCAACCGGAGAAGCGGATGTCGGTGACGGCGCCCAGCTGATCGCGAAACACCATGCGCGCAAGGCCATTGGCATCGAAGCCGAGATCGGCGTAGTCAAACTGCGGGTCCTTGGCCTTGGAGGTCAGGCGTAGCCAGGAGAGGCCGTCGTGCTCACCCTGCTCCACCGCGTTGAAGTCCTTGTCCATCTGCTTGACGTCGGTAAGCACGGTCAGCGGGCTATGCGACTCCTCGGTGCTCTGCATGCGCACCGTCACCTGCTGCAGATCCGGGTCGTACAACCACACGCGGCTACCGTCAGCGACGATGGTCTGCTTGGACGGAGTCAGTGTTTCCCAACGAAACTGGCGCGGCGCTTCAAGCGCCAGGGTGCCGGTGCTGGGCTTGCCAGCATTGCCGTTGGCGTCCTTCAGCGTCTGGCTGAACTTGCCGGAAAGCGAATGCAGGCCAGTGGCGAAAGCGTCGAGCCGGGTGCGCGCAGTGCCGGCGGCCATGGCGAGGCCGCTCAGGGAGAGCGCAAACGTGGCGGTAGCGAGGAGAAGCAGGCGTTTCATGGGTGCCTTGAGTGTGAGGCTGTAATGCGAATTGTGGGGTGCTGAAGCTTAACGCTGAGGAGGCCCCTCCTAATCGTCATTCCTGCGCAAGCAGGAATCCAGTGCCTTTATGCTTCGGCTGTAGCGCTAATAAGGGCAAAGACGCTGGATTCCTGCTTACGCAGGAATGACGAGCTAGAACCGAGGCCCCTATTAGTTCTTCGGCGGCGGCGGAGCCAGCACCTCTCGGTTGCCGTTGTGCTGCGGCGCGCTCACCACTCCGTCCTGCTCCATCTGCTCAATCAGGCGGGCGGCGCGGTTATAGCCGATGCGCAAATGGCGCTGCACGCCGGAGATCGAGGCACGGCGCGTCTCGGTGACGATGCGAACCGCCTTGTCGTACAGCTGAGCGTCGGCGTCACCGCCTTCTTCGCCTTCCTGCGGCAGGCCCGAGTCGTTGATGAACTTGCCGTCACTGGTGGCCTGCACTTCTTCCAGCACGCCTTCGATGTATTGCGGCGCGCCCTGAGACTTGAGCCAGTTCACGACGTTATGCACCTCGTGGTCGTCCACGAACGCACCATGCACGCGCTCGGGCGTGGCGGTGCCGGGCGGCAGGTAAAGCATGTCGCCGTGCCCCAGCAGCGCCTCGGCGCCGGACTGGTCGAGAATGGTGCGCGAGTCGATCTTGCTCGACACCTGGAACGCGATGCGGGTGGGAATATTGGCCTTGATAAGGCCAGTGATCACATCCACGGACGGACGCTGCGTCGCCAGCACCAGATGCACGCCAGCCGCACGGGCCTTCTGGGCGAGACGGGCAATCAGCTCTTCGACCTTCTTGCCGACGATCATCATCATGTCGGCGAATTCGTCGATGATGATCACGATGTACGGCAGCGGCTCCAGCGGCTCAGCCGCCAGGTTCGGCATCTCGGGATTGGGTCGGAACAACGGATCCAGCAGCGGCTGGCCAGCGTTCTCGGCCTCTTTCACTTTCTTGTTGAAGCCGGCCAGGTTGCGCACGCCTACGGCGGCCATCAACTTATAACGGCGCTCCATCTCGGCGACGCACCAACGCAAAGCGTTGGCCGCCTCCTTCATGTCGGTGACGACCGGCGCGAGCAGGTGCGGGATGCCTTCGTAAACCGAAAGCTCCAGCATCTTCGGGTCGATCATGATCATGCGAACGTCTTTGGCACTGGCCTTGTAAAGCAGGCTCAGCACCATCGCGTTCACCGCCACCGACTTGCCCGAGCCCGTGGTACCGGCCACCAACAGATGCGGCATCTTGGCCAAATCGGCCACCACCGGGCGGCCGGCGATGTCCTTGCCCAGCGCCAGTGCCACGGGCGACTTCATGGCGTCGTACTTGTCCGAGCGCAGGATTTCGGACAGATAGACGATCTGCTTCTTAGCGTTGGGAATCTCCAGGCCGATGACGTTCTTGCCCGGAATCACGTCCACGACACGCACGCTCACCACGGACAGGCCGCGGGCAATGTCCTTGTCCAGACTCGACACCTGCGAGCCGCGCACGCCAGCGGCGGGCTCCAGCTCGAAACGAGTGATGACTGGGCCCGGATAGACACCGACCACCTTGGCCTCGATGCGGAAATCCTTGAGCTTTAGCTCCACCTGGCGCGACAGCACTTCCAGGGTTTCTTCCGAATAACCCGGCCCCTGCTCCGGCGCCTCGTCCAGCAATGACAGCGGCGGCAATTCGCCCGGCGCCGAGGCACCCGTGAACAGCGGAATCTGGGTCTCCAGCTTGGCGCGCTCGCTCTTCACCACGGGCGCAGGTGTCGTTTCGATACGCACGGGCTCGCGCTTGGCCTGCTTCACGGCCTCGGTCTTTTTGACCACCTCGCGTTCGGCGCGCGCCTGGCGGGCCGCCAATACCTCTGGCGCCTCGCGCAGCTTGCCGCCGAACCACCCGGCGATCCTCAGCACCCCTTGCCCGGTCACATCCATGACCCGGAACCAGGACAGGCCGGTGGCCAGCGTCACCGCCACCAGGAACAGCGCGAGCAACAGCAGCGGCGCGCCCTTGTCGCCCAACCCATGCAACAGGCTGCGGCCCACCCACATGCCGATGATCCCGCCCACGCCCTGCGGCAAGATCGGCGAGTCATTGAAATTGAGGTACAGCAGCGCCGGCGCGGTAATGAAGAAGAACACCGAGCCGATCAGGCGCAGCGAAGGCTCCCATGGCTGCACGCTGCGCTCGCCGCGGTTGCGCAGCACCTGCACGCCCAGAATAAGCAGCAACAGCGGGAAAAAATAAGACACCAACCCAAAAATGTAGCGCAGCACATTGGCGATATTGGCGCCGACCGAGCCACCGAAATTGCGGGCATGGTCCACCGTGCCGGCATGGCCCCAGCTCGGGTCCTGATCGTTGTAGCTGAACAGGCAAACCAGCAGATACAAGGCCAGCGGCAGCAACAGCAGTGCGCCGGCTTCGCGCAGACGGCGCTTCAGCTCCTCGCTGAGGCCCTCGCGCTCCTTTTCCTTCTTGACGTTCGCGCTACGCGCCACCGTGATCCTTTTCCTGTTCCGTTGCCAAAGGGCGGCCGCCTGTTGGCGATCGCTCGTATCGCACCCGCCGAGCGACGGGCAGACCTTAAATCATGCCCATAAGCGCCGGATGAACCAACGCGCCGCACCGACCTGGATGCCCCTGCTCCACAGGAGGAAGGATAGCGGCAGAGTTCGTCACCGACGAGGTCCCGTCGCCCCATTTCAGCGGATGTCGCACGACGCGGCCCCGAGCTTGAATCAGCCGGGCCACTTCCCCATGCTTGCCGGCTCACACACCGCACGCCTGCCGGGAAACTTCACGGGGGGATCAAGCGAATGACGCATGGATCATTACTTGAAAACTCAACAGGATAGCCGCCCCACCCGTGAAATCTGGACCCCCAACCCCCATTTAGGGCGCTGCCTGCGTACCATTTGCCGGGGCGCGGCCATCCAGCAGGGATGACCCACCCCTTTCACCCGAACGACCGATACCCCCGCCACTCACGCGGATAGAAGGAACGCATGAACACAGCCACCAAGCACAGCCGCCTGCTGATCCTGGGCAGCGGCCCCGCCGGTTACACCGCCGCCGTCTACGCTGCCCGCGCCAATCTCAAGCCGACGCTGATCACCGGCCTGCAGCAGGGTGGCCAGCTGATGACCACGACGGAAGTGGACAACTGGCCGGGCGACGACAAGGGCGTGCAGGGTCCGGAGCTGATGCAGCGCATGGCGCAGCATGCGGAGCGCTTCGAAACCAACATGGTGTTCGACCATATCCATAGCGTGGATCTTAAGCAGCGCCCGTTCCGCCTGAAGGGCGACTCCGGCGAGTACACCTGCGATGCGCTGATCGTGTCCACCGGCGCTACCGCCAAGTACCTCGGCATTGCGAGCGAGGAGCACTTCAAGGGTCGCGGCGTCTCAGCCTGCGCCACCTGCGACGGCTTCTTCTTCCGCGAGCAGGAAGTGGTGGTGATCGGCGGCGGCAACACGGCGGTGGAAGAAGCGCTGTACCTGTCCAACATCTGCAGTAAGGTTTATCTCGTGCACCGCCGCGACAAGCTGCGCGCCGAGAAGATCATGCAGGACAAGTTGTTCGACAAGGCCGCCGCCGGCAAGATCGAGCTGGTATGGAACCACAGCGTGGACGAAGTGCTGGGTGACAACTCCGGCGTGACCGGCGTGCGCGTCAAGGACGTCAACACTGGCGTGACGCGCGATATTCAGGCCACCGGCTTCTTTGTCGCCATCGGCCATACGCCGAACACCGGCATCTTTGAAGATCAGCTCGATATGCACGACGGCTACATCAAGATCCGCAGCGGCCTGAATGGCATGGCCACCATGACCTCGGTGCCGGGCGTGTTTGCCGCTGGCGACGTGGCCGACCATGTTTATCGCCAGGCCGTGACCTCGGCCGGTTTCGGCTGCATGGCTGCACTGGACGCCGAGCGCTGGCTGGATCAGCAGGGTCCGGCGAGCTGAAGCTTTTGATCGTCATTCCGGCGCAGGCCGGAATCCAGTTGCTGCAGTATCTGGCTGTCGCCATGAGTCTGGGTGCTAGCCCTTCGCGACAATCAAGCCATATCGCCACTGGATTCCGGCCTGCGCCGGAATGACGGCACTGAGAGGGTGAGGTGTTCCCTAGGCGACGACACTGCGTCCTCGCGTAAGCACTTTGGATTGACGTGATCGAAGCCCGCTTCCACGACAGCATCGAACGCATCCCCGCCCCGGCGTGGGATGCGCTGCGGCCCGACGACAATCCGTTCGTTTCGCACGCCTTCCTCGCTGCGCTTGAACGCACCGGCTGCATTCGCCCCGACTGGGGTTGGCAGGCGCATCATCTCGGTCTCTATGAGAACGCGCAGCTGATCGCCGCGGCACCGCTCTACCTCAAGGGCAACTCCCACGGCGAGTTCGTGTTCGACTGGAGTTGGGCCAGCGCCTGGGAACGTGCAGGCGGCGACTACTACCCCAAGCTGCTCAACGCCGTGCCCTTCTCGCCGGTACCCGGGCCACGCCTGCTGGCCGGCACGGGCATTCGCGCGCCTGCACGACAAGCGGCACTGGTCTCTGCAATGCGTGCACTTGCCGAGCGCATGCAATGGTCCTCGGTACACGCCAACTTTCTGCGCGACGATGAACTGGCCGCGTTCGACCATCACTGGCTTAGCCGCTCGGACGTGCAGTTCCATTGGCGCAATGACGGCTACACCGACTTCACGCAGTTCCTTGGCACCCTCAATCACAAGAAGCGGAAGAACATCCGCCACGAACGCGCTCATGTCGCCGACAGCGGGCTGGCTATCGAGATGCGTGGTGGCAGCTCACTCCATGGGCAGGATTGGCGGCGTATCCATGCGCTGTACGAATCGACGTTCGATGCGAAGGGTAATCACGCCGCGTTGACGCGCGAGCTCTTTCTCACGCTGGGCGAAACCCTCGGTGACAACGTGCAGGTTGCCGTGGCGCGGCATAACGGCGACATGGTGGCCATGGCGCTTTTCCTGCAGAGCCGCGACACCTTGTATGGCCGCTACTGGGGCGAAGCCATGCACATACCCGGCCTGCATTTCGAGCTGTGCTACTACCAGGGTATCGAGCACGCCATCCGTCGTGGCCTTCAGCGATTCGAGCCCGGCGCACAAGGCGAACACAAACTGGCCCGGGGCTTTCTGCCGGTGCGTACCCACTCGCGCCATTACCTGGTGAACCACGACTTTCGTAGCGCCGTGCGAGCCGCGTTGGCTCAGGAGGCCGAAGCCATGGACGACTACGCGCGTGAGTTGCATCGCCATAGCCCCTACGCACACGCTCCCGGCCAATGATCGGAACGTGTCAGCCGAACGACAGGCTGACCACTTTGCCAGCGTCATCGAGCCCCAGCCCAAACTTGAGCACACTGCCTGGACCGAATTCGATCAGATAGTCGCTCCAGTTCACACCACTGTCAGCGCGCTTTCCCTTGAAGATGAAGGCAGTCGGCGCACCGAAGGGTGAAAATCGCTTAGCCAGTCGATCGGAAAGGCCATGCTTCATTTTTTCCTGCAATTTCGGGCCAAGCTGCGACAAGTCCTCGTCGCCCTTTTGTAGTTGAGCGAACATGTCCCTGGCCACTGCGGTCGCTTTGGTGTCCTCATTCCCGGCAGGCCGCCTTTCGCTGGCCGCCAGCTCGGGATACAGGCGATCGAAGATAGCCGTGGTCAGCATCTCACCCGGCTCCGGGTTGTCGCCGTTATTGGTGAAAGCGATGATGCGCACACCCTGGACTGGAAAGTATTCGTTCGCCGTCGTGAAACCGAACGAGCCGCCGGTATGACCGACACGCGGCTGCCCTTCCACCTCGTCGACGAAAAGCCCAAGGCCGTACTGAGCGCTGCCCTTGCTGGTGGTCATCACTGATGTACTCATCAGCGCATAGTCTGCAGCGTTGATGATCCGACCATGGGTCAGCGCTTCGTTCCAGCGCTGCAGATCGGCAATAGTGGATACCAGATTCCCCGCGGACCAACCCACCGTGTCGTGAATGGTCGGTGCGCGCTCAAATCGCCCGTCCACATGTCGATAGCCCACCGCCATATCCGACAGATGCCCCTCATCGGCCACGGTGTACGTGTGGGTCATCCCTGCGGGGGCGAGCAGATGCGCTTTGACGTATTGCCCATACGACTCGCGTGAAACGACCTCGATGATGCGTCCGAGCAGCAAATACCCTGTGTTGCAGTACGACCACTGGCTACCCGGCGAGAACTCGAGTGGCTTGTCGCGCACGCGTGCCAACAGCTGACCGAAGGTAGCGGGCTTCACCGCCACGGTTTCGACATCCGGCCCGTCGAGATACTCGGGCAGGCCACTGGTGTGTGACATCAGCTGCCGCAAAGTCACTTCTTTGGCGTGGGGCGCATCGGGCAGATACGTTGCAACCGTATCGTCGATGCTGAGCTTGCCAGCCTCCTGCAATTGCAGGATGGCGGCCGCCGTGAATTGCTTGGTAATGGAGCCGATTTCGTACCAGGTATTCAGACTGGCCGGGAGGCGATGCTCCTGATCTCGATAGCCGTAACTCTGGCTGTACAGCAGCCGCCCATCCTTATAGACCGCAACCACCGCGCCGGGCGTGCCCGTGCGCAGCAACAAGGCGCCAGCGTCGGCGTCGATGTGCTTGGCGATGGCTGGATCAAGGGCGCCCGCAGCGGGCGACGCCAAAGGGAATGCCAGCAGCGACAATACCAAGGCGAAATGGCGCATGGTCATCCGAGGCTTCAAAGGGGTGGGCCATCCTAATCACAGCGACATACCATTAGCATGTGTCCCACGGCGCCCTCCCTCCCCTGGAAATCCGCACTCGCTCGCGATGATTCGACTGCCCTTGCTCGACTCGGCCAAGCCGGAGCATTTTCCCGATCCGCGCAAGGCATTGAACGACCCGAACGGCCTGCTGGCCTTCGGCGGCGACCTCTCGCCCAAGCGACTGCTTGCCGCGTACGCGCAAGGCATCTTTCCCTGGTTCAACGAGGACGAGCCGCTGCTGTGGTGGTCGCCCGACCCTCGCTGCGTCTTTCACACCGACTCGATCAAGATCAACCGCAGCCTGCGGCGACGACTGAGCGAGGTGTCATGGCGGGTCACGGTGGACCAGGCGTTTCGCGATGTCGTGGAAGCCTGTGCCGCGCCACGTCCCGGCCAGGCGGGCACATGGATCGTGCCGGCCATGGTAGGTGCGTATACCCACCTGTTCGACATGGGACACGCCCACAGCGTTGAGGTGTGGGAAGGCGACCGGCTGATTGGCGGCATCTACGGCATTGCCGTGGGGCGCCTGTTTTGCGGGGAATCCATGTTCAGCCTGGAAAGTGGCGGCTCGCGAGTCGCGCTGACCGCTCTCGCCCAGCTGCTGCGCCAATGGGATTTCCCGCTGATCGATGCCCAGGTCACCAACGCCCATTTACTGAAACTCGGCGCCAGGGAGTATCCCCGCACCGAGTTTCTGCGCATGGTGTCCCAGCTGGCGCACCTGCCCGGTCAACCCGGCAGCTGGGCCAGGTTCACCGAGCTGGCTCAACTGCCAGGCTTACGCGGCAGCTGAGCGGCGCTGTTTGGCGGCGCGGTAGGAGTCGAGAATGGTCTCGCGCACCGGCGTTTCGCCGGTGGCGAGCACGTGCAGCCATTCGTTTGTGCTCATCACCGCTGCAAAGCGCGATTGCTCCACCACACTGAACACGCGATGGATCTCTTCAGCGCTTGCATAGCCTGCGCGATTGGCATAAGAGACCGAGCCCGACGCATCGTGCACAAACTCCACCTGCATGCCGCGATCGAAGGCGTGCTTGATGGTGGTGTCGTTGCAGTTGTGAGTCATATAGCCCACCACGGTGAGTGTATCGATGTCGTGTGTTTTCAACCAATCAGCCAGGCCGGTTTCGCTGAACGCACTTGGCAGCGGTTTCTGGAAGAACGCATCGCGATGACGCTTCTCCACCGTTTCGTGCACCAGCCAGCCTTCGCTTCCCTGCGCAAAGGCAGGGGCATCCGCCGGCGAATGCTGCTGAATCACGATCACCGGCACGCCGGCAGTCGTGGCGGCATCCATCACGCGGCCAATGTTAGCCAGGGACTGCGACGGCGACGGGTATTCGATCTGCAGGTTGCCGGTGAAGTACTCGTTCTGCACATCGATGACGATAAGCGCGCGGCGGGGCTGGTGGGACATGGCACGGCTCCTGACGGGTGAAAAGGTAGGCAAATGGTGCGCGCCACGGCACTTGCGCACGAGTGGCCCGAAGGACAACATTCGATGCAATCGGGCCACACCGGAAACAGCACCATGCAAACCATTCGAGTGGTCGTGGTCGCCTTCGAGGGCATCCTGCCCTTCCATTTGTCCGTACCCTGCGCGGTGTTTCAGTACCCCTCGGCGGTGCAGCCCTCGCCGTTTCGGCTACGTGTGTGCTCGGCCGAAGGGCCGCAGATCAACACCTCAGCCGGCTTCGCCATCAGCACGCCTTACGGGTTGGAAGAGCTGTCCCGTGCCGACCTGATCGTGGTGCCGTCGTGGCGCGACCCGGCCGAGGCACCACCCGCACCGTTGCTGGCGGCGCTGCAACGCGCAGCACGGCGCGGCACGCGCATCGTCGGGTTGTGCCTGGGCGCCTTCGTGCTTGCCTATGCTGGCCTGCTCGACAACCGCCGTGCAGCCACGCACTGGGGCTGGACGCAGGAATTGATGGAGCGATTCCCCAAGGTCGAAGTCGACGCCGATGTGCTCTATGTCGATGAAGGCCCCATCGTCACCTCGGCCGGCGCGGCAGCCGGCATCGACTGCTGCCTGCACCTGGTACGACAACTGCTGGGTAGCGAGATCGCCAACCGCATTGCACGTCGCATGGTGGTGTCGCCGCTGCGTCGCGGCGGGCAAGCGCAGTTCATCGAGCAGCCGCTGCCCGACATGCCTGCGGACCGACGACTGGCACGCCTGCTGGAGAATGTGCAGCGACACCTGCACGAAGATCACAACCTCGACGACATGGCGGCCAAGCTGGCCATGAGCCGGCGCAGTTTCACCCGACATTTCCGCCAACTCACCGGCAGCAGTTTTGGCGACTGGTTGCTCACCCAACGACTGAGTCAGGCCCAGCGCCTGCTGGAGACGACCAGCATGCCGCTTGAACGCATCGCGCAAAGCATCGGCCTGGGCTCACCGGTGACGCTGCGCCAGCATTTCCAGCGCACGTATCGCACCTCGCCGACCAACTATCGCCGCAGCTTCAATACGGCGCGAGTTGAGGCAAGCTAAGTTACGGAGGTGCGTGCGTTTCGTGATGCCTGCTCGAGCGCTGCAATCCTTACGACACGAGGAAGCCCCAGCCCTTCAGCAACTCGTGCACGCCGTTGATGACGAACTGCACGCCGATGCACACCAGCAGAAAGCCCATCAAACGCGAAAGTGCATCGATGCCCGTCTCGCCAAGAAAACGCATGATCTTGGTAGCGCCGCGCATACACAACCAGAACACCAACGCAAACAGCAGAGTCGTCGTCAGCACCACCATGTGCACCATCAGCGTCAGCCGCCCGTCCGGTATGCCGGCGGACGCGCTGATGATGAAAGCAATGGTGCCTGGCCCCGTGGTGCACGGCATGGTGAGCGGTATGAATGAAATGTCCTGCAACTTGGCGGTGGGCTCGTGCGAAGCCATTTCCGCCTGCACTTCGTCCTCCTTCCCTCGTGCCGGGGGAAACAGCATGCCAAAGCCGATGTACGCCACGATCAGGCCGCCCGCCACGCGCAGGCCCGGAATGGAAATGCCGAATCCACTGATCACCGCAGTGCCTGCGTAGAAGCAGACCAGCAAGACAATCAGCACATAAAGCGTGGCGCGATTGATCTGGCGGTTGCGTTCCGCCTCGGGATAACGCCCGGTTAGTGCCAGCAACACCGTGGCGCTGGTGATGGGATTGGCGATGGGCAGCAGGCCCAACAACCCAAAGGCAACGTAATCGAGGAATGCGTGCATGGGCTTCCCATGTGGGATGGACCGGTAACAGCCTACCGCCAGAGATGTCCGCAGGAAAGCGTACCTACACCGACTGGAACAGATGCGGCACGAAACAGCTGGTGTTGCGCGTGATGCGATCATCATCCTCGCGCATGCCGATGCCCACGGCGGCATGGCCCACCACCCACGAACCGACCAGCGCATGGCGGCCGTCAAAAACGGGCAGCGGTGCGAACGCCTGATAGATGCAAGGTTCATCGGTGAACGGGCCGGCATCGCCGCGTTCGAGCACGATGACACCCGCACCTTCCCTGCCCCAGCACGGCTTGCGCACAGCCACGCCCTCGATCGCCTCGCGCCGACGGCTGGCCGGCAGCAGATTGGGATGCCCCGGGAAGAACTCCCACAGCAGGGGCAGGATGGCCTTGTTCGACAGCAGCATCTTCCACGCCGGTTCGATCCAGCGCAGCCGCACGTCGGGCAAGTGGTCGGCAAACGGCTCGGCGAGCATCCATTCCCAGGGATAGAGCTTGAACATCCGCTCGATGGGCGCATTGTCCATGTCGATGAAGTCGCGACCCGACCAACCCACCTGTTCGATATTCAGGGCCGTGGTGCGGTGACCAGCTTGCATGCAGGTGTCGAGCAGATAATCCGTCGTCACGCCATCTTCGGTGCTGTCATAACAGGCGGCGAAGTGCACGTGCGATGCCTTGGGCCACACCTTCCACCGCTCGACCAGCGCTTCGTGGATGGCGTTGAACTGATCCAGCCCGGGCGCGGTGTCCTGCAGCCAGTACCACTGCGCTACGGAGGCTTCGAACAACGCAGTAGGCGTATCCGCGTTGTATTCAAGCAGGCGCGGCGGCGCACTGCCGTCATAGACCAGATCCATGCGCCCATAGAGCGCCGGCTCACGATCCCACCAACTGCGCTCAACCAGGGTGGCGGCACGAGCGTCGAGGCCAAGCTCCGCATACCGCCCGGCACGCACGATGCGGTCTACCGCTTCCAGGCACAGCGCGTGCAGTTCGTTGGTGGCGGCTTCGATCTCGTCGATTTCGCGAGCCTCGAAGACGTAACGTACGTCTTCCCGCCAGTAGGGCTGCCCATCAATGGTGTGAAATGCAAAGCCCAACGATTCGAGTCGAGCCCGCCAGTCGACGCGCGGCGTGCATGATTCGCGGCGCATCAGCTGCCTCGTGCAGACACGCGGCCGGTCGAACCGAAGCCGCCGCGCGACCCCAACTCCACCGACTGGGGCCCACCGGCAAAACCGCCTGTCGGCACGCTCCGCGCTACCGAACCCATGGTGCGGCCCGGGCCCGGGTCAGCGGCGCCGCCCCGTGCATCGCTGCGGTACCACGGGCCGAAGTAATACAGGCCACCGTGACCCGTCGACCCGACTTTGTTGTCGATTTCGCACTGGCCAGTGGAGTAGTCGTGCACGCAGTCTTCCAGCGAATCGTAGCGATTGCGCTGCACATCCTGGCCCCGACCGAATACCGACAGCCCCACGATGGCCGCACTACCCAGCGCGATCAACGGCACCGCCATCGAGCGTTTCTGCGGCCGCAAAGCTGAAGAGCTGAACTGCGCGTCACGGTGAGGCGCAGCACCGGCATGGCGCGACGTTACGGGACCCATGGACTTACGCGGCGGATTCATGGCGAACTACCACGTCATCGCCGCGGCATTGATCAGGCCAACGCCTATCGCTACTGCTGCGGCGAATACCGCGACGGCGCGATTGTCCCGCTCAATCTGCCCGGCAAGATCATGGATAAGCGGGCGCATGGCCAGATGAGCAAGCCACTGCACCACCATCGCTACCACACCCCAAAGTGCGAGGTCGGCGAGACTGACGCTGTGCGCCATGGCACTGGCCAGGGGCGCCACAAAACCGATCAAGGCACCGGCAAGACTGATGGCCGCCGCTAGATTGCCGTGGCGGATCAACAACATTTCACGCTGCGGCGTCAGCCAGACATGCACCGTGCAAAACACGGCAAGAAACAGAACGCCAAGCCCAAAATACGCCACGAACGCTGGCAGCGTCGAAAAGTCCGGCCACACGGTGTTGTCCCCTGTCGAGGCGCCTGCTACAGGCGCCATCGCAGTGTAGCGTAACGGCGATTGATGCCGCCCAGCGAAGGCGGTCAGTCTGGCTCCATGCCATCGACGCCGATAGCTTTCAGCGCGTCGTAGTGCTCCAGAAACAAAGCAACGATCTGCGGATCAAGCTGCCCGCCTGCTGCATTGCGCAGATAGTCCAGCACCTCGTGTTCCGGCCACGCGTGCTTGTAGACACGCGGAAAACTCAGTGCATCCCATACATCGACTACGCTGAAGATGCGCGCCGCCATGGGAATATCCTCGCCGCTCAAGCCACGCGGGTAGCCCGTGCCGTCCCAGCGCTCGTGATGGGCATAGGGAATATCGATGGCGGGGCGCAGAAAAGCGGTACGCATCAGCAGGTCCCGACCCAACAAGGGATGGGTACGCATCAGCTCCGTTTCCTCCGCCGTCAGCGGACCGGGCTTGATCAGAATGGCATCGGGTAGTGCCAACTTGCCGACATCATGCAAGAGCGCGCCAAAGCGGACGTGGCGCAACGCGTCACCTTCGAGGCCGGCATGACGCGCCAGCGCGACCGTCATGCGCATGACGCGCTCGGAGTGGTCACGGGTCTCTTTGTGGCGCACATCCATGGCCGACACCAACGCACGCAACGATTGCTCATTACCGTTGAGCAGCATGTGGTTGAGGCGATCCAGTCGGCGTACATCGCGGCCGATCAGCCAGTACAGCAGCAGGCCGGTGCACAGCACGTAGAAGCTGCCCTTGGCGGTGTGGAGCCAGCTCAGCGTGTGCGAATCGTAGCCAAGCGAAAACAGCAGGCGATCTGAAAAGAACACCCACACCCACGCCAGCATCATGTAGATAGCGGCAATGCGAACTTGTGGCTTGAACGTCACCCAATCTCCCCCGCCGCAGACCCCAGTTTTGTCACCTGCGGACTGAACAACACCTGGAGCATACCCTCAGAAGGGCGTGGCGTAAGGGCTACTAGCGCACGCTGGCGAGCCTTAAGCGTCTTCGGGCTCGATCAGCACATCCACAGGCTGGCCTTCGTTCAGTCCAGCCACCGCCGCCAACGATTCTTCCAGCACCAACCAGAACACACCCGCACGCTCGACGACGGCACCACGAAAATCCTGGCCATTGAGGCTGCCGCGTACTCTATGTCCATGACCGCATTTCCACAGCGGTCGTGCCGGAGTGGACCACTGAGTTACCGGATCAAACGGCAATGGCAGTTGCCATGGCCGCTGAGTACCTTGGATGGTGGTGCGAAACGCTACGGCACGATGTCTGTTCATGCCCCACTCCGCTCACGGACCCCGGCTAAGAAGATAACGGAGGCGGGGTGTCCTGTGTGAGGGTGCAGAGGCTCAATCATGCTGTTCAGCTGCAAGCCGGCAGTCTCGAAGGCCGTCACCCAACTGCCCAAAGTGCGGAAATACCACGGAGCAGGCTCGCCAAAGCCCTCGCCGCAGCCCGCCCATGAGCCTTCGCGCCAGCCATCGCGATACGGCGCCATGCCAGCAGTCAACGGATGTAGCGTCTGCACTAGCAACACACCGTCAGCCTCAAGCAAGTCAGGCACGGCAGCCAGCAGCTGGTCGACGGACGATTCGCCGAGCAGCGAAAAATTGCACACCACCGCATCGGCACGCTCTTGCAGCGCGCCCGCTGCCACTTCAGCGTACGACATGACCCTGAACGTGCCGCCGCCCTGAGTCTGCGCCGCATCGACCAGCGCAGGTATCGCGTCGACGCCGGTCACCCGAACGCCAGCGCTGGCCAGCGGCCGCGCCAGCCAGCCCTCGCCGCAACCCAGATCGATGACCGTGCGCGGCGCTCGCGCCAGCACGGCATCGATGATGGCCTGATCGGTGACCAGCTTGCGGCTCTCGATACGTCCACCGCGCACGGCGCGTTCCCATGCCTGCGCGTTGGCTTGCCAGGCATCGAGAATCAGCGATTCACCCGAGCCTGGCGTCATACGGATGCTCAGCCGGCGCGGCTGACGTATTTGTTGGCCACGTAGTTGTCGAGAATGCCGATGAACTCATTGGCGATATTGTCGCCACGCAAGGTCATGGCTTTCTCGCCATCGATAAAGACCGGTGCAGACGGCGCTTCGCCATTACCCGGCAACGAGATGCCGATATTGGCGTGCTTGGATTCGCCCGGCCCGTTCACCACGCAGCCCATCACGGCGAGCGTGAGGTTCTCCACGCCGTCGTATTTCACGCGCCACAAGGGCATCTGCTCGCGCACATGCGCCTGCACCGTGCGCGCCAGTTCCTGGAAGAACTCGCTGGTGGTGCGGCCGCAACCGGGGCATGCCGTAACCAGTGGCGTGAACGCACGCAAGCCCATGGTCTGCAGCAGCTCCTGCGCCACGATCACTTCGCCGGTACGCGACGCACCCGGCTCAGGTGTGAGCGAAATGCGGATGGTGTCGCCAATGCCTTCCTGAAGCAGTACGGCCAAGGCAGCCGACGAGGCCGTGATGCCCTTGGAGCCCATGCCGGCCTCAGTAAGCCCCAGATGCAGCGCGTAGTCACAGCGCGTCGCGATATCGCGATACACCGCAATCAATTCCTGCACACCGGACACCTTGCAGGAAAGAATGATGCGATCGCGCGGCAAACCGATCTCTTCAGCGCGATGGGCCGAATCGAGTGCGGAACGAATCAGGGCTTCGCGTGCCACATGCGCGGCATCCCACGGTTCGGCGCGACTGTGGTTTTCATCCATCAGGGTGGCAACCATGCTCTGGTCCAGCGAACCCCAATTGGCACCGATGCGCACCGGCTTCTCGTAACGCAAAGCCATGTCGATGATAGAGGCGAACTGGCTGTCTTTCTTCTTGCCGAAGCCAACGTTGCCCGGATTGATGCGGTACTTCGCCAGCGCCTCGGCGCAGGCAGGCTCAGCTTCCAGCAACTGGTGGCCGTTGTAGTGGAAGTCGCCAATGATCGGCACATCCACGCCCATCATGGCCAGCTTGTCGCGTATGCGAGGCACCGCTGCGGCGGCAGCCGGCGTGTTCACCGTAATGCGCACCAGCTCCGAGCCGGCGCGCGCCAGTTCCGCGATCTGCTTGGCGGTGCTGGCCGGGTTCTCGGTGTCCGTGTTGGTCATCGACTGCACGACGATGGGCGAACCACCACCGACGGTGATCTTGCCGATCTTGACACCCACGCTTGGACGGCGCGGCAGAGGCTGGGCGTTACGCGGGGCGGAATTCGAGTCGCTCATGGACGATTTTTCGCAAATCAGTGCCCGCCGGCGGCGGAGCCAACTGGAGAAGGATAACCGAATGGCCAGCGCTGCCCTAGCAAGCTTTCTGCACCTTAGAACTATGCGGCAAAACCGCGCAGCGTAGCCATTCCAGGCCCGCAAGCGAGGATCATGGGCGACGTGGAATAACGAGCAAAGGCTAAGGAGGCCTCACGTACCATGCTCTCGACACTTCTTCGCCAGGAAGGCGCTCATCGCATGTCACCCTCCCCCTCATGTGCCGGCTGTGGACACGCGTCTGTCTGCCAGGCCAGCGGCTATGACCGCCCGGAGCTTTCCGGGATGCGTCATATTGCTGAACGCATCGGGCCGCTGCGCACCGGGGAGTATCTCTATCGCCCCATGTCACCTTTCCGCGCCGTCTATTCGGTGCAGTCCGGCATGGCCAAGACGGTGGCGGTGGATATCGCCGGTCGCGAGCAGGTGGTGGCATTCCATCTGCCCGGCGAGATGATTGGCCTGGACGCCATCGATCGTGAAGTGCACGAAAACGCCGTGGTCGCCTTGGGCAAAACGCAGTTCTGCCGCTTTCCGTTCTCCGCGGTGAAGCAGGTGGCCACTGAGCAGCCCGAAATTCCCTGGCACCTGGTTCAGGCAGCAAGCCAGCGCATCTCGCGCCTGCAGCTGACGGGCGGCAATTATCTCGCGGAAGAGCGCTTCGCCGCTTTCCTGGTCGATCTGCGTGACCGGCGTGCCACGCTTGGTCTGTCCGCCGATTACCTGCCGCTACCGATGTCGCGCGCCGATATCGGCAACCACCTGCGCCTGACCACGGAAACCGTGAGCCGGCTGCTGGGTCGCTTCAAGCAGCGCGAAATGATCGCACTCGATCGCCATGGCCTCTACATCAAGGACCTGGACGCTCTGCGCGAACTCGGTCAGTCGCTGCTAGTGCACTGAAGACTGCAAGAAACAGGAGCAGGCCGCCAGGCCTGCTCCTCGCTATGCCTCTCCGCCTGAAGGGGCCGATGGACTGCCAGTACGGCGCAATGCCGCAACCAGCAGCCGGCGCAGCAAGTGCTCGCTGGATCCTGCGGGCTTCGACAGCCCCATACGCGCCAGACTCTCGCCCTCGCCTTCCACGGGTTGCCCGGGGCTCAACGCTGCCTTGAACAGACTGGCCTTGCCTCGCCACGTCGTACTGCGGGATTTCAACCAGCCAAGCGCGGGCAGCAGGCGCTGCTCTTCCTCGGTGAAATCGCAGCCAAAGGGAAATGCTGGCAAGGCACCTTTTGCCTGCCACGTGCAGAGCGCCTCGCGGAGGCTCTCCGGCGTGTTGTTGCGCCAGCGCTCCGGCACCTGAAAGTCCGCCGCCAATTTGCCGTTCGATTTGGCTTCCGCACACAAGGCATCAATAAAACGCGCGTCCGCAATAGACAGCATGGCTTCGATACATTCGCTATCGGTCTTGCCGCGCAAATCGGCCACACCGTACTCGGTCACGAAGATATCGCGCAGGTGACGTGCAATGGTGGTGTGACCGTAGTTCCAACGGATGTTGGTTTCTACGCCGCCGCGCCCCTTCCGCGTCGAGCGCAGCATGAGTATGGAACGACCGTCCGTCAGCTCGTGCGCCATCGCCACGAAATTGAATTGCCCGCCGACGCCACTCACGACCTCGCCATTTTCCAGGCCGTCGGACACTGCCGCACCCAGCAAGGTAGCCATCATGCAGGTGTTGAAGAAGCGCGCGCCGCGGCGTTGCAGCGCGGCGAGGGTCTGATGATCGCCATACAATTGGTTGACGTTGGAGACGCGGCACATGTCCAGCGCATGCGGGTCCTCCGCCTCCAACATCGCCAGCCATTCATACAGTTCGCGGGAACCGAGAAAAAACGCGCCGCGCAGGTAGTGTCCACCCGGTGTTTCCGGCGGCAACCGACCGCAGGCTGCCGCGCGTTCGAGATCGATGCTGTCCCAGGCGCGACGCTTGAGGATGCCGGCGCGCTGCAGGTGCATGAAGCCATCCATGACCATTTCGCTGGCGCCGTACAAGCCGGTGCGAAGCGGTGCAAGTCCACCAAAGCGCGCCGCCAGAGCGTGCGTACCACCACGCGGATCAAGCGCCACCAGCGCGCGGCGCCACTGCGTGTTGTCCTGCTGGCGCCAACGCAACGTATGCACCAGTGCATCGGACAGGCTGCCGATGCCAATCTGCAGGCATCCGCCATCTCGCACCAAGGCACTCGCATGCATGCCAAGCGCGTACTCGACGATATCCACCGGCTGACGCGGTAACGCAAATAACGAAGGGGCCGTCTCGGTCTGCAGCTCGATATCGAAATAGTTGCGATCGACCTCAGCGTGACCGCTGACATACGGCAAGTCAGGGTGCACCACGGCCACGCACAACGGACGCGGCTTGCCGGACTGCACGACCTGATCAATGAAATCCAAGGTCAGATCGGGATTGCACGAAAGGCTGTAACGCACACCTTCCGCCGTTTCACGCTTCGCGACCAGCTGCACCAGCAGATTGATGTCCTGCACGGCAAGGTCGCGCGCGACATGCGTGTAGTTCTGACTGATGTAGTTGCGTTGGGCGCTACCCGAGTGCAGCAGCGCACCCGACTGCATGTAGAACTCATGCACGGCCACGTTGGAGGGCAGCTGATTGCGCGCCTGATCCACCGCGTATTCCGGGTCCACCGCATCCGCGCCGAAATGCCGCTCGACGAAAGGGGTCATGAAGCGCTCTTCCAGCCCCGGCGCCGGCCGCGGTCGCGTGAGCGACAGTGCGGTATAGAGCGCCAACGAACGCGACGTGTCCGCCTTGGTCAGTCGATACAAGGCGTTGAGCAGCGCGTGTGGCTTGCCTAGCCCCAGTGGCGCCGCCACGCGCAGATCCGGGCCGAGTTGTTCGGCGATCTGCTGAGCGCAGGCTTCGGTGTCCGAATGGCATTGCTCAGGCGACATGGAGCCAGCATGACAGAAGGTTCATTGAGACGACATGATCGAAAACGTGGCGCGTATTGGTGCCACGATCAGGGTGAACATGGCTTGAAGACGCCCTGCCTCCATGCCCTACACTCGGGCCATGAAACCGAAGCGACCGCTTGCGCCTGCCCGAATCAGACTGCATGCCGAACAGGCGCTGAGCCGGGCCGCCGGTGCTCCCCTACTGGGCGGCAATGCCGCAGAGCTGCTGATCGATGCGGCCGCCCATTTCGACGCCTGGCTTGCCGCCATACGCGGCGCACGCCACCACGTGCTGCTGGAGAACTACATCATCCGGGACGATGAGGTAGGCCGTAGCTTTCGTGATGCACTGGTCGAGTGCGCGGAGCGTGGTGTCTTCGTTGCCGTGGTGTATGACTGGCTGGGCTGCAGGGGCCAATCCCGCGACAGCTTCTGGACGCCACTACGTGCAGCGGGCGGCCAGGTGCGCGTGTTCAACCCGCCGCAGTTTGGCAAGCCGCTGGGGTGGATCAGCCGCGACCACCGAAAGTTGCTGACCGTCGATGGTGTGCATGGCTTTCTTTCAGGCGTGTGCATCAGTCAGAAATGGCTGGGTGACCCGGCACGCGGCATAGCGCCATGGCGCGACACCGGCGTGGCCTTGCGCGGGCCTGCCGTGACCGCACTGGAACGCGCTTTCGCCGAGAGCTGGGCCAGCATGGGTGCACCGCTGCCACCCCTTCCTTCGAACATCGATGACACCGCTGCTGGCGCAGTCACCCTGCGCGTGATCGCAACGCAACCGGCCACGGCCAGCATGTATCGCCTGGATCAACTCATTGCCGCCATGGCGCGCAAGACCTTGTGGCTCACCGACGCCTACTTTGTCGGCGTGGCGCCCTATGTGCAGGCGCTCGCCGCGGCGGCGCGCGACGGTGTGGACGTTCGCCTGCTGGTGCCGGGCAGCAGTGATATCCCGGTGGTGGCCGGCATGTCGCGTTCCGGTTATCGCCCCTTGCTCAAGGCGGGCATCCGCGTGTTCGAGTGGAACGGCAGCATGCTGCACGCCAAGAGCGCGGTGTCGGATGGACAGTGGGCGCGAGTGGGATCGTCCAACCTCAATCTCGCCAGCTGGATGAGCAACCGCGAGATTGACATAGCGGTGGAAGACGCGGAGTTTGCCCGCTGCATGGCCGAGCAATACGAGCGCGACCTGGGCCATGCCACCGAGATCGTGCTTGCGCCGCGTCGCTGGAACCGCAGTAGCGACCACATACGGAGTCACACCGAGCGCCCGCCTCGCCAGAGCCGCATGGGCGGCAGCTCCGGGCGTACCGCAGCCAGTGCACTGCGTATCGCCAACACGTTCGGCGCGGCACTGACCGACCGCCGCGTGCTCGGCGACACCGCCACCGGCCCACTGCTCGTCGGCACCCTGGTGTTGGCCGCTTTCGCGGTGGTTGCGATCTTCTGGCCGGCCATTATCGGCTGGCCGCTGGGCCTGCTGGCGGCCTGGTTCGCGATCAACCTGGGAACGCACGCGTGGCAGCTGCGCAAACGGTTCATGCGACGCCAAGCTGAATTCGAAGACGGCGAGTAATCCTGGCATTTCGTTCTATTTCAAATAACTAGCCACCATGCCTCATGATCAGGCTGTGCTTGATCGGGCAAGCGAATGTAATCCAAGCATTCGGCGTGGTGATGTCGTGCTAGTCTCCCGCCTCCATGCGCTCGCCAGACGACACCAGCACCGACGCAGGCGGTTCGCCGCCGCGGCAGATCCTTACGCCCAGCTCATTGAACCGGCTGGTGCGCGATCTGCTGGAAGACGCGCTGCCGCTGATCTGGATCGAAGGCGAACTGTCCAACGTGGCCCGGCCGGCCTCCGGGCACCTGTACTTCACCTTGAAGGACACCGGCGCCCAGGTGCGCTGCGCCATGTTTCGGCCCAAGAGTGGCTGGCTGAAATTCCGTCCCGCGGACGGTATGCATGTGCTGGTTCGGGCGCGCGTGGGTTTGTACGAACCGCGCGGCGAGTTCCAGCTAGTAGCCGAACACATGGAACCGGCCGGCGAAGGCGCGCTGCAACGCGAGTTCGAGCAGCTCAAAGCTCGGCTGGATGCGGAAGGCTTGTTCGACCCGGCACACAAGCGGCCCCTGCCCCGTTACGCTCGCCGCATTGGCGTCATCACCTCGGCCACGGGTGCCGCGATCCGCGACGTACTGAGCGTGATGGCGCGTCGCTGGCCATTGGCGGATGTCGACGTACTACCCGTACCGGTGCAGGGACGCGAAGCGCCGCCCGCCATCGTCCAGATGTTGCGCAAAGCCTCGGCCAGCGGCCGCTACGATGTATTGCTGCTCACCCGCGGCGGCGGATCGTTGGAAGACTTGTGGGCGTTCAACGACGAACAGGTCGCCCGCGCCATTCATGCCAGTGCCGTACCGGTGGTCTCCGCGGTAGGCCATGAAATCGACTTCAGCATTGCCGATTTCGTGGCGGACCTGCGCGCGCCCACACCCTCGGCGGCGGCTGAACTACTGGTGCCGGACGCATACGCACTCATTCGCCACCTGGATCAATTGCAGCAGCGGCTGGTGACGCTGGAACAGCGCCGGCTGCAATCACGTATCCAGCGCGTGGACCACTTGTTCGCTCGCCTGCAAGCGCAACGGCCGCAGGCACGCCTGGCGCGCGATCGTGAGCGGCTGATGCATCTGCAGCGCCGGCTGCTAGGCCTGCAGCGCGAACAGGCGCAGCGTCGCCAGGCGACGCTTGATCGCGTCCATGCGCGCTTACTCGCCCAGCATCCTCGCCTGCGCCTGATGTTATGGCGTCGCCAGCTTACGGAGCTGTCGCAGCGTATGCGCCAATCCATCGAGCGACAGCTGGAGCGCGATCGCCTGACACTGAAGCAGGCGGGCCGTGCGCTGCATGCCATCAGTCCACTCGCCACACTGGATCGTGGCTACGCCATCCTGTTCGATACCGATGGCAAAGTGTTGCGCTCCGCGCAGAACGTACCCGAAGGCACGCCGCTTCGCGCACGCCTCGCCGATGGCGAGTTGAAGCTGAGAAGCGAATAGAAACACGCCCTGCGACATATCCGCTCAACATCGCGCAACTCACACACCCTGAACAAGTCCCGTCGCATGCTGCACGTCTTGACCTCAGGAGTGCGGCATGAAGGCAGCAACACTGTTTGTGAGAGCGTTGGAAGCAGAAGGGGTGCACAGCATCTTTGGCGTGCCCGGCGAAGAGAATCTGGATCTGGTTGAGGCATTGCGCGACTCATCGATCCGCTTGATCGTGACGCGCCACGAACAGGCCGCCGGCTTCATGGCGGCTACCTGGGGCCGACTTACCGGCGAGGCGGGCGTCGCTCTCTCGACGCTGGGCCCGGGCGCCACCAATCTCGTGACCGCCGCCGCCTATGCCCAGCTTGGCGCCATGCCGATGCTGATGATCACCGGTCAGAAGCCCATACGCGAGCACAAGCAGGGTTTGTTTCAGCTGGTCGACGTGGTCGACATGATGCAGCCACTGACCAAGTACACGCGCCAGCTGGTGTCGGCATCGACCATTCCCGCGCGCATACGCGAAGCCTTCCGCCGCGCGGAAGAAGAGCGCCCCGGCGCGGTGCACCTGGAATTGCCGGAAGATATCGCCCGCGACACGGTGGAAGACGCGATCTTGCTACCCACCGAATACGCGCGCCGCCCTGCACCTGACGAGGCCGCCCTGGTGCAGGCCGCCGAAGCGATCAGCAGCGCAAAGCACCCCATTCTGATGATCGGCGCTGCCGCCAACCGCCAGCGCACCACCGTGGCGCTGCGCGCCTTCATCGACAAGCTGGGCATTCCGTTCTTCAGTACGCAAATGGGCAAGGGCGTTGTCGACGAGGATCATCCGCTTTGGCTTGGTAATGCCGCGCTGACGGATGGTGATTTCGTGCACCGGGCCATTGATGCGGCGGATGTGATCATCAACGTGGGTCACGACGTGGTGGAAAAGCCACCGTTCCTCATGCGCAAGGGGCGACGTACGGTCATCCACATCAATTTCTCCAGCGCGGAAGTGGACGCGGTCTATTTCCCGCAGATCGAAGTGGTGGGCGACATAGCGCATACGATTGAAAGGCTCACTGACGCGCTGCAGCCACAGCCACACTGGAACTTCGAGTTCTTTGATCGCGTGCGTGAAGCCTTTCTTGCGCAGCTTTGCGATCACGCCAGCGACGATCGCTTTCCGATGCATCCGGTACGCGTGGTCGATGACACGCGACAGTTCATGCCCGACGACGGCGTGCTGTGCCTGGACAATGGCATGTACAAGATCTGGTATGCGCGCTACTACCGTGCACGGCAGCCCAACACCATTCTGCTGGACAACGCGCTAGCCACCATGGGTGCGGGCCTGCCCTCGGCCATGGCCGCCAAGATGGTTTATCCCGACCGCAAGGTGCTGGCCATCTGCGGCGACGGCGGCTTCATGATGAACGCGCAGGAATTGGAAACCGCCGTGCGGCTCAAGCTCGATCTGGTGATCCTGCTGCTGCGCGACGACGCCTACGGCATGATTCGCTGGAAGCAGGCCGAGATGGGATACACCGACTACGGCATGGTGTTTGGCAATCCGGATTTCGTGCAGTTCGCCCAAGCGCATGGCGCGCATGGCCATCGCCCCGGCAGCGCCGCCGAGCTTCTTCCCACCCTCAAGCGCGCTTTCGATGCCGGTGGCGTACACCTGATCGACCTGGCCATCGACTATTCGGACAATCACCACATCCTCAACGAAGAGATCCGCCGGCTGAGTGCGGCCGTCTGATCGCCGGAGTGTTTCATGCTCGCAAAAAGCTACCCCTACTACCTCGCCAACCAGCCGCAGACATCTAAGGAAACGATGGATGTGCTGGACAAGTACAGTGGCAAGGTCGCCACGCGCGTGGCTGTGCCCGATGCCAAGGCCACCCAGAAAGCCATTGCTGCTGCGGTCAAAGCCACCGGCCCGATGCGCGACTTCAAACCGTGGCAACGTCAGCAAGTACTGCATCACTGTGTGCAGCGCTTTACCGAACGCCGCGATGAACTGGCCTATGCGCTATGCGTCGAGGCAGGCAAGCCCATCAAGGACTCAGATGGCGAAGTCACCCGGCTGATCGAAACCTTCACCATCGCTGCCGAAGAAGCCGTGCGCATCCCCGGTGAAACGATCACTCTGGAAATCGCCAAGCGCCTGAATGGCTATCACGGCTATACCAAGCGCGTGCCGCTGGGGCCGGTCTCGTTCATCACACCCTTCAACTTTCCGTTGAATCTGGTGGCGCACAAAGTGGCGCCTGCTATCGCGGCGGGCTGCCCGTTCGTGCTCAAGCCGGCGGAACGCACGCCTATTGGCGCACTGATCATTGGCGAGATATTGGCGGAAACCGACTTGCCCAAGGGTGCGTTCTCCGTGTTGACGCTCGACGGCAAGCATGCCAATCCACTGGTCGAGGATCCGCGCTTCAAGCTGCTCTCGTTCACAGGCAGCCAGATTGGTTGGGATCTGAAGGCGCGCGCCGGTCACAAGAAGGTGACACTGGAACTGGGCGGTAATGCTGCCTGCATCGTCGATGCCGATCAGGGACCACACCTGGATCGCGTGATCGACCGCCTGGTGTTTGGCGCGTTCTATCAATCCGGCCAGAGCTGTATCAGCGTACAGCGCATTTTCATCCACGAATCGTTGTACGACGAACTGAAGAAACGCCTGGTCGCCACCGTGAAGAAGCTCAAGGCCGGCGACCCGAAGAAGAAGGACACTTTCCTCGGCCCCATGATCGACGAAGCCGCTGCCGAACGCCTGCATGGCTGGATCGAAGAGGCGCGCAAGGGCGGCGGCAAGATCCTATGCGGCGGCAAACGCGATGGCGCCATGCTTGAAGCGACGCTGATGGAAAACGTGCCGACCAGCGCCAAGGCTTATCGAAACGAAGCGTTTGGCCCATTTGCCCTGCTCGCTCCGTTCCGCACCTTCGATGAAGTGGTGGACCTGGTCAACGATTCGGAATACGGCTTGCAGGCGGGCATCTTCACCGACAGCCTCGCCCACGCCATGCGCGCATGGAACGAACTGGAGCAAGGCGGCGTCATCGTCAATGACGTGCCGAGCTTCCGCGTGGACAACATGCCCTACGGTGGCGTGAAGCTTTCCGGTATCGGCCGCGAAGGCGTGCGCTGCGCCATCGAGGACATGACCGAAGTACGTTTGATGGTGATGCGCGAAATGTAATGCCGGCGCGGCGCTCGCCTGCGGGCGCCGCGATCTTCAGCTGTCACCAGAATGTCTTGCGCAGGTGCTTTGCTCTAAGGCAACGCTGATGGGTCGACCAGGAGCGCATGTCATGCAGACTGAAGCCGCTGTCGCCGCATCCACTTCCGGAACGCCATCGTCCAATCGCCTGTTTGGCCTCGTTTTCAGCGTCGTCCTGATTATCGGCGTCGTTTACGCCGGCATGCACCTGGTGCAGGACCTTTCGATAGTCCACACCCATGCCCTGGGCCCCTTCTTATTGCTTGGCATGGCGCTGCTGATCGCGCTGGGCTTCGAGTTCGTCAACGGCTTTCACGACACAGCCAACGCCGTGGCCACGGTGATCTACACCAACGCCATGCCGCCGGGACTGGCGGTGATCTGGTCCGGCACCTTCAACTTTCTCGGCGTGCTGATGTCGTCCGGCGCCGTGGCGTTCACCATCGTGTCGCTGCTGCCGGTGGAACTGATACTGCAAGTGGGCAGTCAGGCCGGCTTTGCCATGGTGTTCGCGTTGCTGCTCGCCGCCATCATTTGGAACCTGGGCACGTGGTATTTCGGCCTGCCCAATTCGTCCTCACACACCTTGATCGGATCGATCATCGGCGTCGGCCTGGCCAACCAGCTGCTTGCCACTCGAACGGGCACCAGCGGAGTGAACTGGGACGCCGCCATGGGCGTGTTCCGCGGATTGATTTTTTCGCCAATAGCGGGGTTCCTGCTGGCCGGCCTGCTGATGCTGCTGCTCAAGACTCTGGTGAAGGTGCCCGCGCTGTATCGAGCGCCCGAGGGCAACCGGCCGCCGCCGTGGCCGATTCGCGCCCTGCTGGTGCTTACCTGTACCGGCGTGAGTTACAGCCACGGCTCCAACGATGGCCAGAAAGGCATGGGCCTGATCATGTTGATCCTGATCGGCACCGTGCCTACGGCTTACGCGCTCAATGGTGCGGTATCGAGCGGCGAGGTCAATACCTTCCATGAGGTTTCAGTGGAAAGCCAGCAGGTGCTGCAGGCCCTTGGTGGCAGCATGACTTTTACCGGCAACCCACGCGAGCTGGTGACCGAGGCCGTGCAGCAACGCAAGCTGCTCCCCTCCACGGCGCCTGCGCTTGCGGCACTCATTGGCGAGATCAACCATCAGGTGGGCAACCGCCCATCGCTGCGATCCGTGCCTCCGGAAGCGATGGGCAATGTGCGCAACGACATCTACCTGGCCAGCTCCGCCATGCCGCTGGTACTTGCCCAACCCGGACTCAGCAAAGCGCAAACCGCAATGCTGACCAGCTGGCGTGGGCTGGGTACGCAGGCGATCCAGTTCATTCCGCCCTGGGTGAAGGTGGCAGTGGCGCTGGCCCTGGGGCTGGGCACGATGGTGGGCTGGAAGCGCATCGTGGTGACGGTGGGTGAGAAGATTGGCAAGGAGCACCTCACCTACGCGCAGGGTGCCTCGGCCGAGCTGGTGGCCATGGGACTGATCCAGGCCGCAGACATGTACCACCTGCCGGTCAGCACCACCCACGTGCTCACCTCGGGCGTGGCCGGCACCATGGCCGCCAACGGTTCCGGCCTGCAATGGACCACCGTGCGCAACCTGCTGATGGCCTGGGTACTGACGCTGCCGGCCTCCATTCTGCTGGCAGGCGGGCTCTACGCTGTCCTCCGGCACGTCTTCTGAGCGTTAGCCAGCTGACGGGGCGCTGGCCGCCCCAGCCCGGGCCGACGCGTACGGACGGCCGGGTCAGGTTGTACTGCCTTCGTTAGCCAAGTCTGGTATCGCGGCTATAGGTGTTGTTCAATCATGGCGCCCGCCTTCGCGGGCGGTAGCCGTCGCGTCCTCACAAGGAACTTTTCGGATGCTCGCGAAGAAAGCCATCTGGCTTGGCGCACTTCTGGCCGCCACCAGCACCTGGGCACAAACCACACTCCCATCCGCCAGTACCAGCCCTGCACCACCCACCTCCGTGGTCGACCTGAAGGCCGTCACGGTTCACGGCGAGCAGCCCGGGCCCGCGCTCTGGGAGGTGCGGCGAGGCGATCACGTGCTGTGGATCATCGGCACGCTGTCACCTTTGCCCAAGAACGCCGATTGGCAATGGACCGAACTGGAAAAAGCCCTGGGCCGATCGCAGGAACTGCTGGAGGTGCCATCCGCGCGCCTCAAGATGCCCACCAGCCTGTTTTCTCGCCTGGCGTTGCAACCTTCGGCCAAGCTCAACCCCGGCGGCAAGACACTGGAGCACCTGCTTCCGGCCGACATGTACGCGCGCTGGCGCGTGCTGCGCAAGCAATACATGCAGGACGATGATGCGTTGGAATACATGCGCCCCATCGTCGTCGCCGAGCGGCTGTACGAGAGCGCCCTCAAGGCCAACGACCTCACCGAAGAAACCGATGTGGGGACCATGGTTGAAAAGCTCGCGCGCCGGCATGGCACCCGCGTCATCGGCGTGCGCTACGAACTGGTCGTGACACATGCACAGCCAGCCACCACGGTAGATCAGGACCAGAAGCAGGGCATCGCCTGCCTGGACGAAACCATGCATACCGTGGAGCACGACATGCCCTCCCTGACCCAGCGCGCCAACGCCTGGGCCACCGGCGACATGAGAACACTGCAGGAGCTGGTGCAACACACGCACTACGATCCCTGCGTCGTCGCCGCGATCAATGGTGACTTCGAACACCAGCTCAACGTGCCCGACCTGCCCCAGCGCATCGAGAATGTGTGGATGGAGGCGGCTGAAGCGGCGATGGTGCGTAATCGCAGCACCGTGGCCATTCTGACCATGGAGCAGCTGATGGCGCCGGATGGGTATATCGCGAAGTTGAAATCGCGTGGATTTATTGTTCGGCCGCCGGAGGGTGTAACGCAGTGAGTTGCGTCGAGTGATAGGTACTCGATCGATATTTCTGCGAGGACCCGCTATCACCTCACCGTCATCCCCGCGAACGCGGGGATCCAGTGCCTTTTAAGCGCCAGGAAAAAGCGAAAGACGCTGGATCCCCGCGTTCG
Organism: Dyella sp. PARNA 12/25; assembly: GCF_055702865.1. Classification (NCBI taxonomy): domain Bacteria; kingdom Pseudomonadati; phylum Pseudomonadota; class Gammaproteobacteria; order Lysobacterales; family Rhodanobacteraceae; genus Dyella; species Dyella sp. PARNA 12/25. The sequence goes on along the minus strand of NZ_JBVQCI010000010.1, from coordinate 85,555 downwards.
CGGGGATGACGGTGAGGGTAACCGGGGCCTGCTTACTTCGCCCTGTACATCGCCGCCGCATCAGACTTGAACGACTCCGCGCTACCCGACCGGCTATAGAACATGTGGCCGCCCGGATACACCGACAGCTTCACGCGCTGGGCCTGACCGAAGCTCGGCATCTGGTCGATGATCAGTCGCGAGGTGAAGAATGGGCACGACAAATCGTTGTAGCCGTGCACGATCAGCACCTTCATCTTGGGATCGTTGCCGATCGCCTTGCGCAGATCCGCCACCGGCTTGTCGTCGGCATTGCCGCGATCCCATGCCTTGTTGACCGCGTACGACAGCGCCTCATAGTGCGCATCCGTTTTCCAGCCCACCTCGCGTGTCACGAAATCCACCATGGCGCTGGTGGTTGGCGCGAGCAGTGCCTCGAGAATCGGGTCGCCTGACTGGCGTTCAGCCGAGCCCGGGAACGGATCGAACGCCGTCACGTTGGCGTCGTACACGCTACCGATCTTCTTGTCATTGCGGTGCACTTCGCGCAGGAACGTGGCGATATCGACGCGCCCATCCAACTTGGACACCAGTGCCGGATCGAGACCCGTATAGCCCGACACCTTCTGCACCATGCGACCGATCGCACCCGGATCGGAACGCCCCGCCAGGAAATCGGTGGCGTACTGAGTGCGCACGTAATTCTCGACATCCGCCATCGCCGCCGGCGTCAACCTCCCCTGCGCTTCCAGATGCGCCGCCGTCATCGACGGCAGGTTGATCATCCATGGCAACGGCGACAGCGCGTCGCCATCGCCAATGGCGGCTGGGTCGAGATACGGCGACACCATCACCAGGCCATTCACGCCCACACCCATGCGTGTCTGCAATTCATAGGCAATACGAGGCGCGCGATAGCCGCCATAGCTCTCGCCCATCACATACTTCGGTGCGCGCAGACGGCCGTGCTTGACCAGCCAGTCGTACACCACGCGCGAGAGGTACTTGATGTCCGCTTCGGTGGTGTAGAAGTCCTTCTTGGTCTGATCTTCGTCTTCCAGCGAGCGCGAGAAGCCTGTGCCCACCGGATCAATGAACACCAGGTCGCTCATGTCGAGCCAGGTGCTGGGGTTGTCCTTGGTCACGGCGCTGTCGGAAGGCGCATCGCCATCCACGCCGAACTGGATGCGCTTGGGGCCTATCGCACCCATGTTCAGATACACCGACGAAGCGCCGGGGCCGCCATTGAAGGCAAACGTCACCGGTCGCTGCGAATCGTTTCCGGGCATCGTATAGGCTGTGTAGACCACGTCGGCGATCTTCTTGCCCTTGTCGTTGCGCACCGGAATGGTGCCCACCGTGGCCTCGTAGGAAAGCGTCCGCCCGCCGACGCGCACGCTCTGCTTGATGGTTTTGTCCGCCGGCAGCGCCGGCAGCTCGATATCGGACTTCTTCTCGGCACCGGCTTCCGCGGCCGGCTTGGCGTCCGCAGCGACGGCCAACGACCACGGCGACAGCGCCGCTCCCACGAGCAGCACGGCCGCACACCATGCGGCGCCGCGCTTTACACGGGCCACACGGGCCTCAACAGGCAAATCACGCTTCATCAGGACTCTCAACAAAGGTCAAACGACGGGAAGCCAGCAGGCATCCCTGCCCCCAAACGCACGCAGGACATGCCCGGTGCGAGCCCCCATAGATGCGGAAAGCCCAACCTGGCCACCAGTGCCGTTAGGCACGGATCACCGCCCGAATGGCCCACGTCAGCTATTTGAACCAAAATCACCCTGGTGGGTATGGACGCCCGGGCGATGCACCAGCTTTCGGGAGCAGCCATGCGCGGCGGCGAGGCAGGCACGAGGAAGTGGAGCAACGGCGTCTCCGATGCCGATGAGGCAACGTTGCTCAATCGCGTTGCGGCAGAGGAAGTGGATGCCTTCGAAACGCTTTACCGCCTCTACTGCCCGCGCCTGCAACGCTTCGTTCGCGGCATCACGCGGCAACCGATGCTGATCGAGGAGATTCTCGACGACACCATGATGGTGGTCTGGCGCAAGGCCTATACGTTCAATCATTCCGCGAAAGTGTCGACCTGGATTCTGGCCATTGCCTACCGCCAATCACTCAAGGCACTGCGGCGATCAGGTGGCATGGTCAACGACGAGATCGGCGAGCACGCCGACCTCACCACGGCCGGCCCTGACGATGAACTGCTGAAGCAAGAGCTGCGCAAACACCTGGACGCTGCGCTGAGCACGCTTTCGACTGAGCAGCGCACGGTGATGGAACTCACCTACTATTTCGGCTACGCCTGCCGCGAAATCGCCGAGATCATGGGCTGTCCGGTCGACACGGTAAAAACGCGCATGTTCTATGCGCGACGCAAACTCAGAGCGTGGTTTTCTTCGCGCCAGGAGGCCATATGAATGGCCGCATCATCAAGTTCGAAGGGTCGGCCCACGCGGAAGTGGACCGCCTGCTGCCCTGGTGGATCAATGGTTCGCTCGACGCCGATGAACGCGCACAGGTGGAGCAACACCTCGCCGAATGCACATCGTGTCAACAGGAGGCGGCCTGGCTGAAGGGACTGCAACACGCCTATGATGCCAAGGATGTCGCTGCCGACGATGCTGCACCCGCCTTGCACCGACTTCGCCGCCGCGTCGCCCACGAACATCACGCCGCCACGCCGCCCTTTTCGTTCGTTAGCTGGTGGCACCGGAACCGTTCTATGGGCTGGGTGGTCGTAGCGCAGGCGATGCTTATCCTTGTGCTGGGCGTCGCATGGCTGCAGCAGCGCGCGCCCGTCTATCACACACTCAGCACCCCCGCTGCGAAAGCGTCACTCATGGTCGTGACGTTCGACCCTCAAACCAGTGAGGCTCGATTGCGCGAACTGTTGCGTGCAAGTCATGCGCGACTGGTTGGCGGCCCCACGCAGACGGGCGCCTACCTGCTCAGCGTGCCTGACGAAAGCGCTGCCATGGCGCGCCAGCAGCTTCATGATGCCAAGGAAGTTACCCTGGTCGAAAGCCTCGACGCCGGCAGTGTGCCGTGAGCTGGCGCTGGCAAAGCTCCATCATCATGGTGCGCACTCGCCGTTGCCGGCCTTGTTTCGCCAGGAACAACAGCTATTCACGCCAGCGACGCCCCGGGCGACGAATCCTCGCAACGCTGGTGATGCTGCCATCGGTCCCGCCACACTTCCATGGCGCCGCGGACTACGGCAGCCACTACAGCGCATCATCCGGAAGCACCACACGGTTGCGCGTTGCGCAGCAAAATGACGGGAATACGCATTCGCAGTTCATCGCGAGGGGCGCGGGTCGCCGTCCGTGTACTAACCACTTATCCGCCCATAGGCCGATATGCAAAGCCCCACATGAGTGGGGCTTTGCATGGGTGTGGTGAACACTGACAAGGCGCTTGCGAGCTACGGCGCGACCCGCTGGAAATCCATGGTCCAGTTGACCTCCCAGGTCTTGCCATCGTCAGCGGAGTAAGCCTGCTCCCAATGCGCAGTTGTTGGCGTGATGCCTGACCAGACGAAGCGCACGAGGATGGGCTTGCCGCGCAATGTATCGTGGGAAAAGAACGTGCCTACGCCGTGCTCGAAGTGACCCTTCACCGGCGGGTCGAGCTCACCGAACGGATCGCGACCGTCGAGCCACCAGATGGCCCATTGCCCCGTCTTCGGATCGTACGAACGAAGGCCTACGCCGCGGTAGGTGCCTTCGGGCGTGCTGAACATATTGTCGTCGACATTGGCATAGCCATCCATCAGCTTGCGCATGCTGAGCGTGCCTTCGAATTCTTCCCAGTCATGGCTGTTGGCAAGCTTTTCCTTGAGCTTGCGATGATGTCCATGCCAGTCGCCCACCAGAAAATCAAAGTCGTGAAGGCCAGCGAGATTGGCGTTGACCTTTTGCGTCTTTGGAGTGTCCTGGGAGGCGTGAACGGCAAGTCCCGTGACGAACATGAGTGTGGCCAGGCTGGCCATGAACACTACGCGGAAACCCTTCATAGGACGGTCCTTCGGCGATGGTGTCCGTCCATCATCGCGCGGTTGCATGACGCCTGCCACCACGCGCCGCACAGCCGCCTGCCGCCAACTTCAAGAAAATGCGATTCAGGCCACTTCCTGCCACTGGAAATAGCGGCGATGGGCGATCTTCAGCAGCTCATGATCTTCCCGCGTGTCGCCATAGGCGTAGACCACCGGATAGGTGTCGAGATCGTAGACGGCGCGTACACGGCGTGGTTTTTCTTCGCTGACGCATTGCGCGCCACGATAGCGTCCGGTTAGCCGCCCGGCTTTCACTTCCAGCTCTGAGCAGACCAGTTCGAGCTCGTGCTGCCGGCACCAGTGCGACAGGTAGATATCCAGGCCGCCGGAAACCACGACCACCCGATCACCCTGTCGCTTGTGCCACCGGATGCGTTCCAGCGCGTGCTCACGCATGACGCCGGGCAACACGTTGATGGCGAAGCGCTGTGCTTGTTCATCCGCATGCGCGGCATCAACGCCACCCAACCCTAGGCGCAACGCGCAAGCCCGCATCATGTTCGAAGGCACCCAACCCAGCTTGTAGCCAGCCACCATCGGCGCCAACAACAGGCCGCCCAACAGCAGTCGCCGTCGCGGCGCCGCATATTCCAGAAATGGCCGGAACATCTCACGCGTGGTGATGGTTCCGTCAAAATCGAACAAGGCAAGATTCAAGGCGCGCTCCGTGGCCGGTCTGCGGCATCGTCACGCTCGCTGTTGCGCGGCGTCAAGTACTTTCAGGCGACTGAGCTCACGTCAGCCAAGCGCAATCGCGCCACATCGCGCAACGGCGGAGCACCGAATTGGCGACTGTATTCGCGACTGAATTGCGAGGGACTCTCGTATCCCACGCGATGCGCAGCGGTGGCGACATCGCACTGCCCTGCCAGCAGCAATCGCCGTGCCTCGTGCAGGCGGAGCTGCTTCTGGTATTGCAGCGGACTCATCGCGGTTAGCGCGCGGAAATGATGATGCAAGGATGACGCACTCATATTGACGCGCCCCGCTAATGCCTCGATACGCAAGGGTTCGTCAAAATGATTGCGCAGCCAATCGATAGCGCGCGACACCTGATGACTCTGACTACCCGAGGTGGCGATCTGCGCCAGCCGGACACCCTGCTCTCCGGTCAGCAGGCGATAGAGCAGCTCGTGCTCGACCAAGGGCCCCAACATCGCCAGGTCCTTCGGCGTACCCAGCAGCCGCGCCAGGCGCAACAGTGGGTCCAACAGGTTGTCGTCCAGCGGACTCAAGGAAAGGCCCGGCGACGAAGCGGCAGCGGCATGTGCCAACGCCACCTCCGGCAACATGTCGCGGATACGCTGCAGATCCAGTCGGAAGGTCAGGCACAGGCACGGATTCTCCCCGGAAGCCTGCACCACTTGCGAGGACACCGGCACATCGACCGCGGTCACCATGTAGGAAGCCGGCTCATGCAAAAACGTGTGCTGGCCCAACAGAATCTGTTTGGCACCCTGCAGGGCGAGGCCGAGGCTGGGCTCATACATCGCGCAGGTGGGTGCGCCGACCGCGTCCGCGCGGAACAGCGTCAGCGCGGGCCAAGCGGTGACGTGCACACCCTGGGTCGGCGCCAATCGTTCAACGATGGCTGTCAATTCCTCGCGATCCTGTTCCATGCGCGATGACGGCGAGGGACTGTGTGGCTTGCTGCTCATGGATTTGCCTGCGGAACTCAGGGGGCAAGATTGCCTGTTCCTCCACGCCAAGACGAGTCTCTCACGCGGAGCCTTGCAGGATCAGGCAAGGATCTCGCAGGATCCGGCTACCCGCTGGCGCCGCCCGCCGCCGATACTGCGCTCCTCGCCGTCCCCCTCCAAGGAGTTATGCATGGCCCTTTCGATTCGCGGCTACGCCGCACAGAACGCCACCTCGCCGTTGGCCGCGCACCAGTTCGAGCGCCGTGAAGCGCGTCCGGACGACGTGGTGATCGACATCCTCTATTGCGGCGTCTGCCATTCGGATATTCACCAGGCTCGCAACGAATGGCACAACAGCATCTACCCGATGGTGCCTGGCCACGAGATCGTGGGCCGGGTCAGCTCGGTAGGCAGCCAGGTGACCCAGTTCAAGGTGGGCGACACGGTAGGTGTGGGCTGCATGGTCGACTCCTGCCAGCACTGCGCATCGTGCAACGCCGGCCTTGAGCAGTACTGCGAGGAAGGCCCGACCTGGACTTATAACGCGATGGACCGACGCGACAACCTGCCCACCTTCGGCGGCTACTCCGAACGCATCGTGGTGTCGAACAAGTTCGTGGTGTCCATTTCCGACAAGCTGGACCTGAAGGCCGCGGCGCCGCTGCTGTGCGCCGGCATCACCACCTGGTCGCCACTGCGTCACTGGAACATCGGCAAGGGCAGCAAGGTGGCAGTGATTGGCCTGGGCGGTCTGGGTCACATGGGCCTGAAGTTCGCCAAGGCCATGGGCGCTGACGTCACGCTGTTTACCCGCACGCCGGGCAAGGAAGCGGAGGCACGTCGCCTTGGCGCGGACCATGTGGTGCTTTCCACCGATCCCAAGCAAATGGCGGCGGTGGCCGGACAGTTCGATTTCATTCTCGACACTGTGCCGTCGCCGCATGATCTGAACCCCTACCTCGCCACGCTCAAGCTCAATGGCGTGCATTGCCTGGTGGGTCTGCTCGAGCCGATTGAACCGCCGGTGCAGGCCGGCATGGTGATCCTGGGTCGCCGCTCGATCTCGGGCTCAGCTATTGGTGGCATCGCCGAGACGCAGGAAATGCTGGACTTCTGCGCCGTGCACAACATCGTGAGCGATATCGAGATGATCGATATCAAGGACATCAACGGTGCTTACGACCGTATGCTCAAGAGCGATGTGCGCTATCGCTTCGTGATCGACATCGCCTCGCTCAAGCAGGCTGCCTGACGCAATAGGAAAGAGCGCGGTTATGCCGCGCTCTTTCTAAAACCACCTCAGATTCGGCAAACCTTACCTATGGCCCGTCATCCCCGCGAAGGCGGGAATGACGTGCGGTTCTATTGGCAGTTTTCAGCGTTGATTTAGGCCCTACCTAGATGGCGGCTTTGCTGATGCGCTTCGCGCAAACGCTGAGCGTGCGCTTTCAGCAGGTCGCCGCGCGTGATGATGCCCACCACCTGCTGAAACTCTTTACCGCCCACCACCACCAGCCGCCCCACATCGGCTTCGACCATGTGATCCGCCGCTTCGCGCAAGGTGTGATCTTCGCGTACCACCAGCGGAGCACGTCGCACCAGCGACTGGATGCTGGCATCGTCATTCATGGCGGCGTTGAGCAGATCCCTTCGCGTCACCACACCCAGCAGGTGGCCCTCTTCGCCCAGCACCGGGAAGCCTTGATGCTTGGCCGCCGCCTGCTCCGTGGACAGCCACACGCGCACATCCGCCAGTCGCTGCGATGCACGCAAGCTCACCACGTTGCGGCTGCAGGCATCGGCCACGCTGATGCGCTCCAGATAATCCGCTGCGTATTCCGCCGGCACGCGCACGCCACGACGCGCGATCTTCTCGGTCATGATGGTGTTGCGCATCATCAGTCCGGAAACGAGATACGCCGCTGCGCAGGCACCCAGCAGTGGCAGCAGGCCATGCGGTTGCTGCGTGGTTTCGAAGGCAAACACCACCGAGGTCAGAAACGCACGCGACGCCCCGGCGAAGATCGCCGCCATGCACACCAGTGCAGCCACGCGGGCATCGACGTGCAACCACGGTAGCCAGGCCACGCAGACCAGGCCGAGCACACCACCCAGTGCGCCGCCGATGGTGAACAAGGGTGCCAAGGTACCGCCCGAGGTACCGCTACCCAGCGCCACCGACCACGACAGCAGCTTCATCAGACACAACGCCAGCATGCCACCGAGGCCAATCTGCCCGGCGATGACCGCCGCAATATTGGTGTAGCCCACACCCAGGGTGGTCGGCATCAAATAACCGACCACACCGACCACCACACCGCCGATGGCCGGCCACCACATCCAGTGAATCGGCAGCTTCTCGAAACCGTCTTCAATGGCGTAGGTGAGCTTGGTGATACCCACGCTGGCTACGCCAACCACGATGCCCATGACCATGTACGCAATCAGTGCACTGAACGCGGGTGTGGCGATGTCCGGCATCGGGAACATCGGCTCGTTGCCTTCCAGCAGGTAACGCACACCGGTACCGATCACCGCCGCCAACGCCACCGGAATCAACGAGCGCGCGCGACGCTCGAACAACAACAGTTCGATGGCCAGCAATACCGACGAGATCGGCGCGGAGAACACTGCCGCCATACCGGCAGCCGCACCCGCAGCGAGCAGCGTCTTGCGCTCATCTGCCGTCACATGCAGCAGTTGCCCCACCAGCGAACCCAACGCACCCCCCGTGGCAATGATGGGCCCCTCCGCACCGAACGGACCGCCCGTACCAATGGCAATCGCCGACGACACCGGCTTCAGCCAGGCGATGCGCGGAGGGATACGGCTTTCGTTGAGCAGCACCTGCTCCATCGCCTCAGGGATGCCGTGTCCACGAATGGCACGCGATCCCCAGCGCGCCATCACGCCCACGATAAGGCCACCCACCACCGGCACGCCGATCACCCACAGGCCAAGATGGTTGCCGGCCGGGCTGCTGAACTCCGTGCTCAGGCGACCGTAGAAAGCGAGGTTGGTGACCAGGCCGATCAACCCGGTGAGCAAGCGCGCAACCAGCGCCACCACCGAGCCAAGCACCATGGCCAGCGCGGCAATCCACAGCACGCGTCGCTCCAATGGACGGAAGTGTCGCGGCATGTGCGCCGCAGACAGCGTGGGGTCCAGCGACGGAGCAAGCGGAAGCGCCGCACGCGAGTGCGGCTCAGTCGACGAGTCGGAATGCATCAGGGAAGCGTCAGCAAGAAAGGCCGCGCAAGGTTACGCAAAAGCGAGCGCAGTAGCTGGCTGGAAAATGAATGAAATTCGCAAGTTACTGCGGTAATGGCGGCGCCTTGGGCGCATTCCAGCCCAGCGCGTTGTACACGCGGTAGCGCAGAATGCCCAGGTACTCGTGCAAGGCGGCATCGGTCAGCATGACGTTCCACGAATCGGGGAAGACTTCGCGGCGTGCGTTGACCCAATCGCCCGCCACCGGCTGCGGCGTAATGCCGAAGTGTGCGAAGTACAACAGCGACCTGCGCAGATGAATGCCTGACGTCACCAGCACCAGATGTTGCGGAGCATATTCGACCAACAATGGGCGACTGAACTGCGCGTTCTGCCAGGTGGACAAGCTGCGTGTTTCGAACGACAGGTCCGCAGACGGGATGCCCAGCTTTTCCAGCGCGCGCCCATAAACGACCGACTCCGGCTCGCCGTGATCCTGCGAATCACCGCCTGAGATCAGCAGGCGACATTCCCCACCGGCGGCCTTGCATGCGACATACAGCTGCGCTGCACGCAAGACGCGACCGTCGGCGAAATAAGACGGCTGCAACGGTTCATCACCCGCCACGGCGGTACCGCCGCTCAACAACACGATGACATTGCGCGGCGCCCAATGGATCGCCGGCTCCACGTCATAAGGGCTCTGCAGGCCACGGACGAGCCAGCGCGGCACCGTTCCGCAGCCGATGGCGAAGAACAGCAAGGTCGTCATGCCCACCAAGACATGGCCAGCCCGGCGCCAGCGCAGGCGATACAACAGCAACGCCAGCACCAGCATGACAAACAGGACGACGAGCATGCGGATTCCCCGGTCCGTGGAAAGTCATGGCATCTTAGGGCCTTACCGCGATACGAGGCGATAGCGGACACCATGGATGGCCTAAAACCTATAGACATGACAACCATCAGGAAGGCGAGCCCCTGTCAAGGAGTCAGGCCATGACTACCCTCGTTTTCGTGCACGGCTGGAGCGTCACCAACACCTCCACCTATGGCGCCCTGCCCCAGCGCTTGCAGCAACAAGCAACCACACAAGGGGTGCCACTGCAGGTCGCCGACATCTGGCTCTCTGAGTACGTCAGCTTCGATGACGCGGTAACCATGGGCGACGTGGTGCGCGCCTTCGACCACGCGCTGCGCGACCTCCACCTGTTGGACAGCCGCTTCGCCTGCATCACCCATTCCACCGGCGGGCCGGTGGTACGCGAATGGCTACGCGCGCAACGCGAACGACCCGGCGCATTCAGCACCATCCGCCTGACCCACCTGATGATGCTGGCACCCGCCAACTTCGGATCCGCGCTGGCGCAACTTGGCAAGGGCGTGCTCGGCCGCCTGCACGCGTGGGCGGATGGCGTCGAGCCTGGGCAACGCATGCTGGACTGGCTGGAGCTGGGCAGTGCCGAGTCACTTTCGCTCAACCTCGACCACATTCACGGCAGCGACCTTGCGCAGAACCGCCAGTATTTGTTCGTGCTGACTGGCGACCGCCCTGATCGCTCGATGTACGACCACATCAACAGCTATACCGGTGAGGACGGTTCCGATGGTGTGGTGCGCATCGCCGCCGCCAACCTCAACGCACGACATGCCGTGCTTGCCCGACCCGGCGATCAACCCGTAGACACGCTGACCTTGAACGTCGCCGTTGCGCCTCGCACGGCATTCAAGCTGATTCCCGGTGCGGCGCATTCGGGCGACGAACAAGGGATCATGGCCGCCGCACCGGATGCCACCATCGAGGCCTTGCTGCGCTGCCTGCGCGTCGACCATGCCGACGCTTATGCGCGATTGTGCGACGACTTCGATGCCGAGAACGCCGAGCGCGATGGCGACAAAGTGGAGTTCGAGTCGGTGGGGCCTTTTCCCGCGCGCCTGCACTTGCACGATCCGCGCAGCCAATTGATCGTGCGCCTCACCGACGAAAGCGGTGAACCACTGCGCGGCAGTCGCCTGTTGCTCAACGCAGGCACGCCTCCCAATCCGGATTGGATGCCGCAAGGCTTCATGCTCGATCGTCAGGCCAACAGCCGTCAGGGCAACGTGGTGTCGTTCTTCCTCAACCACGCCTTGCTCGCGGGCACGCCGCGTGTGAGCCACCCGGAAAACAGCCGGAAGACACTGCGTGCCGCTATCGAAGCTCATCGCCCTTATGGCGCGACCGTACAACCTGTCAGCTTGCGCGGCCTGGTGCACCACGCGATGGCTGCGACCATGCCGGGCGAAGATCTGTTCCACGCACTGGCACCTCACCAGACCACCGTGCTGGACGTCGTGCTGCCGAGAAAGGTGCATGAAGGCGTGTTCCGCCTCACGCAGAAGCTGACACCAGACGATTTCAGCCACCCGGTGCCAGGTGACCCCATTCCCTGATCTGGGCCGGATGACACGGCGCCCCTGCCGTGCGATAGTCGCAAAAACTTGCGACACAGAAGGATATGTGGCGCCGACAGGCTGACAACGGCTAGTCCAAGGGGAAGGGAAACCATGATGAAGTGGATACTGCTGGCCGTTCTGGCCGGCCTGGCGTGGTGGTATTTCGACTACAGCCACCGCATGACCGAAGCGCAGATCCGAGAAAGTTACGCCGATCAGGCCGAGGCTATCCGCCAGTTTGACGACGAAACCCTCTGCAAGCGCATCTCCGATGACTTCCAGGGCACCGAGACGGCCCTGCAGGGCGACAAACATCGCGAGCAACACCTCGACAAAAAAGCCGTGTGCGACGCAGCGAAGAAGTCCATGGCATGGATGAAGCGATTGAGCGATGCGTCAGCAGGCCTCGTTACCTTTGATGTGGAAACCGAGATCAAGACCATAGAGCTGTCGCCCAACCAGAAGGAGGCGACCGTGCAAACCGTGTCCGCCATGCGACTGGGCGACATGACGCTGGCCCGCGACCGCACCACCGAGCACCTGATCCGGCGCAACGGACACATCCTGAGCACCGGCGGCGAATCCAGGATCTGGCTCTACTCCCCGCAGTAACCCTGACCGGTGCCCGACGAGCGGGCGTATGCAGTCATGCACCCGCGATTAACCCCGCGGGCGTCGGTTGTGCGTTTCACCACCATGAACCGCCGAATGCGACTACCCACCCATGCACTGGCCCCACTCGTGCACATTCCCCTCATCGAATGCGCCTGACGCTTACCGGCGCGGCCGGTTTGGCTTAACCTCGCCGCCCATGGATGCCCCCGTGGACGACGACGCGACACTGATGCTGGCCTATGCACAGGGCCAGCTGTCGGCGTTCGACACCCTGTATGCGCGCCACAAGGGCACGCTGTATCGTTTTCTGCTGCGCGCAGCTCGCGACCCGCAGCTCGCTGACGAGTTGTTCCAGGAAACCTGGAGCCGCGTCATTGCTGCACGTACGCGGTACACCCCACAGGCGAAGTTCACCACCTGGCTACTGCAGATCGCGCATAACCTGCTGATCGACAGCCATCGGCGCAAACGCCCCATGGCGACCGGCGAGGATGCGGAACACGCCCTTGAGGCTCTGGCGACGCCCGATCACGAACAACCGGAACATGTACTGTCTGAATTTGAACGTCGCCGGCGACTTCAGCTGGCGATTGAACAACTGCCCGAGGAGCAACGCACCGCTGTGCTGCTGCGCCTGGAGAACGACCTGAGCGTCGAGGAGATTGCCGAAGTCACCGGCGTGGGACGCGAAACAGCAAAATCGCGCCTGCGCTATGCCATGAATCGATTGCGTGAGCAGTTGGCCGAATGAATACGCACGATCACCACGACAACGAACCGCTGCCCGGCGAAGACGAGCTCAAGGCGCTCTATGCCAGCTTGCCGCGCAAGGAGCCGACGCCGGCACTCGACGAGGCCGTGCGGCGCGCGGCAGCGGATGCCGTGCGCCCATCAGGCCGCAGACACATGTCGCGGTGGCCGGTTGCGGCCGCCAGCGCCGCCGTGCTGGTAATCGCAGCGGGATTGAGCTGGCGCTTATACGAACAGCCGTCGAGCGTGCCGCAAATCCCAACCCATGAGGCCATAACCGCCCGCGCGCCCGCACCCACGGCCTCGCCAGCTGCGCCAGTGGCACACCCGGCCGACACGTCTGCAAGTGACGAGGTGTCGAAGCCGGCGCCGGCTGCTGCGACGTTGGAAGTACCGCACCGGCAGGCGCCCGCTCGCCCGGCAGCGAAGGCGCGCGCCGCAGCACCTGCGCAGGCAGCACCCGAAACAACGCCCTCCGCATTGGCACCAGCACCTTTGACCATGCAACGCGCGGAGCCCGTGCAGGCGCCGCCTGCTGCACCCGCCCCGCCTGCGCCAGTAGTGGCAGCACCCCGCGCGTCAGCCGCCTCCGAGGCCGCCGCCGAACCGCGTGCGGCGTACTCCAACAACGCCCGCGTGACCATGCAGGCGATGTCCGCAGCCCCCATGCGCGCCATGCCAGCCAACGACCCCACAACGCCCAACCCAGCTGACACGCCGGCACAAGAGCTGGATAAGATCCGCCAGTTGTTTGCGCAGCAGCGCCGTGACGAAGCATTGAAACGACTCACCGCCTTCCAGCAAGCGCATCCCGACGCACCCCTGCCTGACGACCTGCGCACCCAGTTACCCGATCATGAGTGACACGCTGTACACCCTCGCTACCGCTTGCCAGCACAGCGAGGACATCAAGAAAAGCCGCTTTCTCGCACAGGCCGCGCCGGTACAGACGCCCGATCAGGCGCTGGCATTCGTGCGCCAGGTCAGCGACCTCGCGGCCACGCATAACTGCTGGGCCTATCGTATTGGCCAGGATTATCGCTTCAACGATGACGGCGAACCCGGCGGCACCGCCGGCCGACCCATTCTGCAGGCCATTGAAGGCCAGGGTATCGATCGCGCCGTAGTCGTAGTGACGCGATGGTACGGCGGCGTCAAGCTGGGCGCCGGCGGCCTCGTGCGTGCCTATGGCGGCACGGCAGCAGAATGTATGCGCCGAGCCGAACGCCTGCCCATCGTGGCGATGGCGCGGCTCGGCATGCGTTGCGATTTCCCCGAGCTCACCCTGCTCAAGGCGCGCCTGCGCGAGCTCGACGCCAACGTGCTGAGCGAAACGTTCGGTGCGGAGGGTGTAACGCTGGAGGTTCAGCTGCCCGAGAGCCAGGTGCCGGAAGCACAGGCGCGCATTACCGATATCAGTCACGGCCGACACAGCGCCCGTCGGCTGGATTGAATCGGCCCGAAACTCCCCCAACCTTCATGATCACGCGCCCGCCCGGCGCACGACGACAGCAGGATTTCATGAACCAACCCGCCGACACCCAGCGCCCGTCCCGACGTGTCGGCGCCCTTCTGAAGCTGTGGCCCTTCGTGAAGCCGCATCGCCGCCTGGCCTTTGGGTGGCTGCTATTCCTGGCCATTTCATCCACGGCCACCCTGGTGCTGCCGATGGCCGTGCGGCACATGATCGACCAGGGTTTCGGCAACGCCAATGCCGCCGCGATCAACACCACCTTCCTTGGCCTGTTCGGCGTTGCGCTGGTGCTCGCCTTCGCCACCGCCGCGCGCTACTACTGCATCACCTTGCTGGGTGAGCGCGCATTGGCGTCGCTGCGCGCCAAGCTGTACGCGCATGTGATCCGTCTCGACGTCAGTTTTTTCGAGCGCAGTCGCGTCGGCGAACTGATTTCACGCCTGGGCACGGACACCGAAGTGATCCAGGCCCTGATCGGCTCCGGCATCTCCGTCGCCTTGCGTAGCGCCGTGATGCTGCTCGGCGCTACCGGGATGATGGTGTGGACCAGTCCGCGCCTGGCCGGCCTGACCGCCCTGGTGATTCCGGCCGTCATGCTGCCCATTCTGGTGTTTGGCCGCCGCGTGCAGAAGCTGTCGCGGGCCAGCCAGGATCGCCTGGCCGACACCGCCGCCATCGCCAATGAAACGCTCAACGCCGCGCCGGCAGTAAAGGCGTACGCACGCGAAGACATCGAAAGCACGCGCTACGGCAGCGCCATCACGCGCGCACTGGCCACGGCGCGCAAGCGCATCGGCATGCGATCGATGCTTACTGCCACCGTGATCGTGCTGTTCTTCGGCGCCATCACGTTGGTGCTGTGGGCCGGCGCACGCGATGTGCTGTCCGGTACGCTGGGCGCCGGTGTGCTCGGCCAGTTTGTGCTCTATGCGATCTTCGCCGCCGGCTCGTTGGCCGGTCTCTCCGAAGTGTGGGGTGATGTGCTGCGTGCCGCGGGCGCCATGGAGCGCATCGGCGAACTGTTCGAAGAGCACGCCGAGATCACCAGCCCGGCGCAACCGACGCCACTGCCCAAGCCCATGCAGGGCGCGTTGCGTTTCGAGAACGTGGCATTTCACTACCCCACCCGCCCCGACGCGCCGGCGCTCTACGATTTCGACCTGGCGATCCGGCCCGGCGAAACGGTGGCGCTGGTCGGCCCGTCAGGCGCCGGCAAGAGCACGGTGTTCGCACTACTGCTGCGCTTCTACGATCCGCAGAGCGGTCGCATCACCGTGGACGGCGTCGACCTGCGCGCACTGGCTTTGCCCGAACTGCGCGGAGCCATTGCGCTCGTACCGCAGGAAACCGTGATCTTCAGCGGCAGTGCTGCCGACAATATTCGCTTCGGTCGTCAGGATGCCGGTGATGACGAAGTACGCGACGCCGCTCGCGCGGCCGAAGCGAATGACTTCATCAGCGCCCTGGGCAAGGGCTATGACGAGGAACTCGGTGAACGCGGTGTGCGTCTCTCGGGTGGCCAGCGCCAGCGCATTGCGATTGCCCGCGCCATTCTGCGCGATGCGCCATTGCTGTTGCTCGATGAAGCGACCTCGGCGCTGGATGCCCAGTCCGAGGCAGCCATCCAGCAGGCACTGGAGCGACTGGAGAAAGGTCGCACGACGCTGGTCATCGCGCACCGCCTTGCCACCGTGCAGCGTGCCGATCGCATCGTGGTGATGGACGGCGGTCGCATCGTGGCGCAAGGCACACATCAGAGCCTGCTTGCCGAAGGTGGTCTCTACGCTGAATTGGCGAGATTGCAGTTCACTGCCTGAGTGATGACAGCTCGTCGCTGGTGAGCCTCAGCAGGTACCCAGTGCCTGCACGAGTGCTCGCACTTCGCGCGCGTCAGTGCGGGTCTCACCGCCTTCCATGCCAAGCAAATTCGTAGGCACATGGCGCATACCAGAGCTGTGAGCGCGCTTGGCCGAAGCATGAAACTCTAGAGCACCCGTGAGCGACGCCAGCTCGGCGATATTGTCCGAGGCGATGCCCGCACCCGGCATGACGACGATTCGCCCACGCGCTTGATCGATCAGTGCCCGAATTCGTTCCGCACCCTCTCGTGCCACACTTTTGCCTCCCGAGGTCAGCACACGCTCGGCATTCAGAGCAATCACCTCTTCCAGAGATCGAGTCTGGTCGCGCACGAGATCGAAGGCGCGATGAAAGGTAACGCCCATGCTGCCCGCCGCACCGATCAACGACCGGCAATGCAGCTTATCGATTTCACCTTCGGCATCCAGCGCTCCCATCACTACGCCCTCGCAACCGAGTGATGCACACGCTTCGATGTCGCGCTGCATGGTTTCCAGTTCGAGGTCGTTGTAGAGGAAGTCACCGGCGCGAGGGCGAATCAATACATACAGCGGCAGAGACACACGCTCGCGCACCAGGGCAATTTCACCGTACGACGGCGTGAGGCCTCCCAGTTCCAACGCCGTGCACAGCTCGATACGCCCAGCGCCGCCTGCCTCCGCTGCTAGCGCGGAGGTGAGCGAATTGGCAGCGACCTCAAGCAGGCGTAGCGGCATGCTCAGTACACACTCTTGGCGGGCAACAGACCGTCTTGTCGTTGGGCGTCACACACCGCATAGGAGAAGCCGGGTTGGATCGCGAACGCGCCGACCTCGCCATCACGGTTCATCGCAAGGAAGCCCACCTGCAAATCCTTCGACGCGTTGGGGCGCTTCTTGACGATGCGCATGACAGCCTCGCGACAGGCTTCCTGCGGTGAGCGCCCTTGGCGCATTAGCTCCACCACCAGGAAGCTACCAGCGTTGCGGATGACCTCCTCGCCCACTCCCGTAGACGTCGCTGCACCCACCTCCCCATCGACGTACAAGCCAGCGCCGATGATCGGGCTGTCGCCCACGCGCCCACGCAACTTCCACGCCATGCCGCTGGTGGTGCACGCGCCGGCCAGCCGGCCGTTCGCATCGATGGCAAGCATGCCAATGGTGTCGTGGTTGTTCTTGCCACCCGGCATGCCGGTCTTGCCGTAGTCGCGCACTTCGCTGTTGACCGACGGCTGATAGTGCGCCGTCGTCAACCATTCCTTCCATGCCGCCTCGGATTCGGGCGTGAGCAGTTCCTCTTTCTTGAAGCCCTGCTCGAGCGCGAACTGCAACGCGCCATCGCCCACCAACAGCACATGCGGTGTGCGCTCCATGACGCGGCGCGCCACCTGGATCGGATGTGCG
The DNA here is from genome assembly GCF_055702865.1 of Dyella sp. PARNA 12/25. Lineage (NCBI taxonomy): Bacteria > Pseudomonadati > Pseudomonadota > Gammaproteobacteria > Lysobacterales > Rhodanobacteraceae > Dyella > Dyella sp. PARNA 12/25. The sequence goes on along the minus strand of NZ_JBVQCI010000010.1, from coordinate 68,140 downwards.
ATATGTTCCAGCGCAGCCACGGCACCGCAGCTGCCATCGGCATCCATGATGCTGGCGTCCAGGCTTACGTGACCATCCCGATCGGGATAGCCGGCGCGGCCGACGCTGTGATTCTTCAGGTCTGCTTCCGGCACCATCACACCGGTTTCCACGGCGTCCAATGCGTTGCCGCCCTTGCCTAGTACGGACCACGCCGCCAGATTGGCGGCGACACCGAAATCCCAGGTGGATATGACGCGGGGACCTTTGGCCGCCGCCGCCTTGCCTGTGGTCGCCTGCCCCGTCAGTGCATTGGCGCCTCCCGCCAGCGCTACCGCCGATGCCCCAAGAATGGACGCCTTCAGAAAGTCCCTACGGTTTGCCATCTCAGGGATGCTCCGAGCTATTCAACAAGGGTGTCACCGACTCTGTTTGCCCGCAGATGCGTGTTGCGCCAGCGAAGGCAGGCTGGCTGCCTGTCGAGATGGCGCGACGCGGAGCTGCGGGCAAACAGAGTCGGCCCGTTGGGTGATGCCCATAACGCATGCTGGGTGTGGTGCGCGGCTTGCTCAGGCGGCGAGCCTGAGCGGCGCCACGCCCCACACCCAGCATGCGTTATGGGCATCATGCCACCCTTGTTGAATAGCTCGGAGCATCCCTAATTCCAGAGTCCCCATGCCAGAAAAACAGAAGCCCCGCGCCTTGCGACGCGGGGCTTCCCGTTACATCGATGACCGGCACGCACGCCGGCTCGCCTTGATTAGGCGATCTCGACGCCCGAAGCCTGGGCGCCCTTCGGGCCCGTCGTGACTTCGAACTTCACACGCTGGCCTTCCTGCAGACTGCGGAAGCCCTTGGCGTTGATCGCCGAAAAGTGGACGAACACGTCCTCCCCACCGTCCTCGGGTGCGATGAAGCCGAAACCCTTGGCGTCGTTGAACCACTTGACCGTACCGAAACGCATTGCGTGAACCTCTGAATCATGGACTGGATGCACCACGGTAAAGCGCTGAACCACCTTGACCCCTTGGTCCGCCGCCCCTGGCACGGCGGAAGTATCAACATGTTTCATGGCAAAGCGCAATATGGGCGAGGCTTTGACTCGATCAAAACCCAAACCGTTGCTCAGGTTTTGAGCAGAACGCCGAGGATACGGGGTACTTCGGCGGTGGCCGCAGCCAGATGGGCGAAGATTTCTTCGATGCTTATCTCCGCCTCGTCACCGCAGCCGGCGGCGAAATTGGCCACCAGCGCCAGGCAGGCGTACTCCAGCTCCAGCTCGCGTGCGAGCACAGCCTCCGGCATGCCGGTCATGCCGACCAAGTCGCAACCGTCACGCTTCATGCGTGCAATTTCTGCGCGGGTCTCCAGGCGCGGACCTTGCGTCGCACCGTAGCAACCACCATCCAGCACGGCCACACCGGCTTGCTTGGCGGCATGGATTAACTGCTGACGCAATGCCTCGGTATAGGGTTCGCTGAAATCAATATGACGAACTTCCGCACCTTCAACGTCACAGAAACTCGTGTAGCGACCATGGGTGTAATCGATGATCTGATCCGGCACCACGATCACGCGCGGCCCCATATCGGCACGGATACCGCCCACGGCATTCACACCGATCACTCGACGCGCTCCCAGCGAGTGCAGCGCCCACAGGTTGGCGCGATAGTTCACGCGATGCGGTGGCACGGTATGGCTTTCGCCGTGACGCGCCAGAAAGGCTACGCGCTTGCCGGCGAACTCGCCGACCACCACGTCGCCCGAGGCCGCGCCGAACGGGGTGTCGATGCGGTGACGGGAGGTGTTCTCCAGCCCGGGAAAGTTGTACAAACCGCTGCCGCCGATGACGGCCAGATCGATAGTCACGGGTCGTTCCTGTTTCAAATGGAAGTTCTTATGCCGTGGTAGCCAGGCGCTCGGCAAAGGCCTGCAGATGGCGGCCCAGCGCTTCACGCGTACGCTCGTCGGCGAGTTTGCCTTCGACGATCTTGGTATGCGCCTGAAACACCAGTACATCGCCCTGCGGCTCGGTACGCGCGCCAGCGCGGCGCAGCACCAGGCGCAACTGGTCTTGTGCGCGCACGGTGCCGGTAATGCCGGGGCTGGCGCCCACGATGCAAATGGTCTTGCCAGTTAATGGCGCCACCTTGCGCGACTTGCCCGCACGCGACGCCCAGTCGACGGCGTTCTTGAGCACACCGGTGATGCCGCCGTTGTATTCCGGGCACGCAAACAGCAGGCCATCCGCGCTGTCGATCGCCTCCTTGAAGGCAGTGACCGCGACAGGGTCGCCGTGCTCTTCAACGTCCTGGTTGAACAGCGGCAAGTCGTGCAAGTGATGAATGACGATGTTCATTCCTGCCGGCGCAAGCTCCTGCGCCGCGTGCAGCAACGCGGTGTTGAATGAGGCCTGCCGCAAACTGCCGGAGATGCCCAGGATGTTCATGTGTCACTCCAATGGTCGCGATGCTGGCCATCAATGGCCAGCCGGGTGGATTTACTTCAGCGCGTAAATACCCGGCAGGTTGCGACCCTGCTCGTGGTAATCCATGCCAAAACCGAACACGTAGCGATCCGGCAGCTCCACGCCATTGAAGTCGGAGGCGATACCCTCGACCAGTCGGTCATGCTGTTTGGTGCACAGGCTGGCGATCAGCACGCGGCGCGCGCCACGGCGCAGGCAGTCGTCACGCACCGCCTTCAAGGTGTGCCCTTCATCGAGAATGTCATCGACCAGCAGCACGGTGCGGCCGGTCAGATCCACGGCCGGTTCGCGCAGCCAGTGCAACTCGCTGCCGGAGGTCGCGCCGCGATAGCGGGTGGCATGCACGTAGTCGAACTCGACATCGGTGCGAATGGCCAGCGCCAGGTGACCGGCGAAAATCAGCGCGCCATTCATCACAGTGAGAAACACCGCGCGCTCGCCGTCCAGCGCAGCATCGATGTGGCGCCCCATGTCGGCAATCACCGATTCCAGCTCCGGACGATCGAACAGCAGATCGGCGTCCGCGAGCGCTGCCGCCAATGAAGGGGTTTGAGTGGTCATGCTGAAGTGTGTCCTTCCACGGGATTGAGCGCCGTGACGCGCGCGATGAATCGATCGCGCTGAGGGTTATCGAGAAGTCCTTCCCAGGTGGATGCCACGGCGCCGCGCAATGCGGCCAACCGCTCGGGCGCGGTCGCTGCCCGTCCCTGAGCTGCCGCAATGGTGTCGTCCACCACATCGGGGAAGCAGGCCAGCACCAGATCGCAGCCGGCATCGAGGTGCGCGGTCACGCGTGCCGCTGCACCACCCGCCGCACCGGCGGCTGCCATGCTGATGTCGTCGCTGATCACCGCGCCATGGAAGCCCAGCTCGTTACGCAGGATGTCCATGATCCAGCGCTTCGAAAACCCTGCAGGTTGCGAATCGACCTCGGGATAGATCACATGCGCCACCATCACGGCCTCGGCATGCGCCGCCATGCCTTCAATGAAGGGCAGCAGATCGTCGCGACGAATCTCGTCGAGCGAACGCGGGTCGATGGCGGTGGCTTTGTGCGTATCCACAGCGACCGAGCCGTGCCCCGGGAAATGCTTGAGCACCGACGCCATGCCGCCCAGGTGCATGCCGCGCACATAGGCCTGCGCCAGCTCGGCGGCAATCGCCGGGTCGGCATGGAACGCACGCGAACCAATGGCCGCATTGCCGCGCGCCAGATCCACCACGGGCGCGAAACTGAAATCCACGCCGCTGGCGCGCAGCTCGCTGGACATGACCCAGGCGTGCTCCTCGGCCAGACGTATCGCATCCTCCGGGTCGCGGTCGTACACCGCGCCGATGGCGGACAGCGGCGGAAGACGCGTGAAGCCGTCGCGGAAGCGCTGCACCGGGCCGCCTTCCTGATCGACGGCAATCAACATGTCGTCGCCACCGACGTCGCGAATGGCATCCACCAGCGCCATCAGCTGATCGCGTGACTGGAAGTTGCGCGAAAACAACACCACGCCGGAAACACCTGGCGACGTCAGCCACACATGCTCGGAAGTAGTCAGCGTGGTGCCGGCCAGACCGATCATCAGCATGACATCGACTCCCCGACGGCTTGCCGCTCATCCTGCGTCCACTGCGCATACGGGTGGGCGATCAGATTGACGTTGTAGTAGCGAACGAGGTGACTGACCTCGCGCCCAAGCCAGGATGGCCGGGGAAACGATGCATCCACCGAGGCGAGTTCCACCTCGGCGACCACTAGCCCCGCGTTTTCGCCAAAGAATTCGTCGATTTCAAACAGCACGCCATCCACGGTGACATGGTGCCGGATCTTCTCAAGCAGGCCATCGCACAGCGATGCGAGCATCTGCTCGGCATCGGCCAGCGGCATCGGGTACTCGAATTCAGCTCGCTCGATGCCCAACTGTGCCGACTTGATATTCAGCCACGCATGATCTCCCGACCGGCGCACGCGCACGGAAGCGCGTGCCGTGCCGTCGCGCAACGCCTGCGCGCCCACCAGGTAGCCCTGCGCGATACGCTCGCTGTGCGTGACAGACGCACGCCAGCTGTCGTCACTCAGGAGAAATTTGCGTTCGATCTCGATACCCATGCTGCGTCCGTTGATTGGGTGTGTGATGCCTGCATGAAGGACGCGAGGTCCTTAACGCTCGAACAGCGCAATCGACTCCACGTGGGCGGTATGCGGGAACATATCCATCACGCCCGCCGCACTCAAGCGGAAACCATGCTTCTGCACCAGAATGCCGGCGTCACGCGCCAGCGAGCCGGGGTGACACGAAACGTACACAATACGCTGCGTTTCCTTGTGCGCCAGATACTCGAGCACCTTGTCCGCGCCAGCCCGCGGCGGGTCAAGCAGCAGCTTGTCCCACGACTGCTTCGCCCAATGAGCGTGCCGCTGGTCTTCAAACAGGTTGGCCACTTCGAAGCGGGCGTGGGTGATGCCATTGCGAGCGGCGTTCTCGGCGGCGCGCTCGACCAGCCCATGCTCACCTTCCACGCCGACCACCTCGGCCACGCGCCGTGCGATGGGCAGCGTGAAATTGCCAAGGCCACAGAACAGGTCAAGCACGCGGTCGTTCGGCTGCGGATCAAGCAGCTCCATCGTGCGCGCCATCATGCGGCGGTTCATGCCGGCATTGACCTGCACAAAATCCAGCGGACGGAACTCCAGCTCGACGTCATCAATGGACGCATCGCCACTGGGAATGCGAAAAGCAAGACGCGGGTGCTCCGGCCACAGCGGATGCACGCTGGAGACACCGCCTGGCTGGAGGTAAATGGCAAAACCGTGCTGCTTGGCAAACTCGACAAGCGTCGTTTGATCGCGTTCGCTCAACGGCGACATGTGACGAAACACCAGCGCCACCGTGTCGTCGCCCGCGGCGAATTCAATCTGCGGGATATCGTTCGCGGCATCCATGCTGCTGACGAGTTCGGCCAGCAGCCCGATCTTGGGGCCCAGCGCGGGATGCACGACTTCGCATCGACTGATGTCGGCGACGAAGCGCGGGTTGCTCTCTTCGCGAAAGCCGACCAGCACACGCCCCTTCTTGGCTACGGCACGCACCGACAGGCGCCCCTTGCGGCGATAACCCCACGGCTCATCGGTAAGTGGCGGCAGCCACAGCGCGGGCTCCACCTTGCCAATGCGCTCGAAGTTGTCTTTCAGAACGCGCTGCTTGACCTCGATCTGCGAAGCGGCATCCAGATGCTGCAACGAACAGCCACCGCACTGACCGAAATGCTGGCAGCGCGGCTCCACACGATGCGGCGACCGAGTGAGCAGCTCCACCACTTCCGCTTCGTCGTAATGACGGTGACGCTTGCGGATGCTCAGTTTCACTTCTTCGCCCAGCAACGCGCCGCTGACGAACACGGCCTTGCCGTCGATGCGTGCGACGCCTTTGCCGTCGTGACTGAGGTCAGTAATGGTGGCTTCGAATTCTTTCATGGAGTCTCAAAACACATGCGCCCGGGCCGTGAGGTTCCCGGGCGCGACAATCGGGTAGATGGTGGGCGAACGGCTTACTTCTGCTTCCAGGCGCCCGAGGAGTCCTGATAATACCAGCCCGCACGCGCCCGCTCGATCCAACCTTTGGCAAAAGTGCCACGGATCTGCGCCTCCCACTCCGGATGGTTATTGGCATTGGCCACTTCACGATAGAGCGCATTGCGGTCGCGATTCTCATCGGCCACGGCAGCATTCACGCTGGCGCGCTGGTCGAGCGGCACCTTGGCTGCGTCGCGCACCGCCACCAGACCATCATGCGTAAAGCCAATGACACCGCTATTGAACAGGGGCGAAAGCGTGCTCTGGAAGCGATCCCGCATGCGGCCGTGAATGGCGTCCGTTGTTGGCGTCTGGATGCGGATATTGGGAGCCTCGTCCGCATAGGCCGCCGGGATCAGCAGGTCGAGCAACATCGCCGACGGCTGATTGCTCTTCTTGGGCGGCGCGGGTGGCTGATTGGTCTTGGGCGCTGGTGCGGCATTGTCGAGCACCGTGCCGATGAATTGATCAGCTGCCTTTTGTGCAGCCGCCTCAGGGAAGTACACATTGATGGTGACGCACCCCACCAGGGCGACCAGGCACGTGGTCAGCAATCCATAGACAAGCTTGCGCATATTCGACAACTCCTTAGGGGTGGGGCTCACAGACCGTGAGAATGTTCAATGGACTTCCGGTCCATTGCCTTGAATGGCGGCTTTTACACGACGAACCAAGGTGGGCCAATCCACCTGGGTCTGATGACCAATCACTTGCAGGTGCGGCAAGCCACTGCCTTCAACGATAGTGAAACCGTCTGCATCGCTGTCCAGGCCACCCATATGACATACGGATGCCTGCAAAGTGCAATTGAGGCCAATACGTTTGTAACCAAACGTCTTGAACAGCTTGAGCACCGCACCCTGCAGGCCCGCGGCCATGCCACCGCCGCCCACCGCGGTGAGATTGTTCACCGCGCGCTGGCTGATGCGTCCACCGCTACCCGCCAGCAGGTTGGCCTTGAATGCCACCGGGCTCCAGTTGACCAGGCGCAGCTCGTTGATGGTGCCGTCCATGCGCCCCGTGATGCTGCCGAAATCAAACACGCTGGTCATGGCGGCGAGATCAAGCTGCCGCAGCTGCACGTCGGCGGTCAACACCGGACTGGGACCAAACGGCCCCTGCAAGGTAAGCCGCGTGATATCGACAAAGCCATCGAATACGTTCATCGACAGGCCGCCATCGAACTCGATGCGATCATCGACGAGACGCAGCGCGGGAATGGCACCACCCATGGTGCCCGGAAATTCCGGCCAGCCGATGGCCCGTGAAAAAGCGGCCATGTCGATGCCGGCAAAGGCGATAGAGATCGACACTCGGCGGCCCCTGGCTGCTGCCGGGCGCCACTCGAGATCACCCACCCGCACGTGGCCATTGAGCAGCGGCACCTCCACAGGACGCTGCAGGCTCAATGAGCCGCCGCGGCTTTGCCAGCGGGTTTGGGCAGCGCCGTTGGCCATCTTGTAGACCTGCAGCGCCTGCCAGTTCAGCGTCGTGGCGGGGCGCTCGCCATCCGCGGTCCAGTCCAGCCCGCCGCGCAAACCTTTCGCCGAGAGCCGACCCTCGCCATCGGAGAAATCCAGGCCATCGGTATCAAAAGCAAAGCTGCGCAAACCGCTGGCTTCAAGATCCAGGCCACCGCTCAGCTGACCGGCAACGCGCATATCGCGCATGCCCAAGGTCGCCAGCCAGGCTTGGCCATAACGCTGATAGGCCGCAGGGAACCGCGCCTGCACCCGCTCCAGCCGGAGCTTTTGCAGCTCGCCCTTGGCCGTGAAGGCCATGGAGCCATCCAGTTGCAAGGCATCGGCATCCGCCACGCGTACACGCGAGAGGTCTACGGCGCCGTTGCGCGTCGCCACCGCCAGGCTTACCTGCACCGGGTGGTCGGGCAGTCGGGCAAAAATGGGGCCCAGCAGCAATTCGCCGCCGCGCAGGCTCGCGTCCAGGTCGATGCGCGACGGTGAATTCGTGGTGTCGATATTGAGCCGGCCGTTGCCATTGACCGACTGGCCGGCCAAGGTGCCGCTGGCCGTATCGAATCCACCCCCGCTCAGCGCGAACTGGCCCGACGCCTGTATGCCCTTGTCAGCAAGGTCCAGCGCCATATCCGCATCCAGCTTGCCGCCTGTGGCTCGGCCGGACCACACCGTGCTCAGCAGCCCCTGCAGCCAGACGGCTGGCACGCCCTTGAGGCTGATCTGCGCGTGGGTCGGCTGGTCCAGCGGCAGCGCCGTACTGGCCTGGGCCGCCCCCTGGGTGATATCCACTTCCAGCGTATTGGCCGCCTCATCGACCACCACCGCGACCTTGGCGTTGCTCAGCGCACCACCGGGCGCGCCTGCCAGCTGGGCCGTGCCGTCGAACAACCAACGCATGCGCGTATCCCGCTGCAAGGTGCCCCGCAGATCCACGCCGATTCGCTTCCAGCCCATCGACGGTACATCGGCCTTCGCCGCCTTCAGGTTGAGCACCAGCCCACCCTGACCGTCCTCGCCGACTTGGGCCTGCACGTCCTGCATCTTCAGGCCGGGTATGCTGACCGCCTTGGCGCCCAGCGCAATGTCAGCCCGGGCGGGCAAGGCGAGGCCCATCCAGATCAGGATGCCGAGATTGAGTAGTAGGTAGCTTGATGTGAAACGCATGACGCGCCATTCTGCCAAAAACAGCTGAACGACACGGACTAGTCATGTTCAACACGCTTCCCGGCGACCCTTCACAGGCTCCTGCCGCCCCCGAAACCGTCCGCGCCCTGGTAGCGGATGATGACCCCAGTAGCCGTCTTTTCCTTGTGGAGGCCTTGCGCGGCCTCGGCCTGGATGCCCAGGCCTGTAACGATGGGCAAGCCGCCATCGCCCTGGCTCACGACGAGGCCTTCGACCTGCTGCTGCTGGATTGCCGCATGCCCGGCGCTGGTGCCGAAGAGGTACTGGCTGCGCTGAGACGAGACCCTGGGGCACGTTCCAGCGACTGCACCGCGGTCGCCACCAGCGCGGAAATGGATGCTTCAGAGCGGCAACGACTGTTGGCCGCCGAATTCAGCGAAGTGCTGCAAAAGCCCTGCAATGTCGCAGACCTCCGCCGCATCCTAACCCTGGTCCAGGCTGGCGCCGGCGCGATGCCGCTGCTGGATGACGCGCAGGCATTGGCAACCATGGGTGATTCCGACGTGGTGAAGGCCATGCGCACCTTGCTTCGCGCCGAGCTGGTGGGCCTCTATCAGGATCTGGACGTGTTGCGGGATGACACCGAGGCACTTGCCGGGCGCCTGCACCGCCTGCGCTCGTCCTGCGGGTTTTGCGGCGCGAGTGCACTCGGTACGCAAGCCACCGTACTGCAACGCCACCTCAAGCTCGGCCACTCGGGCTCGATGGCGCCACTGTCACGCTTCCGCCGTGCGCTACTTGCCACCATCGACGCGCTCGAATCGAGTGGCGCTACCTGACGGGTGACACTTCCGGTTAGCGCTGCCGCGACACAGCCATGCCCAGCACGTGCCAGGCGCGCAGCTCGCCGCCACCGAGGTGGTGCCGAATCACTTCGCGCATCATCACGCGTAAGGCCGACAGGCCTGCGGCGTCAGGCAACCGGTCATCGGCGAGTGCGCGCAGGTCATCACCTCGCAACGCATGGGGCGTGCCCGCGCGACAAGGCGCAGGCCCTTCTTCCACCACGTAGCGATAAAGCTGGCCGGGCTCGATCGGCTCGCCAGACTCCGCCTCGAAGTCCAGCTGCAGCCCATAACCTATCGCCTCCAACAAATCCCGTTCGAAGCGTCGAAGGCTCCACGCCAACGGTTCATTGCCCGCAAGACGCGGCAGGGTTCGTGCGTAAGCGTCAAACAATGCGGGGTGCGGGTCCTGGCGACCGGTCAGTCGAACCGCCAGTTCATTGAGGTAGAGCCCGGCCAGGCCGGCATCACCTACCAGGCGCAAAGGCGCGCCTATCGTTTCCGCACCCTGCAGCGTCGCCAGCTCTCCTCGCAACAGCATGTCGAGAGCCAGCGGCTGGAAGGGTTCCAGTTGTGCCCGCTGCAGGCGCGCACGTTCACGCCGCACACCCCGGGCGACGATGCCGAGGCGGCCATAGTCGAGGGTGAGACATTCGAGCAGCATGGACGTTTCGCGATAGGGTCGCGAATGCAGGACGTAGGCCGGTTGCTGTTCGATGCGCATGAGGTGGTTACGAATGGACCGAACGCAGTGAACGAGGTTCCACTGCAGGCAATCGGTCACCGATGGTCACGGAGCGGCGATGTGCAACAACATCCTCACCGCTCACACCGCGCATCTCAGTCGGTGTACCCGAACTTCTTGAGCATCGTCTCGTCGTCAACCCAGCCTTCGCGCACCTTCACCCACAGGCGCAGGAACACCTTGCGCTCAAACGTGCGTTCCATGTGACGGCGCGCGGCACTGCCTATAGCCTTGAGCTGAGCGCCGCCATTGCCGATGACGATAGCCTTCTGACCGTCGCGCTCGACCCAGATCACGGCGTGAATCTCCGCGACACCATCGGGACGATCTTGAAACTGCTCGATCTCCACCGTGGTGGCGTACGGCAGTTCCTGATCAAGACGCAGCATCAGCTGCTCACGCACCATCTCGGCCGCAAGGAAACGCTCGCTGCGGTCGGTGATCTCGTCTTCGCCATAAACCGGCGGCTGCACTGGAAGGCGCTTGAGGATCCCCTGCTCCAGCTCCTTGAGACCTTTCTGTTTCAGCGCGCTGACGTAGTACACGTCATCAAAGGTGTGATGCGTCATCAACTCTGCCACGAACGGCAGCATGGTCGCCTTTTCCTTGGCCAGGTCGACCTTGTTGATCACCAGCAGCCGCGGCACCTTCTGCTCCACCAGTGCGTCATACAGCGCCTGGTCTTCATCCGTCCAGCGACCGGCTTCGATCACCTGCACCACCACATCCACTTCGCTGATGGCCGAGCGGGCAGCACGATTGAGGCTGCGGTTCATGGCACGCTTGGCGCCGCGATGCAGGCCCGGCGTATCCACATACATGATCTGACCGGCTTCGCTGGTAGCGATGCCAAGGATGCGGTGGCGGGTGGTCTGCGGACGCGGACTGACAATGGATAGGCGAAAGCCGATCAGCGCGTTGAGCAAGGTGGATTTGCCCACATTGGGGCGCCCAGCCAATGCCACGGTGCCGCAACGGAAATCGTCGTGCGGGAGTTCGGCGGGTGCGCCGAGGTCGAGTTGGTCGTTGTCGTTCATGAATTCAATTCCTGCAATCGACGCAGCACGGTTTCGGCGGCGTCTTGTTCAGCGGCTCGGCGACTGCTGCCGCGACCCTCGGCCCGGACTATGGCGGGCTCAGCGATTTCGCAGGAGACGTCAAAGGTCTTGGCGTGATCCTCGCCGTGGCTGTCGATCAGATCGTACTGCGGCAAGGGCCATCCGCGCGCCTGCAGCAATTCCTGCAGGCGGGTCTTGGCGTCCTTGGAGGAGCGCGGGATGGCCGCCACCAGGGGTTCAAACAGGGTGCGCACGACGGTGCGGCACTCGGTAAAGCCGGCGTCGAGGTAGACCGCGGCTACCATCGCCTCGAAGGCGTCAGCTAGGATCGAGTCGCGGCGAAATCCGCCGCTCTTCAGTTCGCCGGAGCCGAGCTTGAGCTCGTCGCCCAGCTCCAGTTCGCGTGCCATGACCGCCAGCGCCTGCCCGTTGACCAGTTGCGCGCGCAGCCTGGAAAGCTCACCCTCACTGGCGTTCGGGTGCGCTTCGTAGAGTAGCTCGGCCACCACGACGCCCAGCAGTGCGTCGCCCAGGAACTCCATGCGCTCGTTGTTTGGTTTGCCGGCGCTGCGATGAGTCAGCGCCAGCTGCGCGAGCGTGGGGTCAAGAAAACGATAGGCGAGCTTGGTCAAATCCTGGGCCTGGCTTAGCTGCCGACATTGCCCTGCAGCAGCACGCTTTTTTCAAAGTGCAGCAGGAAGTCGATGTTGTACATAAAAGGAATGCGCTTGTCGTAGCTCACGCTCAGCTGCGCCGCGTTATTGGCACGCTTGATGGTGATGTCCTTGGGCTTGATGGTCGCGTCGTCCACGTACTGGAAATTCAGTTTGAAGAGCAGGTCGCGGCGCAGATCTTCCAGCGACTTACCCTCCACTCCAGCGCTGGCAACCTGGGTCATGGCCTTGTCGACCCCCATGTACTCGAGATATGCCGGCACCAGCTTCATGGCCATGAAGGCAAAGAAGCCCGCTACTGCCAGCACAACCATAAACCCGATAAGGGTGATACCTGTCTGCTTCGATTTCATAGTCCCCTCGCTATGCCGTACGCTACGATTTCCGGCTGACTGGCCATACGCCACCGACCCGCCCCGGCAGCCCGGTCGGCGCGCCTATTGTCGCTGTTAGCCGCCTCACCGTCACCGGCGCACAGCCTATGTCCGTCACGCTTTTTAATGGATGACCGTGCCCATGCGATGAAAAGCAACGCCCGAGCCGGTCCAGCTCAGCCAGATCAGGAAGGCCTTGCCGGCCAGATTCTGTTCCGGCAGACAACCCCACCAGCGACTGTCGGTGCTGTTGTAACGGTTGTCGCCCATCGCAAGATAGCAACCCTGCGGCACCACCAGCGGCACGCGCGGGTTGGGCAGCGGTGGCGGCACCGCATAATTTGGCATGCGCGCCGTCAGGTGGTTGACCACGCCGCCCTGGCCGTTGGGCAGATGCTCGTTCCACACCGTAGCGCCCATTTCCAGCATCAAACGGGACTCTGCCCGCTTCGGGTCGCCTTCATATGGGCCAATCAGATCGGCAGCCACCGGCTCACCGTTGACGACCAGCTGGTCGCCATGCATTTCCACGCGATCGCCAGGCATGCCCACGATGCGTTTGATCCAGTTCTGGCTGGGCACGGGCGCATGTGGATCGACGCAGTTCTGGTCACCACTACGGACCAGCTTGCCACCGTCCTCGCACAGGTAACCCGGGAAACGGAACACCACCACATCGCCGCGCTTGGGCTCGCCCAGGCTCAGAAACTTGTTGTTGAAGGCCGGCATGCGCAAGCCATAGGCGAACTTGTTCACCAGAATGAAGTCGCCCACATCCAGCGTCGGCATCATCGAACCGGAGGGGATGCGAAACGGTTCTGCCACAAACGAACGCAGCAGCAACACCACCAGTACGACCGGAAACAGTGAGCGAGACCAATCCACCAGCACCGGCTCGCGCTCTTCCGCACCGGCCGCCTCGGCCTTGGCCTTGCGCGACTTGTGGAAGAACAGGCGGTCCAGGCCCCACACCACGCCGAACAGCACGGTGAGGCCAAGCAGAATCGCCGAAAAATCGAAATCCATGCCCTACTCCAAGGTTGCTCGGCGTATGGGACGCCGAATCCGCAGGTTTATTATTTGTCCACCTTCAATACGGCAAGGAAGGCTTCCTGTGGAATTTCCACGCGGCCGACCTGCTTCATGCGCTTCTTGCCTTCTTTTTGCTTCTCCAGCAACTTCTTCTTGCGGCTGACGTCGCCGCCGTAGCACTTGGCCAGCACGTTCTTGCGCAGTGCCTTCACCGTGGAGCGCGCCACGATCTGCGCACCAATGGCGGCCTGGATCGCCACATCGAATTGCTGGCGCGGGATCAAGTCCTTCATGCGCTCAACCAGATCACGACCGCGGCGTTCGGCATGGACACGGTGCACGATCAGGCTCAACGCGTCCACGCGGTCGCCGTTGATGAGCACGTCCACGCGCACGAACGGACCGGCCTCGAAGCGTTCGAAGTGGTAGTCCATCGAGGCATAGCCGCGCGACACTGACTTCAGGCGATCGAAGAAGTCCAGCACCACCTCGGCCAACGGCATCTCGTAGGTGATCTGCACCTGGGTAGCCAGATATTGGATGGAGCGCTGCACGCCGCGCTTCTCTTCGCACAGCGTGATGATGTTGCCGATGTAGTCCGGCGGGGTGAGGATGTTGGCGACAATGATCGGCTCGCGGATCTCTTCGATGAGATTCGCTGCCGGCAGCTTGGCTGGGTTATCCAGCATCATCACCGAGCCATCGCCCTTGAGCACTTCATAGACCACCGTCGGCGCGGTGGTAATGAGGTCGAGATCGTATTCGCGCTCCAGGCGCTCCTGCACGATCTCCATGTGCAGCATGCCAAGGAAGCCGCAGCGGAAACCGAAACCCATCGCTTCGGAGCTTTCCGGCTCGAAGAACAGCGCCGCATCGTTGAGGCGCAACTTGTCGAGTGCTTCGCGGAGTGCCGGATAGTCGTCAGCGGACACTGGGAACAGACCCGCAAACACGCGCGGCTGCATGGTCTGGAAGCCGGACAGCGGCTTCGCGGCTGGCTTGCCGGCCGAAGTCAGCGTATCGCCGACCGGCGCGCCGTGCACATCCTTGATCGACGCGGTGATCCAGCCCACTTCGCCGGGCGAGAGTTTGTCGAGTTTCTTGCGCTTGGGCGTGAATACACCCACTTCGCTCACTTCGTGCGCGCGCCCGGTGGACATCACCAGCAGCTTGTCGCCCGGCTTGATGTCACCCTGCACGACACGCACCAAGGACACCACGCCAAGGTAATTGTCGAACCACGAGTCAATGATCAGTGCCTGCAGGCGATCGGTATCACCCACCTTCGGCGGCGGAATGCGCGCCACGATGGCCTCGAGCACTTCCACGACGTTCTGGCCAGTCTTGGCGCTGACAGCCACGGCATCGGTTGCGTCGATGCCGATGACGGCCTCGATCTCGCCCTTGACCTTTTCCGGGTCGGCCGTCGGCAGGTCGATCTTGTTGAGAATGGGCACCACTTCCAGGCCCATTTCCACTGCCGTGTAGCAGTTGGCGACCGATTGCGCCTCCACACCCTGGGCCGCATCCACGACAAGGAGCGCGCCTTCACACGCGGCGAGCGAGCGGCTCACCTCGTAAGAGAAGTCGACATGGCCCGGGGTGTCGATGAAATTCAGCTGATAGGTCTTGCCGTCGCGCGCCTTGTACGGCAGCGACACGGACTGAGCCTTGATGGTAATGCCGCGCTCGCGCTCGATCGGATTGTTGTCGAGCACCTGCGCCTCCATCTCGCGCTCGGTCAGTCCACCGCAGATCTGAATGATGCGGTCGGCCAGTGTCGACTTGCCGTGATCGATATGGGCAATGATGGAGAAGTTTCGGATCAGTTCCATGGAGCACGCTAGCTGCGTTTACTGCTCTGCGCGGCGCGCAGGCAGCGTATCACCGGGGATGGCGATACGAACCCGGCATTATCGCATGGAACGGGTGGCTGTCGGCCATGGTGCCCGATGACACCGGGCAGGCGCTCCTGAAGCACCCGATGATCTACCGCCCTGCCCCGGGACGATGGTGGCCCAAGCACCCATCGCCCCGAGGCCTTTGACGCCTGAGGGGTTGGTCAGATGGAAACCTGACGCCCCTGCCGCAGCACTGCCACGCCGCGACGATGACCCTCAGTCGTCTTTGCCACCAGGCACCGTCAGGCCAACGAAGCCGCTCTGATTGCCGTGCCGCACCAGCAGTAGCACGGTATCGCCCGGCTTGGCGCCCCTGGTCGCTTCATGGAACGAAGCGGCACTGCCGACATTCTGCTGATTGACCATCAAAACCACATCACCTGGCTGCAGGCCTGCACGCGCGGCCGCCGCACCGGTGACGTTGCTGATGCCCACGCCTTCACCAGTCTTGAGGCCCAACTGCTGGCGATCACTCGCATCCAGATCTTGCAGGGAAAGGCCCAGTGCTCTGGATGCACTGGCCGCCGCAGGCTTGTCGGCATCCGCGGATGCCAGCACGGCATTCTTGTCGCGTGGCATCTCGCCCACGGTGACGTTCACATCCTGCTTCTTGCCATCACGCAGGATTTGCACGGTCGCCTTGGTGCCAGGCGGCGTCTGTCCAACCAGCGGCGGCAGATCGGTGGACGAACTGATGCTCTGACCGTTGTAGGCGAGGATGACATCGCCTGCGCGCAGTCCCGCCTTCTCGGCCGGTCCGCCCTTGGTCACTTCGGCTACAGCGGCACCCGATGCGTTGTCCAGCTTGAACGCCTTCACCATGGCATCGCTGATCGGCTGCACCATCACGCCAAGCTGACCACGCGATACGTAGCCCTTCTCCTTGATCTGCTTGACCACGTTCATGGCCACATCGATCGGAATGGAGAACGCGACGCCCTGGTAGCCACCGGTGTTGGAATAGATCTGCGAATTGACGCCAACCACCCGACCCTGCAGGTCAAACAGCGGGCCGCCCGAATTGCCACGATTGATCGGCACATCGGTCTGGATAAAAGAGGTGTAAGGCTGATCCTGGCTGCCCAGGTTACGTCCCACGGCGCTCACGATGCCTTGTGTCACTGTGTAATCAAAACCGAAGGGCGAGCCGATGGCCAGCACCCACTGACCTGGCTTGAGAGCACGGGAGTCACCAATGGTGACGGCAGGCAAGCTGCCCTTGGCGTCGACCTTGAGCAGCGCAATGTCGTATTGCGGATCGCTGCCCACTACCTTGGCGGTCAGCGTGCGACGGTCTTGCAGGCGCACCGTCACGGTGTCCGCACCGTCCACCACGTGATTGTTGGTGAGAACATAGCCGTCAGCGGAAATGATGAAGCCCGAGCCCAACGACGTACGTTGCTGCTCCTCAGGCGAAGGCTGCATGGGCATACCGAAAAAGCGGCGGAACAGTTCTGCCTGCGGATCATCGTCGTCCGGCGTATCCGGCATGCCACGTGTCGCAGAGCGCCCCTTGGCCTGCTTCTTCCCGCTGTACTTGGCCTCCACATGCACCACCGCCGGTGCATTCTTTTGCACGATGCCAGTGAAGTCCGGCAGCCCAGTAACGGCGGGCGCTGCATTCTGCGCCTGCACGCCGCCAGCCAGTGCCAGGCTCATCAGGACGGCGCACGACAGCGTGCGCAAAACGAGTCGGTTCATGCATTCCTCCGAGGTTGGGTCAGGCGCACCCACGCCAGCCCGCAACGCGGACTCGCATGGGTGATTAACAAGGAAAACTGGTCAAGCCGTGGAAGTGAACACACGGCCGAGCATCACTGAGCGCTTGCGGGGGCCTGCGCAGCTTGCTGCTGATCGGGGTGGATCAACAACAGATAACTGCCGTCGCCATTGGCCGCGGGATACCGCGCTACGCGATAAGGGGTGAGGCTGTTGCGCGAATACAGCAGCGTGCTGTTGTCCCCTTCAAGCGTTGCGGAGGCCTGCTGGCTGAGCTTGTAGGGGGAGTCGGCATAGGCATTGACCCACGGCGGCGCCACAGCCGGCATGTCCTGGTGGGCAGCCACCTGCATGCCACTATGGGTTACTGCGACCGATGGCGCGGAGGCCACCTGGGACGCCACATGATCTGCGCTCGGCCCCGCCGGCTGGGTCACCATGAGGGCCGCGACCGCCACGCTGGCAGCGATGGCGCCGCCAGCCGACCAGTGCAGCCAGTGCCGGCGCTTGCCATGAACCACCACACCTTCCTGCTCGATTGCCTGCATCACACGAGCGGCGAAGCCCTGTGATGCCAGCGGCGGCAGCTGGCGACGCAAACCATCACGGGCGACGTGATAGCGCGACCATGCCTGCTGCAGCGAGGCATCGTGGTCGAGCCGGCGCAACAGAAAGCGCAGCTCTTCCTTCGACAGCTCGCCGTCCAAGCTTGCAGAAAGGTCTTCGCGTTGGGTGTCTGTCATGGTTTTTTGTCCTCGCGGTCGGACAATAGCGGCCGCAGTTTCTCATCGATAGCTTCGCGCGCCCGAAAGATACGCGAACGTACCGTACCGATCGGGCAACCCATCGCCTCGGCGATTTCTTCGTAGCTGAGGCCGTCCACTTCACGCAGCGTGATTGCGGTCCGCAATTCCTCAGGCAGCGATTGGACAGTGGAAAATACGGTTTGTTCAATTTCCTGCCGCATGAGTTCGCGCTCCGGGGTGGCGCTCTCCTGCATGCGGTCGGCGCCGGGCACAAATGCGGCATCGTCAATGGCGATATCGTCGGCTGGCGGGCGGCGACCCATGGCCACTAGATGGTTCTTGGCCGTGTTCACGGCAATCTTGTACAGCCAAGTATAGAAAGCACTTTCGCCGCGGAACGAGCCGATCGCCCGCCATGCCCGGATAAAGGCCTCCTGGGCGATGTCCTCGCTTTCGGCATGGTTCTTCACATAACGGGAAACCAGGCCTATGACCTTGTGCTGGTATTTGCGCACCAGCAGGTCAAAGGCACGCTTGTCCCCTTGTTGGACGCGCTCGACCAGCGCACTGTCCAGTTCGTTTTCGCCCATCCGGGCCATCTCCTTCGTCGATGCTGCCACGCGCCTCGGGATGCCTAAGGATGGGAGCGGATTGCTCAGACAAGAACAACGCTTCCTAGTTCAGCATGACGGCTTGCATTTACCAACCCCAGCCGGGGAGTGCGCCAACCAGCGACACTTCCTGGCTAAACGCACGAATGCGGCAGAGGCGCACCGCCCCTCGGCAAGCCGTCACCCTCCCCTGGGCGCAGCCAACAGGCGCGTCAAGCGCCCTAAGCGCCCGCCCCATGCCTAAACACGGAACGGGCTGATGGAAGTATGGGGGCCAGATCGGCCCATGCAAGTCAGGCGGCGGTGCCGCTGATGCCACCCACCAGACGCTGGCGCTCCTGCAGCAGCTTTTCAAAGACCGGCTGTGGCAGTGGACGGCAGAACAGGTAGCCCTGCAATTCATCGCACTGATTGTTGCGCAGAAACTCCATATGCTGCTCGGTTTCCACGCCTTCGGCCACCACACCGCGATTCAGGCGATGCGCCATTTCAATGGTCGCTCGCACGATGGCTTCGTCGTCCGGATCAACGCCGATGTTGCGCACGAAACTCTGGTCGATCTTGATGCGGTCGGCCGGCAGTTTGCGCAGATAGTCCAGCGAGGCCGCACCCGTGCCGAAGTCATCAATGGCGATGCGGCAGCCCAACCGGTGCAGGCCCTGCAGGTTTTCCACCAGGTTAGGAGCGGCCTTGATGCTGATGCTCTCGGTCACTTCCATTTCCAGCAGGTTGGCCTCCAGACCACTCTCGTCGAGCGCCGCAGCCACCACTTCGAGCAGATTGGGTTGCATCAGCTGCACTGCGGACAGGTTGACACCCAAACGCAGGCCCAGGCCGAAGCGACGCTCCCATTCCTGGGCATGCCGACATGCGGTACGCAGCACCCACTCGCCGATGGAGACAATCAACCCCGTTTCTTCGGCCAGCGGGATAAAGAAGCCTGGCCCGATGAAGCCCAGCTCGGGGTGCTCCCAGCGCACCAGCGCCTCCATGCCGACGATGTCCTCGGTCACCGCATCGACCTGCGGCTGGTAGAACACACGAAGCTCGCCCTTGTGTTCGGCGTGGCGCAGGCCGGACTTGAGCGCGAGGTTTTGCTGCTGCGACTGCTCGGCACGCCCCTCGAAGATCTGATAGTTGTTGCGCCCCAGACTCTTGGCCGCGTACATCGCCTCGTCGGCGTGCTTGAGCAGGGTCTCGGCGTCGGGCGCATCATCAGGAAAGAAGCTCACGCCGATGGATGCGGTGACCTGCAGCTCGGTGCCGTCGTCGATGCGCAGTGGCGCACCCATCACCTGCACGATCTTCTCGGCGATGCGCAGCACGTCTTCGTTCTTCACGATGTGGCGCAAGATCACCACGAACTCGTCGCCAGCGTAGCGCGCCACCGTGTCGGATGCGCGCACGGTGCCGCGCAGGCGTTGCGTGGTGGTGAGCAGCACCTGGTCGCCGATCGCATGCCCGAGCGTATCGTTGATGGTCTTGAAGCGATCTAGGTCGACAAACAGCAGCGCGAACGATTCGCCCGTGCGATTGGCCTCGCGGATCACCGTGTCCAGACGGTCGTTGAACAGCAGACGGTTGGGCAACCCGGTGAGGGCGTCCAGCAGCCCCTCGGCGCGCCCCTGTTCGCGGGTATGGCGCAGCTCGAGCGCATGGGCGAACCGCGACGCTGCACAACGCAGCACCGGCTGCACGATATCCAACGATGGCAGTGGCTGCCGCGTACCGACCAGCAGCGCGCCTAGCACCGTGCGCCGCTCATCCTGCAGAGGCCAACCGGCAAAACCGGCCAAGCCAAGCTGCGCAAGTAATGGATCCATCGGTGCCAGTCGCGCCGCATCCGCCTGATGCAGCATGGCCTGACCCGAAAGCACGAGCCGCAGCGAGCTTTGCAGGTGAGGCCCAGGCCACAGCTGTTCGTCGCCGCGCCAGTACTGCACCAACTGCACCGGCGAACCCGCTTCGTCCGGCCGCGACGACCACACGGCCACGTAGTCCAGCCCCATCTCTTCATAAAGCATACGGGCCGCGGCGGCGATGCCTTCATCACCACTGCCTGCCCCGAACATCCGCGCAAGCAGGGCAAGGGCCACTTCGGCACGTGCACCCGCGCGGTCACTGCGGAACACCAGCGCCACCGCATCACGTCCGGCGTGCCGCACGGCGCGTGCGCTTGCCTCGCCGCTATCCACACCACGTACCGAACGGCGCCTGCCGGTGTACCAGCGGCGCGCACCTTCGGCGATCACCTGCTCAACGGTGACGTCGGCAAAACTGAGAATTTCCTGCAGCGGACGACCACGCAACTCGTGATCGCCCAGGCCACTATGACGCGCCAGCGCCGGACTGTATTCGACGACGCGCCCACGAGCCGGGTCGACAATCAGCCACTCCCGCTCCGCCTCCTCAAAGGCAAAGCGGTAGTCGCCATCACTCGATGCAACCACTGCCTCACCGCCCAAAGGCACGCCTGCGCGTGCGACGGTACGCTGCATGCGCTGCCAGCGCGGCAGTAACTCGTGCTCGATCTGCGAGCCATACAACCAGTCGGCGATGCCGGCGGGCAATACATTGGGCTTGAGCACCGCCGCATCGTCCAGCACGGCCAAAACCGGCGCGGCGGCACAGGCCGGCAGGCCACGCAACACCTCCATGCCGGCCATGGCCTCGCGGCCATCACCATCGAACACCATGATGACCAACGCCAGCGGGAGCCTGCCTTCCAGCAGAATGCCCGCATGCGTTGCATCGCGGGCGGAGTGCACCACGAAATGCCCATCGCGCTCGAACGTATCAAATAAGGCCCGGCGCAGCTCACGCTGCGCCGCCACCACGAGAATGCCGGCAGGACTGCCCATGTCAGAGCATCCACTTGCCGTCGCGCAAACGCGGACGCTGCGCCGGCTTGGCCTGACAGCTCAGGCGCACGAGTACATCATTGAAGCTGGTCATCACGGCTTCCGGAGGATCGAGCAGCACCACGCGACGAACATGCCCCGCAGTCGCTCGAGCCAGCTGCCTGAGCAAGGTGGCATCGCCCATGGGCAAAGGCAGCGGCAACCGCTGCAGCAGATACACGCCGAAATGATTGCTCTGCAGCATGTAGCGCAGCGCAATGTTGAGTCGCTGTGAGCCGGGTAGTGCGATGTGCTCCTCGCGAAGGTTGCCGAGCCCGCTCTCCGGGGTCCAGAGATAGACCGCTTGACCACTGCGCCGGATCAGCGGACGTAACTGCCCGACCAGGCCCACTTCCTCACCTCCCTCGAGCGCGAGCAAATTTCCGCGCGCGGCCAGGATGCGCTCAAGGATATCGGCGCCAGCCTGGCTGGCAGGGGATGCAATAGGGGTACTCATGCGGGGCTTAAATTACGTGGTCCGGGTGCGTTCGCCTAGGGAGGAGGAAAGCCTCGCCGGAATCCACGCCGCATTTCATGCGGCAGCGCACAGGTCGCGTTTTTACGAGATATTCATCATTGGGCGCAACATACGCGCCCGTCTCGCAATCCTCGCTACGGGAAGGTATGGTGCAAGGCTTCCCGGTCACCTGTTTATCCCCATGTTCGAAGGATTGCGCTTCAATCATTGGAAGACGAGCCTGGATGACAGCGGCATCGTCACCCTCTCCCTCGACCGTGCCGGCAGCAGCGTCAACGCGATTTCTCGCGAGGTGCTGGACGAGCTCGGCCAGATTGTCGAACGACTGGCCATCGAGAAGCCGGTGGGCGTGCTCATCCATTCCGCCAAACCGTTCGGTTTCGCGGTAGGCGCGGATATCAAGGAATTCGTGACCTATGCCCAGCAGGGCACGGTGCTGGAGAACATCGAAAACGGCCAGCGCGTCTACGAATCACTGGCCCGACTGCCCTGCCCGACGGTGGCCGCCATCCATGGCGCCTGCATGGGCGGTGGTACTGAGCTGATCCTGGCTTGCCGCCAGCGTATCGCGGCGGACGACGAAAAGACCCGCATCGGCCTGCCGGAAGTGATGCTCGGCATTCACCCCGGCTGGGGTGGCACCGCCCGTCTGCCGCGCCTGATCGGTGCCACCGACGCCTTGCCCGTGATGCTCGCCGGAAAGGCCTTGTCGGCCAGGCGCGCGTTGTCGCTCGGCGTGGTCGATCGCCTGGCCCCGCCTGCCGAGCTAATGGCTGAGGCACGTGCCTTGTTGCGCCGCCCGCACGCCCGTCCGTTCGCCATGCGCGCCAAGGCGTGGGCGACCAACACCTGGGCCGCCCGCCAGATCCTGGCGCCCATGGTCATCAAGCAGACCGCAGCGAAAGTGCGCAAGGAGCACTACCCTGCACCGTTCGCAATGATCGACGTATGGAAGCGCGGCGGCGCCAGCATCCAGCAACGACTGAAACTCGAAGCACGCTCGGTGGCCAAGCTGGCGGAAACGTCGACGGCGCAAAACCTGATTCGCATCTTCTTCCTGCAGGAACGCCTGAAGGGCCAGGGCAGCGGTATCGAGCACGGCATCAAGCACGTTCACGTCGTCGGCGCTGGAGTGATGGGTGGCGATATTGCTGCGTGGGCCGCATTCAAGGGTTTCGAGGTCACGCTGCAGGACCGCGAGATGAAGTTCATCCAGCCGGCGCTGGATCGGGCCCGTCAGCTTTACGAAAAGAAGCTGAAGGCCGCTGACAAGGTGGAAGCCACCGTGCGCCGGCTGCGTGCGGATGTCGAAGGCAAGGGTGTGGCTACGGCGGACCTCGCCATTGAAGCCATTTACGAGAATGCCGAAGCGAAAAAGTCGCTGTACGCATTGATCGAACCACAGTTCCAGTCCAACGAACTGTTGGCCACCAACACATCCAGTATTCCGCTCGATGAACTGCGCGGGGGACTGAAGGCACCACAACGCTTCCTTGGCTTGCACTTCTTCAACCCGGTCGCTCAGATGCCGTTGGTGGAAGTGGTGCGTCACGACCAACTCGACGCTGCTGCCGAAAAGCGAGCGCTCGCCTTCTGCAAGGCGATCGGCAAACTGCCCGTGGCAGTCAAGGGCACGCCCGGCTTTCTGGTCAACCGCATCCTGATGCCCTATCTGCTCGAGGCGATGCGCCTGTACAGCGAAGGTGTGCCGGGCCCGGTACTCGACAAGGAAGCGAAAAAATTCGGCATGCCCATGGGCCCGATCGAACTCGCCGACACGGTCGGTCTGGATGTCTGCGCCTCCGTCGGCAAGGAGCTCGCTCCTTTCCTTGGCCTCGAACTGCCGCCTGGCTTGGAAGACAAGCTCGCCGCTGGCAAGCGTGGCAAGAAGGATGGCCAGGGCATTTACGTGTGGCAGGACGGCAAGCCGCAGAAGCCGGAAGTGGATCCGGATTACGCCGTACCCGCCGACCTGCAAGACCGCATGATTCTGCCCATGGTCAATGAGGCCGTTGCCTGCCTCGCCGACGGTGTGGTCGACGACGCCGACCTGCTCGATGCGGGTGTGATTTTCGGCACCGGCTTTGCACCGTTCCGTGGTGGTCCGATCCAATACACACGCAGCGAAGGTGCCACCGTCATCAAGGGCAAGCTGGAGCGTCTGGCCCAACGGTATGGCGAACGTTTCTCGCCGAAGAACGGGTGGGATCTGCCGACGCTCAACAAGACCGGTTTCGACCTGCCTGCCGAAACAACGCAGGACTCCGCCGTCGAGGCCTGAGCATCACCTAGGCAACCAGCGAAAAACGCCCGGCTAGTGCCGGGCGTTTTGTCTTGAATCATCGGGTGACGAATGACCTCACCACATAAGGTCATCCGGCACGCCATCTTCGCCGACGCTGCCCTCGCTACCGGGCGCGATCAACAATGCAATCTGATGCACGTCGATCGCCTTCACTTGCTCGGCGAGCTCGCGCGGCACCAGCAAATAGCGGCCCTGTTGCTGCACCACGCCCAGTTGACCCGCATTGAGGGCGGCCAGCTGATCGGCATCCACGTGAATACGGCGAATCTTTCCGCCGTATTCGAAGTGACGCACGTGATCCACGTCGGGCTTGTTGAGCGTCTTGCCCTCCAGCAACTGCTGGATCTTCAATTTCCGCTCACGTCGCACTCGCGCTTCTTCGGCAGCAGCCTGTTCGGCTCGCTTGCGCTCATTCGCCTCGGTTTGCGCGCGAATGGCATACGCCTTGGCCAGATCAATATCTTCCTGGCTCTTGCCACCTTGCGGCTTGGTCTGGGGCTTGCCTTGCGGCTTGTGCTGCCCAGGCTTGCCGCCCTTGGAAGGCGCGCCAGCATGACGCTGGTGGAACGGCTTACCCCCTTGCGGCGGCGCCGGACGCTTTTCTTCGCGGACCTGTTTGACGATGCCGCTCTTTAGCAGCTGATCGCGCAGGGATTCGGCCATGATGGAAACTCGCTAACGTGGAACGGGTATGAACGTGTGGCTATCAATAGTGCGGCGGCGGGGGCTCGCTGTGCGGATCATGCCCCTGCGAAATCCGCATTGACGACAACTCATTACGCAGGTCGTGAATGATGCGCTCCAGTGTAGCGATGCGCACAGACTGTTCGGCATCCGCAGACGCCAGTGCATTCACCGTGTCATCAATGAAGGTGAGCCGCACTTCGAGCTCGGTCAAGCGCTGCTGCAACGATTCGTCAGTCATGATCACTGCCTCAGACTGCGTCCGCGGCCGATACCGTAGTACGCCAAACCGGCCTCTTCGACCACGGGGGGATCGTAGAGATTGCGGCCATCAAAAATAGCGGGGCTGCTGAGCATGGTGCGAATGCGCCCAAAATCCGGGCTGCGGAAAGCCTTCCACTCGGTGACGATCGCGAGCACGTCGGCCCCTTCCAGTGCCTGATAAGCGCTATCGCACAGGACAAGGTCGCTGCGGTCACCATAAAGGCGCTGCGTTTCCTTGCGCGCCTCCGGATCGAACGCCCGCACCGTCGCACCCGCTTCCCACAGAGCCTCCATCAGATTCCGGCTGGAAGCCTCACGCATGTCGTCCGTGTTGGGCTTGAACGCCAACCCCCAAAGGGCGATGGTCTTGCCAACCAGCTTGCCGTCGAAATGACGCAGGATCAGCTCGAACAGCTTGGTTTTTTGGTCGTGATTCACCGCTTCGACCGCACCCAGCAGGCGTGCGTCGTAACCAACGCCACGCGCCGTGCGTTCCAGCGCCTGCACGTCTTTCGGAAAGCAGGAGCCGCCGTAGCCGGCTCCCGGATAGATGAAGTGATAGCCGATACGCGGATCGGAACCGATACCCTGGCGCACCAGCTCCACATCGGCGCCCACACGCTCGGCAATGTTGGCGATCTCATTCATGAAGCTGATCTTGGTCGCCAACATCGCGTTGGCGGCGTACTTGGTCAGCTCGGCGGAACGCTCATCCATCACCACTGTGCGATCGTGATTGCGATTGAATGGCGCATACAGCTTGCGGAGCACGCCTACTGCGCGCTCGCTGGAGCTGCCGATGATGATGCGATCCGGGCGCAGGCAGTCTTCCACCGCATCGCCTTCTTTCAAGAACTCGGGGTTGGAGACCACGTCGAATTCCACCGATACGCCACGCTTGGCCAACTCATCGGCAATCGCCGCGCGCACGCGATCGGCGGTGCCCACGGGCACGGTCGACTTGTTCACCACCACGGTATAGCGATCCATGTGCTGGCCCACGGTGCGAGCCACGCCCAACACATACTTCAGGTCAGCACTGCCGTCTTCGTCGGGCGGCGTGCCCACCGCAATGAACACCACCTGGCCATGGTCGATCGCCGGTGCTGGGTCCGTAGTGAAATCCAGCTGTCCGCTCGCATGGTTGCGCTTGACGATGGGCTCCAGGCCCGGCTCGAAAATGGGAATCTCGCCCTGCTTGAGGCGCTCGACCTTGCCCGCGTCGATATCGACGCAGACCACGTGATTACCCATTTCCGCAAGGCAGGCACCGGTGACCAGACCCACGTAGCCAGTGCCAAAAATGGTGACCTTCATTGTCGCGAGAACTCCCGGAAACAAGACCGCAGATTCTAGCAGGCTGCAGATGACGCCATGCCTGATGGATATCAGCGAACCTCTGACAAGCCGCCATCGGAACGCCAGAAACAACACGGGGCGCGAATCGCTTCGCGCCCCGTGCCATGACCTTGCAGTCGGTGTCGGCGATTACTTCGCGCCGCCAGCCTGCTCGCCAGCCGCGGTCGGGCCGGTCTTGACCAGGTTGACGTCGAAGATGATCGTCGCGTTCGGCGGGAAACCGTTCTGCGGCTGAGCACCGTAGGCGATGTTGGCCGGGATGAAGAACTTGTAGTGGCCGCCAACCTGCATCAGCTGAATGCCCTCGCGGAAGCCCGGGATCACGCCAGCCAGCGGGATCGAAGCCGGGCCGCCACCTTCGTGCTTGGACGAGTCGTCGAACACTTCGCCATTGACGAAGGTGCCAACGTAGGTGACCTGCACGGTGTCGCTCGGACCCGGGCGAGCGCCGGTGCCCTGGCTGATCACCTGGTACTGCAGACCCGAAGCGGTGGTCTTCACGCCCGGAGCCGCCTTGTTCTTGGCGAGGAAGGCGTCGCCTTCGGTCTTGTTCTTGGAAGCGACCTGGGTGTACTCAGCCTTGGCCTTAGCCTGCAGGTTGGCCACGAAAGCATCGCGCACCTGCTTGGCTTCGGCTTCGCTCATGGTCGGCTTCTGGCCGGACAGAGCGGACTGCAGCGCGCGGGCCACGGTGGCAGGGTCCACTTCCTCGCGCACCAGCGGCGGCAGCGAGCTGGCCAGATCCCAACCGACCACATAGCTGGCCTTGGTCTTGTCGACCGCTGCGGGAGCGGCAGCGGCGGCGGGCTTGGCTGCCTGTGCGTGCACGCCAGCGGTCATGCCCAGTGCAACGGCCAGAGCGGCCGCCGTCAGCGTGGGACGCAGAAAATGCTTCATGTGGAACTCCCTCGTATTTGGATGTGCCGGCGCTACCGGACTGGCCCCCCCGATGGAGGCAGGCCCCGCATTGTGCGGCGCTTGTCGAGTCTTGGCAACGATGTGGACCCTATGACCGTCAGTCGTGATTAAAAGTTCACAATACGGCTACAAAGCGCGGTTTTTTACGATTTCTGGACGCCTACTGTGGCATGTCACGCGTGTCCATCATCCGACCGCCCGGGCTTTTCGAGCGTGTCGCGCAACGCCGCTTGTAGGCGTGCGTGAACCTGCACCAAGCCACGCCAGAGCAGCCACGCCAGCAACAGCAGTACGAGCACCAGTACCACGGCCACCTGGCGAGGAGGCAGGATGGTCGAGGCTAACGCCGCCACCAGCAGCCCCAACACTCCCATTGTCGCTAGCGGAATGAAGCGCGCGAGCACGGCGCGAATGCGCATGTTGTAAGCACCGCCGATGCGCTCGGGAATGCTCAGTTCTGCTAGCAACATGCCCAGCGCGGTTGCTTTGCGGTAGGCCGCCACGATCATTGGCAGCGACACCAGGGCCGCGATCGACCATGCCAGGCTGCGCTTTACCTGAGGTTTGTCGGCAAGGAATTCCCAGTGGAAAAAGCCACGCCGATAGAGGAAGGACATGATCAGGAAGGCAGCGACCACCAGCATCATGTTGATGATGATGTGCCACACCAGGCGCCGGATCATTTTGGCCACCACCGCGCCCTGCCCGCTCAGGCTGAGGTTGCCCATCCACTCCGTATACGCGCCAAACAACCCGGTAAAGCCTTGCGGCAGACGTTTTGCCAAGACCCCCGCCAATGGGTCAGAGGCGCGAATCAGGTACGGCGTGAGGAAGGTGGTAATGGCCGACACCGCCACGGCCACCGGATAAAGAAAGGGGCTGGTGACTTTCAGGCTCGCACCCAGCGACGCGATCACGAACGAGAACTCGCCGATCTGCGCCAGCCCCATGCCCACGCGCAGCGAGGTGCGCCCATCGTTACCGGCCACAAACGTACCGAAGCCGCAGGTGATCACCTTGCCCACCACCACGACCGCCGTCACTACCAGGATGGGCAGCCAGTACTGCTTCAGCATCGAGGGATCGATCAGCATGCCGATCGCCACGAAAAAGATGGCGCTGAACACGTCGCGTACCGGACCAATGATGCGCTCGATGCGCTCTACGCTCTGCGATTCGCCCACGATGGCGCCAATCATGAAGGCGCCCAGGGCCACGCTGTAGCCCATCTCGGTCACCAGCAGGCAGAAGCCGAAACACAGGCCAAGCACAGCCACCAGCAACACATCGTCGCGACTGACACGCGCAATGTAGTCGACCACGCGCGGCACCAGCAGCAGACCCACCACCAACGACACCACCATGAACAGCGTGAGCCTGCCGATCGCGGCCATCGCCTCGCTCGCTTCCAGGCCGCCGGTGCTGGCGATGCCCGTAAGCAGTGCCATCAGCACGATGGCGATCACGTCCTCAATGATCAGGATGCCGAACATCAGCTGCGCGAAGCGGACGCGCTTGAGGCTCAGATCATCCAGCGCCTTCATGATGATGGTGGTCGACGACATCGAGAGCATGGCGCCGAGGAACAGCGCATCCATCGGGCTCCAGCCGAAAAAGCGCCCTATTTCGTAGCCGAGCCACAGCATCAACACGATTTCGCAGACCGCCGCCACCAGCGCGGCGCCACCTACTTCGCGCAGCTTCTTCAGGCTGAATTCCAACCCTAGCGCGAACAACAGCAGGATCACGCCCAGCTCGGACAAGGTGCGAATGGTCTGCTCGTCGTGGATGAACACCACGGGAAACGTATACGGCCCAACCAACACGCCCGCAATGATGTATCCAAGCACGACTGGCTGACGCAGCTTTTGAAAAATCACCGTCGTGAGCCCCGCGATCAACATGACGGTCGCGAGGTCTTGGATGAAGTGCAGATCGTGCATCAATGAAATCCGTGGGGACGTCTGGCAAGACTAACAATCGAGCACGCGATGCACAGCCCTGCGCGACGATGTAGATCGCTTGCACGCATTTAGGACTCTTCCGACGATCCATCGACATCTGCGAGGATCGGCGTAACTACTTGTTGTTATTCGTTCGTGAAAGAAAGTTGAAAATAATTCACATCGAACGCTTGACGAAATCGCGATCCCTATCTATTCTTTCGGGCTTCCAGAGGCACTTCGGGGCCATAGCTCAGCTGGGAGAGCGCCTGCATGGCATGCAGGAGGTCGGCGGTTCGATCCCGCCTGGCTCCACCAAATTTAGATACGTCCCCATCGTCTAGAGGCCTAGGACATCACCCTTTCACGGTGGCGACCGGGGTTCGAATCCCCGTGGGGACGCCACTCTAAAGCCAAACCGGGTTCCGGCGAAGCAGTCAGAGTGGACATGGATGTAGTCTAGTTGGTGTAGTACTGGAAGCAGTAAAAATGCGGAGCGGTAGTTCAGTCGGTTAGAATGCTGGCCTGTCACGCCGGAGGTCGCGGGTTCGAGTCCCGTCCGCTCCGCCACTTTACGAAGAGCCCGCCATTGGCGGGTTTTTTGTTGCCTGAAGAAAAAACGAGACCCCGATTCGTTAAGGACTCGGTTCCTTCTGTAGGAGCGCACGGGTGCGCGACAAGCCTACGCAGCAGTAACGATGAACCTCCGCGGTCGCGCACAAGTGCGCTCCTAGAGTGGGGCCTCATCGGGTGAGTGATGATCTTCGAGCCGCTCGAGGGTTCCCCGGGAATGCCCCTGCTCCGCCAGGTATTCCAGCCAGCGTGAGAGAAACCCATTCATGCGCAGACGATGCTGGAACACCGTATGCGCTGGTGGAAATGGGCCAAGCACCTGCCACAGGTGCCGGCCCGGATGGCAATGCAGCGCCTCAGCCACATGCGCGTCGGTATACATGCGCAACTGCGCCGAGGGCGACGGCTGCCCGGTGTGCGCATCGACGAAGTTGTAGGTGAGCTCCAGCTCGAGCGTATAGGGGTGGCGCTCTTGCACCTGCAGTCGCACATCGAGCCCATCATCCACACTCGACAGGTAGAACCCCGGCGGCAGCTCCTGCGGCGCAAACAGGCTGACCAGCCGGTGATAGTTCTCCGCATAAAGCCCCATCAGGAAGCCGAAGCGTCCCGGTAGCAAGGCATTGCGGCTGTCCAGTACGGCACTCATGGGGGGTGCAGACTCCTTAGAACATGGTTCGCTCGATACCGAAGCGATCAAAGATTTTGCTCGCTATTTCCTCGATCGACACGTGCGTGGTGTTGAGACTGGGAATGCCCTCCCGTCGCATCAGCTTGTCGGCTTGCGCCAGCTCCCAGCGGCATTGCTCCAACGTGGCGTAACGGCTGCCGGCACGCCGCTGTTCACGGATCTGCGCCAGTCGCTGCGGGTCAATGGTGAGACCAAACAGGCGATCCTTATAGGGGCGCAGGCGCGCCGGCAGTTCCAGCTTATCCAGGTCGTCGTCGGTCAGAGGGTAATTGGCGGCGCTCACCCCGTAATGCAAGGCCATATATAGGCAAGTCGGGGTTTTGCCCGAGCGTGACACACCCACCAGAATCAGGTCGGCCTGCGCGTAGTCCACGTCGATGCCGTCGTCATGGGACAACGCATAGTTGGTCGCGTTGATACGCGCCTCGTATTTGTCGAAGTCGACCAGGCCGTGCGAGCGGTTCACTGCACCAGAACGCTTGGCGCCCAGCTCATCCTCCAGCGGCCCGATGAAGGGGGCAAACACGTCCAGCATCAGCGCGCCGCTTTCGGCCACGATCTCGCACAGTGAGCGCGAGGCCATGGTGTTGACCACGATGGGGCGCTGCCCGGTTTGCGCGTAACGGGTCTTGATGCGCAGCGCTGCCGCCTCCGCCTTGTGCGAGTCGTCGATGAAGGGCAGACGGTGCTTCTCGAACTGCACCCCCTCAAACTGCGCCAGAATACTGTTTCCGATTGTCTCCGCCGTAATACCAGTGGAGTCGGAGATATAAAAAACCGTTCGCTGCATAGGTAACCCGAAGTCCCTGACTGTTCCTGCCCATCACCTTAGCGCAACGTCAAAAGCCTGTCTTTGCTTGACTCACGGCTGACTGGTATGGGTTTTGGCCCGAATGGTCTTCTTGTGCTCCGCACCATCGACAGCGGACAATACCAGTTCTTTGTAGCCCGGTTTCCCCCACGGACCGGGGGCAAGCCCACTTCCAAACCTAAAGAGCTCTTGAGGAGACTCCCTTGAACGATCTGGTGCATTGGCTCGACACGCTGCGCATGACCGACCTGGGCAAGGTCGGCGGCAAGAATGCGTCGCTCGGCGAGATGATCGGTAATCTCGCCAAACTCGGCGTGTCGGTGCCCGGTGGCTTCGCCACCACCGCTGACGCGTTCCAGCAGTACCTCGACAAGAGCGGCGTGGCCAAGCGCATCCAGGCGCGCCTGGCCCCGCTGGACGTGGATGATGTGGAAGCGCTGACCACCGCCGGCAAGGAAATCCGCGAGTGGGTCACCGAAACCCCGCTGCCGGCCGAGCTGGACCAAGCCATCCGCGACGCCTACGCCAAGCTCTGCAAGGACGCCGGCGCCGACAACATCGCGGTAGCTGTGCGCTCCTCCGCCACCGCCGAAGACCTGCCGGACGCCTCGTTCGCCGGCCAGCAGGAAACCTTCCTCAATGTGGTCGGCATCGAAGACGTACTGCACAAGGTGAAGGAGGTCTTCGCCTCGCTCTATAACGACCGTGCCATCGCCTATCGCGTACACCAGGGCTTCAAGCACGAGGACGTGTTCCTCTCCGCCGGCGTGCAGCTGATGGTGCGCTCCGACGTGGGCGCCTCTGGCGTGCTGTTCACCCTGGATACCGAATCCGGCTTCCGCGACGTGGTGTTCGTCACGGGCTCCTACGGCCTGGGCGAAATGGTCGTGCAGGGTGCAGTGAACCCCGATGAGTTCTACGTGTTCAAGCCCACCCTCAAGCAGGGCAAGCCGGCCGTGTTGCGTCGCGCCCTCGGCGCCAAGCAGCAACGCATGGTGTATTCGAACAAGCCCGGCGAGCGTGTGAAGATCGAAGAGACGCCTGCCGAACTGCGCAACAAGTTCTGCATCAATGACGAAGACGTACAGGAGCTGTCCAAGCAGGCGCTGATCATCGAGCAGCACTACGGCCGCCCGATGGACGTCGAGTGGGCGAAGGACGGCAACACCGGCAAGCTCTACATCGTGCAGGCCCGCCCGGAAACGGTGAAGTCGCGCGCGCATGCCACCCAGCTCGAGCGCTTCCACCTCAACGAAAAGGGCAAGGTGCTGGCCGAAGGCCGCGCCATCGGCCAGAAGATTGGTTCTGGCAAGGCTCGCGTGATCCGCTCGCTGGCTGACATGAACAAGGTGCAGCCGGGCGACGTGCTGGTCGCCGACATGACCGATCCCGATTGGGAGCCGGTGATGAAGCGTGCGGCCGCCATTGTGACCAATCGCGGTGGCCGCACCTGTCACGCCGCCATCATCGCCCGTGAGCTGGGCGTGCCGGCCGTGGTCGGTACCGGCAATGGCCTGGAAGCTATTCCGGACGGCGCGGAAGTCACCGTGTCCTGCGCCGAAGGCGACACCGGCATGATCTATCAGGGTCAGCTGAAGTTCGATCGAGTGACTGCAGACCTCGGCGACATGCCAGAGGCCCCGCTCAAGATCATGATGAACGTCGCCAACCCTGAGCGCGCCTTCGACT
Organism: Dyella sp. PARNA 12/25; assembly: GCF_055702865.1. Lineage (NCBI taxonomy): Bacteria > Pseudomonadati > Pseudomonadota > Gammaproteobacteria > Lysobacterales > Rhodanobacteraceae > Dyella > Dyella sp. PARNA 12/25. The sequence continues at coordinate 35,185 of NZ_JBVQCI010000010.1, read as the reverse complement.
TCGGCATGCTGCCGAACGCCGGCATCGGCCTGGCTCGTCTGGAAATGATCATCGCCAGCCACATTGGCGTGCATCCCAAGGCCCTGCTCGAGTACAGCAAGCAGGACGCCGAGACCAAGAAGAAGATCGACGAGCGCATGGCCGGCTACGCCGACCCGGTGTCGTTCTATGTCGATCGTCTCGCCGAAGGCATCGCCACCATTGCCGCCTCGGTGTATCCGAAGCCGGTGATCGTGCGGCTGTCCGACTTCAAGTCGAACGAATACGCCGGCCTGATCGGTGGTTCGCGTTATGAGCCGCACGAAGAGAATCCGATGATTGGCTATCGCGGTGCGAGCCGCTACGTCGATCCGGGCTTCGCCGAGTCGTTTGCGTTGGAATGCAAGGCAGTCAAGCACGTGCGCGAAGTGATGGGCCTGGACAATGCGTGGGTGATGATTCCGTTCGTGCGCACGCTCGACGAGGGCCGCAAGGTCATCGACGTGCTGGCCAAGAATGGCCTCAAGCAGCGTGAGCACGGCCTCAAGGTCATCATGATGTGCGAAGTGCCGTCCAACGCCCTGCTGGCTTCTGAGTTCCTCGACATCTTCGACGGCTTCTCCATCGGCTCTAACGACCTCACCCAGCTCACGCTGGGCCTGGATCGTGACTCGAGCATCGTGGCCAACCTGTTCGACGAACGCGACCCGGCGGTCAAGAAGTTGCTTTCGATGGCCATCCAGACGGCGCGCGAAAAGGGCAAGTACGTGGGCATCTGCGGCCAGGGCCCGTCCGACCATCCGGACCTTGCCGAGTGGCTGATGGATCAGGGCATCGAGTCCGTCTCCCTCAACCCGGATACGGTTGTGGACACCTGGTTGCGTCTCGCCAAGAAGAAAGCGGCCTAAGCATCAGGCATGAATCAAGGGGCGGTGGTGACACCGCCCCTTTTTCGTGTCCGCAGCTTCAACGCTGGCAAGGACGCCCCTGCGTGTCGAACGTACTGTCGTCGGTCTGGATCAGCCCCTGCCGAACGGTCAGGAACGTAGCTATCCGCAAGGTCAGTGGAGCACTGGCCTGCCCGCTCCTGGCCACGAATCGCACTGCCACGCGATCGCCTTGGACAATCACCTGCTTCACCTCGTCATGGATCTCGGGAAACGCTGTAAACAGCGCGCGGTAGGTCCTCCGCACTTCCTCACGCCCGACTCGCGGCGCACAGAAATCCGATGAGGTAAGCGCAGCATCTTCCGCATATTAGCTCTGCCATGGCGGTGGCGTCATGGCGGTTAAAGGCATCAAACATGGCCTGCACGACCGCTTGCGGCGTCGGCTCTGAATGCGCAGGTGCAGCTGTTGCGGCAGCCAGGATCAGCATGCCCATCAGATTCATGCAGGTCTCCTTGATGTTTCGTACAGAGCCCTAGCCTCTCGCGACACAGCTCGCCGCGCATGCCCGCGCTTGCTGTTTTACCGCTCCGGAACCTTTGCCCGGCGGCAAGGTCCACCGCTGACCTGCGAGCGAACGGAGAACGCCCATGCGGTGGCTGACCACATCTCTTAAGAGGAACAAGGGCTTCCTCGCCTTCATGCTTTGCATGTTCATGTTCCGCAGCGCCATCGCGGACTGGAACACGGTACCCACGGGCTCCATGCAGCCGACCATCCAGATCGGCGACCGCATCCTGGTCGACAAGGCCGCTTACGACTTGCGCCTGCCGTTCACCCACGTTTCTCTGCTGCATCGCGCTGATCCACGGCATGGCGATATCGTGGTACTGGATTCCCACGCAGCAAACGAGCGACTGGTGAAGCGCGTCATTGGCGTGCCCGGTGATCAGGTGGCACTGATTCAGAACCGCCTCTACGTCAACGGTGTGGCGGCCGATTACCGGCCCATCACGATTCAAGGCATTCGCGACGACCGCCAAGATCCAGCGCTATACGCCGTGGAGCATGCGGGAATAACACATCATGCCGTACGCTGGTCCATCGCCCAGCAAGGGCACACCAGCGACTTCGGCCCGATCACCGTGCCACCTGGCCAATACCTGTTGCTCGGCGACAACCGCGACAACAGCGCAGACTCACGATACTTCGGATTCTTCCCCCGTAAAGAGATCACCGGGCGTGCGACCCGCGTCGCCGTTTCGCTGGACCCTGCCAACCACTACCTGCCCCGCAGCGGCCGCTGGGGCGTGGCGCTGCAATAAACGGCCCCTCCCCATTGCCACACCGCCCATCGGTGCGTACAATTGTCGGCTCGCGTGGACCACACGCACCGCTTTGGAGAGGTGGCAGAGTGGTCGAATGTACCTGACTCGAAATCAGGCGTACGTGTAAGCGTACCGTGGGTTCGAATCCCACCCTCTCCGCCAGAAACGCAAAACGCCCCCTCGTGGGGCGTTTTGCGTTTCTGGCGGAGAGGGTGGGTGAGAAGCCTCGCCGGGTTCGACAAATTCGTCTGGAACGAATTTGGACAGCCAAAGGCTGGCCCCGCAGCGCGCAAGCGCGGAGGGGTCGGGTCCAAGGATGGACCCGACAATCCCACCCTATACGTCTCCCCGTCGCTAAACGAAGCAACGCCAGAAAGCGGCATTTCAAACTTGCGCACGGTGATCGTCGTGCGTCATTCACAAGCCTGAAGGTCCCTGCATCCCAGCTTTCGCTGGGATGACGAGCAAAGCCCCATACCACCCTTTTCTTTGCGCATTCCCTCCACTTCCGTCATGCTCCCACCGACCCGCTACACCAAGTCACTCATGATCGAATTTGGACACGGAACACACGTCGGTTTGCGCCGCACGCGCAACGAAGACACCTACTATGCCGACGCATCACTCGGCCTCTTTCTGGTGGCCGACGGCATGGGCGGCCACCAGCACGGTGAAGTCGCTTCGGCTCTGGTTCGCGACGCGGTAGCCGACCTGGTCACGCGCGGGCATAGCCTCGTCGAAGCCGTACGCGCCTCGGACGAACGCCTTATCCAGCACAGCCGTGGCTTCCACGATCCGCGCCCGATGGGCACCACCATCGCAGCGCTGCGTCTGCATGCGGACAGCTACGAGGTGGTTTGGGTTGGTGACAGCCGCGTCTACCTCTGGCAGAAAACACTGCGCCAGGTCAGTCACGACCATTCGCTGGTACAGGAACTGGTAGCAGCCGGCACACTCGATGCCGCGCAGGCCGCACGCCATCCTCAGCGCAACGTGATCACTCAGGCACTGGGGATCACCGCCGCGGAGCAACTGCACATCGGCATGGCGCGTGGCCGACTGGAACAGGGCATGTGTTTCCTGCTGTGCAGTGACGGACTCACTGAAGAAGTGGACGATACCGCTATCGCCAACATCGTTTCGCGTTACGACCTGTCGGCCCAGGAGTGCACCGAGCACTTGCTGCTCGCCGCACTGGACGCCGGCGGCAGCGATAACGTCACGGCGATACTCGCACGCATCAACTGATGCTCGCTCGGCGGTTCAGTGAACCGCCGACCCGTCGTCGCGCCGCCACACACTCGCGCCACCTGCACTCTTGTCGAGCGAATCAAGACGCTTCTCGTGAGCAGCCATTTCGTCGTCATTGGCGCGCAACACACGCGGACGACGATCGAGCACGATCGGCGCCAGCGCCACCGTCGCGCCCTGCTCCTGTGCCCCCTCGAATCCAAGGTCAAGCACGACCTGACCCGAGGTCATCGAAAGATAGACTTCGGCCAGCAATTGCGAGTCGATCAGACCGCCATGAAGATCACGCGCTGAGTTGTCGACACCCAGGCGCTTACACAGCGCATCGAGACTGTTGCGCTGACCGGGATAGCGCTCGCGCGCCATCACCAATGTATCGAGCACGTTGCAGCGATCTTCGATGCGGCCATACTGCTCGCCCATGCGCGCGAGCTCTGCATTGAGGAAGCCGACGTCGAAGGTGGCGTTATGGATGATCAGCTCAGCACCGTCGATGAAGGCGAGAAACTCGTCAACGACATCGGCAAAATGAGGCTTGTCGAGCAGGAACTCATCTTCGATACCCGTGACCTGTTTCGCGCCTTCGTCGATCGCGCGGTCCGGATTGAGATAGGTCTGGTAGTGGCGCCCGGTCGGGCGTCGCTCGACCATCTCCACACAGGCAATTTCGATCAATCGATGACCCTGGCGTACTTCAAGACCGGTGGTCTCGGTATCCAGTACAACCTGCCTCATGCCTTGCTCCTGAACTGCTCGGCCTGCTCTCGGGCCGCTACATCAACACGTTCGTTTTCCACGTGACCATTGTGGCCACGCACCCAATGCCAGCGCACCTGATGAGGCTCGACAGCAGCCGACAGGCGCTGCCAGAGATCCTGATTCTTCACCGGCTTCTTGTCCGCGGTACGCCAACCGTTGGCACGCCACTTGGGCACCCATTCCTCGATACCCTGCATGACGTAACGCGAGTCGGTCGTGAGTGCAACCTTGCACGGGCGCGTCAGCGCTTCGAGGGCACCAATGGCGGCCATCAGTTCCATTCGATTATTGGTGGTGTCCGGCTCACCACCTGCGATCATGCGTTCGGTTCCCTTGGCGCGCAGCAGAGCGGCCCAGCCACCCGGCCCGGGGTTACCCAGGCAAGCGCCATCGGTAAAAGCTTCCACTTCAGTCATTGTCACCCATCAGCAAAATCAGAATAGTTTTCAGGACGCCGCGTTACGGCGTGCGCCCGGTGCCAGCCCCACATTGACAGTGGCAGGCAAGGCTTTGGTTTTCAGTCGAATCGGAGCCGCCATGCGTCGACGCTTGCGCGCGATCAGCAAATAGCCACCACCGAATGCATGTGAGGCGTCGAGGCCGACACGACTGCTTGGCCACAGTCGCCCCACTCGCTCCACGCGCTCGATGTCCATCTCGATCCGACGAACCCAGCGCTCCAGGAGAATGGGTGAGTGCATCGCGGGGGCATGCCCCCTGGTGCGCCACATCATCCACGGTACCCAGGCACTGAAGGGATGCAAGCCAGTCAGCGCGAGTACTCCACCTGGCGCCAGCACACGGGAGACCTCTTCCAGCATATCGAGCGGCGTCGTGGATACTTCAAGAGCGTGGCGCAACAGCACCAGGTCAAACGCATCATCAGTGAACGGCAAAGGCTCGTTGGTGCGCGCCCGTACGTCGCCAGCGTAACGTCCCGCCGTCATGTTCAGCTTGGTCCAGTTGCCGAGCAAGGGCAGCACCGGCGGTGTGTCATCCCTGGCCGCACTCACCAGCAGCGCATGCGCACCACTGCAACGCTGCAGGCCCGGCCCCAACGCCACGGTCTCCTCGGCCAACAGGCTGCGCAATGGCACGCTGGAATAGATGTCTTGATCGCGCTGAGACATGCCCTGGCCGGCCCGGTCGTATCGATGGGCACAGTGTACTTGCACCCCGGACATAACGTGTCCTGGTTTGCAGGCGAACCGACGACGGGCCCACAAGGCTGAACAACCCAACCAGCCGTTAACGTCTCACTAACGAGTGCGCCGGCCGGGCGGTCTATAGTCCCCCACTTCGCGCAAGCCAAGGATGCCTGCGTCAGTCGATACGAACACCGCGGAGGGTGATCTCCTTGCACGTCGTACCGTTACCGGCGCTTGCCGACAATTATATTTGGCTGCTGCACGACGACGAGGGCCAGGCCATCGTGGTCGACCCGGGCGACGCCGCTCCGGTTGAGGCAGCGCTGCAACAGCGGAACTTGCAGCTCCGCGCGATCTTGTTGACTCATCACCACCACGACCATATCGGCGGCGTGGATGCGCTATTGGCGCGGCATCACGTGCCGGTGATCGCTCCTCGCGACGAACGCATGACGAAGGTGACGAAGCGTGTGGACGATGGCGACATCGTATCGTTGGAGCAACCGCGCGTGCGTTTTGAAGTCATGGCTGTCCCCGGCCACACCACCACACATATCGCTTATGCGGGTGAAGGCATCCTGCTATGCGGGGACACGCTCTTCAGCATGGGCTGCGGCCGTCTGTTCGAAGGGACGCCGGCACAGATGCTCGCATCGCTCGATCGTCTCGCATCGCTGCCAGGCACGACGCTGGTGTGCTGTGCGCACGAATACACCGCAGCCAATGGGCGTTTTGCGCACACCATCGAACCTGACAATCTCGCATTGGCAACACGGCAGCAGGAAGTGGCAGCGCTTCGCGCGCATAACCAACCCAGCTTGCCTGTGACCCTGGCAACGGAAAGAGCGACCAATCCATTTCTGCGCACGGACAGTGATGCCGTCATCGAGTGGAGTCGCCATCACGGCGTGAGCGGGGACCGTGTGGCCCGCTTCGCCGCGCTGCGCGCCAACAAGGACGTCTTCAAGTCATGAATACCCGGCGCCTACGTCCCCTGCATCTCGCCATGACGGTGTTTCTGGCCGCCTGCGCCACCGGGCCCACTCAGAAACCGCAAGCGCCCAGCGTTCAGGCCCCCAAGCCAGAGCCGGTGCGCGACCTTCGTCATCCGATTAGCGTGCCAGTCATACCGGACAGTGACAACGGCAACATCTGGGACGACCTGCGCGGCAGTTTCGCCATGGCCGATTGCGATGCCGACCCCGGCATCACTTTGTGGGCCCGCCGCTACACGCAAAACCCGGATCGCTTTGAAAGCCAGATTGCCGCAGCTGCGCCACGTCTCGCTTACGTGCAACAGATCGCCGCCAAGCACCACGTCGCCGGCGAGTTCGCACTGCTGCCTTGGGTAGAAAGCCAGTATCGCCCGGTATCCGGCGGCAAGGGCATGCCTGCCGGCATGTGGCAGATCATGCCGGCCACTGCCGATGCCATAGGTATCCGCGTCAACAAGAACTTTGATGGCCGTATGGACGTCCCTGCGGCCACCGATGCCATCATGGCATTGCTTAGCCGCTACCACGACGATCTCGACGACTGGCGCATGGTGGATTACGCCTTCAACGCCGGCGAATTCGGGATCAAGCGCATGGTGAGCCAGCACGGCACACCGCCTGCCGAACCGGTAATTCCGAGGATGCCGGTCAAGCCGGTCACCCGCGAACATCTGGTCAAGCTGCTGGCCATTGCCTGCGTGATCCGCGATCCGGGCCGCTTCAACGTCAGCCTGCCTACGCTGTCATCCGAGCAACGCTTGGTAAAGGTCAGCATCGACAACTCCATGCCCATCGCCCATGCCGCCAGCAACGCCGGCATGTCGACGGATGAGCTCAAGGATCTCAACGCGGCCTTCCGCAATGGCGTTGTCGACTCCAGTTCGTCCCCCTACCTGCTGCTCCCGAGCGGCCGCGCGCAGCAGTTCCGCAATTCGCTGATGACCGATGCGAACGGCCAAACGCAAAGCGTGCCCGGCACGGCGTCGCTGCCACCACTGGGCGCGGCACTCAGCGGTGCGACCAGCGCCGGCGATTCAACAAAGGCTTCGACAAAGCGCCGCGCAGATACCGAGAAAACCCACACGGTGAAGTCCGGCGAGAGCCTGTGGTCGATTGCGCGCCTCTACTCGGTCGACATCAAGCAACTCGAGCAATGGAACCACCTTCAGGGCCCGGGCGTGAAACCTGGGCAGGTATTGAAGATCACGCCGGGCTGACCCAGGCCAACGACGTCCACCGTCAAGGCAACACTGATCAAGTATTGCCTTAAACTCGCGGCATCAGGCCAACGGGCTCTCGGGAGGACGTATGGGATTCCTGCACGGCAAGCGCGCACTGATCGTGGGCATTGCCAGCCAGCGCTCGATCGCCTGGGGCATCGCCAATGCGATGCATCGTGAAGGTGCGCAGCTGGCCTTCACCTACCAGAACGAACGCCTCAAGGATCGCGTCGACGAGGCTGCCATCGCATTCGGTTCCAACATCGTGCTGCCATGTGACGTGGCCAGCGACTCGCAGGTTGATCAATTGTTCGTTGATCTTGGCGGGCATTGGGACGGCTTCGACATCCTGGTTCACTCGGTAGGTTTTGCACCTCGCGATGCATTGCAGGGGGAGTTTCTCGATCATCTGACTCGCGAAAACTTCGCCGTCGCGCATGACATTTCCAGTTACAGCCTCGCTGCGCTCGCCAAAGCGGCGCGCCAGCAAATGCGTGGGCGTGGCGGCGCCATTCTCACCCTGAGCTACCTGGGTGCCGAACGCGCGATGGACAGCTATAACGTGATGGGACTGGCCAAGGCCAGCCTGGAAGCCAACGTTCGATACCTTGCCTTTAACCTGGGCCCTGAAGGCACACGGGTCAACGCGATTTCGGCGGGCCCGATCAAGACGCTGGCCGCTGCGGGCATTGCCAACTTCCGCAAGATGCTTGACCACGTCGACGCCCATGCCCCACTGCGACGAAGCATCACCATCGACGAGGTGGGTAACGTTGGTGCGTTCCTATGTTCCGACTTGGCATCGGGCGTCACAGGCGAAATCACTCACGTGGATGCCGGTTACCACATCCTTGGCATGACCGGCGTCTAAGCTTCTTCCGCTCCGGAAACAAAAAAGGGTGGCCGTTTGGCCACCCTTTCTCGTGTCACGCGGTCCGGTCAGGCTTACATGCGATCAGCAGCAATCTTGATCTCGGTCTTCGCCTTCAGCGCATCGATGAACTCCTGCGTGGCAAGGATGCCGTAGGCCTGAGCCATCTGATCGCGTAGCGCACTGCGCTGTTCGAAGGAGATCTTGCTCAGATCGCCCTCTTGCACCTTGTCGACAGCCACCATCGCAAAGTTGCCATCCGCCGTAGCGACACGGGCAAACTGTACCTTGCCACCGACAGGGCGGGGCAGCAGGAACGCCTGCTTCAGCACTTCCGGCGGAAGCGATGGCTGCATGCGGAGGGCTTCAGGCACAGCCTGCAGATTGGCACCCACCGACGCCGCCACCGCCTGCATCTCTTCACCCTTCTGCAAGCGGGCCAGCAAGGTATCCGCGCGCTTCTGTGCTTCGCTGGCGATGCGCTCGTCGAGAATCTTCTGACGCACCTGATCGCGCACCTCAGCCAGCGGACGCGCCGCCGCCGGGATGTGCTTGTCCACGCGCACCACCACAGCATGGTCCGAGCCCAGGTCGATCAAGCCGGAATTATTGCCCTGGACCAGTACGTCATCCGAGAACGCCGCCTGGACCAGCTTCGGGTTGGCCGCGATACCCTCACCACCCTTGTGCGAGAACAGGCCCGTGGTCTGGATGGGAAGGCTCAGAGCCTGCGATGCCGGTTCCAGCGACGAAGGGTTCTGATAGGTCTGGTCGGTCAGCTTGCCAGCCAACTCGCTGTACTGACGATCACGCTCAGTGGCCAAGTAATCCTTGGCGATCTGATCGCGCACTTCGGCAAAGGGCTTGGCGTCGCCGCTGCGCACGTCGCGCAGCCACAGCACGTGATAGCCCTCGTCGGACAGCACGGGCTTGGAGATCTGACCCTTCTGCAGCGAGAACAACGCCGAATCGAACGCCGGGTTGGTCACACCCTTTTCCAGCCAGCCGAGATCACCACCGGTACGCTTCGAACCCAAGTCTTCCGAATCCTGCTCGGCGAGCTTGGCGAAGTTTTCTGCATTGGCTTCGCTGGCGATTTTCTCTGCCTTGGCGAGTGCGGCCTTTTGCTGATCCGGCGTGGCGTTCTTCGGCACGTTGATCAGAATGTGCGACACCAGGCGCTGCTCCGGCTGCATGAAGCGCTGCTTCTGCTCCTCGTAGCGCTTCTTGAGTTCGTCTTCGCTAGGCTGCGCGTCGATCTTCAGATCGGCACCGTTGACCTCGATGAACTTCAAGGACACCTGCTCGGGGTTCATGAAGTCGGCCTGGTGCTCCTTGTAGAACGCCTCCAGCTGCGCATCCGACACTTCCGTGTCGGTCAGCGCGGGGCGTGGCACGGCAAACCAGCGCAGGTCACGGCGCTGGTAAAGCAGGCCAAGGTAACGATCCATATCCGTGTCAGTGATGACCGTGCTGGCAATGATGGCGCGCGGCACCAGCCCCGGTTCCAGCGATGCGCGCTGGCCGGCTTCGAACATCGAGGGGCTCATGTTCTGTGTGGCCAGGATGGCGCGATACGTCGCCGGATCGAACTGGCCGTTGACCTGGAAAGCCTGCTGGTTGGCAATGCGATCACGCAGTTCCAGGCTCGATACTTTCAGGCCGAGCTTATCGTTGGCCTGGCGCAGCAGCTGCTCGTTGATCAGCTGGTCGAGAATCTGCCGCTTGGTTTCCGGCAGCTCGAACTGGGCCGCATTGAACTGGTCACCCATGCGCGCCTGTGCGTCGCGGCGGGCTTCATTCATGCGGTCCTGGAAATCCCGCTGGGAAATTTCATGCTTGCCCACCATCGCCACATAGGTGTCGGTGCGTGAGCTGAAATAAGACTCGATGCCAAAAAACGAGATCGCGAAAACGCAAATGCCCAGAATGACAATGGAAGGCCATCCGTGAAGCTTGTTACGCAGTGCCTGCAGCATGGAGATGTTCCCGGCTCTCGTTTTTTGTTCAGCGCACCAAGTGCGCGGCGCTTAAATAGCAAGGGCGCCACACGGGCGCCCTTGCGAACTGTGGCGGAGCGGACGGGACTCGAACCCGCGACCTCCGGCGTGACAGGCCAGCATTCTAACCGACTGAACTACCGCTCCACATGTTTCTGGTGGGTGCTGTAGGGATCGAACCTACGACCCTCGCCTTGTAAGGGCGACGCTCTACCGCTGAGCTAAGCACCCGAAACTAAGCAAGTAGCCGCTTAGTTTAGGGCATCCTTGAGGGTCTTACCAGCCTTGAACGCCGGAACCTTCGAGGCCTTGATCTTGATCGTCTCATTGGTGCGCGGGTTGCGGCCGGTACGGGCAGCACGCTTGCGCACGGTGAAGGTGCCAAAGCCGACCACCGACACGTCGTCACCCTTCTTCAGCGCCTTCTGCACGGTCTCGAAGAAAGCCTCGAGAGCACGGCCGGCGTCAGCCTTGGTGAGTTCGGCCTTTTCGGCAATGGCATTGATCAGATCGGTTTTATTCATTGAGACACTCCCTTAAACGGTTATGCAGCCCGCGTGGTCATTCTGGGACCAGGCGACGCCTCTTGTGGCATTGCACCGGGACATCGCCAAGCAACCCCGCATCACTGCGCATTGTGCTCGGCGTCAGGCTGCGGTGCCGCCTTTATACCAGTGGCCCCCAGGGTCCGCAATGACGAGCAATACCAAGGGTTCGCGCGGTTCAGCATGCTTTGCAAACGCTTGCAAAGTGATGACTGAAACGCTATGCGAGCTCTGCTCTATGGTTGTGACCCGGGCATGAAAAACGGGCAGTTACCCGCCCGTTCTTTGGTGACTCTCATCACGAATCAATGAGGCCGCGCGTATGACTCCTGCGACTCGTCCTGATTCTCTTCCATCGGTGGCTCGACCTTCTTCGACTTGTTCTCGCCCTCGGTCGCCTGGAGCGGCCGCAGCGGACGTTCAAGCACGATGTCCAGCACTTCGTCGATCCAGCGCACCGGATGGATATCCAGCGACCCGGTGATGTTTTCCGGAATGTCGGCCAGATCCTTCTTGTTTTCATCCGGGATGATCACGGTGGTGATACCGCCACGGTGCGCCGCCAGCAACTTCTCCTTGAGGCCACCGATCGGCAAAACGCGACCACGCAGGGTGATCTCGCCGGTCATGGCCACCTCGGATCGCACCGGCACCTTGGTCAAGGCCGACACCAGCGCCGTGCACATGGCGATACCTGCACTCGGACCATCCTTGGGCGTTGCGCCCTCCGGCACGTGGATATGGATGTCGTACTTCTGGTGGAATTCCGGATCGATGCCCAGGCGATCGGCACGCGCACGCACCACCGACAACGCCGCCTGGATCGACTCCTTCATCACGTCACCCAGCTGACCGGTATTGACCAGACGACCCTTGCCCGGCACGACCGAGGCTTCGATGCTGAGCAGATCACCGCCCACCTGCGTCCATGCCAGGCCGGTCACCAGGCCGACTTCGTTCTGCAATTCCTTGCGACCGAAATCGAAGCGACGCACCCCCAGGTACTGCTCGAGATTGGCCGAGGTCACCTTGACCGCCTTCTTCGCCTTGGCCGTCTTTACGGCTGCAGCCTTCTTGGCGTCTGCCTTCTTGGCCTCCACCTTCTTCTTGCTGACCTGCGCCAGCGTCAGCTCCTTCACCACCTTGCGGCAAATCTTGGAGATTTCACGCTCGAGATTGCGCACGCCAGACTCACGGGTGTAGTAGCGCACGATGTCGCGAATGGCCTCCGCGTCGACACTCAGCTCTTCTACCTTCAGGCCATTGGCCTTGAGTTGCTTGGGCAACAGGTATTTCAGCGCAATGCCCAGCTTTTCATCCTCGGTGTAACCCGGGATGCGGATGACTTCCATGCGGTCCAGCAACGGACCAGGGATATTCAACGAGTTGGCCGTGGCGATCCACATCACCTCGGAGAGGTCGAGATCGACTTCCAGGTAATGGTCATTGAATGCATGGTTCTGCTCGGGGTCGAGCACTTCCAGCAGCGCCGACGACGGGTCACCACGGAAGTCCATCGACATCTTGTCGATTTCGTCGAGCACGAACAGCGGATTCTTCGAACCCACCTTGTTTAGATTCTGCACGATGCGGCCCGGCATCGAACCGATGTAGGTGCGGCGATGGCCACGAATCTCTGCTTCATCGCGCACGCCACCCAGGCTCATGCGGACGAATTTGCGGTTGGTCGCCTTGGCGATCGACTGGCCCAGTGAGGTCTTGCCCACACCCGGCGGGCCAACAAGGCACAGAATCGGACCGCGCATGGTGTTCACACGCTGCTGCACGGCGAGGTACTCAAGGATGCGCTCCTTGACCTTCTCCAGGCCAAAGTGATCGGCATCGAGCACGTCTTGCGCCAGCTGCAGGTCCTTGCGCACCTTGCTCTTCTTTTTCCACGGCACGCCGACCAGCCAGTCCAGGTAGTTGCGCACCACCGTGGCTTCGGCCGACATCGGCGACATCTGACGCAACTTGCCGAACTCGGCGCGCGCCTTGGCCAGCACCGGCTTGGGCATGCCCGCGTTGTCGATCTTCTTCTGCAGCTCTTCGATTTCGTTCGGCCCTTCCTCGCTCTCGCCGAGCTCCTTCTGGATGGCCTTCATCTGTTCGTTGAGGTAGTACTCGCGCTGGCTCTTTTCCATCTGCGACTTGACGCGGCCACGGATGCGCTTTTCCACCTGCTGCAGATCCATTTCGCCGTCGACCAGCCCGATCAGCAGCTCCAGGCGCTGCCCCACGTCCGCGGTCTCCAGCACTTTCTGCTTGTCGGCCATACGCACCGACAAGTGCGCCGCAATGGAGTCGGCGACGCGCGAGGGATCATCAATGCCCGACAGCGTGGCGAGCACTTCCGGGGGCAACTTGCGGCTCTGCTTCACCAGCTGCTCGAACAGCGAGATCAGCGTGCGCGAAACGACGTCGAGCTCGCGCTCCTTGTTGCTGTAGACCGGCTCAATCACGCGCGAAGTAGCAGTAAGCATGCCGCCGTCTTCGTCGTAATGCTCAATCGCAACGCGCGACTGGCCTTCGACCAGCACCTTCACGGTGCCGTCGGGCAACTTCAGCAACTGCAGCACGCTGGCGAGCGTGCCGATCTCATGGAGATCACCGATCTTGGGGTCGTCGATGTCCGGGCTCTTCTGCGCCACCAGCAAGATCTGGCGCTCACCCTCCATCGCACGCTCCAGCGCGCGCATGGATTTGTCACGACCCACAAACAACGGGATGACCATGTGGGGATAAACCACCACGTCGCGCAGCGGCAGCACGGGTAGTGCGTCGAGCGCGGCTCCGGTGGCGAGGGGATTGGGGGCGTTCTTTGCCATCGAAGAGAATCTCTCAGGGATGAATAGCGTCTTTTGTCCCGACACTGCGCCGGGGCCATCTGTACGTCAAGTGGTGGCAAACACCCACGCACTCAAGTGCATGACAAACCACATAAACGCAATGGCCCCGGCAATACTGCCAGGGCCATCACAAGGGTTAATGCGATGTTTCGCGTGATCAGGCGGCGTCGCCACCCTCACCTGCCGCGCGCGGCTGTTTCAGATTGCCGCGGTAGATGAGATAGGGCTCAGCCTGACCCTCGATCACAGCGTCATCCACAACCACCTTGCTGACATGCTCCAGCGACGGCAGCTCGTACATCGTATCGAGTAACACCTGCTCGAGAATGGTGCGCAGGCCACGAGCACCCGTCTTGCGCTTGAGTGCTTTGCGAGCAATGGCCTGCAGAGCTTCCGGACGGAACTCCAGCTCCACACCTTCCATCTCGAACAGTTTCTTGAACTGCTTGGTGACGGCGTTCTTCGGCTCGGTGAGGATCTTCACCAGCGCCGGTTCATCCAGTTCGTCAAGCGTAGCCACCACCGGCAGACGACCGACGAATTCCGGAATCAGGCCATAACGCACCAGATCCGACGGTTCAACTTCCGCCAGCAACTTGCCCAGGTTTTCCTTGCGCTCCTTGCTGCGCACCTCGGCCGAGAAGCCGATGCCCACGGTATCGGAACGCTGCTGGATCACCTTCTCCAGGCCGGCGAAAGCACCACCGCAAATAAACAGGATGTTCTTGGTGTCAACCTGCAGGAACTCCTGCTGCGGATGCTTGCGACCACCCTGCGGCGGCACCGAGGCCAGCGTACCTTCGATCAACTTGAGCAGTGCCTGCTGCACGCCTTCACCGGACACATCGCGGGTGATCGACGGGTTTTCGCTCTTGCGCGAGATCTTGTCGATTTCGTCGATGTAGACGATGCCCGACTGCGCCTTGTCGACGTCGTAGTCGCACTTCTGCAGCAGCTTCTGAATGATGTTTTCCACGTCCTCGCCCACGTAACCGGCTTCGGTCAGCGTGGTGGCGTCGGCAATGGTGAACGGCACGTTGAGCAGGCGTGCCAGCGTTTCGGCCAGCAGCGTCTTGCCCGAACCAGTCGGACCGATCAGGAGGATGTTGGACTTGCCCAGCTCGACGTCATCGCTCTTCTGACGCGACTCCATGCGCTTGTAGTGGTTGTACACGGCAACAGCCAGCGCCTTCTTGGCGCGGGTCTGGCCGACCACGTACTGGTCGAGCGTTTCCATGATTTCGCGGGGCTTGGGCAGCTGGCTGCGCCCGGAGGCGGCCTTCTCCTCCAGCTCCTCGCGAATGATGTCGTTGCAAAGCTCTACGCACTCGTCGCAGATGAACACGGACGGACCCGCGATCAGCTTGCGCACTTCATGCTGGCTCTTGCCGCAGAAGGAGCAGTAGAGAATCTTGCCGCTGTCGTTGGAACGGCCCTGACGGTCGTCGCTCATGCCTGGATCCTGCTGAAAAATCGATTACGGTTTGAGAATAGCACAGCGTTCCGCGTCTGCAGCGAGACGCGGACCTGCCTGCAAACCCGATACCAACTACCTGAAATCAGGCCGATTTCACCGTGTCGACGGCGCGACGGTCGAGGACCTGGTCGATCAGACCGTATTCTTTTGCGGCCTCGGCGCTCATGAAGCGGTCGCGCTCCATGTCCCGCTCGATCTTCTCGAGGGGCTGACCGGTATGCTGAACGTAAATGTCGTTCAGGCGGCGACGCAGGTACAGGATTTCCTGGGCCTGGATTTCGATGTCGGTCGCCTGACCGCGGGCGCCGCCCGACGGCTGGTGGATCATCACGCGCGAGTTGGGCAGCGAGTAGCGCTTGCCCTTGGCGCCAGCCATCAGCAGTAGCGACGCTGCGCTGCAGGCCTGGCCGATGCACATGGTGCTGACATCAGGCTTGATGAACTGCATGGTGTCGTAGATCGCCAGCCCGGCGGTCACTGCACCGCCCGGGCTGTTGATGTACAGATGGATGTCCTTGTCCGGATTTTCCGATTCAAGGAACAGCATCTGTGCGACCAGCAGGTTGGCTACCTGATCGTTCACCTCGCCCACGAGGAAAATCACGCGCTCCTTGAGAAGGCGCGAGTAGATGTCGTACGAGCGCTCGCCGCGAGCGGTCTGCTCAACGACGATCGGTACCAGGTTGAGGTTCTGGATCGGGTCCATAGCCATGCGTGTCGTTCTCCGGTGTGTGGCCTGAAGGATGCCTCAGGCGCTGACCGGGCGCATCACCTCATCGAAGCCCAGATTCTGCACGGTGGTCGTAGCGTGATCTGCCACCCACTCTGCGACCTGGTCTTCCATTACGCGGTTCTGCAGCCCAGACATCAATTGGGGGTCACGGTTGTAGAGTTCAATGACCTTCTCCGGCTCCTCGTAGGTCGAGGCAATGGCTGCCAGCTGCTCGGCCACGCGGGTACGGTCGATGGCCAGCGACTGCTTGCGGGCGATCTCACCCATCAGCAGACCGGCAATGACGCGCTTGCGAGCCATTGGTGCTGCGGCCTCGATCAGCTGCGGCGGCACCTGCTGTCCACGCGGCACGCTGCCCTGGGCCAGTGCATGCGCCTCGGACTGCACCATGACATTGGGCACATCCAGATCCGGGTACGCGTTGGCGAGCTTCTCAGCCACTTCCGACTTGAGGCGGGCCATCAGGGTGGCCTTGAGCTCGCGCTCGAGGTTGGCGCGAACTTCCTTGCGGAAATGCTCCAGGTCGCCATCGGCAATACCAAACAGCTGAGCGAACTCGGCGTTCACTTCCGGCAGCTTGGGCTCCTGCACCTTCACGATCTGGAAGTGGCACTGGGTCGTTTTGCCAGCCAGGTTTTCATTGCGAAAATCGGCCGGGAATTCGACATCAGCGTCGAACGCGTCATCGGCCTTGCGACCGGCGAGCACGTCGTCCAGCGCCTTGAACAGGTTGCCCGAGCCCAGCACGCTGCCGGCGCGCTCCAGGCCCTCGGCCGGGAAGCGGTAGTCGCCGGCCTGCGCCGAATATTCAAACATCACGAAATCGCCTTCAGCCGAGGCGCGCTCGACCGGGTCGAAACTGCGGCGCTGGGCGCGCAGGGTTTCGACCATCTTCTCAATGTCGGCGTCACTGACCTCGGCCACCGGGCGCGAGACTTCAAGCTTGGCCACGTCGACTTCCGGGAACTCCGGCATCACCTCGAAGGTGGCGGTGTAGGCGATTTCGCCATTTTCCGGGCGGCCCGTGGTGTCGATCGACGGGTTGGCGATCGGACGCAGGTTTTCCTGGTTGACGGCTTCACGCAACGTGCTGCCGATCAGGTCGGAAAGAACTTCGCCACGCACCTGGTCACCGAAACGCTGCTGGATTACCGCCGTCGGCACCTTGCCCGGGCGGAAGCCCTTCAGGCGCACCGTGCGACCCATTTCGGCGATCCGCGCGCTTACCTGCGACTCGAAGCGCTCTGCGGGAAACTTCACCGTGAGCTTGCGCTCGAGCTTACCGACGTTTTCAACCGAAACCTGCATGACGTCTCCTGGAATACCAATAAAAGCGCCTCAAAGGGCGCTTGGCAGCCACTGGCCGCCTGCACAAAACACAAGGGATGGTGCGAAAGGAGGGACTCGAACCCTCACGGGGTTACCCGCTGGAACCTAAATCCAGTGCGTCTACCAATTCCGCCACTTTCGCATCAGAACAACTCTGAGGAGCTTCCCGCAAGCATCGGATTTCCAAGGGAAAAGATAGGCAAAAACACCCTCACACCCCGTCCCGCCAGCTTCCGGACACTCCACCCTAAGTCGATGATTCCCTTACACGAAAGCGGGCCATTTTACGGTTCGTGCAGGGGGCAGCACAAGCCGTGCTATAGCCGCCATCGAAGGGGTCTCGCTCGTCTTGCGACATGCCCTTCAAACGGACAACCCGATCAGAGCTCCCGCAGCACGCGGAAACCCACGCGACCGCTACGCAAGCTCGCATCAGCCCCCTGTCGGTAGGCAGAGCGCACCTGGTCCGGCGAGCTGCCCCACGAGCCGCCGCGCACCACTCGTACACCGCACCCCGGGTTGACCCATGCACCGCCATCGCGGGGCGCCCGTAGGTAACTGTCATGCCAGCAGTCCTGAACCCACTCGGAGACATTGCCGTTGATGTCATACAGCCCGAACGGATTGGGTGCGAAGCTCATGATCGGTGCCGGCCCCCAGTAGCCGTCCCGGTAACCGGAGAAGGCATTGCTCCAGCGCCTCCCACTGGGTGAACGATCACCGCTGCCAGTCAGGTTTTCGACTTTGGAGGCGGGTGCGCCATCGCCCCACCAGTAACGCGTGGTCGTGCCGCCACGCAGGGCGTATTCGAATTCGGCCTCGCTGGGCAGCCGATAGGTCTTGCCCGTGCGTTGGCTGAGCCACTCCGCATAGGCCTTCGAATCATTCCAGGACACATTGACGACGGGCAGCTTGCTATCGGCGATGCGGCCGGCGTAATCGTGCTGCCAGGTTGCACCGGGGTCGTCGCGCATGGCCCCCGTACTCTCGTCATAGACGCTAGCGCCGCCGAGCTTCACCGAGTCCGGCTGATAACCGGTTGCCCGTATAAATTCACGGAAATCCCCAACGGTTATCGCACTACGGGAAAGCGCAAATCCCTTCGCGATGGTCACTTCATGCTGAGGAGTTTCCGAATCCTGACGCCCCTCCTCCGCATCGGGCGCGCCCATCTGGAACGAGCCGGTGGGAATCACCACCATGGAGGGCGTCTGCCCAGGAATGTCGACAAAGCGGTCAGCGAACACCTGCCCAGGCTTGTAGCTGGCGTATAGCCGCGCGTTGGTCAGCCGCTCGCCGAATTCGGTCAGCCCCGCAAGATCGGGACTGATCGCCTTGGCCTGATCCGCCAACTGCTGGGCCAGCGTCAGGTTGCCGGCATCAAGCGCCGAGCGCGCCTGAGTCAACAGTCCGTTGGCGCGGGACTGGCGCATGCCATCCACGCGGGTGCGCACATCACGCAATGCCGTCGAATCCGGCGACACCTGGCTCGCTTCGGCCAGGGCCTGATCCGCACTCTTGAAATCGTTCTGCGCCACGGCGGCCAGCGCGCGATCGAGCACGGCACGCTGCACTTGCAGAATGCCCTGTTCTGCCACGGCGTTGCTTGGATCCAATTGCAGCACCTGTCGATAGAGTTCCAGCGCGTTGTTGCCGGCAGGCTGGTCAACGTTGCCTTGTTGCAGCAGCGTTGCCGCCTTGGCCAACAACGGCCGCGCCTGTGCCAACGTCTTGAGCTTGCCTTGCAACTGGGCCACATCGTCGCTCGAATCAGGAAGCGTCTTGAGCGTGTCGAGGAGATCGCTGGCGGCATCGGCATCACCGACAGCCAGGTCCTGATTGATCTCGGCAACCAGGCGCTGACGCACTTCATACAGACCCTGGGCCGCACGGCGACTATCCGGCTTTAGCTTGAGCGCCTGCTCATAAAGCGACGCAGCACTGTTCTCGTCACCGGCAATCTGTCCAGCGCGCAGCGCCTTGCCGGCGCGGGCAAGCAGTGCCTCCACTTCGGGCGTATCCGCACTGAGCTGCTCGGGCAGGTTCGCGTTCTTGTTGCCTAGGCGGGACACGATGACATTCGTTGGGGCGAGCGTGAGCGGCGGCCCAGCATCCACCTCGGGCACGGCATTGGGGTGCGCCGCCCGGGTTGGCGTAGCCGAGGTCATCGGCCCGAGATTCATCGCCCGATGCGCGGCCGTTGCCGACGGCTCGACATGGAACACGCGCGGAAAGAAGTGATAGACCAGCGCCATGGCCAGCACGACGACGCCAACGGCTCCACCGAGGGCACGCTGTCGTCGTACGGTTTCCTTACTCGGCATGTTGGGGGACCTTGGGCGGCCTGTTATCGTGGACCGCCTAACCATAGGCAGAAACCGATGTCAGGACAATGCGCGAGCGCGCGTTCTGCATCACCAGGAAGACGCATGCAACAAGAAACCGCCCTATCCCCCGACGCCGCATGGATCGACCAGCGCGACGACTTGCAGGCGTGGCTCGCCACGCTGCCTGACGACGCCGCACTGGGTTTCGATACCGAGTTCATGCGCCGTAACACGTTCTACCCGCAGCTGGCCCTGATCCAGTTGGGTTGGAATGGACGGTATGCGCTGGTTGACCCGCTGGCATTCACCATTGGCGAGTCACTGCGCCCGCTGATCGGCGATGGACATGCCGTCACCGTGATGCACAGCGCCAGTGAAGACCTGGAGGCACTCTCGCCCTTGCTGCCGCATGGTCCTCACCAATTGTTCGACACACAGATCGCTGCGGCCTTTGTCGGCATGGGTTTGGGTATCAGCTACCGCGCTCTGGTGGCCGAGTTGACCGGTGCCGAACTGGACAAGGGCGAAACGCGCTCTGACTGGCTGCAGCGCCCGCTCACCCATTCGCAACGCGCCTACGCCACGCTGGACGTGGTCTATCTCAAGCCGGTGCACGAACAACTGGCCGAGCGACTCGCGCAGCGTGACCGCGCCACCTGGCATGCCGAAGACTGCGAACGACTCAAGCGCCGCGCCTGCTATCGCGAAGGTGACCCGCAACCCCAACGCGCCTTCCGCAGCGCGTCGGAATGGCGCCCGGAACAACGCGCCCTGCTGCGTCGCGTGCTGCTGTGGCGTGACCAGGTCGCACGCACACTCGACCGGCCACGCCCCTGGCTGCTCGAGGACGCACTAGTGATGAATCTGGTGCAGCAGTCGCCGCGCACCGCCAGCGACCTGGAGCAACGCACGCGCGGTCAGCGCGCACTGCGCTCTCCTCAGCGCAACGAGTTGCTCGAAGTGCTCCAGCAGCCCATCGACGGTGATGAGGTAACGGCAACCGCGGCCATTCCCGAATCGCCCCAGGGCGAGGCCAAGCGAGCGCTCGCCGCCATGAAGGAGGTCGTGGACAAGTGCGCGGTCGAGCAGGACCTGCCGGCCGGCCTGCTGTGCCCTCGCAAGGTGCTGGAGGAATACGTCGTCACGGACTCATGGCCGGAGTTTCTCGAGGGCTGGCGTCGCGAGGTGCTGCATGACGGACTTGCCCGCCTGCACCCCTGAGGAACGCGCTCAGGGGCTTGGCGAGCACTGGAACACGCTGGTAACATGCCTCGCTCATGTGGGGCCATAGCTCAGCTGGGAGAGCGCGTCGTTCGCAATGACGAGGTCGGGAGTTCGATCCTCCCTGGCTCCACCAAAACATTCCAGACAGAAAGCCTCGGGTACTTCGTGACCCGGGGCTTTTTCGTATGGGATACGAACAGCGCCCGCCTGACGCCGTGCAATTTCGAAAGAGCCTGCGAAAAGGCTGACTGCAAGGAAAACGAAAGTCGTTTACCCCTTGATGTCACGCAGGCAGAGCACACTTCCGGCACTGCACCACCCGGTAACCTGAGCGCGACATTGGGTGCCACTCGTCATCCCACGGAGATTCGTAAGTCATGACACCGCAGGAACAACAGCTACTCGACGATTTTCTCCAGCGCCTCGCTGCCGCCGGCAGCGTGATGAAGGATCCGCAAGCCGATGCACTGATCCGCCAGCGACTGGCCAACCAGCCCGACGCGCTCTACCTGCTGGTGCAGCGCAGCCTGCTGCAGCAGCAGGCCCTGGAAGGCGCCAAGGCCCAGATCGCGCAACTGCAGGCGCAACTCGCCTCACAGCAAGGCGGCGGCAGCTTTCTGGGTGGTCAGCAAGCGTCGGCATGGGGCGCAACGCCACCCCCGATGCCACCGCAGCAGCCCCAACCCGCTGCGGCGCCGAGCTGGCGCGATCGACTGTTTGGCGGCGCGCCAGCGCAACCGCCTGCTGCCGCGCCCAGCTTCCTGACGCAGGCCGCCACGACGGCGGCGGGTGTTGCCGGTGGCATGTTCCTGTTCGACGGGATTGAAAGCCTGCTCGGCGGCCATCACGGCGGCGGAGGCTTTTTTGGCGGTGGTGGCCAGTCCACCGTGATCGAGAACGTCACGGAGAACAACTTCTACGACAACGGCGAACGCTCGCGCGATGTCAGCAACGATCAGGACTTTGCGTCGAACGACGATTTTGATGGCAGCAACGACGGCGGCTTCGACGATAGCGATTGGTCGTAATGCGTGATGGCTGCACCCGATCACGCATCGGGTGCATGCCGGGAGCCGGAGGAGCATTGCGCTTCGCGGCGTGCTTCATCGTGCGCAACCCCTCACCGTCATCCCCGCGAAGGCGAGAAGTGCTTCACAACGGCGAAGCCAGTCAACCAGTGCCTTTACGTTCGGCGAAAAGAGCCCAAGTCGCTGGATCCCCGCTTTCGCGGGGATGACGGTGAGGAGACTACAAAGTCATCGAATAATTTGCGGTGTGTGTCTAAGACACGCTAGCGGCTAGCGCCCGTAACTCCGGGTGACTCGACTGGCTCAGGTCGCAACGCAGCGCATCCGCGAAATAGGTCGGTGCAACCGCCATGGCCATGCGCAACAGCGTGCACGCCTCTTCAATGCGCCCTTCCTCGGTAAGCACCGAAGCCCAACTGCACTGCCCGCGGTAATCGCCCTTCTCCGCTGAGCGACGATAGAGCTCCTTGGCCAGTGACGAGTTCGGCTCGGTTTCCCAACCGTGTTCGTAATATTGCCCAAGGAAATGCATGGCGCGACCATGGCCCGCTTGCGCAGCGCGCCCGAACCAACGGAACGCCTCCGCACGGTTCTGCTTGATGCCGCGTCCATTGGCGAGCACATGGGCATAGTTGTACATGCCCCAGTCCGAGCCATGCTCGGCTGCTTCCCGATACCACACGGCGGCCAACTCATAATTCACGGTGCCGCCCCAACCATTCTCAAGGCAGCGCCCCAGCATGTTCATCGCCATCGGTTCACCCTGATGCGCGGCATGCTGGAACCAGTACCTGGCCTCGGCGCCATCGCGCTCGCAACCAATGCCCTCGAGATACATCTGGCCCACCGCTAACTGCGACGCACAGTCACCGATAAGCGCCTGCGCGAGCAGCAGCCCATGCGCACGCGCCGGCGCGGACCTCAGTAACTGAGGAAATTCGTCCGCGACAGCCCCCTGTTTGACGCTCATGTCTCTGACCAGTTTCTCAGCAGGTTGTGATAGACGCCCGTCAGTCTCAAGAGATCCTGTTGAGGGGCGTTGACCTGAGTCAGACTCTGAATGGAGACATCCAGTTCCAGCAGCAGGCGGCGACGAGTCTCGTCGCGCACCAGACTCTGTATCCAGAAGAATGCAGCCACCCGTTCACCGCGGGTCACCGGCTCCACGCGGTGCAGGCTGCTGGCAGGGTACAGGATCAAGTCGCCCGCCGCGAGTTTCACCGTGTGCGTGCCGTAGGTGTCTTCAATCACCAGACCGCCGCCCTCGTAACTATCAGGCTCGCTGAGAAACAGCGTGGCGGAGAGATCGGTACGAATCGGCGTGCCCGTGCCCTGGCTGCGGTCGTAGCGGATCGCATTGTCGACATGAAAACCGAACGACTGCCCGCCGCGATAGCAATTGAAGAGCGGTGGAAAAATGTGGCGTGGCAAGGCGCCCGCAAAAAACGTCGTGTTGCGCGCCAGCGCATCGCGTACCAGCGCCCCCAGTTCCCGCGCCTCAGCGCAGTCGTCAGGCAGCTGCAGATTGTCCTTGGCCTGTGCCGATTGATGCCCCGCTGTTACCCGCCCATCCGCCCATGGCGCCTGCGCCAGGCGTTGCTGGCAATGCGCCAGCTCATCGGCGGTAAGCACTTCGGGAACGTGGAGCAACATGGTGTTTCCTCAACTTTGCAGATCGGTGACGCACCGGAAAGCGCGCCACCGATTTCGTTGACCCTATCAGAAACTGAAGTTGGCCGTGAGTATGCCCGCCCGCCCCGGCGCCACTGAGGCGTAGTGCGAGGCATAGGCCTTGTCGAAGTAGTACTTGTTGGTCAGGTTCTGCACATTGAGCTGCAACGTCAGGTGCTTATTGACCTGATACGACGCCATGGCGTCAAAGCGGGTATAGCCCGGCACCCACTTGGTGTTGGCCGTGTTGCCGTACACCTTGCTCTGGTAATACGCACCGCCGCCAATGCTCCACTGGGAGGTGATCGCATAGCTGGTCCACAACGTAAAACTATTCTCAGGCGTATTGGGGAATCGATTGCCTTGGCTTGCTGCATCACCCGGACCGGTCTTCACCAGCTTGCTGTCGAGATAGGTGTAGCCACCGAACACGTTCCAACGTTCCGTCAGCTGACCGCTGAAGCTCAGCTCCACACCATCCACACGCTGCTTGCCAGCGTTGATCAACGGACTGCCGCGACCACCCGTTGCCACACGGGCGTTGTCCTTCTCGGTGCGGAACACCGCGGCCGTGAGCGAGAGGCGCTGATCCAACACATCCCACTTGGTACCCAGTTCCAGATTGCGACTGTTCTCAGGCTTCAGATCCGCATTGGTGACGGCGATGCCATCCGCGCCATCGCCCGCATCCACGCCCGGCGGATTGGACGAGGTGCCCCACGACAGGTAAACGCTGCCGTTCTGTGCAGGCTTGTAGACCACGCCAAGCTGGTAGTTCCAGAAGTTCGCATCGTTGGTGAGGTTCGTCACCACACCGGTCGTGGTGGTGGTAGCGACGGATCGGGTGCTGAAGCTGTCGAAGCGCACGCCGCCATTCACTGACCACTGCGGGTTGAACGTCACCGTATCGAACGCCCATGCCGAGCGCGTGTCGGTTACGACGCGCGTGGGATTCTGGCCACCGATGATCACGCCATTGAACGGATCGTTCGGTGTCGGGTGCTGGGCATCCGTGCACCAGTAGCCGGAAGCTGCGCCGATGCCGTACTTCGGACTGCAAGCGCCGTTGACGATGGAACCCGTGTTATGGGTGTCTGATGCGCTCTGGGCCGGATCGACCAGGTAGCTTGTACGCTGCGTCTTCTCGCTGCTGAGCTCTATACCGGCGGCGAAGCTGTGCTTCAGCATGCCGGTTTCGAATTCGCCGGTGAGATCAGTCTGGTTGGTGAGATTGGTCGTGCTGCTGTCGCGGTTGTTGTTGCGGCGCCAGATGCCACCATTCACCAGGAAATTGCCCTGACTGTCATCCGGCTGTGTCCAGATATAGTCATTGGTCGAACGTGCGTACAGCGTGGTGTTGCGCAGCGTCCAACCGTCGTTGAAGTCGTGCTTGATCAGGATCGAGCCGATGTCGTTGCTCTGCTTCTGATAATCACGAGCCAGCCAGCCGTAATAGGTGCCGCGCGGCACTGAGTACGGCCTGCCGTCGCCATTGCGGTTGGCGTACGGACTATTGGCCGCAAACGGGTTGTTGTACGGCATGCCGCTGTCGGGCGTGTCGTCACTCTGCAGGTGGTAATAGCTCAGCGTCACACTGGTCGCCGCATGCAAGCCAAAGGTCACCGAGGGCGCAATGCCCCAGCGCGCCATATCGGGACCATTGCGGCCCGGCACATCGTTGCTGTGCCCCATCACATTCAGGCGGATCGCCGAATCTGCGCCCACCTGCTGGTTCCAGTCGACCGTACCGCGGTAGTAGTTGTCCGTACCGATACCGGCCGTGCCACGCACGAAGTTATCCGCCTTGGGCGCCTTGGTAACCAGGTTGATGCTGCCACCCACGGCGCCGCGACCGGTATAGACAGAACTCGGCCCCTTGATGACATCCACCTGGTCGATGTCGAAGATCTCGCGCGACTGCGAACCGGAGCTACGGATGCCATCGATGAACACCGAGCTCTCCGAGTCGAAGCCACGGATGATCGGCCGATCACCATTCGGGTTACCGCCCTCGCCTGCACCAAACGTGATGCCCGGCACCTGCCGCAGCACATCGAGCAACGACGTCGCCGCTGTCTGCTGGATGATCTCCTGCGGAATCACCGTCACCGAGCGCGGCGTATCCAACAGTGGCGCGGTGAACTTGGGCGAGGTGGTGTTGACGACAGTGGAACGCACTTTCACGCCATCGAGGTTCTGTGCGTCCTGAGGATCGGCCGTGGTGTCACTGGCGATGTCGCTGGAGGCTGCCGCCATGGCGGACGTAGAGACCAGCGCCAGACCCAGCGTGCTCATCACCAGCCGGATGGGCGGGTTAGCCGCGGAAGACACACGTGCTTTGGAGGTCATGCTCGATCCTTCGGGCAGGCGAACGCGGGCCGTCCCGGGGATGGGGAGCCCTTTCGCTGCAAGGTTTGGGAATGGGGAACGCGAGCCGTGGCGAGGAAGTCCCTCTAGCTAGGCTGCACCCATACACCGTAACAATATTGAGAATGATTCGCAATACCTTGCGTGTGCCACTGTGTCGCACCTCGGCACGCCACGCCTCAGCGCTGTCGCCTGCAGGACATGCCATACCCCAGTGCGGCGTGGCGCCATCGGCGTTCGCCAACAAGCTGTCTCGATGGACGGACCCACAGCTTCACCAGCGACTGCCAGAACAACCAACGCACAAACTCGTCACAGCTCGCGCATCCGCCATCCGACAAGCAACCTCTGGCCTAGCGGAAAGAGCAACCGACCCTGTTAGCCTTGCGCCGCCGACGCGATGTGTCACTTGATGCATCAACATCACGTCAGCCTGATATCAGGGGTACACGTTCTGGTCATTTCGGGAGGTAATCCGCCGGAAGACCTCGGGAACACGTCTCTGCCCCTCTCCAACCAGACAGTGGAAGCCCGGCATGCATAAACTGGAAGACACGAAGCTCGCCATCATTGGACTCGGCTATGTCGGCCTGCCGCTCGCAGTGGAATTTGGCAAGCGCTACGACACCGTCGGGTTCGACATTCATCAGCGGCGCATCGACGAACTGCGTGCCGGCCACGACAACACATTGGAGGTCAGCGGCGACGAGCTCGCGCAAGCCACTCGGCTGCGCTTCAGTTCACAGCTCGAAGACCTTGCCGACCGCAACGTCTATATCGTTACCGTACCCACGCCGATCGACTCGGCCAAGCGACCTGATCTCACACCCTTGATTCGCGCCAGCGAAACGCTCGCCAAAGTACTCAAGCGCGGCGACATCGTGGTGTACGAATCCACCGTGTATCCCGGCTGCACCGAAGAAGTGTGCGTCCCCCTGCTCGAAAAGGGTTCCGGACTGGCATTCAACCGCGACTTCTTCGCGGGCTACAGCCCGGAGCGCATCAACCCGGGCGACAAGCTGCATCGCGTCACGAGTATTCTCAAAGTCACTTCCGGCTCTACACCCGAAACGGCCGATTTCGTCGATCGTCTGTACGGCTCCATCATTACCGCCGGCACACACAAGGCCAGCTCGCTGAAAGTGGCCGAAGCGGCCAAGGTGATCGAGAACACCCAGCGCGACCTCAATATCGCGCTGGTCAACGACCTTTCCATCCTGTTCAACAAGCTGGGCATCGACACGCTCGAAGTGCTGCAGGCGGCTGGCACCAAGTGGAACTTCCTGCCATTCCGTCCGGGCCTGGTCGGCGGGCACTGCATCAGCGTGGACCCCTACTACCTCACGCATAAGGCGCAGGAGGTGGGTCACCACCCCGACGTAATCCTCGCCGGTCGCCGCACCAATGACAGCATGGGCGGTCACGTCGCCAACGAGGTGATCCGGCTGATGGTGCGCAAGGGTATCAACCCGGTGCGCGCACGCGTGCTGGTGCTTGGCCTGGCCTTCAAGGAAAACTGCCCGGATCTGCGCAACACGCGCG
The DNA here is from genome assembly GCF_055702865.1 of Dyella sp. PARNA 12/25. Lineage (NCBI taxonomy): Bacteria > Pseudomonadati > Pseudomonadota > Gammaproteobacteria > Lysobacterales > Rhodanobacteraceae > Dyella > Dyella sp. PARNA 12/25. The sequence goes on along the minus strand of NZ_JBVQCI010000010.1, from coordinate 7,654 downwards.
TGGTCGACATCGTGCAAGCCTTGCGCTCGTACAACGCCGAGGTGGACGTGCACGATCCATGGGTCAACGTGGCCGAAGCCGAACACGAATATGCATTGACGCCGGTGGCGCAACCAGCCGCCGGCAGCTATGACGCGATTATTGTCGCCGTGGGACACCGTCAGTTTGTGGCGCTGGGCGCCGAAGGTATCCGTGCATTCGGCAAGCCGGCATCGGTGGTCTACGACGTGAAGTACGTGCTGCCACGCGAAGCCGTCGACGGCAGGCTTTAGAGCCTGTTCCATGTCTCCGCGTAGCCCGCGTTGGAATCTGATGGCCGCCAGGGAGTGGACTGAGGCGCTGGGCCTGACTGGCTGTCAGGTCGAGCCGCAGGCCGCTCCCTGGCGGCCATCAGACTCCAACCCTTCGGGCAGGGGCTGTTTGCCCACCATCCATCGTCATCACTCAGTCGTGTATCGACATACACTCCTTCGTTCTTCCTTGGCTGGCGCGCAAACAGCTCCCTGCGCGGGCCACGCGGAGACATGGAACAGGCTCTGAGGACTATCACATGAAAGTGTTGGTTACCGGCACCGCCGGATTCATTGGCTCCCATGTTGCTGAGCGCCTGCTCGCTCGTGGCGACGAAGTGGTCGGCCTGGACAACCTCAGCGACTACTACGACGTCACGCTGAAGAAGGCGCGACTGGCGCGCTTCGCAGATCGCCCGGGCTACACGCATATCCATGCCGACCTGGCCGATCGCCATGCCATGGAACGCGCCTTCGCCGAGCACCGCCCGCAACGCGTGGTGCATCTGGCGGCGCAGGCCGGGGTGCGTTATGCGGCAGAGAACCCGCACGTTTACACCAGCAGCAACGTCGTGGGCTTCCTGCACGTGCTCGAAGGCTGCCGCCAGCACGGCGTGGAGCATCTGGTGTTCGCGTCCACCAGTTCGGTTTACGGTGCCAATACGGCCATGCCGTTCTCCGAGCACAAATCCGCCGAACATCCACTCACGCTGTACGCCGCCACCAAGAAAGCCAACGAACAGATGGCGCATAGCTACGCGCATCTCTACGGCATCCCTGCTACTGGCTTGCGTTTCTTCACGGTGTACGGGCCGTGGGGCCGCCCGGACATGGCGTTGTTCCTGTTCACCCGCGCCATTCTTGCGGGCGAGCCTATCCGTGTGTTCAATCACGGTCGCCACAAGCGCAGTTTCACTTATGTGGATGACATCGTCGAAGGTGTGATCCGCACGCTGGACAAAGTGCCCTCGATCGATGCGGGTTGGAACAGCAACATGCCCGACCCGTCCTGTAGCGGTGTCGCGCCTTATCGCCTCTTCAACATCGGCAACGAGCGCCCGGTAGAACTGCTGCACTACATCGAAGTGCTGGAACACTGCCTTGGTCGCAAGGCCGTCATGGAATTGCTGCCCTTGCAGCCAGGCGACGTACCCGACACCGAAGCGGATGTAACGGACCTGATACAGGCCGTTGGCTATAGGCCGCAGGTGTCGGTAGAAACAGGGGTGGCCAACTTTGTACGCTGGTACAGGGAGTATTACCGCGTGTGATCGGCTAAGGCCGCGGTCAGCCCGGAGCGGCTGGCGGATATGCCAAGGACCAGATCCACGAAACGACATGATGTCTTAGGGCAACACTCCGGTGTTGCCTTAATCACGTGGATCAATGGATCGGCTTTTGGGGGTTGGTGTGATCATCGACTACATGAGCGGGACACATCCGTCGGATGTGGAAGTGGATCTCTGCGTGGTGGGTGCAGGCGCTGCCGGCATCGCTATCGCACGAACTTTCATCGGCACCCAGGTGCGTGTGTGCCTGCTTGAAAGCGGCGGATTCGCTGCAGAGGATCGCAGCCAGGCGTTATGCGAAGGCAGCGCACAGGGCTCCGCGGAATTCGACCCTGGCACATCGCGCATGCGCGTATTCGGCGGCAGCTGCAATCTGTGGGGTGGCGGTTGCATTCCCCTCAGCAAGGAAGACCTGATGGCGCGCGAATGGGTGCCGCACAGCGGTTGGCCCATCAGCTACGCCGAGTTGGAGCCTTATTACGCACGCGCGCGCTCGTACTGCCAGCTGGGAGCCATCGATTTCACCGAAGGCACGTTTTCCGCTCCCACGCCACGCACCCCCATCTCGTTTGACGACGACAAGCTCGTCAACCAGCTGTTCGCGCGCAGCCCCATCCTGTTCGGCGACGCGTATCGCGACGAACTGCATCAGGCGCCTAACGTCCAGGTGCTGCTTCATGCCAACCTGCTGGAGCTGAAAGCATCGCCCAACGGCGACCACGTACACGAAGCGAGCATCGGTTCGCTGAGTGGTCATCGTGGCCGGGTGCGTGCCCGGCATTACGTGCTTGCCAGTGGCGGCATCGAGAACGCTCGCCAGCTGCTGCTATCGAACTCGACGATTCCGCATGGCCTGGGCAACCAGCGCGATGTGGTGGGCCGTTACTTCATGGATCACCCAAGCGGCACGCTTGGCCGGCTCACCGCCGACCAACTGCATCACGTGACCCGCCCCTATGAACGCCGCCCCGGCAAGGGGGCGCCTTCCTTTCCCGAGATCACGCTGTCGCCGCGTTATCAACGCCGGCATCGCTTGCTCAACGGCCGCGTCCATCCTTTCGGCGTGGAAGGGCCATTGCCGCGTGGCATCCGTGCCCTGCGCGAGCTTCGCTCCGCATTGAAGAAAACCGCGCAGGACGAAAACGCACTGCTGGAAGCACGCCTTTCCGAAGCGTTGCGCAACGCGCCGGCGGCCGAAGCGATTGCGGCACCGCAAAGCCTTGGCCTTACCACGCTCAAGCTGGGTCTTGGTATCGGCGATATCGTGCGGGCCTTTGCGCACAAGCTGGCGGACCGGCCCACCGTGGCCAGCAGTCACATCGATCTCGTCGGCTACTTCGAGCAGGCGCCCAATCCCGACAGCCGCATCGTGCTAGGTCACGAACTGGATATGCTGGGCCAGCGCAAGGTGCACGTGGACTGGCGTCTCACCGAGCTCGACCATCACACCTATCGCTCGGCCGCGACCTTGTTTGGCGCCGAGCTGGAGCGCGCCAGCTGCGGGCGTTTTCATCTCGAGCCGTGGTTGGCCGACAGCCACGCTTTAGAACCGCAGGTGCACGGCACTGCCCACCACATGGGCACGACGCGCATGTCCGACGATCCACGCACCGGCGTGGTCAATCGCGACTGCAAAGTGCACGGCGTGGACAACCTGCACATCGCCGGCAGCTCGGTGTTTCCCACCGGCGGGTGGGCGTTTCCCACATTTACCATCGTGGCGTTGAGTTTGCGGCTGGCCGACGAGTTGCGTGGTTTGCTCGCCACCTGCGCGACCACTGGCCTCGCCTAGCCTGCGAGGCCGCCGCTCATGCGCCCGGAGATCATGCCGTCGTCCTTCGCATACGAAGCGATGGCGGCCTTGCAACACGCGGGTCTCACACCACCCCACCCCGGCGAAGCGCGCGTGATTCAGTTCGACAGCACACCCTGGTGGCCGCTGATTCACGAGGCCATCGAGTTGCTTCCCGAACACGAGGTAGCGCGTGCCCATCGATTTCGTCACACCCAGGATCGCAACACCTACGCATTCGCCCACGCATTCTGGCGGCTGGCACTTGGGCTGATCCTCGACTGCGCCACTGACGAGGTCCCCCTGAGCAGGGGCACGCACGGTCAACCCCTGCTGCCAGATACGCCCTTCGCCACCAGCCTCAGCCACAGTGGATCACAGGTAGCCATCGCTATCGCGAGAGCATCGACGGTGGGCGTGGATATCGAACAATCACCACCCCGCGCATCACTGTGCGATCTGATCGAGTTGCTATGCACACCCGCCGAAGCGCATGCACTGCAAGCGCTCCCGCAGGACGACCGGACGGATGCGATGCTCTCGCTATGGACGCGCAAAGAAGCGTTGCTCAAGGCATTCGGCATAGGCCTGCGAGTGGCGCCTTCGACTGTCGACGCGCCACTGGGCCGCGCCATTGCCCCGCCGAACGCAGTGAGCGATGCACCGGTCTGTCGACTTCATGCATTGGCGTTGCCCGCCACCTTGGCTGGTGCACTGGCCGCACCGTTGGCCATTACACGCGTCCATTTGCACACCTTGCCATCGACGCGCGCCACCCATCGCACGGCTTAGCACGACCTGTTACATGGCTGAGACAGCCGAACGGTTGTCCCGTCGCTCCTCCGTAAGTTGCATCGACTGCGCCACGAGCAGGCGCTAGCCTTTTTGCACGCTAAATGGATCTAGCTGACATCTTGGGGTAAGGGGGGATCCGATGCTTCGTTTCCTGCGTCGCCAATCCGTACGGTGGCTCGTCATGCTCGGCCTTTGCGAGCTGCTGCTGCTGGCCATTTCGTTGTCCATGGCGACCTATATTCGGTACGCGAACAACGCAGACGAGCTGGCCGAGTTCACGGTACATCTGCCGCAGCGCGCCTTCGTGTTCGCCGCCATCATCGTCACCGGCATGGTGGCGATGGGCCAATACCAGGCGCACATCCGCATGACGCGTTTTGGCTTGCTGGCAAGGCAGGCTGTTGCGTTTGTACTCGGCGGCGTTCTACTGGTGGTGGGCTACTACGTGGTGCCGCAGGCGTACGTCGGACGTGGCGTGCTGGCCATCGCACTGACGCTGGGCTTTGTGCTGGTGTTCGGCCTGCGCCTGCTGTTCCTGCAGCTGGTAGAAGTGGAGGCGCTGAAGCGGCGCGTGATCATCCTTGGCGCCGGCACGCGCGCCTCCCAGATTCACAACCAGATGCGTCGCCGCACCGATCGCCGCGGCTTTTGCGTGGTGGGCTATATCCCTCATGCCAGCGAAACCGTCGCCGTTCCGGAGAATCATCTGGTTCGTACCAGCCTGCCACTGCCTGCGTTGGTCCAGCGAGATCAGATCGACGAGATTGTGGTGGGCGTCGACGATCGTCGCGGGCACCTTCCCATGGACGACTTGCTCGAATGCCGGCAAATGGGCGTCACCATCACCGACCTGACCTCGTTCTTTGAGCGCGAGTCGGGACGCTTGCAGCTCACCATTCTCGACCCGTCCTGGCTGGTGTTCTCCGACGGGTTCAATGCCACGCCTCTGCGCCAGTTGAGCAAGCGCTGTTTCGACCTGGGCGCAGCGACCTTGCTGCTACTGCTGAGCTGGCCGCTGATGCTGCTGGAAGTGCTGGCCATTCGTCTGGAATCGGGCCCCGGCCAACCCATCCTGTATCGCCAGGAACGTGTCGGTGCACACGGCTGTACCTTCCAACTGCTTAAATTCCGCAGCATGCGCACCGACGCCGAGCGCGACGGCATAGCGCGCTGGGCGGCGAAGAACGACGACCGCGTTACTCGTGTCGGCCGCATCAGCCGCAAGCTGCGCATCGACGAACTGCCGCAACTGTGGAATGTACTCAAGGGCGACATGAGCATCGTGGGGCCACGCCCCGAGCGTCCTCAGTTCGTCGCCGACCTCGCATCGCAGATCCGTTACTACAGCCTGCGCCATTGCCTTAAACCCGGCCTCGCCGGATGGGCGCAGCTCAGCTACCCCTACGGGGCCACCGTCGAAGAGGCAGCGGAAAAGCTCAAGTACGACCTGTTCTATGTGAAAAACCACAACCTGCTGCTGGATCTGCTGATTCTTATCCAGACGGTGGAAGTGGTTCTGTTTGGCCGAGGCGCTCGCTAGGGCTGCAAAGCTCATTCCCTGGTGTCACGCCTCGGAGGTTGTCCGATCCGGCGTGCGGGAGGGGGCCCGAGCGTATGAAACCGCAAACCATAGCCATCGACCACACGGTCATGCGCAGAGCAGACCTGGAAGGAAGCGCGATACCAGTGATCGCCATGGACGTTTACTGGATCTCCCTCCACAGCCCGCATTTCGTCCCGCGACGGGCCGCACGCCCATTCGCCTGCAGCCGCCACAGTGCCCTGAAACTAGGCCTGGACGTCGGAGGAAGGGGCCACAGGCTCGGACGTTGGCCCCTCATTGATGAACTGCCACGCCAAGGCCACGATCAATACCAGCAAGGCAAACACCAACACCGCGCGCCACTTGTTCTTTCGTCGCGCTGCGGGCGTGCGAGCGGCCTGCACGCTGGTTTCCGGTACCGTGAAACGCACCTGTGGCATGGCACCTGGCAGGCGACCGTGCTCGCGCTGGAACACCATCGCCGCGTCGTACTGCGAGATAAGCCGCTGCAAACGTGCCGCTGTCGCCGGATCGGAGACGCCACCCTGGCGATCAGGATGCATGCGCGCCACCTGGCGCCGGTACGCCTGCTTGAAGATCGGCAGCGAGCAGCCAGGGCGCAGGCCGAGCGTCCGATACATATCGAGAAAATCAGTCTCGTTAGCCAAGCCGGTCCCCCTCCGGGTGGCACACCACCAACGACCTGCCGGATTCCCCTGCCATGGCGAAACCAGCATCGACATCAGGCACAACGAATTGTGGGCACAGCATGAGGACATCCGCAATATCGGCCATCCGTACGATGGCGGGCTATGCCATGCCGCATGGCTTGCGTCGTCGTTGCGCTCAACACTGGCATGCCACCGTCGTTGCCCTGTTGCTCGCCTTCCCTGCTCTCACTGCCGCGCAGAGTGCGCCAGCGAGCCGTACCGACGCATCCGACACGCTGCCGCAAAACGCCCCCACTCTCGGCGCGCACACTTTGCTCACCCATTCCGAAGGCATGGGCGTATCGCCCGCCATCACCGCTCCCATCGAAACCCAACCGACCGGCAGCACCTTCATTGTGCTCAACGGCGGGTACGCCAAAAACGCCAATACCCCGACGGACAACTACGCCAACCGCTGGAAGCGCGTGGGAAGCCGAGTGACCTTCAACGGCTATGGCGGCGCCTTTGATGTAAGCGCCTACATCGCCACGGCAGGCAAAGGCGGCGCTGGCCACACCGTGCGCATCGACAAATCCGGCTACCCCGAAGGCGAGATCTCCGTGCCCTTCGTTGAGGTCCGCGACGCCGGCGTACTCAAGGACATGGCCCAGAACTACCCGGCACCCACGCTCGTCATGACCAGCGGCGACGTCACCACCACCGGCCCCGCCACCCTGGTCGCCGTGTGGTGGGGCGACGCCGGCATCAAAACCATGACCACCCGCCCCGACAACGGCTTCCAGATGATCGACAGCTATTTGCTGCTGCCCGACAACAGCGGCGTGCAATGTGCCGTGGCCTATCGGCAAGTGGCGGCGGCCGGCACGTATCACGTGAGTTGGGTGGGCTCGCCGATACAGGGGGCGATTCTTTGGTTGTTTGCGTTTCAGAAGGAGTAGCCAAGACTACCTCTGGCTTTAGCGCTTCGCAGGGAACTAGTGGCTTTGGCTTTGGCTTTGGCTTTGGCTTTGGCTTTGGCTTTGGCTTTGGCTTTGGCTTTGGCTTTGGCTTTGGCTTTGGCTTT
>NZ_JBVQCI010000010.1:0-114 GCF_055702865.1 Dyella sp. PARNA 12/25 | reverse complement strand
TTTGGTTGTCGCGATATGGTGACTGGGCTCGCCTGCGGCGGGCTTCCGACCTCCTGCCGGAGGCCGGGTCACTTTTCTTTGCTTGCCCAAAGAAAAGTAACCAAAAGAAAAGGC
>NZ_JBVQCI010000009.1:0-199140 GCF_055702865.1 Dyella sp. PARNA 12/25 | reverse complement strand
CACACAAGTCACCTGCGCACACTGTCAAAGATCTTAATCACTTGCTGACCGTTTCCGTTTCAGCGTTGGAACATTTCGTTCCGAGTGAGCCGCTCATCTTACATCGTTTTTCCTGTCCGTCAACACCGTTTGCAAAGAATTTTTGCTTTCGTTGTTGCCGTCCGGAGGGCGATGCCAGCGGCGGGAGGCGAATAATAGGCACGCCCCCCACCTTTGACAAGCAATTTTTGAAATTATTTTTCATGTTTCGCGTAAGACATTGTTCTCACGCGAAACTCTTTTCTTTCTTTTTATCGCGACGACGTTGCGTCGTCGCGATGAACTCACGCCTGAGTCAACAACACACGGGCGAAGTTGCGCTTGCCGATCTGCAAAACACCCTCAAAACCGGGGGTAAACACGCGCTGTGCGTCTTCAACGACTTCTGCATCGATGCGTACTGCACGTTCTTTGAGCTTCCGGTTCGCTTCCGCATTGCTCGGCGTGAGTCCCGCTGCAGTAAGTAGTGCAGGAAGACGCAGACCTTCCGCGGGCACATTGATTTCGGTGAGTGGAAGCAAGCTGGTGTCGCCCTCACCTCGCACCACAGCGTGCCAGCCTGCAATCGCCTGCTCCGCTGCAGCCGCATCATGGAAGCGCGTGGCCAGTTCACGCGCCAACTTGAGCTTGGCGTCGCGGGGATTGAGCGCGCCGCTCGCCACTTCCTGCTTCATGCGAGCGATATCGTCCATCGAGGTTTCGAAGCTGAGCAGCTCGAACCAGCGCCACATGAGGTCGTCGCCGATCTTCAGCGTCTTGGTGACGATGTCGATGGCCGGCTCATTGATACCAATGTAGTTGCCCAGGGACTTGGACATCTTGTTGACACCATCCAGGCCCTCGAGCAGCGGCATGGTGAGCACAATCTGCGGCGGCTGGCCGTGGTGCTCCTGCAGGGCACGGCCCATCAGGAGGTTGAACTTCTGGTCAGTGCCACCGAGCTCGACGTCGCACTTGAGCGCCACCGAGTCATAGCCCTGCACCAGCGGATAGAGGAATTCGTGGATGGCGATGGGCTGCTGGCCGGCGAAGCGCTTGGAGAAGTCGTCGCGCTCAAGCATGCGCGCCACAGTGTGCTGGGCGGCAAGCTTGATCATGTCGGCCGCCGACATCTGGCCGAACCACTCGGAGTTGAAGCGCAGCTCGGTGCGTTCCTTGTCCAACACCTTATAGACCTGCTCGGCGTAGGTCTCGGCGTTGGCCAGCACGTCTTCGCGCGACAGCGGTTTGCGGGTGACGTTTTTACCGGTGGGGTCGCCGATCATGCCGGTGAAGTCGCCGATAAGGAAAATGACCTGGTGCCCCAGGTCCTGGAACTGCCGCATCTTATTGAGCAGCACCGTGTGACCCAGGTGGAGGTCGGGCGCGGTGGGGTCAAAGCCCGCCTTGATGCGCAGCGGACGACCCAGCTTCAGGCGTGCGGCCAGATCCTCCTGCTTGATGATTTCGTCGGCGCCGCGCGCGATGGTGGCCAGCGCCTGCTCAAGCTCGTTCATGTATTCCTCAAATTTTCGTTGTCTGGATGGCCCCTGAAATCATAGCTTCTGAGGCCCTCCCGTTAATTGTGTGTTAACCCGAAAGATCGCGCAACCCATTGATGGAAAAGGCGTTGACGCCCTTTGCACAAGGCCGCTATGGTACGCGCCAATTAGAATATTGGTACCTGGGGAACGCCGGGCATGGGTGAGAGAAACGAGACCGCGCGCTCAGCGCGTAAATTGGCCATGCGCCGAAAGGCGCAGCGTCGTCACTCTCACTTTTATGAGCGTTGTGCCCATTGGTCCTTTGGCTGCCACGGTGACGTGGAGCCGATTCGCTGGCACCGCGAGCGCTGGATGCTTGCGGGCACGGCGCTACTGATTACCGCCGTTTCCGGCTTTCTGATCCCTGCATGGGCCAGTGCGATGCGCCCGGATACGATTTCCACCGCGCACGCTGTGCTGCCGTTGGCGCTGCCCAAGGTGGCCCCTGAAGTAACCAACTTACCGACAGTGGAAGACTGGCACATCGTGCAGGTGCAGCCGGGCCAGACACTCTCTGATCTGTTCCAGAGCCAGGGCCTCAGCCTTACCGACGTGCAGCATGTGGTGGATCAGTCGAGCGACGCCAAGGCGTTGCACCACATTAGTCCGGGCCAGGAGTTCGACTTCCTGCTCGACAGCGACGGCAGCCTCAAGGGCATCCGCTTCGACAAAGACGAATCCAACCGCACCACCATGCGCTTCGATGGCAGCAAGGCGACGGTGACGGCAGAGTCGCGCGAGGTTGAGCATCGCGAGCACGTGGCCCACGGCATCATCGACAGCTCGCTGTTTGCCGCGGGCTCCAAGGCTGGCATGAGCAATGCGATGGTGCTCAAGCTGGCCGAGCTCTTCAAATACGACATCGACTTTGTGCAGGACCTGCGCGAAGGCGACAGCTTTACGGTGATTTACGACGACGTGTACCGCGATGGCGCTTACCTGCATGAGGGCGAGATCGTCGCGGCCGAGTTTGTCAATCAGGGCGATCGCTACACCGCCTACCGCTTTAAGAAAGAAGACGGCAGCTACGGCTGGTTCAGTGAGGATGGTCGCCCCATCCAGAAATCCTTCCTGCGTATTCCGGTGGATTTCACCCGCATCTCTTCGCAGTTCAGCGCGGCGCGCATGCATCCGGTGCTGGGAACCATGCGCGCACACAAGGGCGTGGACTATGCGGCGCCTACCGGCACGCCAATCCATGCCGCCGGTGATGGCATCATCAAGTTCAAGGGCTGGATGAACGGTTACGGCAATTTCGTCATCGTCCAGCACAACGGCTCCATCAGCACCGCGTATGGCCACATGTCGAAGTTCGGCAATGAGAAAGTGGGCCAGCGTGTGAGCCAGGGCGCGGTGATCGGCTACGTCGGCATGACCGGCCTTGCCACCGGTCCGCATCTTCACTACGAATTCCGCGTCAACGACGTGCAGCGTGACCCGCAAAAGGTCACCCTGCCCAAGCCCGAGCCGCTGCCGGCCGCGCAACTGGCCAAGTTCAGGTCGCAGGTGGTGCAGCCGCAGCTGGCACGTCTGAAGACCCTGGATTCCAATATGAAGCTGGCCCGCGCCAGCGGCACCAAACGCAACGACGACTGATCGCAGTGAACGACGCCTCGGCGCTTTATCTTGGCCTGATCTCAGGCACCAGCGCCGACGGCATCGATGCCGCACTGGTGCGCTTTGAGCAGAACACACCGCAGCTGGTCGATGCGTTGACGCATCCATGGCCAGAACCCTTGCGTGCTCGCATCCTGGCTGTGGCGCAGGATGAAACGCGGCTGGATCTCGACGCCTACGGTCGGCTGGATGTGGCGATCGGCCAGTGTTTCGCCGACGCGGCGCAGAACCTTTTGTCGCGAAACCCTTCACTGATTCCGAACGTGCGCGCCATCGGCTCGCATGGGCAGACCCTGCGGCATCGGCCCGCCGGGGAGTTTCCGTTTACCTTGCAGGTCGGCGACGCCTCGGTGATCGCGGAACGCTGCGGCATCGATGTCGTCGCCGATTTTCGCCGCGCCGACGTGGCTGCCGGTGGCCAGGGCGCGCCCTTGCTGCCCGCGGTCCACGCCATGCTGCTCGCGCAGCCAGACCACACACGCGTGGTGTTGAACCTTGGCGGCATTGCCAACATCACGGTGCTTGGCAGCGCAGGCGAAGTGTTTGGTTTCGATACGGGTCCAGCCAATGGTTTGATGGATGCGTGGAACCTGCGCCATCGCGGCACGGCCTACGATGCCGGCGGCGCGTTTGCGGCATCTGGCCAAGTCGACGAAACGCTGCTGACCGAGCTGTTGGCTGACCCTTACTTCGCCCTGCCCCCGCCCAAGAGCACGGGCCGCGAACATTTCCACCTGGCGTGGCTGGAGTCCCATGCGCGCGTCATGGCGCTGGCTCCGGCGGATGTGCAGGCCACGTTGCTGGAGCTCTCGGTGCGCAGCGTGGTGAATGCGATCGAGCACCACGCTGCCTCGGCTATCGACGTGCTTGCTTGCGGTGGCGGCGTCCACAACCACCTGCTCATGCAGCGCCTGGGCGAACTGCTGGGTTCGCGCACGCTGACTAGTACCGCTACGCACGGCGTCGACCCGGATTATCTGGAAGCCACGGCATTTGCCTGGTTGGCCCGCCAGCGCCTGCTTGGTTTGCCGGGCAACCTACCAGCGGTGACCGGTGCGCGCGGTCTGCGCGTGCTGGGCGCGGTGTATCCCGCGCCGCACTGAATCCTTCCGCGACTTACAGGCTGTCATCATCGCCGAGCGTGCGGCCGCGCTGCGCCAGCGCCGAGGCCGGTGCGCGCGAAAGTGCCTGCACCGCTTCCTGAAAGGCGGCCTTTTCGCTGGCATCCCACTGACCGCCCAAGGTGGTCAGGTCGCCGGGATCGAGCATCGTCTCGGCAAACAGGTTGGTTGAAGCCATGCCGAGGCCGTGACGCAGTGCATGGAGCACTACGTCATTGATCGACCACTGCCGTTCCTTGGCCAGCGCTTTGATGCGCTCGGCCATAAGGTTGTCGATATGGCGTATGACGAGGTCCGGCACGGACACTCCCTCCTGCAGTCATAAGCCCCCTGTGTGGACCATCTTGGCACAGGGTCACGCTAGAAGAGAATCGGCCGACTGGCTGATTCTCACGCCGGACTCATTCGGCCGGGGCGCCGTCCGTATCCGGGCGGTCGCGGCCAAATCGTGGCCACAGGACAGCGAACAGCAACATCGCAGGAAGTATCGAAATCACGGTGATGGCGAAATATCCGCCATAGCCCATGACGGCGACGAGGCCACCCGCAAAGAACCCCAGCACCTTGCCCGGAAGGTTCACCAGCGAGCTCAGCAGCGCATATTGTGTGGCCGTGTGCTGTCGGTTCACCAACAAGGAGAGGAAGGCCACGGTCGGTGGTCCGAGCAGACCTTCGGCAAAGTTCTGCCCGGAAATTGCCAGCGTCAATATCGCGAGATTCCCTTGGTTTCCGAGCAGCGTCAGATAGAGCAGATTGCTGCAGCCCCCCAACACGATAGCCACGCCCAGGGTTCGCCAGGCGCCCCAGCGCGCTACAGCCGCACCGCCTACGAACGCACCTGCGATACCGATCCAGACGCCATAAATCTTCGTCACCGCGCCGATCTCGGTCTTGCTGAAGCCCATGTCACGCATGAACGGATTGAAGATGGTACCGATGGACTGTTCTGGCAGCTTGAACACCAAGATAAACAACAGCGTGAGCCCCGCAATGGGCCAGCTGTATCGGCGAAAGAAATCGGCGAACGGATCGATCACGCTCTCGCGCATCGCCATGCGCCAGCTGGGCGGCCTCGGGCGCGCTACCGCGGGTTCTCGCATGATGAACGTGGTGACGATCGGCACCACCATCGCCGCCGCCATGGCCACATAGATCCACGACCAGGCAATGTGGTCTGCCAAAATCAGCGCGACCGCACCGGCGAGCAGCAGGCCTAGCCGATAGCCCAGCGCGTAAGTCGCCACCAGCGCGCCCTGAGCGGAAGGTGGCGCAATTTCGATGCGATAGGCATCAATGGCGATGTCCTGGGTGGCCCCCATGAAGGCCACCAGTAAGGTGGCCAGCACAAAGGGCTGCAGGCGATGGGGCGTGAACGACGCCATCAGCAACAGACCGCAGAGCACGCCCAACTGTGCAAACAGCAACCAGCCGCGACGCAATCCCAATCGGGTGAACAGCGGCAGTCGCCAGTGATCGAGCAGTGGTGCCCAAAGAAACTTGAGCGCGTAGCTCATGCCCGCGCTGGCAATCATCGTGACGCTCTTCAGAGCGATGCCGTTTTCCTTCAGCCACAGCGACAGCGTGACGGACACCAGCAAGAATGGCAGTCCAGAGGAAAACCCCAGCAGACACATGGTCCACGCCGCCGGCTCCGTAAACGAACGCCAGACCGACGGCTTTTGCTTTGCCGGCACCGCCTCAGTCGGCATAGTCGACCGTAAACGGCGCATGGTCGGAGAAGCGCTCGTCGCGGTAGATGGCGCAGTGCTTCAGTCGATCACGCAGCGATGGGGTCACGATCTGGTAGTCGATACGCCAACCCACGTCGTTGGCTCGCGCATTACCGCGATTGGACCACCAGGTGTAGTCCTCGCCCTTGGGCTTGAGCGACCGATAGCTGTCCACCCAGCCGTGCTTGTCGATGAGGTCGTTGAGCCAGGTGCGCTCTTCGGGCAGGCAGCCGGAGTTCTTCTGGTTGGATTTCCAGTTCTTGATGTCCAGCTCGCTACGCACGATGTTCCAGTCGCCACACAGCACATAGTCGCGCCCGCTCTTCAGCCACTTGGCGAAAATCGGCGACAGCCAATCCATCACCTCGAACTTGAACTGCTGCCGCTCCTCACCCGACGAGCCCGACGGCACGTACATCGAGATCACGCTGAGATTGCCGAAGCGCGCTTCGATATAGCGGCCTTCGTTGTCGAACGCATCCCAGCCCAGCTCGGTAAGCACGTCATCCGGCTCGCGCTTGGCGTAGATGGCCACGCCGCTATAGCCCTTTTTGCTGGTGGCGTCGCGGTAGAAGCAGTGGTGCCCGTCGGGGCGGAACATGGCGTCAGTGAGCTGGTCTTCCTGCGCCTTGGTTTCCTGCAGACAGACCACGTCGGCTTTCTGCTGGCGCAGCCATTCGAACACACCTTTAGTGCCGGCCGAGCGGATGCCGTTGGCATTGAGACTGATGATGCGCATGCGTCACTCCTTGAGATGGCCCATCATAGCAACCATGCCTGATCATCCTGATATCCGGGTGGTGCCTGTCGACGACGCGCTCAAACCCGCACTTTTACAGTTGTGTGTGCACGAAGCACAGCGGCCCTTCGTCGGTGCAATCACCGATCTTCTGGCTGACGCTGAAAGCTGCATCGGTTGCGAACCCATGGCGATCCTGCGGAACGGCGCGCCCATTGGCTTCTATCGCATCGAAACCATAGCGCGCTGCCTGACGGGACAGGACTTTCCTCGCCCTACGCTGGGCCTGCGCTCCTTTTTTATCGATCACCGATGGCAAGGACACGGGTTAGGCTCGCGGGCACTGTCGGCGATTTTGGAGGATCTGGCGCGCCGGCACCCGGCGGCGCGGGATATCGCCCTCACCGTGAATGTGCGCAACACGGCCGGCATGGCGCTATATCGCCGGCACGGCTTCCTGGAGAGCGAGGGGCTGTACCATGGTGGGCCTTCTGGCCCGCAGCACCTCATGTTGCGCGCCCTGCCCGTTTGACCTTTCATTAAGAGACAGCCGCCGTGCACGATTACCAGCGCGACTTCATCGAATTGACCCTGCAGCGCGAAGTGCTGCGCTTTGGCGAATTCACCCTCAAGTCCGGTCGCCAGAGCCCGTATTTCTTCAACATGGGTCGTATCGACTCCGGCGCCGCGCTGGCTAAGCTGGGACGCGCCTATGCCGCCGCCGTGGTGAACTCGGGCATTCAGGTCGACATGCTGTTTGGCCCGGCCTACAAGGGCATCGCCCTGGCCGCGGCGACCGCCATTTCGCTGGCTGACCAGCATGGCCGCGACCTGCCGTGGGCGTACAACCGCAAGGAAGCCAAAGACCATGGCGAAGGTGGCGTACTGGTCGGCGCACCGCTGAAGGGTCGCGTGCTCATCGTCGATGACGTGATGACCGCAGGCACGGCCGTACGCGAATCGCTGGCGCTGATCCACGCGCAGGGCGCTACGCCGGCAGGTGTGCTGATTGCGCTCGATCGCCAGGAGCGTGGCCAGGGTGCGCTTTCGGCGGCACAGGAAGTCACTGCGGAATTCGGCATTCCAGTGATCGCCATCACCAGCCTTGGCGATGTGCTGGCCTATGCGGGTGAGCGCCCGGAACTGGCCGCTGAGCACGCGCGGCTGATGGCTTATCGCGAACGCTATGGCGTGAACGCCTGAGCAGCGGATGGCCTTGGCGACGCAGGTCACATCACCGATTGCAGCAGCTCGGCCATGTCATGGTGCCGCGATGTCGCCCGCTATACTTCCGCCGACAAAGGGGGAAAGCCATGCGTAAAACAGTTCTCGTCATCGCGATGCTCGCGCTGACCACCGGCGTGCATGCTCAGGCGAGCAAGAGCAGCGCCAGCAGTTACCGTTATCGTTGGAAGGACGCGTCCGGCCTGCCCCACTACAGCGACAGCCTTACCCCGGACGCGCTTAAATACGGCTACGACCTGGTCAGTGATCGCGGTATCGTGGTGAAGCATGTCGACCGCGAGCTGACGCCCGATGAACAGGTCGCCGCGCAGAAGGTGGCCGATCAGAAGGCTGCCGAGGAGCGTGCCGCCCAACAGCGTGCGCGCAACGACGCGCAGCTGCTGAATGCTTACCCTTCTGAAGATGCGTACAAGGCATCGCAGCAACAAGCTCTGGACAACATTGATCAGCAGGTCGGCACCACGCGCGCCAACCTGCGCAGTCAGGAAAAGGCGCTGACCGATCTGCTGACCCGTGCGGGCGACCTGGAGCGCGCCAAGCAGCCGGTGCCCAAGTTCCTCAACGACAACATCGCCAAACAGCGCGATATCGTGGCTCATCAGCGCGACCTGCTGGAGCGCCAGCTGAATGAGCGCGAGGCCGCGGAGCAGAAGAACGCGAAGGACCTGCAGCACTACCGTGACCTGAAGGCAGCGCAGGCAAAGGAACGTCAGGGCGCGTAGTTGTCGATGTCCGGCACAAGCAGCCTTTCAGCGGCTGGAGAGCGCGGCATCTGGATCTCTAAGAAGGCCCCGGCAACGCCGGGGCCTTCTGCTTTCAGAACGGCAGCTTGAGCGCGGGATCCACCGCCAGCAGCTGTTGGCGGAACACCCTTTGGATGCGGGCTAGCGCAGCCTCGCTGTCTGCATCAAAACGCAGCACCAGAACCGGCGTGGTGTTCGAAGGCCGCACCAGACCCCAGCCATCCGACCAGTCGGCGCGCACGCCGTCGATCGTCGTGAGCGTGGCATCGCCGAAGCTTGCCTTCTGGCGGAACTGTTCCATGAAGCGGTAATGCTCGCCCTCGGCCATCTCGACCTTGAGCTCTGGCGTGGACACGCCCTTGGGACAGGAAGCAAAGATCTCTTCCGGCGTGCGCTCTTCCAGATCACCGGCGAGGATCTCCATCAACCGCGCGCCCGCGTAGATACCATCGTCAAAGCCGTACCAGCGCTCCTTGAAGAAGAAGTGGCCGCTCATCTCACCGGCCAGCTCTGCACCGGTCTCGCGCATCTTGGCTTTCATCAGCGAGTGGCCGGTGCGCCACATCAGCGGACTGCCACCGGCATCGAGGATCTCACCCTTAAGGTGCCCAGTGCACTTCACGTCATAAATGACCGTGGCGCCCGGCTGGCGGGACAGCACATCACGGGCAAACAGCATGAGCGTGCGATCGGGGAAGATGATTTCACCCTCCTTCGTCACGACGCCAAGGCGGTCGCCATCGCCATCGAAGGCGATGCCAAGATCCGCGCCGGTCTGTTTCACGGCGAAGATCAGGTCTTCCAGGTTGTGCGGATCGGACGGGTCGGGGTGGTGGTTGGGGAAGGTGCCGTCGACATCGCAGTACAGGGGCACCACCTCACAGCCGATGCCTTCCAGCACCTGCGGCGCCACGGCACCCGCGATGCCGTTACCGCAGTCCACCACCACCTTCAAGCGGCGCTCGGCCTGCACGTCGGAGGCAATGCGCTCCACGTAATCGGGCAGCACATCCACCAGGCGCAACTTGCCCTTGCCACCGCGCTCCAGGCGGTTGCCGGCGATGCGCTGATACAAGTCCTGGATGGCGCCTTCGGACAAGGTCTCACCGCCCACCACAATCTTGAAGCCGTTGTATTCCGGCGGGTTATGGCTGCCGGTCACCGCCACGCCACAGCCGGTGTTGAAACGGAAGGCTGCGAAATAGACCACCGGTGTCGGCACTGCACCTACGTCGATCACATCGATGCCGGCCTCGCGCAAGCCATCGGCGAGGGATCCTGCAAGCTCAGGGCCGGACAGACGACCGTCCCTGCCCACCACCATCTCTAACAGCCCGCGCTCGCGCATCAGGGTGCCGATCGCCTGACCCAGCAGGCGGGCAACGTCCTTGGTCAACGACTTACCGACCACGCCGCGCACGTCATAAGCGCGGAAGATCGTGGGATCCACGGTGACGGGTGCGGAGGCCGATGCCCGTTTGATCGCTTCGAGACGGGCGGTAGCAGCCGGCTTGGGCGGTTCGGGATTCGCTTCGATAAGATCGGAGAAGACCGGCTCGTCCGACACCTGATCACGTGCTCCACGTGGATGGCTACGTAGCCACAACAGATAGAGACCGCCACCCAGACCCAGTACGCCAAGCACCGCCGTCAGCAGCCAGCTGTGCGGGAAGACGACGTAGGCCACCGGCACAGCTGCCACCACGCTGAGCGTACTGCCGGCCACTGGTTCGCCGGCATTCGACTCACGCTCGGCGGAAGCACTGCCTCGCGCCAGCAGGCGCAAATCGCCGCGATCATCGCCCTGGCGAAGCTCCAGTCGACCACCGGCGGGCGAAATGGACTCGAAACGTTCCTGCACAGGGTCAAACGGCAATGCCACCCACACCCAGGCTTTCGGATGCTCGGGTCGCCCGGCAGGAACCACCAGACTGAGCGCACGACCGCCCTTGAGGCTGGGCACGGTTTGCGCCAAGGGTTTGCCTTCGGCCGATTGCGCCGCCATCAACTGGGCGGCCTTGCCATAACCAAATGCCCGATAGTTGGCGTGCAGCACCTCATCAAGACTGCCGCTGTACACATTCAATGCCAGCGCCTGGGGAAGCTCCTGGCGCAAGGTAGTCGCCGCCTGCTCCGGGTCGGCGGCGAGCGCCGCCGGATCCATGGCATGGATGGCAGCGTCAATATGGCCACGTTCGCTGGCGATTTCCGCTGCCAATGCTTCCGCAGCCTGCTTCTGCGCGACATGCACGCGCTCGATGGCGCTGGCTTCGTCGGCGATCAGCCACGTTTGCCAGAGGCAGAATAAGCCGCCGAGCAGCAGCAAGGTGCCCGCCACCAAAGGCAGCAAGCGATTCCAGTCGATTGGTCCAAGCAGCGGTCGCCCGCCGAGGCTCATACTTTTCGCCATGCCCTGTCCCCACACAGGCTAGGTGGACGGGCGCAAACGCACCCGAATCGCTCGCCTAGTTGACTCCGGTTGATCCAAACCCGCCCTCGCCCCTCTGCGATGGCGCGAACTCCTTGACCACATTCAGCCGCGCCTGCGCCACCGGCACCAGCAGCAGCTGGGCGATACGATCGCCCACCGCGATGGTGTAAGGCTGCGAGCCACGGTTCCAGCAAGAAATCATCAACGGACCCTGGTAGTCGGCATCGATGACACCGACCAGGTTGCCCATGACCAGACCATGTTTATGACCCAGGCCGGAGCGCGGCACGATGAGCGCACACCAGCCCGGGTCGCCAATATGTATGGCCATGCCGCTGGGCACCAGCGTGCTCTCGCCAGGCTGCAGGGTGATCGCCGATTCCACCGCGGCGCGCAGATCCATGCCGGCACTGCCGCTGGTTGCCGGTTCCGGCAGCGGAATGGTGTCACCCAGGCGCGGGTCGAGAACTTTCAGTTCGACATCGATCATCCACGCACCGCCCGGTAACGCTCAGCCACCTTCGCCACCAGCTGATGCGCCAGTTCGGTCTTGGATGCACGCGGCAGTTCGATAGCCCCTTCTGGGCCATAAAGAGTGAGTGCGTTGTCGGCGGCCTCGAAGCCGAGGCCATCACCCACCTGGTTGGCGGCAATCATGTCCAATCCCTTGCGCTTGAGTTTGTCGCGGGCGTACTTCTCCACATCATGCGTTTCTGCGGCGAATCCGACCAAGAAGGGGCGCACGGTTTGCGCAGCCAAGGTGGCGAGGATGTCCGGGTTTTCGGCCAGATGCAGTTCGAGCGGCGCGCCGTCGTGCTTCTTGAGTTTATGGTCGGCCACTGCCGCAGGCCGGTAATCACCCACGGCAGCCGCACCAATATAGATGTCTGCGCCAGAAGCCGCAGCCACGACGGCATCGCGCATCTGCGCCGCACTGCGCACGTCGATGCGGCGAAGAATGCCGGGAGGCGTCGCCAGGCTGACCGGGCCGGCGACCAAAGTCACCTCCGCACCCGCCTGCGCAGCGGCTTCCGCCACGGCGAAGCCCATGCGGCCGGAGCTGCGATTACCGATAAACCGCACGGGATCGATGTCTTCATACGTAGGGCCGGCGCTCACCACCATCTTCAGCCCCCGCAACACGGACTTGCCGAACGAGGCAACCATGGCCTCGCGCAGCTCCAACGGCTCCAGCATTCGCCCGGAACCGATATCGCCACAGGCCTGATCGCCAGACGCCGGGCCGAGCAGATGCACGCCGCGCTGGCGCAGCGTATCGATGTTGGCCTGCACGGCGGGATGCGCCCACATTTGCTGGTTCATGGCTGGCGCCAGGTAAACCGGCGCCGCGCTGGCGAGGCATACGGTGGTCAGCAGATCATTGGCCATGCCGTGAGCGAGGCGCGCAATCAGGTCCGCGCTAGCCGGCGCAATCAGAATGCGCTCTGCCCAACGTGCCAGTTCAATATGTCCCATGGCCGCTTCGGCCTCGGCATCCCACAGGCTCATACGCACCGGCTGGCCCGACAGCGCCTGAAAGGTCGTGGCGCTGACGAAATGGGTGGCGCCTTCGGTCATCACCACCCGGACCTCGGCATCGAGGTCACGCAGGCGACGAACGAGCTCGCAAGACTTGTAGGCGGCAATGCCACCAGACACGCCAAGCAGAATGCGGCGTTGGGCAAGACTCATGATGTAGGCCTGACAAACGTGTTTGGCCTCGTAGCTTACCGGAATCATTCGATGGGCTCGGCAATCAACGGCGCAAAGGTTCCGACAAGGGACGGCGCGATCGTCGTCCTGACCTACGCACTCTCCATTGCCACCCCGACTCGACGCCCGGTAGTCCGCTGATGGGTTTCCCCACGGCAGGCCGGCACGCTGGAGCGATGAGTATCCGAGAATGGCCTGAGCTGGAACGCCCCCGCGAAAAACTATTGGCGCGCGGCTGCGCGTCCCTGTCCGACAGCGAGCTGATTGCCGTCTTGCTTGGCAGTGGGGTACCCGGAAAAGACGCCATCGCACTGGGGCGCGAACTTCTCCATATAAGCGGTGGACTGAGCGCCTTGCTGGCCAACCCCGGCGACGCCGCCCAGTTGCGCGGCATCGGGCCGGCCAAACGATCCCGCCTGATCGCCGCCCTGGAGCTGGCCCGCCGTTCATTGGCGGAGCAACTGGCCGAGCGCCCCACCCTGAACAACCCCAGCGATAGCGGCGAGTACCTGCGCGCCCAGTTGCGCCACCTCCCCTATGAGGTATTTAGCTGCCTGTTCCTCGACAATCGACACCGAGTTCTCGCATTTGAGGAGTTGTTCCGCGGCACGGTGGACGGTGCCAACGTGCATCCTCGCGAGGTGGTGCGGGCGTGCCTGCGCCACAACGCGGCCGCCGTCATCTTTGCCCACAACCACCCCTCCGGCGTCGCCGAACCCAGCGCGGCGGACCGGGCCATCACCCATGAATTGCGGTCCACCTTGGACGCGATCGGGGTTCGGGTGCTGGATCACCTGGTGATCGGCAGCGGCGCCCCGGTGTCGATGGCCGCACTCGGCCTGCTGTAGTCAACCCGAAGCCCAAAAAACAACGGCGCGGGGGGAGATCCGCGCCGTTCGGCCGTTTTGTGGGGAGAGAAGGAGTAACGGCAGCCTCCTTTGTCCCAGCCAGCGGGGAGGTGCCGGGGGACGGAGAACAGTGTGGCAGTGCCGCATGACAGGGGCGTGACGCGGGGGCAGTCAAGACCCGTACTGTCAGGCTTCCCCCTCGTGTTCTCGACTTATGCACATTCGGTGTGCGACGGCACTTTCCGGTCACTTGCTCTCAGCCACATCACGTGTAGCAAGCAAGATTATGATTTTATGTGCTTTTTTTCATGACATGATGATTTCTGCCGGGATTAGCACGAGACAAGCGCTCAGCCGCAGGTGATTCCTCACAGACTTATCCACAGACTTTTCCTCCGCAGCGCAACACGCTGACCAGGCAGCACAAACCGGCCTCGACGGCGCTGGTCTGATAGGATTGCCGATTCCATCGTCGCCCGACCCATACCGTGAAAGAACAGCTGCGCGAACTGCTGCTGCAGGCCATTCGCACCCTGCAGAATGACTCCACCCTGCCCGCGGACCTCGAAGTGCCCAACTTCGTGATCGAGCGTACGCGCAGCCGGGAGCACGGCGACTTCGCCGCTAACGCCGCGATGCTGCTGGCCAAGCCAGCCCGCGCCAAGCCGCGCGAGCTGGCCGAGAAGCTGGTCGCCGCCCTGTCCGCCAATGGGCTGGTGGGCAAGGTCGAGATCGCCGGCCCCGGCTTCATCAATTTCTTCCTCGCCCCCGGTGCCTATCACGCCGAAGTGGATCGGGCGCTGACCGAAGGCAGCACCTACGGTCGCAGCACCACCGGCAAGGGCGTGACGGCAGGCGTGGAATTCGTTTCTGCCAACCCAACCGGCCCGCTTCACGTCGGCCACGGCCGCAACGCCGTGCTGGGCGACTGCATCGCCCGCGTGCTAGACGCTGCCGGCTGGAACGTGAAGCGCGAGTTCTACTACAACGACGCTGGCGTGCAGATCCACAACCTGGCCATCTCCACCCAGGCCCGTGCGCGCGGCATCACGCCGAACGACGCCGGCTGGCCGGAAGACGGCTACCGCGGCGACTACATCGCCGACGTGGCGCAGGCCTACTTGAATGGCGACAGCGTCGAAGTGGAAGGCCACGTCGTCACCGGCGCCAAGAACGTCGACGATCTGGAAGCCATCCGCCATTTCGCGGTGGCCTACCTGCGCCGCGAGCAGAACCTCGACCTGGCCGCCTTCGGCGTCGGCTTCGACGTGTACTACCTTGAGTCCTCGCTCTACACCGAGCACAAGGTCGAAGAGACCGTCAGCAAGCTGGTCGCCCATGGCCACACCTACGAGGAAGGCGGCGCGCTGTGGCTGCGCTCGACCGACTACGGTGACGACAAGGACCGCGTGATGCGCAAGTCCGACGGCAGCTATACGTACTTCGTGCCGGACGTCGCCTACCACATGACCAAGTGGCAGCGCGGCTACGTCAACGCCGTGACCGTGCTTGGTTCTGACCACCACGGCTCGCTGGCCCGCGTGAAGGCCGGTCTGCAGGCGCTGGACGAAGGCATTCCGAAAGGCTATCCGAACTACGTGCTGTACCAGATGGTGACGGTGATGCGCGGCGGCGAAGAGGTAAAACTCTCCAAGCGCGCCGGTAGCTACCTGACCCTGCGCGACCTCATCGAAGAAGCCGGCCGCGACGCCACCCGCTACTTCCTGATCGCCCGCAAGGCCGATTCGCAGCTGGTGTTCGACATCGACCTGGCCCGCTCGCAGAGCAACGACAACCCGGTCTACTACATCCAGTACGCCCACGCCCGCGTCTGCCGCGTGCTTGAGGAACTGGCCGAACGTGGCCTGCCTGCGGTCGACACCCAGGCTGGCATCGGGCAGCTGTCGCGTCTGGATACCGAGCACGAACAGGCACTGTTCACCGAGCTGTCCCGCTACCCGGAAGTGGTGGAAGCCGCCGCGGCCAATCTGGAACCTCACCTGATCGCGCAATATCTGCGCGAGCTCGCTGGCGCACTTCACAGTTACTATCACGAGCACAAATGGATCGTGGACGACGCCGAGGTGCGCAACGCGCGCATCACGCTGGTGCTCGCCACGCGCCAGGTCATCCGCAACGGTTT
Organism: Dyella sp. PARNA 12/25; assembly: GCF_055702865.1. NCBI lineage: Bacteria > Pseudomonadati > Pseudomonadota > Gammaproteobacteria > Lysobacterales > Rhodanobacteraceae > Dyella > Dyella sp. PARNA 12/25. The sequence continues at coordinate 183,248 of NZ_JBVQCI010000009.1, read as the reverse complement.
GGTTTTGCTGGGACTCAGTGCCCCGGAGAAGATGTAAATGGCAGCACGCAAGGGCAAAGGTCGGCAGGCCGTCCGCAACAGTAGCGGTGGCGTGCCCGGCTGGGGTTGGGCCGTTATCGGCATACTCATCGGCGCCGTGCTGATGTTCGCCATGCGCGGCCACCTGCCGATGGCGCCACAGCCCAACGAAGGCCCGCAGCCCAATGCGCAAGCCACGGCACAGCGCGGCAGCGACGCCGGCGCCGCCGGCAACGAGTCGACCTCGGCCACCGACAACACCCCTGCACCGAAGAAGCCGCAATATGACTTCTATTCCGTGCTGTCCGAAAAGGAAGTGCGTATTCCCGATGCGGTGATCAGCGCACAGGCCAAGGCCGAACAGCAGCAGAAACAACAGGCCGCCCAGCAGGCAGCGCAGGCCGCTGCCCAGCAGCAGGCTGCTGCGCAGAAACCAGCGCCTGGCCCCGCTGCGGTATCTGAAGCAGTCACCCCAGCTCCGGAATCCGCTGTGCACGCATCGGCACCTGCCGCAGCAACGGCCAGCTCCGGTGGCAATGGCTACCTGCTACAGGTGGGCGCCTTCCCGAGCGCCTCCGATGCCGAGACGCTGAAAGCCAAGCTGGCCATGCAGGGCTTTGTCGCCAACGTAGCCTCGGTCAGCGTCAACGGCCAGACCTACAACCGCGTACGTCTCGGCCCGTTCCACTCGGCCACCGAGCTGGAATCGACCAAGCAACGTCTGGCTTCCGCAGGCATCAATGCGATTGCTTTGAAGGAAGGCAAGTAAGCGAAGCGATGTGGGTCACAACATAAAAAGGCCGCGTCTAAGACGCGGCCTTTTTTCTTTGCGGTAGCCGATATACCCGGCGACACGATGACGAGGAATGGCAAGCCGCATCATTGCTGGCCGCCTCCAAGATCAGAACTGCCAGCGCAGCCCCATGTTGGCCGACCAGCCCTGTTCGCCGGCACTGCCTACGGCCGTCTGGTAGTCGGCACTGCCGTAGACGGAGAGCGTCTTGCTCAGCGAGCCCGTCACACCCGCACCCAACTGCCATGCCTGCCCCCAGCTGCCGGAGGCAAGGCTGCCGGTGATGCCCCAGGCATCGCTCGACATCGTGACCGCGCTTCGACTGTTGGCGCTCCAGAGGTAGTTCAAGCGCGCCCATGGCGTCCAACGCTGCCCTCCAGACGTATCAAGCGTCTTTCCCAGGTTGGCACCCACGCGCCCGATCCACGCACCGCTGTTCTGCAGGGTCACACTCAGGTCATCGCTGTCGGTGAAGCGGTTGGTATGCAGCGTCTGATAGACCACCTGTGCCTGCGGTTCGAGACGTAACCCGTTGGCGAATACGAACGGATAGCCACTTTCCAGCGAGTACGACCAGCCGTGCGTCTTGAAGCGGGCCATGTCGTAGCCACGCAGAGCAGTATCAACCCGCGTGTCGTAGTAGTTGCGGGCTACTACACCATCGACATAGAGGCCGTTGCCGGCAACATAAGTACCCGTGGCGGCAATGCTGTGTGCATTCATGCGCATGGCGCTGCTGCCATCCACGGCCTGCGGCGTGATGTGTGACGTACCGATGCTGCCGTACATGCCCAGACGGAACGTGGACGCATCATCTCCTGTCTTCAGCCAAGTACCGCCAATCTGGATGCCTCGGTCGTTCTGGCTGAAGCCATAACCAAACTGGCGGAAACTACGGTCGCTGCTGTATTGGTAGTTACCGCCCAACACACGTGCATAGAACTCGTCCGTATTGCCAGCCACCGATACATCGTCCTGATGGATCTCGCCAAGGCGATCGTGCAGCGTGCCAAGGTTGCGCAGGCCGTACGACAGCATCGCGCTGGATGCGCTGAGGTACGACGGCACCTGCGGCACAACTTCTCGTCGCGGTGTGGGCGCCGGCATCGGTGTCGGGTCCGGCGTTGGTGTTGGATCTGGAGTTGGCGTTGGCGTGGGTGTCGGATCGGGAGTGGGCGTCGGATCAGGCACGGTGGCATTCTGCAGGCGGTAATCCCAATACCCGTTGCCAGAACCTGCAACGACGCGCTGCGACGCGTTTGACGAGCCCGGCTGGTAGGCGACCAGGTCATAGCGCCAAGGACCCACCGCGACATAACTACCCGCAAGCGCAAAGGTCGATGCGGACGATTGCCCCGCCACCTGCGCCAGTGATATGCCTTCATTCGCTTCCATGACACCGTTGTTATTGGTGTCGGTGGAAGCACCGCTACCCGAACCAGTCACCTTTAGATAGGTCGTGCCGCCAGCGTTGCCTTCCACCAGTACGCGGTCGGTGAACTGATTGGACAGCGGGCCGCCTTCATTGAGCTGTGTGTTCAGCACTATGGTGCCGCCGTTACCCACCAGGTCATGGCTGACCACAAGCGTTTTGTGGCCTCCAGCCGGCGGTGCAAATTGGATAGTGGCGTTTTCCAGGGTCAACATGCCGACCGAAGAGTCGCCAGTCATCATCCACTGACTGCCACTATCCAGCGACAGGTTGCTCACGACATGTTGCGTCGCACCTGTCCATTGCGATCCGTTGCTTAGCGACACGATGGTGTTGGCCGCAGGCACTGGCTGACCTTGCAAGAGCGATGCATCGAATATGATGTCACCCTGTGCATTGACATGGTCGTCCATGGTCAATGCGACCTGTGCAGCCGAATCGACGACGTCCAACAGCACGCCGCTTCCACCCATCGCTTGCAGACCATGCGCGAGCTGGATGGTGGCTTTGCCAGCCGCTACCAAGGCGTGAGATTGCGTGCTGGAGATCGAGCCACCATTCATGGTCAAGGTGCCACTGGTGCCGCCAATCGCTGCGCCATAGGCGTCGGTGCCGTTAGCTAGTACATCAACGTCGCTCAGGTCAGCCTGTCCTCCGTTTTGCACCAGCAAACCGTAGGCGCTTTTGCCGCCGGTATGAATGTAACCCTTGTTCATGCTCATCGCGCCAACCACATAGCCACCGAAGGCGCCGTTGCCGCTGGTTTCGATGGTGGTGCCATCCAATACAATCTTGCTTTTAGCATCCGACCAGACGCCAATACCGGTATCGCCCTGGGTGGCAATGTCACTCCCAGTCAGCGATATGAGGCCACCCTGTCGCGCCAGAGCCCCAACGCCCTTGACCCCAGATGTACGAATCACCAGGTTTGAACCATCGATAGTTGCATTGACCGTTGGGTCGCTGGGGAATTCTGTCGATGCGTACAACGGGTAAGCGCTGGTACCCTCGGTCGTGATGCGGCTATTGGCAAAGCTGATGGTGGATGCTCGATTGTCAATGCCATGCGAGTTGTTTCCCGTCGTATGAATGTCGACATGGTCTGCCGTAATTGTCGTTTCGCTCGGCGCCCACACAGCATCCGAGCGATAACCGGTGGTGGAGATCGAAACGTCATACAACGCAATCGCCGAACCTTTCTGGTTCATGCTGATGCCATACGCGCCGTCGCCCGACGTCTGCACACCGGCGCCAGTCACGACGGCTTGAGCGCCCTGCGTCAGAAAGATGCTCGCCGATTGATTTCCCGATGTGGTGAACAAACCACCGGTGATACTGGCAAAGACTCCGGCTCGCGAGCCGTCGAGATACACCGCATGCGAACTGGTACCACGCGTCGTGACCGAGACGTTGTTAAGCGTCACCTGTCCGCGCGATGCGGTCCCTGTAACAGTCGCATCCGCAAAAATGCCGTAGGCATTCGCGGTGTTGATGCTGCTATCGCTCATGAACAGCTGGGCACCGATGATCCTCGCGCCGTTCGCCCCAACTCCTGACGTATTGATGGTGGTACCCACGGCACCGATGACGGTACCGGCATCCATGCCATACAGGCCGTAGCCTTCCAACGCCGACGTAGTGATGATGGTGCCGTTGCCGAGGGAGTCACGGCCAATAGCAGCGGAACCACCGGCTTGCGTAAGAACGCCATAACTATAGGAACCCGTGGTGTTGATGCTACCGCCGCTGAACATCAGCGAGCTGCCAACGCCATTGACCCTTGCCCCCCAGGCGTAGGAGCCCGAGGTGTTCACCAGAACGCCACCGCCTGCGGTGATGCTGCCACCATTGAGTACAGATAGCGCGGGCGTGCCATTCGCCACATAAGTATCGGGTGCAAGCACCAAACGGATGCCGTTGGCGATCTGTGGGCCGCTGGTCGCGTGCGCCGTCAGCGGCACAAGGAATGCCGCGGAAACGGCGGTTACCAACATGCGACGGGTCAGTCCGTTGCATCCATGCGTCGATGTCATCGCTGTAAGCCCTATTTGTGAGAACAATCCGTGCAGCTATGTGCGCATGGCTGCAAAACGCTACGTCCAGTTGGTACTGCTTGATCGTGTTCTGAACGAAGACCAGCGCTACCGATCTCGACATGGCGACCCAGTGCTATAGAAGTGCCTGAGTGGCTCGCCGCCTTCTCGCAGCAACAAGCCGTCGGCGGACGTAGATCCGAACGGGAACGTTAGTGACTAGCGCGCTTGGCTGATATCAGAAGAATCTGAAAACCACGCCGAACAACCATGCGGACGTCGCGCTGAATAGCGCGCGGATTGGCGCTACAAAAGGACGTGGAAGAAACGGGCACGTTGCGTTGTCGGCCCAGGATGAGGCCGAACCTTTTCTCTCAGGAGTCGCGTGCAAGCTCCCGCTCACTCGGCGGCAGAATGCAACTGGCAAGCGGAACTTCTGCGCAGGCCTCGACGACTTGTCGAGGTGCCCGGCGCGAGTCATGGGTGATGGTTCAACGTTCCAGACGACCGCCCCGTGGCCTATCGGTCACACGGTGATTCGCCACACCCAGAAGTTCGCCGATCGGCGATCAAAGCATTCAATGACACGAACGGCGTGTCGGTGACCACCGGCCGGGCTGGGCCGCAAAAGGCCCAGCCAACGGCGTGGTTCTGTTCACTAACCGATCAAGCTTTGCGCTTCAACCTGATCAAACCGGAGATGTCGTCATCGCCGTAACCCTGGCTCATCAGCTCTGCATAGTCGGCGAGCGAGCGCTCAATCACGCTGCGGTTGGTGCCAGCGCTTTCGGCGATGCGACGGACGATGCCAAGATCCTTGTGCAACAGTCCAAGCTTGAAGCCCACGCTGAACTCGTTGCGCAACATCGTGGAGCCACGCTTTTCAAGGAACCAGTTGCCTGCCGCACCGGCACCCAGTGTGGGAAGCAGGCGTTCGGGGTCGAGGCCCAGCGCTTCGGCGAGTGCGAGGCCTTCGCATACACCTTGCGCGATGCCGGCAACGAGTATTTGGTTGACTGCCTTGGTTGCCTGACCTGCACCAACATCACCGAGGTGCGTGACACGAAGCGCGTAAGCTTCCAGCACCGGGCGTGCCCGTTCGAGCACGTCGGCATCGCCACCTACCATCACTGAGAGCTTGCCGTTCTTGGCGCCTTCGACGCCGCCTGACACCGGCGCATCGAGGAAATGAGCGCCCACGGCAGTGAGCTTGGCAGCGGCTTGCTTGGCCGTGTCAGGCGCCACCGTGGAGTGATCGACGACGATCGCGCCTTTCTTCAAATGCGGCGCAAGTACATCGACCAAACCGAGCACGTCGGCATCGGCCGTGACGCACAGCGCAATCACATCGCACTGTGCCGCGATTTCAGCCAGCGATGGCGCACCGACACCAAGCTCTTTGGCCACGGCGTCGGCGTTGGCTTGCGTGCGGCTCGACACCGCGTGAAGCAGACCGTGTGCCTTGAGGTGACCGGCCATGGGGGTGCCCATCGCACCCAGTCCAATAAATGCAGCTTTGAGACTCATGAGAATTCCCGGTGGATCAATCTTCACAATGTACGTCGTGTGTCACGAAAGGATGTTCGGTGCTGGGCAACTCGAACCAGCTTGGCTCCGCGAAGGTGCAGCGCAAATCTTCCAGGCCGCTGCTCCAGTGCTGGCGCATGCTGTCAAAGCTGAACTCGTAGTCCTTGTAGTGCCCCTCGTACGGTTTGTTACGGTAAATGAGGTGGAATAGGTTAACCAATGCACCACTGGCATGGAGCTCCGCCTGGCGATAAGCGGACTGGTGCCGCTGGGCTTCCGGCACCAGCGCCATCAGATCGTGAAGTATGCGCTGCTGGCGCTGCCGAAGCCCCATGTATTCGGTAATGAGGCGGGTGCGGCTGGAATACTGAATGTCCTTGGCGCGCGACGTGACCTCGGCCAGATCGCACGGCAGCTCGCCACGTGAGCTCCAAAGGTCGACCTGGAAAATCAGGGTGTCGCGACAGGAAGGGTCGGATAACACTTTGTATAGCGGCGTGTTGGACACCATGCCGCCATCCCAGTAGAACTCGCCATCCACTTCGATCGCAGGGAACCCCGGTGGCAGCGCACCGGACGCCATGAAGTGTTCAACACGAAGCTCGCCCTGGGTGTTGTCGAAATAGACGAAGTTACCCGTGCGAATGTTGACCGCCCCCACCGAGACGCGTAATGCGCGCTTGTGATTGATGCGATCGAAATCCACTAGGCGCTCCAGCGTGGCCCTTAAAGGCGAGGTGTCATACCAGCTCGCCGTCGTCGGCGACGCGCGCCAAGGCACCAGCGGAAACGGGCGCGGACTGAAGAAGCCCGGCTGCCCTTCGACCAAGGCACGCAACGCAGCCCAGCCGCTCATGCCGTTCTGCCAGGGCAGTTCCCATGCGCCAGGATCCAGTGGTGCTGTAGCCCATCCCGGCACCAGCGCGGGGCGGCAGATGGTCTGCCAGAACTCGCGCAAGCGATCGACGCGATGCTCCGGTGCATTACCTGCAATGATGGCCGCATTGAGTGCACCGATGGAGATGCCGGCCACCCAGTTCGGGTGAATACCCACTTCGTCCAACGCTTCATACACGCCGGCCTGGTAAGCGCCCAGCGCTCCACCGCCCTGCAGCACGAGGGCGGTGGTTTGGTATTGCTTGTGGAGCTGTCGCAACCGGTCCTGGTCGGACAGCTTTGAATCCGGCGAGTTCTTTCGGACGTCCATACGCATAAGCCTCGGCTCAATCAGCCAGATAGTCGTACACCACGGTGCCCAGGTCGAGGGTCAGGTCGGTGATGAAATGCAACGCCGACTCGACCTTCAGCACCGGCAGATCCGCCACCGGCGCCAATGCATGGGCGTGCAACTCCAGCGCCGCTGGGCCGGTCCAGGCACCTTTGAGCGTGACGTTGGTTGTGTAGTAGCGAACCAGCTCGCAGATGCGTGGCGAGCCATCCACGTGCGGAATGATCTTGAGCAGGAAGTTGGGGGCGGCCAGGGAAGCAAGCACGGCCTGGTGATCGGCCTGGCGGTGCTTGAAACCCATGGTGCCCTTCGCCACGCGTACCTTGCCGTAATCCAGCGTACCCACCAACGTGTCGATCTCAGTTTCCAGTATGGGAGTCGCCAGTTTCTTCGGGAAACCCCACAGCTCCCGACCGCCAGCAATCGGCGGATGGTCATTCAGATACATCGAATGCACATAGCTGCCGTGTTGGCCCTGGAAGCTGACCGGGATCACCTGGCCGGATTCCGTGTAATCGCCGAAGCCGGTGGAATCAGGCATGCGGATGAATTCGTACTTGACCAGTGGTTCGGTCACTTCCAGCGGTTCGGGCACGACCTCGCGCAGAGCATCGGGGTCGGTGCGATAGGTGATGACCAGAAATTCGCGATCAACAAAGCGGTAAGGCCCGGGCGGAAAGGCCGGGCTGGTCAAAGGCATGGCGAAGGCATTGGCCTTCACGTCAGCAATCTTCATGGCGGTAGCGCTCCTGGCAACCGGCCCGCACGGCGCATATCGGCCCGTGCGGGCCGGCATCGATGGGATTGAGCTGGTCGAACCCCGCCCCGGCACAGCCGGGACGAGGTAAAGCGACTACTGCATGTACCAACCGTGGCTCACCACGATCGACTGACCGGTGAGTGCCGCGGACGGGAAGGTGGCCAGATAAAGCGCCGTCTGCGCAATGTCGTCGACGGTGGTGAACACGCCGTCCACCGTGTCCTTGAGCATCACGTTCTTGATCACGTCGGCCTCGCTGATGCCCAGCTCCTTGGCCTGCTCGGGTATCTGCTTCTCCACCAGCGGCGTACGCACAAAACCGGGGCAGATCACGTGCGAACGCACGTTGTGCGCCGCGCCCTCTTTTGCCAGCGTGCGCGCAAGGCCCAGCAGGCCGTGCTTGGCAGCGACGTAGGCGGACTTGAGCTTGGACGCTTCGTGCGAGTGCACAGAACCCATGTAGATCACGATGCCGCCGCGATCATCCTGGTACATGTGCTTGAGGGCGGCCTTGGTGGTGAGGAAGCCGCCGTCCAGATGGATCGCGAGCATCTTCTTCCAGTCGGCGTAGGCGAACTGATCGATCGGATTGATGATCTGGATGCCCGCGTTGGAAATCAGGATATCCAGGTGACCGAACTGCGCGACGACCTTGTCAGTGCCGGCGTTGACGGCAGCTTCGTCGGTGACATCCATGGCGATGCCAATGGCCTTGCCCCCGGCAGCCGTGATTTCAGCAGCAGTCGCGTCGGCTGCTTGCTGATTGATATCGGCGATGGCTACTGCCGCGCCGTTCTTCGCGTATAGCTCGGCAATTGCCTTGCCCAGGCCGCTGGCTGCGCCAGTGATGAGTGCCACCTTGCCGTCGAGACTTGCCATAACCACTCCTGTCGATGGGGAACGGGGAAAGCAGAAACGAAATCGGATGGGGGGCGCACATTCGTGTGACCGAAGAACACTTCGCGACACACCTTCCTACTTCGTCATTCCGGCGCAGGCCGGAATCCAGTAGCGATATCGCTCGGCTTTCGCGGAAGCACTGACGAGCGCTCTCGTGAAAGCCGGCTACGGCGGTGACTGGATTCCGGCCTGCGCCGGAATGACGAGCTAGGGAGCCATGCAGCACATAACGGGCTTAGTGCGCACCCTCAGAAAGGTAGGTATAGCCGGTCAAACCTTCATTCAATGTGACAAACAACTGCTCAGCCGCCTCGCCTTCGACGCCGACCGCGGCGATACGCTCGCGATAGCTGCGACGCAGTGCCTCCAGGTCGTAACCGACGTAGTCGAGCATCAGGTCCGTGGTATCACCGCGGCGCTTGTGCGCGAAAACATACGAATCGCCATCGACACGCACGTTCACCGCGTCGGTGTCGCCGAACAGGTTGTGGATGTCGCCCAGCGTTTCCTGATACGCGCCCACCATGAAGATGCCGAGGCGATAGCTTTCGTCTTCCTTCAGCGCATGCAACGGCAGGCTGACGTCGACGCCCTCGGCGTCGACGTAGTCGTCGATGCGGCCATCGGAATCGCAGGTAAGGTCGACGATTACGCCGCGACGAGTCGGCTCTTCATTCAATCTGGCAATCGGTGCAATCGGGAAGATCTGGTCGATCGCCCAGATATCGGGCACCGATTCAAACACGGAGAAGTTGACGAAGTACTTGTCGACCAGCTTCTCATCCAGCTCATCCAGCGCCTGGCGATGCGAGCGCTCGGCCGGCAGCAGCCGTTTGCGCACTTCGTTGGCGATGGCGTAATACATGTCGTCGAGGCGCGCGCGGTCCTCCAGGTGGAGCTGGCCCAGTGCGTACAGCGTCTGGCCTTCCGCCAGGTGATGTTGCGCTTCGTGAAACAGTTCCAGTGCGGGACGCTGGTCGAGCTCTTCCCAGGTTTCGCGCAAGCGGCGCAGCACGGCGGGCTCGTGCTCGTGCACCGGCGGAATGTTGCCGTCGGGTACCGGCTCCACTTCGGTGACATTGACCACCATCACCGCGTGATGCGCGGTCATGGCGCGACCCGCCTCGGTGATGATGTGCGGCGCCGAAAGGTTCGCCTCGGCGACGGCCTCCGCCAGCGACTGCACGATGGTCGAGGCGTACTGCTCGATCGAATAGTTGATGGAGTTGTGGCTACGCGAGCGCGAGCCTTCGTAGTCCACGCCCAGGCCACCGCCCACATCGACGATATCCAGCGGCACGCCCATGCGCTTCAGTTCCACGAAGTAGCGCGTGGCCTCGCGCATGCCATTGGCGATGTCGCGCACGTTGGAGATCTGCGAGCCCATATGGAAGTGCTGCAGCTTCAGCGTGTGCTTGAGGCCAGCCTGCTCCAGGCGCTCCACCAGGGTGAGCACCTGGCTCGGCGAGAGGCCGAACTTGCCCTTGTCGCCACCGGTGTTCTGCCACTTGCCGGCGCCGATGGAAGCCAGGCGCACGCGCACGCCGAGCAGCGGCTCGACGTTCAGCGCCTTGGCTTCGGTGAACACGTGATCGAGCTCGGAGAGCTTCTCGATCACGATATGCACACGCAGTCCGAGCTTGCGGCCGATCAGCGCCAGACGGATGTATTCGCGATCCTTATAGCCGTTGCAGATCACCACGCTGCCAGGACGTGCCATGGCCAGCACCGCCATCAGCTCGGGCTTGGAGCCGGCCTCGAGACCGAAGCCATGCTCGCCCGCCGCCACCAGCTCGCCGGCCACGCCGCGCTGCTGGTTCACCTTGATCGGATAGACGGCCGTATAGCCGCCGCCATAGCTCCACTCGCCAATGGCCTTGGCGAAGGCATCCTGCAAACGCTTCAAACGGTCGGCGAGGATGTCAGGAAATCGCACGAGCAGCGGTAGGCGCAGGCCTTCGGCACGTGCACGATCGACGATGGCAGGCAACGACAATGCCGGTCCCTTGGCGCCGTGCGGGCGCATCACGATATGGCCGGCGGCATCGACGTCCACATAGCCATCGCTCCAGTGCGGGACGGCGTAGGTATGGCGGGCAGCGTCAATATTCCAGTGCTTCGACATGGAGGGCTCCTTGATACAAGCGGGCGTGTAACACCCTGGGCATGTCGTCGCAGCGGCGGTGCCTTGACGAAAGCAAAGTCAGTCGGCCGGAAGCCTCGCACGCCGCGGGGCCGGACTGACTTGGGGACCGCAAACGGCTTGGGGCGGCGGTCCGGGCGGCTATTGTAACGGCGTCTTGTGACAATGTGCCGATGGGCGGGCCCGGACGCCACCCCCGGTTCGGCTACAATTCCCGTTCTTTGAACCCATCGATCGTCAGGAACATCCCCATGTCGCAGCACCCCAGCTGGTTCACCGAAGCCCACCAGGCCTCCGGCTCCTCCATCGGTTACCGCGTGGAGAAGCTGCTGCACGCCGAGAAAACCCCGTTCCAGACCATCGAGATTTACCAGACCACCGACTGGGGCAACCTGATGGTGATCGACGGCTGCGTGATGCTGACCAGCCGCGACAACTTCCTCTATCACGAGATGATGACGCACCCGGCGCTGTTCACCCACGCACGCGCCAAGCGCGTGGTGATCATCGGCGGCGGCGACTGTGGCACCCTGCGCGAAGTGCTCAAGCATGAAGAAGTCGAGCACGCCGTGCAGGTGGAGATCGACGAGCGCGTGACGCGCCTGGCCGAGCAGTACTTCCCCGAGCTGTGCGAATCCAACAACGACCCTCGCGCGGAGCTGCTGTTCATCGACGGCATCAAGTACATGGCCGAAGCGGAGCCGGAGTCGCTGGACCTGATCATCGTGGACTCGACCGACCCGGTTGGCCCGGCCGAAGGTCTGTTCAACGCCGCCTTCTACGCCAGCTGCTACAAGGCCCTGCGCCATGGCGGCATCCTGGTGCAGCAGTCCGAGTCGCCGATTGCGCACCTTGAGCTGATCAAGTCCATGCGTTCGGCCATGCGCACCGCCGGCTTCAGCGCGGTGAAGACGCTGCCGTTCCCGCAGCCGTGCTACCCCACCGGCTGGTGGAGTTGCACCATGGTCCGCAAGGGCGGCGACCTCACCGGCTTCCGCGAGCGTGGCGCGCTGAGCAAGAACTTCGCTACCCGCTACTACAACGCCGATATGCACAAGGCGGCGCTGGCCCAGCCGGAATTCATGCGCGAAGCGCTGGGCGAGTAACCCCAGGTTCGATCCGAAGACCCGGTGTGGCCTCCACACCGGGTTTTTTTTATGCCCTTCTCTGTAGGAGCGCACTTGTGCGCGACCGCACCTTTGCGGCCTCCCCCAGCCTGCGTTTCCTCGAATACCCGTAGGTCTGTCGCGCGCAAGCGCGCTCCTACAAACCAGCGACTGATCCTGACTCAGAACATCGTCTGGCGGGCCTTGGGCAACAGCACAATGATCAGCGTGGCAATCGGGCCAAGCAGCAGCGATACCAGAAACCAAAGCATGCCGCTGCGATTTTTGCCCTGGGCCAGCCCCGCGTTGATCAAGGCCAGCGTGCCCAAGCCCGCAAACCAGGGGGCCGGGCCGTCGGCCAGATGGTAAATATTGTTCACTCGATTCTCTCCTGTGCTGCGCAGGATGGCGTGGCATCCCGGGGCGTCGCGAAGCGGCCATGCTAGCAAGGCTGGCGGCATTCTCCCGCCTGCCCGGTTCGCTGGATCAGGCGAGCTTAATCCTCTGCGGGTATGCTGGCCGCTTCGTTTTCTGGAAGGATGATCCGATGCTTGGACGGCACCCCCTCGCGCTTGCCCTGCTGCTGGCTGTATCCGCTGGCCCGGCCTTGGCCGCAAAGTCTCCAGCGCCCGCTGCCAAGCCGGCTGCTTCCGCCGACAAGCAACAGGTCGCACGCAACCAGGCGCTGCTGGCTTTCCAGAAGGACCTGGTGAGCGTCATTGCGCCCCAGGGCGACGCCATCCCGCTGCTGGGCGGTGCCTTGCTGGCACGCCCGCTGACCAATCTTCCCGACTTCAACACTTTCCATGCCCTGATCAACCGCGCGGCGCAGGCGTCGGACGCCGGCCCGGAGATCAACTGGGTTCGCCTGAGCGATTGTGATCCCAAGGCAGACGACTGCCCGAACAGCGACGCCATGGCCAAGCTGGTGCAGCAGGCACCGGACAACGCCGCCGTGTGGCTGCTCAAGCTGGGGCAGGACACTCGCGACACCAAGGCAGACGCCGCTCGCGAGGATCTGGCCAAGGCCGCCTCGGCCAAGGTCTATGACGATTACACCGGCGCCAGCCTCAAGGCGCTGGCCACCACGGTCGCCATGCTGCCGCCGCCCCCGGCGGTGATCAACCCGCTTTCGGCCACTGGCGCCACCGGGGTGCAAATGACCATGGTGTTCGGCCTGGCCGAGACCCAGCCGCAACCGGGTTTGCAGGCGACCGCGCGGCTGTGTGAGGAGGGCGCCAGCGACGCCTCCATCAAGGCAGACTGCCTCAAGCTCGGCAAGATTCTGGAGTGGGGTTCCAGCCCGCTGGCCCGCTCGCTTGGGCTGCACCTGCGCGAAGTGTTGGCGGACGACCCGGCACAGCAGGAAGACGCCCGCCGCGCCCGCCGCAATCTGGTGTGGCAGGTACAGAGCTTCTCGCAGCTGTCGGCGCGCGCCCAGGGCGATACCGCCGTCGCGCAGCATCTGGTGCAGCTGGCCCGTTCGGGCGGCAACCAGATGAGCCTCATGCTCACCGCGCTGCACGACTTTGAGATTCCGGTTGATGCACCGGCCGATTTTGAAACGGGCAAAGCTGGCTGACCGAGCGGAGCAGGGAGTTGGCAGGAGGCGGATCGCCGCGCTTCATCAACTCCCTATTCCCTATTCCCCACTCCCTGCCCTAGGCTTGGTTCAGGCTTGAACACTGGGGCGGCATCATGCTGACGGTACTGGTAGCAAGCAGCAAAGGCGGTTGTGGCAAGAGCACGCTGGTCACCCAGCTGGCCTCGCACTGGGCACAGGATGGCAAGCACACGGCCATTGTGGATGCCGACCGGCAGCAGTCCGGTTTCCGATGGGCCACACGGCGCCCAGACAATGTGCCGGGCGTGCTGGCGCTGGATGGCCACCGTCGAGCACTGGAAAAACTTCCCCCCGACACGCAGCGGGTGCTGATCGACACCCCCGCCGGCTCCCAGGAACGCGACCTTGAACCGTTTCTGGAAAAAGCGGATGTACTGCTGGTACCCGTGCTGCCGTCAACCTTCGACCTCGATGCCACGTTCGACTTCCTTGAGCATCTCAAGCAGATCAACCGCATCAAGCGAGGAAAACTACCGGTGGGGCTCGTCGGCAATCGGCTCAAGCCGTGGACCAACGCCAGCCAGGACGCCATGACGCAATTAGCCGAGGGCGCGCCATTTCCCGTCGTGGCGCAATTGCGGGACAGCCAGGCCTATGTGCTGCTGACCGCACTTGGCAAGGGCATCTTTGACTACGCTTCGGAAAACGTCCGGAGCCACCAGGAGGACTGGAAACACCTCCTGCGCTGGATCAAGCGCCAGCACTGAATCACGTGCTACCTGAGCAGCACGACCTTGGAGCCAAACCATGCACGAACTCATCCTGTTGCGTCACGCCGAAGCCCAGCCCGCCCCGTCGGGAGGCAGCGACCAGGCCCGGCGCCTGAGCGGACACGGCGAACAGGAGGCGCGGGCCGCCGGCAAATGGCTGGCGTCCCACGGGGTAAAACCCGATCGCGTGCTGTGTTCCCCTTCCGAGCGCACCCGCAGTACCGCGGTACTGGCGCTGGAAGCCATGAAGCACGCGCCCGCCCCTGAATTTGCCGACGATATTTACGAAGCCACCCCAGGCGAGCTGCTGGCCCTGCTGGATCAGCACGGCGACGTCGGCACGGTGATGCTGGTCGGCCACAACCCGGGCATCGAACGGCTGGTGGCCTTGCTGGTGGAAGGCCGTTCCGATGAATTCCGCGGCATGCCGCCCGGTGGCCTTGCCGTATTGCACCTCAACGGTGCGCTTGAGCCGGGCAATGCCCGACTGGACGCTTTCTGGTCTCCATGACGTGGCTCATTAGCTGTCTGGCCGTGTTGTTGCTGGCTTCGTTGCCGGCACACGCGGCGGACTATCGCATTGACCCCACGCGCTCGCATGCAGACTTCGGCGTTCGGCTGTTGTGGCTAAGCCAGATCGCCGGCCGCTTCGAGGAAATCGACGGCGACGTCACGCTCAGCTCCCTGCATGACACGGCCATTGTCGACGCCCACATCACCGTGGACAGCATTCACATGAGCTCGGACCGCATCCGCCGTTGGGTGCTGGCGCCGGAGTTCTTCGACGTATCGCACTATCCTTCGATCCACTTCGTGTCCGAGCCCATTTCGCTGACCATGCTGGAAAAAGGTGGCGACCTCGACGGCACGCTGACCGTGCGCGGCGTGACCCGCCCGGCCCATTTCGAACTGATGCCCTCCCGTTGTCCTCTTGCTGAGCCGCAGGAGTGCGTGATCGCCGTGAAAGGCACCATCCAGCGCAGCGAATTCGGCATGAACGGGCACCGCACCGCCCTGTCTGACCGCGTTGAGCTGGGCATGATGATCAGCCTGGATTACGCCAGGCGTTAAACAACTCCCCGTATCATCGGCGGATGCGCCAACGCTGGATCGCCCTTTCCATGCTGCTTGCAGCGATCCTGCTTTCGTCGGGATGCAGCGTGTCGCCTGCGCGCATCCATCGCGCTGACGAAGTGGTGGCAGCTGGCACGCAACGGCAGCTCGACTGCGATCAGCCGGACCACTGCGCCATCGATTCCCCACTGCTGGCCGCCGCGCAGCAGGCCATGAGCGACTCCACCGACGCTCAGCCGGTGCATGTGGTCACCCTGCTCAACGACAGCGAAGCGGCGATGGTGGCGCGCATCAACCTGATCCGCGCCGCACAGCGCTCCATCGACGTACAGACCTATATCTGGGATCAGGACGACGCCGGCCAGCTGGTGCTCAACGAATTGCTGAAGGCGGCCCAGCGCGGCGTAAAGGTGCGCATCCTCGCTGATCAGCTGTTCTCGTTTGGCGATGTGGCGCTGCTCGAACGGCTTGCCACCGCGCACCAGAACCTGGAGGTGCGCCTGTACAACCCGACCTTCCACGAGGCACAAACCTCGGTGATGGAGTTCAGCGCCAGCATCGTGTGCTGCTTCAGGAAGTTCAACCAGCGCATGCACAACAAGTTGCTACTGGTGGACGACACCATCGGCATCACGGGTGGACGCAATTATCAGGACCGCTACTTCGACTGGGATGACGACTTTGACTACGTCGACCGCGATGTGATGGTGGGCGGCCCCGCGGCACGCGAGATGGCCGCCAGCTTCGAAACGTTCTGGAACCACAAGCGATCCAAGCCGCTGACGCATCTACGCGATATCAATCGCGGCCTGCTCAATCGCGACGCGCCTCCCCCTTGGCCCGAGCCCCACTACGCGCACCCACAGCGTGTCGCACGAGTGCAGGAAGAGGCCGAGGACGACGACTGGCTCGACGATGCCCTGGTGTCGGAAACCCTGCGCACCAACCGCGTGGAGTACTTCAGTGACCTGCCGGCCAAGACCAAGCAACCGGACAAACGCGACGCCCGCGAATTCACCACACGCCTGATGCATCTGGTGAGTTCGGCCCAGCATGAAGTGGTACTTCAGACGCCCTATCTGGTGTTGAGCGACCGCGCGCAGCAGATCTTTGCGCAGCTACGCCAACGCGAGGCGCCGCCGCGCATCATCGTATCGACCAACTCACTCGCCTCCACCGATGCGTTCGCGGTGTATGCGCTGTCGTACAAGCATCGCAAGCGCTACCTCAAGGACGACGGTTTCGAAATCCACGAACTGAAGCCACATGCCGTAGGCCCTGCCGAAGACAATGCGCAGGCCGCCACCGACGAAGGCCCGATGCCACCCTTGGCAGGCAACAAAACAACACGGCACCGCGTCGGCACGGAGCGCGGCCTGTTGGGCAGTCACGGCTCAGCCCGGCGCAACCGTCCGGCGCCACTCACCACGCCTGGGCGGCGCTTTGCCCTGCATGCCAAGTCCATCGTGGTGGATGACGACTTCGCCATGGTCGGTTCGCATAACTTTGACCCGCGCTCCGACCACTACAACACCGAGGCAGGGGTCATCGTGTATGACGCGCGGTTCGCCAGCGCACTGCGCGAGAGCATTCTTCGCGATACGCAGCCGGAAAACGCCTGGGTGGTGGCACCTCGTCAGCAGAGCGGCGTAAGCATGGCTATCGGCGACGTATCCGCCAGCTTGCCGGTATTCGATCTGTGGCCGTATCGCTACGCCACCAGCTATGACCTCAAGGCGGGTTGCACGCCCATGCGCCCCAGCGACCCCGCCTTCTTCAGCTGCTACATCCCGGTGGGCGACTTCCCGGATGTCGATGTGTCGCCGAAGCTGATCTACACGCGTTTGATCACTGCGTTTGGTGCCGGCGCGCAAGGCGTGCTGTAGGCCGGTCCATCGGCCGCCCAAACAGGCCTCGGTTCAACCAAGCAGTCGCAAAAGCGGAATGCTTGACGGGGCAAGACGAACAGAAAGAAGCGGAGTTCGCCGACAGCGACGCTCCGCGTTTTGCCCTCTAATCGAGCGGCAACTCCCTCCGATTTGCGCCCTTCAGTTCAAAACATACAGGCGATGTACCGCGGCGATTCCTCTCACCTCGGTAGGCATTGCTTCACATGGAGAAACGACGATGGACCGACTTCGCGCCCTTGGCCTTTCCATAAGCGCACTGTGCCTTACCCCCGTAGCTGCCCTTGCAGCAGAAACACCGCCAAAGGACTCAAAAGTAGTTGAGGCGCTGGACAAAATGGCGCAATACCTGCACGGGCTGAAGCAATTCGAAGTGGTAGTTAACGCCTATACCGATCAGATGATCGACAACAGCGGGCAACTGAAATTGCTGCAGTTTTCGCATGTGACACGCATGCTGGTGCGGCGCCCTGATGGTCTCCAAGCCGATATCACCGGATCCGGCGTCGGGCAGAGCAAGCACGCCTACTACAACGGCAAGACGTTCACGCTCTTCAGCGAAACGGGGAATTACTACACCGTGATCGATGCTCCCTCCACCCTGGAAGGGCTGAGAGCTCAGCTGACCAAGGAATACGGCATCGACGTGCCTCTCGCCGCCTTGTTCGACTGGGGCAACCACCAGGCTGACGAGAAGATGATTCTCTCGGCGACTTACGTTGGCGACGAAAATATCAACGGCAAGACCTGCGCGCACTATGCCTTCGGTGGACAGAAGGTCGAATGGCAGCTGTGGATTCAGCAGGGCAATACGCCCGTGCCGTGCAAGGTGAACATCGTATCGCTGACCGACAAGGCGCGACCGCAACATACCGAAACGTATGACTGGCAGCTGTCACCCGCCGTCACGGACAAGAGCTTTGAGTTTGTTGCGCCCGCCAACGCGCGCCAAATTTCCATCCAGCGCACCGCGACCGCTTCGGCCCAATAACGTAGTGAAAGGGATGCAACCATGAACAAGAAAGTTCTGCTGGGCGCCGTGTTGGCCATGATCGCGCTGGTCCAAACCGCCGGTGCTGTCAATTTTCAGGGCCGCCAGGCTACCCGCCAAAGCAACGTGACGCAGCGGGAAGAAAGCCGGCAATCCAATATGACGGACCGCCAGTCCAATCGGCAAAGCACAGTGCAATCGAACGTTTCCAACCGACAGAACACTGTCAACAACTGGAACAACCGTAACGTCAATGTCAACGTCAACGGCGGTTGCGGCAGTTGCAACAATAACTGGTACAACGATCACCCCGTTGCTACCGCGACCGCAGTGACCGCTGCCGCGGTAACAACGGCAGCGGTTGTAGGATCCATCGTGCACAGTGTTCCGCCCAGTTGCTCGGGCGTGGTGGTCAATGGCATGACGTATCAGCAATGCGGCTCAACCTGGTATCAACCCCAGTACGCCGGCACCACTGTTCAATATGTGGTGGTTAATCCGCCTCATTGAACGCTGTGAACACATGAGGCGTGAGGTGTAGTGAAGCGCTTCAGGGCGATTCACCATGATGGGCAAAGGGCTTGTCGGATTCCGCAAGCCCTTCTTCTGATTAAGGGATGCGAGGATCGATGCCGTTCGCGCTGGGTTTCGCCGTTTCGTCGTAGCGCATCACCAGTGAGCCAACCGTCCCATCCGGATGACCGGGCGGCACGGCGAAACGCCAGCGCGTGACGGTGTTGACAGCGCGCTCATCAAGACGCACATCCCCGCTGGATTGGGCCACGGCGGCATGCGCCACCTGGCCACCACCATCGACAGTCAATCGCAGCACGACGCGCCCATACAGCGGCTCGACCCGGCCAAACCATGGCGCAGGAGTCGATGGCATATCAATGGGTGTCAGGCTGGGTAGCTCCTGAGGCGTGGGGTCAGCGCGAGGAGCAGGTGCCGTGCGCGCCGTCGCCAGTGAGGGGGCAGGCTCGTGTGACCGCTGCGGCGAAGGGCGTACGCGCCGACGTAACACGGTGCGCACTGTGTCCGCATGGGTGCCGGTGGCCGCCGGCGGGCCGCGCCAGTCGCCGGTGAGCGAACTCAACCAAGCGGTGCCTGCAATGCCGATGGCCAACGCAAGCACGCTCAATCCCACCGTCGTTCGCAATCGCAACATATGCAGGAAAACGACGGCGGGCGCAGGCGATCAACGTTCGAGAATGGCGGTGACGCCCATGCCGCCGGCCGTGCAAATGGAAATCAGGCCACGGCCCGAACCCTTTTGTTCCAGCATCTTGGCCAGGGTGGCGATGATGCGCGCACCGGTAGCCGCAAACGGGTGGCCCGCCGCGAGGCTCGAGCCATGCACGTTGAGCTTGGCCGGGTCGATGGAGCCCAGCGGCTGGTCGAGGCCCAGGCGCTGTTTGCAGTATTCCGCGCTTTCCCAGGCCCGCAAGGTACATAGAACCTGGGCGGCAAACGCCTCATGGATCTCGTAGAAATCGAAATCCTGCAGGGTGAGCCCATGACGTGCCAGCATGCGCGGCACGGCCACGGTCGGCGCCATCAGCAGGCCTTCGCCATGCACGAAATCCACGCCGGCCACTTCGGCATCACGGAACCAGGCTTGTACTTTCAGGCCGCGCTTGGCTGCCCACTCTTCCGTGCCCAGCAGCACGGCTGCCGCGCCATCGGAAAGGCCTGTTGAGTTGCCTGCGGTGAGCGTGCCGTGGCCGGAACTCTTGTCGAAGGCCGGCTTGAGCGACCCCAGCTTTTCCATGGTGGAGTCGGGGCGCAGGAAACCGTCGCGCTTCAGGCCGCGGAACGGCACCACCAGATCGTCGAAGAAACCGGCCTCATAGGCAGCGGCCAGCTTGTGATGGCTGTCCAGCGCCAGCTGATCCTGCGCCTGCCGTGCGATGTGCCATTCCTTGGCCATCTTCTCGCAGTGGTCGCCCATGGACATGCCGGTGCGCGGCTCGGCCACACCCGGGAACGCAGGTTTGAACTCTTTGAAGGAGAAACCAAGGCTGGCGGCGCGCAACTTGTCCTGCCAGCCCTTGGCGCGGTTGACCGCCAGCAGCCGCTTACGCAGGCGCTCGCCCAGCACAATCGGCACATCACTGGTGGTGTCCGAGCCACCGGCAATGCCAGCCTCGATCTGCCCGGTGGCGATCTTGTTGGCGATGATGATGGCGTTATCCAGCGACGTACCGCAGGCGCGGGCCGTGGTGATGGCCGGGGTGGTGGGCGCCAAGCCCGAGGACAGCACGGCCTCGCGGGCCAGGTTCCACTCGGACGAGTGCTTGATCACCGCGCCCATGGCCACTTCGCCCAGCTCCTGGCCATGCAGGCCATAGCGCTCGACCAACGACCCAAGCACCTTCACCGACATGCCGAAATTGCCGACATCGGCGTAGGCGGTGTTATTGCGGCAGAACGGGATACGTACGCCGCCGATCACACCGACGCGCTTGAGCGTGTTTTCCATGGCCAAAACAGTCCGAAAAAACCGAGTTGACAAGGCTAACCCGCGCCGCCACGCCACGGAAGCCCAAAAACCCCCCAATGTTAGAATCCAGTTCTTCACTGTTCGGGTTTGTCATCTGTGGAAGCACAAACGCTAGTCGCCCTGCCCGTGGTTCTCGCACTGGAACTGTCCCCAGGCGACACCCCATCGCGTCGCACGCTGAGCCGCGACGAAGCGGCCGAATTGGCCGTCTTGATCGCTGCCGACCTGCACACCCTGGTGCCGCAGGTGGACGAAGCCCGCCTGGCGCTCGCCGGCGCGCTGTTCGACGCGGTGGAACTACTGCGCCCTGGCTTCCCCGTGTGGGGCACGCTGGACGAACTGGCTCGGCGCGTCCCGCGTGGTCAGATCGAGAACGTGGTGGCCTTTGGCACCCATGAAGGCCATATGCCGGCCCAGCCGTTGGAGCCTGAGGCCACCTTCGGCGACGGCCCGATGCGTCTGCTGCCGATGTCCCTGCTGGCGCCCGAAACACTGGCTGAAAGCCTCTCCGAAAAGCTGGAAGTGGAACTGGTGGGCCGCGGCGAAGCCGGCGCCCGCACCGCCGACTGGCTGATGCGCACCCTGGGCGTGCACCTGGAGCATGCCCGCTATCTGAGCCGCAACGACCTGCTGGCGCTGACCTGCGTGCAGTACGAGCACGTGAACCTGGCCCCGTTGTGGACCTTGCTGGAAGCGGCGCTGCTCACCCCTTATCGCGACGAAACCACCCTGAGCGCCCGCGGCCTCGCGCTGCGCTATCACGAGGGCAAGGTGGAAGCGCAGTCGCCTGCCGCCTGGTTGGGCGGCCACGCTGGCGACGCAAACCAACGCGCGCACGATTTCGCGGGCGTGGTGTTTGAAATGCGCCAGTACGCCGCCCTGCTCGATGCCCATCACCTGCCGCTGGTATTGGCCAATAGCGCGCCGACCACCGGCTATCTGTTGGAGACTTTGGCCTCGACGGATCACCGCTACGACGCACCTGCGCTGTACGCCCATGAAGCCCCCGGCCTCGGCGTGGTGGCGGTAACCTTGGCTCAGCGTGGCGAAGGTGGCCGCGCCCGCGTACTGGCGCATGGTTATCCCTTGCACCCGAAAGCGCTGGGACCGCTGGTGGCGTCGCTGGCCGAGCACTATGGCATCACGCCCGACCTGCATGCTCTAGGCCGCATCCTGCTGGATTCGGACGGCCAACTGGGCGCACCGGCCGAACCGCTGCACTAAACGGTAGCAACACGGGTTCGGCCAACACGCACCGCCCATCTGCACAGCGGCGCCCACTTGGCGCATGATGCGCCGATGGGCGCGGATGGTGCGCCAGCGGGCCGTAACCCAGATGCATCCATCCGACAACGAGTTCGTACCTGCCGGCGGCCAGGCGCAATGGCCCGCCCACGTGTTGCAGGGCGCACCCGCACTCATCACCTACATCGACGTCAACCGTCGCTTTCGCTTCGTCAACGGAACCCATCAGGCGTGGATCGGCGCCGACCCTCAGCGGATGGTGGGCCGCACGGTAGATGAGGTGATGGATGCGTGGAGCCTGCAGCAAGCGGGCGCGTGCCTGGACCAGGCGTTGGCCGGCGAACCGGCGGTCTACGAGGGCGACCTCTTCACCGGCACTGCGCGTTGCTACGTGCATGGCAACTTCCAGCCCGACTTCGATGAAGAGGGCCGCGTGCGCGGTGTGTTCACCGTGTTCATCGACATCACCGCACGACACGTGCTGGAAACTCAGCTTCGCGAAAGCGAACAGCGCTTCTACGGCGCATTCCAGCACGCACCGATCGGCATGGCGCTGGTGACCACCACAGGGCAGATGCTGCGGGTCAACGACGCGCTGTGCCAGATGCTGGGTTACACCGAACAGGAACTCCTGGCGCGCTCGCTGCCCGAGATGACCCATGTCGACGACTTGCCTGCTTCGCTTGAACTCTCCCGCGCACTCAGGGAAGGCAGCCACGAGACGTATCAGCTGGAGAAACGCTACATCCATCGCGATGGCCATCCGGTGCACGTGCTGCTCAGCGTGTCGGTCGTGCGTGGCACAGACGGCCAGCCGTATCACGCGGTGGCGCAGATCATGGATATCAGCCAGCGCAAGGCATACGAGGAAGCCCTGTTCCGCGAACGCGAGCTGGCCGAAGTGACCTTGCGCTCCATCGGTGATGCGGTGATCACCACCGACCTGCAGCATCGCGTGACCTCGCTCAACCCCATCGCCGAGGCGATGACCGGCTGGGGTCATGCCGAAGCGGTCGGCAAGCCAATGAACGAGGTGTTCAAGCTGATCGACAGCCGGACTCGCGCCCCACTGCACAACCCGCTGCTTGACGCCATCGCGCGCGATGCCATCGTGGAGCTGAAGGGTGACGCCGTGCTGCTCCATCGCAATGGTTTCGAAACGCCTATCGAAGATTCTGCCGCGTCCATTCACGACCACGCCGGCAGCGTGATCGGCGGCGTGCTGGTGTTCCATGATGTCAGCGAAACGCGTGCGCTGGCACTAAAGATGGCCCACCTCGCCCAGCACGACACACTTACCGGCCTGCCCAATCGCAGCCTGTTGCAGTCGCGCCTGGAGCAGGTGGTGAGCGCTGCGGCGCGCCGTCACGACCAGGCTGCCCTGCTGCACATCGATCTGGATCAGTTCAAGCAGATCAACGAATCGCTGGGCCACGCGGTCGGTGACGGGCTGCTGCGCGCCTTTGCCGAATACCTGCGTCTCAATCTGCGCAATGAAGACACCGTGAGCCGGGTGGGCGGTGATGAGTTCGTGGTGCTGCTATCGCGAGTGGATGGGCGCATCAGCGCCAGCCAGCTGTGCGAGAAGCTGATGCGCGTGTGGTCGATTTCCAGCGCCAGCCGCATCGGAGATTTCGTCGTCACGTTCAGCGTGGGCATCAGCATGTACCCGGATGACGCGCACGATGCCGAGTCCATGCTGCGCAACGCCGACATCGCCACGTACGAGGTGAAGATGCAGGGACGCAATGAGTACCGCTTCTTTACGCCATCGATGAGCGAGCGCTCCACGGCACGTCTGCGCATCGAGCAGGATCTGCGCAAGGCGCTGCGCCGGGGTGACCTGCACCTGCACTACCAACCCAAGGTCGACGCTCGCACCGGGCTCATCGTGGGTGCCGAAGCGCTGTTGCGCTGGCAGGTCGACGGACATGATGTGTACCAGCCCGACCAGTTCATTCCCGTCGCCGAGGAAAGCGGCCTGATCGTGCCCATCGGCGAGTGGGTGATCCGGGAGGCCTGTCGACAGGCGGGTGAGTGGTATCGCGCGGGGCGGGCCATCGTGGTAGCAGTGAATGTGGCAGCGCCGCAGTTCCAGCATCCGAATTTCCACGCCGTACTGGAATCTGCACTGCAGGAGGCCCAGTTGCCGCCTTCACTGATCGAGCTGGAACTTACCGAACGCATGGTGATGTCCGCTGGCGACCAGAGCCGTGCACTGATGCAGCACATCAAGGCGCTTGGCGTCAGCCTGGCGCTGGACGACTTCGGTACGGGCTATTGCAGCTTGTCGTACCTGAAGTACTTCCCCATTGATGCGTTGAAGATCGACCGCACTTTCGTGCGCGACATCGCCACCGATGCCGACAACGCCGCCATCACCGACGCGATCATCGCGATGGCGCACGGATTGGACATGACCGTGGTGGCCGAGGGTGTGGAAACGCAGGCGCAGGCCGAGCACCTGCGTCGCGCCGGATGCTCGCTACTGCAAGGCTTTCTGTACGGCACGGCGCAGCCGCCGGAGGAATTCAGCCGGCGATTGTTGCCGGCGTGAGCGATAGCCGCTTTCTGTAGGAGCGCACTGGTGCGCGACAAACCGACAGCGCGTGCGCTCCTTGACGCCCCGGTCGCGCACAAGTGCGCTCCTACAACGAGCACGGCGGACCTTCACGCCTCAGCAGCAAACTCCGTCTCGTACATGAAATAGTGGCAACGCTCCATGCCCAGCCCGGCATAGGTGCGTTGGGCGCGTTCGTTCTCCGTCTCCACATACAGGCGCAGGCCCACGGCGCCAGCATCCTTCGCGCGCTGCTGCACATCTTCGTAAAGACGGCGAAATACACCTTCGCGCCGCATGGCCTCCACCACGTACACGCTCTGGATCCACCAGAAATCACCAGCGCGCCAATCACTCCATTCGTAGGTCACCAGCAGGCAACCGCAGGGCGTACCGTCACGTTCGGCAACGAGATAGAAGCCGCGCCGAGGTTCGTCGAAGACGGCGGCTACGCCACGTTCGATGGTCGCTGAATCAAGCTCCTTTCGTTCCGTTTCCCAGGCCATGGCGCTGTTCCATTGCGCGATATTGGCCATGTCGGCGCGGGTGGCGATGCGGACGGTGATCGTCATGATGCGTTGCTCAGGGTTTGGAAGGTCGACGCGTGCGCGACGCGCCAAGCTTGCGGGTCAGAGTATTGCGGCCTACGCCAAGTGCCGCCGCTGCATGCTGGCGGTGGCCTTCGTGCGCTTCGAGCGATACCTGCAGCAAGGTCTGGTCCAGCGCATTGCGAGCGCGCGTATGAATGTCGAGCTCGCCATCCGCCAACGCCTGCGTAGCCCACTCGCGCAGCGCCTCGGTCCAGCCCCCGGCGCTGCTGCTGGCAGTGAATGCGCCGAGATCGGCCGGCAAGATTTCCACACCTGGTGCGATCACTGCCAGGCGTCGACAGAGGTTTTCCAGTTCGCGCACATTGCCCGAAAATTCGCGCTGCGCGATGGCCTTCAACGCGGCCTTGGAAAAGCGCTTGGGAGGTACCTTCAACTCCTGCGCGGCAGCGGCGAGGAAATGCTGCGCCAGCAACGGTATGTCGGTGCGGCGCTGCCGCAGCGGCGGCAGGTCGATGCGCACGACGTCGAGACGATGCTTGAGGTCGGCACGGAATTGTCCGGCGGCGACGCGTGTATCCAGATCCTGATGGGTGGCCGCGATGATGCGCACGTCGCCGCGAATGAGCTGGCGCCCACCCACGCGATAAAACTCGCCACCCGCCAGCACGCGCAGCAATCGCGTTTGCAAGGCGAGCGGCATGTCGCCGATTTCATCGAGAAACAGCGTGCCGCCTTCCGCCTGCTCAAAGCGCCCTGCATGACGGCGCGTGGCACCGGTGAAGGCACCCGCTTCGTGGCCGAACAGCTCACTTTCCAGCAATTCGCTGGGAATGGCGGCGGTGTTGAGCGCCACAAACGGCTTGTCGCGGCGGCTGCTTTCCTCGTGCAGCGCACGCGCCACCAGCTCCTTGCCGGTGCCGGTTTCGCCAGTGATCAGCACATTGAGATCACTGGCTGCGACGCGACCGATCAGGCGAAACACTTCGCGCATTGCCGGGCTCTCGCCCAACAGCGCATGCGTGGGTGCAGGCTGCGGTGTCGGTGCCGCAGCAGCCGACGGCACATCGGCAAGTGCCCGCTGCACGGCGGCCACGGCCTGGTCGAGATCAAACGGCTTGGCCAGGTAGTCCACTGCACCTGCTCGATAGGCAGCCGCCGTGGTGGCGACGTCGGTAAACGCACTCATCACGATCACCGGCCCAATGCCCTGCGCTTTCAATGCCGCCACCAGCGCCAGCCCGCCTTCGCCGGGCATGCGCACATCGGTGAGCAGCAGCGCGGGAGATGCTTTACCCAGAGCTGCGCGCACTTCCTCGGCATCGCTGAACTCGCGCACGTCGAGGCCGGCATCGCGCAGTGCTTCCGCCAGTACGAAACGCACGCCGCGGTCGTCGTCGGCGATCCAGATCGCAGAGTCTTGCTCAGTCATGGGCGTGCCCCATTGGCAGATAGAGGGAGAACACGGTTTCGCCCGGTCGGCTCGCGTGGCGCAGTTCACCGCCATGCTCGCGCGCGATCTCGCGCGCCAACGCCAACCCCAACCCACTGCCGTCGGCGCGACCCGATACCAACGGTTCAAACAAGGTGTCGCGCAGATGGGCAGGCACACCGGGGCCGTCGTCCATTACGTCAACGCGCAAGGCCATGCGTGCCATGCCATCACCCAGCCGCACGCCGGGTTCTGCCCTGGTGCGAAAAGTCAGTGTGCGCGCACCGGCTTCGATGGCATTGCGTGCGAGATTGAGCAACAGTTGGAGTAAACGATCTGCATCGCCAAACACGTCGGGAAGACTGGGGTCGTAGTCGTGGCGCAACGATGGCGGCGTTGCTTCCGCCAGCAGCAGGTCGCCCAGTCGTTCCAGGCGCTCGTGGATATTCACCGGGCCGAGCTTTGGCGCCGCGCCGTCCTGACGCAACAGACGATTGGCCAAGGTGGTGAGTCGATCCGCTTCGGCGATCACCAGCCCCGCCAACGCACGCAACTGCTCATTTTCCACGCGCCGGTGCAGCAGCTGCGCCGCACCGCGCAGACCAGCCAGCGGGTTCTTCACTTCGTGGGCAAAGCCACGCAGGGTCGCCGAGAGCGGCGTCTCCGCTGCAACAGCGGGTGCCAATGCGTGCACTTCCACCAGCAGCTCACCGCTGGGCAGGCCTTGCATCGACACGTCCATATGCGCGGTCTCGCCACGGGCGGACGGTATCTCCACGCCGCGCAACTGCAGCGGCGATGGTTCCCGCAATGCACGTTCCGCCAAGGCCATCCACGCCGGCTGGTGCAGCAATACCGCCAGCGATTGACCCACTGCGCTGCGCGGCCCGATATCCAGCAACTCCGCCAAGGCCGGATTGACCCACAACAGACGCAGCTGCGCATCCGCCAGCGCCACACCGGTCGCCAGAGGCTCAGCCCACGCACGGCCTGCCGTTTCGCTCATTGCACCATCATGGACAATGCGCCGCCGTGGTGCAATTGATTTTCTGGTCGATCCCGTAGAACGGGTACGTGGTTGTTCCCAAGGGCATACCTTGTGCTGGGTGCACAAACTTTGGCGTTTGACCCTTGGACAAACTATGCCGTTCGCTTGTTGCCTGAAATACATGAAAATCTGTTAATTGCCGTCATCCTGCGTGGATTTGGGGCCAAAAACGGGCCACCAGCCCCTTGCTGTGCCAAGAAATCCGCGCCCTAGGGAATCTATGCGACTGAGCGGTCGGCCCACGCTCAGGACTTCGTCGGCGACCTGGCTGTCGGAGGATCGCGTATTCTGAGCATGTGAAGTCAATGAGCCGGCTGTCGCCTGCCAGCTGGCAGCCGCAAAGTGCCTAGGCAAGTGATGTCGTCGACCGTATGGGTTAGCCGTTGGAAATGAATTCCCGTAGGCGGCAAGCTACGCGCTCAGACTCTCGAAGCTCACACTCCCAGATCACAATCACGTCCCATCCAAGCTCGTGAAGTGCTTTGATGTTTCTTTGATCACGAGATTGATTACTTTTTATCTTGGCCCGCCAAGTGTCTCTATTGTTGTTTGGCAGGCCAGCCCTTTCGCACCCCTCATGGCCATGCCAAAAACAACCATGGACCAAAATGACCTTGCGATGTCGCGGGAGCACGACATCGGGCGAGCCGGGCAAGTCTCTCCGATGCAGGCGAAATCGGTAGCCCATGGAATGCAACAAGCACCGTACTAGCATTTCGGGTGCTGTATTGTACCGACGCACCGCTCGCATCCGGTGGCGAGTGGCGGACTCCACATTTGCGTAGTGGTCGTCTTTTTTGGGCCTATTGGACATGATCAGCGATCTATGCCTCGAATGATTCGCCCGATAGCTTGGAAAACCGTTTAAGGGTTGGGTATCGGTGATCCGGGAACTGGCTTCAATCTGTTCACCAAATCTCGAAGTAGCGGTTCCTTGGCGCTCATCTGCGTGAGGAAATCTTGCACAGCCTGGCCGCCCAATTCGCAAACCTGTTGTACACGAGCGTCGTCACCGACCGGATCGGTTCCAACCAGGAGCGCCGTTAGAAGATCCATGTGGCCCCGCCTAGACCGAAGTAACACAGCGTCCCAGGTCTCAAACTCGATCGCTAGTGAACGGTGACTCGAGAGATATGAGGCGTGGCCTCCAGACACCAGCAAACCCGATACTTTTGCGCTCTGGAAGCGCGAAGCCAAGTACATTACATAAGCGTTTAATTGCTGGTATTCCTCAAGCTCCGCGACATCGCCCGGCCCCTTGAGTTCGACCACCAGTATTTCCCGGTCTTCTGCCGTACCAAAGAACACGAAGTCAGGTAGCGTCCGATCGGCCGGTATCGGAGGAAATGGATTCCGTTTCTCTATCAGTGCGGCCTCATCCTTGACGATGTTGGCCAGTGATTTGCGATAGACAAACCGCTCATATTTTGTGTGCAGGATCCAAGGGAAGTTCTCAATGAGCTGCTGCAGCTGCGTTTCTTGTCCTTTAAGGATGTGCCCATGAAGCTGGGTCAACGCAAAAACGCGGAGGGAGAATGCCACAGCCAGCGACAAGCTCTCTGGCACCAGTTCGTCGTTCAACCTATTCACGGACGTCACAAACGCCGAGGGTTCAAAGGTTGTCACTTGAGACCACAGTTGTTTGATTAGCTTTCGGGCAGGCTCATGAACCCATGCCTTCGCGGCCGCTTCTACAAGACGAATTTTCGCATCTTGATCTTTACCAAGGCGAGGCGTGACATCCGTGATGAGTTCGACCAGGTGGTTTTTCTCCGAGTCTCTTAGCTTGATATCTGATGATTGATTCAGGAATCCGTCAACCAACGCTGTGTCCTCAGCCTTAGCAACTTCCTTTCTTCGCTGTTCGTAGGCGTTGATCCACGAAACGACTGATTGGGCTCCCCAACTGTGCAGCGACTCCAGATCGGGGTCTTCCCAATTGACGCTCGTACGATCAGTAGAGATCGTGTCCTGATGCAGCTCGTCAATCCAATCTGCTTCGACCACGGCGTACATATACCGAGAGAATATCTCGCGCCCTTTCACTCCAAAGAAGAACGGCCGGTCCTGAGCGATTTTCCCATGCGCATAGACACCAACACCGGCCTCCTCTTGAGACCAACTCGCAGACTTCACGAATCCAACCCAGAATTTGACCGACCTATTGCCAACCGATGTATTCAGTACGTGCTCTGTAACGCCCTTTGATGGAATGCGCAGCTCCCACTCTGGGAAAACATCTGTTTCGGCAAGAGCGGCGCCGTTGACATGTACCTTGAAATCGGGCCTGGCCAGTGTGACCGTAAACCTTCTACCCAGGGATTCGCGCAGCCGGATCGTTGATATTGGCTTTCTGATAGTAAGTGCAGTGGCATGAATAAGCGTCCCCGAACCTGATTCCGCAATCGCGGTGCGGAACTTATTCAGTGCTTCCTGCATTTCAGACTCAGCGTTGGCGGAGAGTTCTTCAATGGGAACTTCGTCGGCGAGAACTTGCGGCGCATATATCGCCGTGGCTGAAGCATCTTGAGTTTCGGCCGCCAGCATCGCCGAATAGTCAAATCGCAACCACATTGCAACGCCGCCCTGAACCGTCACCACATGGACAATGCGCGCGATCCCAAATGGGGCGAGCTTGCCAATCCCCTTTCTACCCATGGGATATCGGTCATTGGGATTCTTGGCCGCCATCGATGGCCTGGGCTTTGGCTGACCTACCACGAGATAGCTGGTAACCAGGTCATTTTTGCTCATCCCACGACCATCATCGAACACGTTGATGGCCGTGGGCACACCTTGATCGGACGTGCCGAGATCTACAAATACGTTAGTAGCCATCGCATCCCAAGAGTTGGACACGAGCTCCGCCAACACGTTCGTTGGCTTGTTCTGGTATAGCTTTAGACCCAAATGTTCAATGACGTTGTGCGCAAACCTGAGAGTCAATTGTTGTGCGCTGGAAGCTGGTTGATTCACGTAATCCCTCCCCCGTTTCGTGTCGGCAACGTCGATTCAATTATCGACTCACCACCTCTTCCCGAGTGTGTTTGAACGATATCCCCAAGCGAGCCGGCTCGTCACGTCAATGATCTGATAGGACCGCGCTGAGCCGAGTCCCGGTGGAAACACTAACGCTCTAATCAGCAGCACCAATCAGTCGTCGCTTCCATTACCAGGTCGATCAAACAAGCTACGGATCTGCTCGATGTGAACATCGAGTCGCTTGCCTAGCGCAGAACTCTTCTCGACGTGCTTCACATAGTAAAGGAGGGAGGCCAAAGCAGTCCGCTGCTTCATCGGGTCCCATAGGCGCACTATTCGAAGCAAGTCGGCTTTCGACATGGCATTAAGCCCTCCCTCGGCCAGCCGCTCTTGCGCCTCGGAGGTGAACCTAAGCGCTGCGACTATGCCGATAGCCCCTCGCTGATCCGTCGCATTCTCAAACGCAGCCAACTGCGGAAGGTCCTCGGTTCCGACGACGAATTGCTTGACCTCAGCAGACACAGCCAGTCTCTCGCCTTCCCATGCATCGATGTCCCCGATGCGCTGAAGACGCTTGCTCCCAGTCCTAACTTTATCGATCTCTACTTGCAGGTGAGGGTTATCGGCACGAATGAAACCGAACACAAATCCCTGATAGGCGGCGCCGGTCAGCTCTCCCTTGTGCTGCTTCTCGAAATCAAATTCCTGAAGAAGGATCCTAAATAGCGGCGGCTCGCGCACAACCGAACCCGGAACGAACGCCTGATTTGGCAATTCAGCCAGCACGAAATCAACAACCTCGGCTCGCAGACGGCTGGCATCTTCAGCAGACAGGCCACACAGTGCATCTATCCAAGCAACGTAATCTGGCCATGCTTGCGTGGCATGTGGCGCGCAACTCGGATAGTCGAACCGCTTCTGGTCACTCCGAAAGAAAGTCTCCACCCGGTCATAGAACCATCTCAAGCTAAGAGACTGCCCCTCGCCAACATTCAAAATCAGAGTATTTGCAGGACGCCCTCCTTTTATGGAGGTTTGTCGCTCGTACTTCGCCAGCAACTGCTCATACGTATTAACGGCCGAGTCGTCGAACACAGCCAATGCCCCGAGGAAGTCGATCAAAGCGACTAACAGGCCGGCCGAAAACTTGCGACCTTTGAACTGCTTGTGTAGCTCGCCGAGGAGCCCGTGCGATGTAGTACTCATCCTGATCCTGACGTCAATTTATTGACGTCATCCATGTGAATTGTTAGGCTGCCACCGCCGAGACTATATGGTCGCCTTCTTATGCCTCAAGCAAAATCTGAACTGGAGAGGGAGCCGGAGTTTCGCGAGTGGCTTGCACATAAGCACAGCTTCACGTCTCGGGTCGTCAGCAATACCTGCTCTCGCCTGCGCCGCCTCTGCTCAACGGTGAACTTTGAAGCCGCAGGAGATGCAACAGACTTGGCGGCTCTGTTGATTCGAAGCAGAGCTTATGCCGCGATGACAATGAGCGTCCGCTCACAGCTAAAACGAGCTGGCGAGCTCTACCTTGAATTTTCGAAAGAACAAAAGCAGCGAAAGAAATGACAAGCTTTGTTGAGCTGTTTAGTGGTGCGGGTGGGCTTTCGCTGGGCCTGTCGCAGGCAGGCTGGAGGCCACTGCTAGCCATAGATAACTGGAAAGACGCAGTTGAAACCTACAGCACCAACTTCCCAGATCATCCGGTTGTTCTTCAGGACATCAAGAACGTAACCGAGCGCTCACTGCGAGACGTCCTATCTAATTCGCCAGATTGGGTGGTTGGCGGCCCTCCGTGCCAAGGGTTTAGTACCGTTGGCAAGCGCGAGCGTGACGATCCCCGTAATCGGCTCGTGCGGGATTTCGCGCGGATCGTCAGCATTCTTCGCCCTAGGGGCTTTCTGGTCGAGAATGTCGTCGGCCTGAGGGACATGGACTTTGTTTCTGAGGTCTCCAAACTATTTTCCAAGCTTGGCTATACCGTTACGTCACTTGTGGTTAGGTCTGCGGACTACGGGGTGCCTCAGCTACGCCATCGAATCTTTTTCGTTGGCAACATCGAAGGCCTGGAATTCACGAGGCCCGAACCGACCAACGCAAACAGCTTCACATCCGTTTGGGATGCCATTGGGGATCTGCCCTCGCTTCTTCCGGGCGAAGGCGCTGACGTGTACACAAGTGCTCCTCGCACCAAGTTCCAGCGCGAGATGAGAAGAGGATCAAAGATACTTCAGGGGCACGTTGCCAGTGCTCATCCAGCACATCTCGTCAAGGCGATTTCCTTCATCCCGGATGGTGGAAATAGGCAGCATATTCCAGACAGATATCAGCCAAGCAGCGGATTTCACAACAGCTACTCCCGGCTGCACAGCGCGTCGCCTGCTGTTGCGGTGACGCAGAACATGGGCAAGCCGAGCGGAACTCGATGTATCCATCCGTTCCAGAACAGAGGACTTACTGCGCGTGAAGGCGCGAGACTTCAGGGCTTTCCCGATACCTTTCACTTCAGGGCCGGGATAACGAGCCAGAGACTGCAGATCGCGAATGCGGTTAGTCCCATACTTGCGAGAGTTATGGGTACAGCACTTATTTCCGACTCGTCTTGGGTCGAATGTACCTCTCGCCATCTGCACACGAGTACTCAGGAAACCCTCGCACTAGCCAGCACTGGTTAGTGCGTAGCCCTAAGCACCGGACTGATATACAAACTAAGGGCAACCTCGCCATCAAAGGCTAATAGCTCCGTGGAAAATCGGATCAGGGTCATGCGTGAAGCTCGAGGGATATCACTTGAGGCTCTTGCCTCCGAGGCAGGCACCACAAATCAGCAAGTTAGCCTCCTGGAAACCGGAAAGCGCCGCCTAACGGTCGATTGGCTCCTGCGACTGGCAGAACCGCTGAAATGCCATCCTTGGGAACTAGTAGCGTCCAATCTCCCACGCCCGCCTTTGGCCGAGGAAATTCTCCTGATTGAGCGGTATCAGGCTCTTTCTCGTGGCCAGCAAAGTGCCCTTTTGCGGCTGATGGACGCCATCGTTGAGCCGACTGCGGGTCCCTAGTTAAGCCCCGATAGCCAAAGTCGCAAATGTTGGATTTTCTTGACAAACTCCAATATTTTGCCTAATTATCCCAAGCCTCAGGGCCGTGGGGATGGGTGCGGCAGTGGGCTGGAAGGCGGAAGCGCCGTCGGACGGTGGTCTTGGGCTGCCTATCAGGGCCGCCCAGTACGTGCGCATGTCCACCGACCACCAGCGCTACTCCACTGAGAATCAACAGGCCGCCATTGCGAAGTACGCCTCCCAGCACGGGATGGACATCGTTCGTACGTATGCGGACGAGGGCAAGAGCGGTCTACGTCTTGAAGGCAGAGACGCCCTTAAGCGGCTGATCCACGATGTCCAGTCTGGATCCCCGGATTTCGGGGCTGTTCTTGTTTACGACATCAGCCGGTGGGGCCGGTTTCAGGACGCGGACGAAAGCGCCTACTACGAATACTTGTGCCGACGCTCAGGAATAAAGGTCTTCTACTGCACGGAACCCTTCGAGAACGATGGCAGCCCCATGGCGACCATCATGAAGAGCGTCAAGCGCGCCATGGCCGGGGAGTACAGCCGGGAGCTTTCCAACAAGGTATTTCAAGGCCAATGCCGTCTCATTGAGCTCGGCTTCCGGCAGGGCGGCGCGCCTGGTTACGGCCTTCGCAGGATGCTTCTCGACGAACAGCGCCTGCCCAAAGGGCAACTTGGCCGCGGAGAGCAAAAGAGCCTCCAGACCGATCGGGTGGTACTTGTGCCGGGTCCTGACGAAGAGATCGCGGTCATCCGTGAGATCTACCACTCCTTCCTAAACGCGAAGAAGAACGAGCGGGCCATCGCCGATGAGCTGAACTCCTTGGGACTGACAAGCGACCAGGGCCGCCCATGGACCCGCGGCACGATCCACCAGATCCTGACCAACGAGAAATACATCGGCAACAACGTCTATAACCGCACCTCCTTCAAGCTGAAGCAGAAGCGGGTGCGGAACGCCGAAGACATGTGGATTCGGCACAACGGTGCGTTCGACTCCATCATCGCGCCGGAACTGTTTGAGCGGGTTCAGACCATTGTCGCCGCGCGATCCGAGCATCTGGACAGCGACACGATGCTCGCGATGCTTCGAGGCCTCTACGAGAGAACAGGCACCCTATCAGGCCTGCTCATCGACGAGCAGGAAGGCATGCCCTCAAGTCACTCCTACGCCAGTCGCTTTGGCGGACTCGTTCGGGCGTACTCGTTGATTGGCTTTCGTGCCCAACGGGATTACCGATACATCGAGATCAATCGATCCCTGCGGCAAATGCTTCCGGACGTCGTCGACAGCATTGTGACCGACCTCAAGGAGGTTTGCGGTAGCGTCGCCGCCGATCCCACCCAATCGAACGTCATGTGGATCAATGACGAATTCACTCTGTCAGTGGTCCTCACGCGCTGCCTTCAGCTTCCTAGCGGGACCTTCCGTTGGCGAATCCGCTTCGATACCAGCCTCGCCCCGGACATCACCTTGGTCGCCCGCCTTGCGGCTGATCAGCGCACCATCCTCGACTATTACTTCTTTCCCCGCATTGATCTGCCAATTCACCCGCTGCGTCTGTCGGAAGACAACAACGCGGTCACTTTGGATGCCTATCGCTTCGATTCCCTTGAGCCGTTGATCGCTCTGACAAGGAGATCAGCCTTCGCCAGAGCCGCTTGAATGGAGGACTGGTATGCGAACCATTGAGCTTGTACCTGTATCTCAAATCCATGTGCTCAACCCAAGAGCCCGCAATCAGCGTCAGTACCGGGCTATTGTAGAGAACATAGAGAAGATCGGTCTCAAACGTCCGATTACAGTCACCAGGCGTGCAAACGGCGATGGAAAGGAAGCGTTCGACCTGGTCTGTGGACAGGGTCGCCTTGAGGCATACCAAATCATTGGAATGGACCGCATCCCCTGCATCGTGATCACCGCCGATGAAGAGGATTGCATGATCATGAGCCTCGTCGAGAATATCGCACGACGCCAACATCAGGCCGTGGAACTCATGCGGGAAATCGAGAGCCTGCATCAGCGCGGCTACAACGACACCGAGGTTGCCGACAAGCTCGGCGTAACCGCTTCCTGGGTCAATATGATCCTCGGCTTGCTGGAACGAGGCGAAGAACGACTCCTCGCTGCCGTGGAGAAAGGTATTGTCCCCGTGAGTCTCGCGGTGACCATTGCTAGAAGCGATGATGCCGGGATACAGGAAGCACTAGCCGACGCCTATACGCACGGTGTCGTCAAAGGTAAGAAACTCGCCTTGCTGCGAAAGCTCTTGGATCAGCGCTCATTACGTGGGAAGAACGAGCGCCATTCATCCGGAGTCAACCGCAAGGGAAGCAGAAAGCTGACCGCAGAGAATCTCCGGCGGATCTTTGAGCGGGAGGTGGGCAAACAGCAGCTCCTGGCGCGAACAGCGGATTTCACTCAGAAGCGTCTTTTCTTCGTCGTGCAGGCTCTCAAACATCTTCGCCAAGAGGCCTCCTTCGTGGCCATTCTCCGAAAGGAGGGGCTCGATAGCATCCCAAGTCCACTGGAGCGCAGAATGGCAAAGGGAGGCACGCCATGACGAACAAAATGCCGCCGCCAGGCTTTGAGAACCAGACGCGTGTTATCCCGCTCAACGCGATCGTCCCTCTCAAGCCGCTACGAGCTGCCCTCAAACAGAGTCACAAGTACACCCAGATCGCTGCGTCCATCCACGAGATAGGCATGGTCGAGTGCCCTGTTGTGGTGCCAAACCCACAAAAAGAAGACACGTACTACCTGCTCGATGGGCTTCTTCGCATCGAAATAGCTAGGGAGCTTGGTTGGACGGAGGTGGAGTGCCTAGTCGCGACCGACGATGAAGCCTATACCTATAACAAACGCATAAGTCGCCTCTCCGCTGTCCAGGAACACAAGATGGTCGTACGCGCCATTGAGAAAGGAGCTCACGAAGACCGGCTTGCACGTGCGCTACGGTTGGACGTTTCAACCGTACGGCGCCGCTTTCGAATGCTGGACGGCATATGTGACGAAGTAGCCGAGCTTCTCGCTGATGGCCCGTGCCCGAAGAACGTGTTCGAAGTACTGAAGCGAATGAAGCCGATGCGCCAGATCGAGGCCACCGAACTCATGATCGGGCAGAAGAACTATTCATCCAGCTTCATCAAGACCATTCTGGCTGCCACACCAGATGATCAACTTGTAATCAAACGAGCAAAAGACCGGCCTCAGGACATCTCGCGCGAGCAGATCGCTCGCCTCGAACGCGAACTATCGGCGGCACAGAAACGGACCAAGTACATAGAGGAAAGCTATGGCGAGGACGTCCTGGAGCTGACCATCGCCAAAGCCTACCTATCCAAGTGGCTTAAGAGACCAAGCATTATGCGATGGCTGGAAGAGAACCAACCCGAATATCTGGCTGAATTTCAGGAAGTAGCCGAAATGACGTCGCTGACCTCCTCCGCCAACCCTCCGCCTGCTAACTAGGCTCGCCGTTCAACATTAGGCTGGGAAGTTCAGGTGGGAGCACAACTGGAAAAACACCTGCCAATCGCACAGCGGCGTCACACCAACTGCACACCAACGCCAGCCTGCGCTGGTCTATAAAGAGCTTGGGTCGGACAGTTCGTCAACCTGTCGCTGCAGGCTGGGCCACCTATCATGCTGATTGACGATCCGGTCGCGCACATCGACGATTTGAAGGCACTAGCCTTCCTTGACTATCTGACGGACATCGCCGAAAAAGGAACCCGTCAAATCTTCTTTGCGACTGCGGATGAGCGACTGGCGAATCTGTTCGAGAAGAAGATGGGTTTTCTGGGTGCAGAACTCGCAGTGATCAATCTAACGCCTGGCATTCGTGAGCTGGTGGACGAGCGATTAAATTAGGCGGCGGTCGACCTCTAAGTAAGTCGAAATTTGGATAGTCCGGCTGCGATCAGCTCCTTCATCGGTAGCTGAAAGCGGTCGCCGGACTCTTGATCACGGCATAAGCCTGAGGGCGGCGTCGTTCTAATTAAAAATTGGGGGCACGAATGCGTTTAGACCCGAAGCACTACACGTTGGGGCAGCTTCTCCAGGGAAGATTGTTTCGAATTCCCGACTAT
Organism: Dyella sp. PARNA 12/25; assembly: GCF_055702865.1. Lineage (NCBI taxonomy): Bacteria > Pseudomonadati > Pseudomonadota > Gammaproteobacteria > Lysobacterales > Rhodanobacteraceae > Dyella > Dyella sp. PARNA 12/25. The sequence goes on along the minus strand of NZ_JBVQCI010000009.1, from coordinate 145,521 downwards.
CAGCGACCATATGCATGGGGCAAGAAGCAGCGAGATGAGCTCTTCTTCGACATCAACCAGGTCTATGAGACGAAACAAGATCATTTCATGGCAACTGTTGTCGCTCTGGCCAAAGATAAACGTGTCATCGTGGCGGATGAATACGTTTCAGTCGATTTGGTTGATGGTCAACAGCGCCTTACTACATTGATCATCTTGCTAAAAGCAATTGAGCTATCCCTGAATGACTCGGATAAATCACAGTTCCGAATTAAAGAGGAAATAAAGGATCTGCTTATAAAGACGGACGATTACTCGTTGCTTTTGCTGCAGACAAATCACGATAGTAGCAATGTCTTCGCGGACTATCTTCGTGACGGCAGCTGCGCTCCACATCCAGGTGCGACTGAGGCCGAAAAGAATCTCGTTGACGCATGCATGGAATGCCAAAAATTTGTGGCGAGTTGGCGTGAGGATAGGGGCCTCATCGAATTAGTAGCCATTCTTAAGAATCGCCTCTCCATGATCTATCATGAGTTGGTTGATGAGGCTTCTGTGTATCGTGTGTTTGAGGTCCTCAATAGCCGAGGATTGGACGTCAAATGGGTTGATAAGCTTAAAAGTCAGCTGATGGGACTGCTCTTCGCGCATGCAGAGAAAGGTGCGCTGAATGACGCTCTTAACGAGATGCGTGAAATTTGGCGACGCATTTATGGGGTTGTGGGGTTGCGAAGCGCTCTCGCTGATGAAGCTATGAGGTTTGCAGGCACACTTCATCTTGATAAGGCGCCGGGAAAAGTTCTATCTCAAGGTGATGCTTCTGCTGAGATGGCGCGCGCAGCGGGCACGGAAGTGTCATCCATCATAAAGGTCGCGCGTTATCTAGAGACCGTTGTTAAAACAATAGATCAGCTCGACAAAGATCACAGAATCAAGGCTGTCATGAGTGTCATGCAGGCCCGCTTCGTGGCGGTTTGCCTGACAATGCGCGGCTTTTCAAAGGAAGACCTCCTTAAAGCGATGGGTGTTTGGGAAAAGGTCACATTTCTGACCTACGTACTCAACGGTCTCGATAAGCGGCGCAAGGTTGGTGACTACACCAAATTGGGTTTCGACATTATCAAGAAAGATCTCGACGCAGACGTGATATGTCAGAGATTGCGTGCTATTCCTGATGCGGAAATGCGTGTTGATAAAGCGGTTGATAAAGCAGACTGGTCAGACTCATATAATGGGTGGGAAGAGCCGCTTCGTTACATTTTGTTTCGCTACGAAGAACATCTTTCTCGAAAGAGTGGTCAGAAGATAAATGCGGGCGAGTGGAACAAGATTTGGATGCACGAGCCGTCAAAGTCCATAGAGCACATTAAGCCTCAAAGTAGTGGCGTGGATTACGTTCACCACTTAGGGAACCTGACTATGCTTCCGCCTGGGGTGAACTCGTCTCTTAAGGACAAAGTTCCGGCTGAGAAGGTGGAAGCCTACGAGTCTTCGGGGATTCGATGCACGAGAGAGGTCGCTAAGACTATTCGTGAAAATAACTGGACGCTCCAGAAGGTTAAGGCTAGGTCCAGTGATATTTTGGATTTCGTCCGGCAAGAGTGGGCGCTATAGGCAAGGTTGTAGCTTTGTAAGGTCGTAGGATTTTCTTGAAGGCGGTAGCACGGTGGGTATACGCCCCCAGCTGCCGTTGCAATCCCAATTGCCGGAAGAATCGCATGCCCGAAAGATGCCGGTGCGCCGGCACCTTTCGGGCCGCTTCAACATTTATGCGCATGCACTCTTTGGAGCAGACTCCATCCACCGATCGTCATCCCTGACTGCTATAGCACCTTCGGTGTGGCTTGTCGTCTTTGCAAGAAGTCGGGAATAGAAAAGAGCGCCACAGGTGGCGTAGTAAGCATCTTCAAATCTGACGCGAGCTTGTTTCTCGACATCGCGAGGGAGACGCCACATCCTGTGATGATTCCAGCTGTTTGGATGTGAACCTCGAAGATGTACTCGTGCCGCTGCAAACGCGATCCCTCTTGTGTATCGAACGGAAGGCCCGGATTGCTTTGCGTAGGCGTCCAAATACGACTGGTAGGTCTCCGGGTCGAACTCTTTAAGCCGCGAGGCCGAAACACCACAATCCTTCACGAGAACGCGCATGGATGGGAGATACCACGCACCGCATGTCTTTAGTACCTTCCTTACCAACCAACGCGCTGCCCGTATGCGGTCATCCTTCTTTGCGAATGGGTCACACAACCAGTGAAATCCACTCCAGATCTCCAACAAGGGCGAACTCATCGCCTCATTGGGTCGCGTTAGAACATCGACAACAGATGTGGCGAGCAAAGCGCTCAGATTGATCAGACCAGTGAGTGACAGGCGGCTGTTGAGGGAATCACTACGTTGTAGCGCGAGACATCTTCTTATCCTTTGAAGCTCACGCCTGTTTCTTGCATACGACTCGAAACCATTGGCGATTTGGGAAAGAGTGTCACTGGGTACTTGTTCTCGGCCAGGCGTCGCACAAAAGGCAACAAGCTTGCATATCTCGTTGTCTACCCAATCGTAGAACTTCGGGTGATCCGTTACCGCCCCATCACTCGCTAAAGAAGCCCCGCATGATCGACAGCGATGTCGCAAATCTATGGGTGTATCCCGGCGTTGCGTGGCACCGCACGAGGAACACTCCTCGATCAAATCGCATCGATGAACCGGACATCGGCTGACATACGGTATGGACCAGATCAGTGGCTCCCAGCTCGCCGCCGGATCCCAATGCTTGTAGCAAAGGGGGCACCAACGGCGCGCCGCCCCCCGTTGGCGATACAACCCTTTGGTATTGAGAACCTCCTTGAGGATCCACAATGTTCCATATCGTAGGTCCGGGTTGCCCGTCAGGCGTTCCAGCGCTGAGATGTTCGCTTCTCTGCGTTCGCCGAAGAGGTAGTAACTTGGGCGTAATGCACTTCCGGAGTTTTCCGCCTCCAGGAGCGCGGATAGCTGACCAACGGACCATCCTGTGGTCCATGACATCCGCAAAGCATAGTAGTCGAGTGGCTCAACGAATTCGGTGCCCAACCCGCGCATGGGCAAGGGGGGAAGAGCGGTCCAAGCAAAGGCGCACTGTTCCATGATCAGGCCTCCTTTGCGGTTGGATCTTTGGGTGTAGAGGGCTTTTCAGCCTTCGTCTTTTTATCAAAATCCCAACTTTTGGATACAGCTACACGGATGTCCTTGGTATTTGCGGACTGCATGACCTCCTCGAAGAACGTGACATCGTCCCACATCTTCTTGAAGTCCCTTTCGCCGTAGTACGAGTTAGTGATGTCCGCTTTGGTGATGGCGTGACGTCCCGCCAGGTCGGCGCGGCTCTTGGCTTCAAACAGTATCTTTTTCAGAACGCCGAAGATTCCTCCCGACGCTGCCATCAGTTCGGGGGCCATCGCCAAAAGGAGTCTTGGCTTCGAGAATGTGTAGCCATCGCCGAGTGTGCGAAGCAGATGAAGAAATGGGTCGCGATCCTGCTTGCGATCGTGACTGTAGGGAGGCATCCATATCACTGTCGAACGAATTCGCACTTCCGGACGATCTATCCAAAGGTTGGCCGCGCTATGAACACCTGAAAGAAGAATATTCATCCGGTCCTCCTCAACAATGGACAACAAATTCAGGATGTGGTCTGCAGGGCTCTTGTCGCGATGATTCGTGCACATCGCATGTGCTTGATCAATTGCGGCCAGCCAAAGATCTCTCTCCTCCCCTAGTTTCCGGATCAGACCCCACAGCTTTGGCTCCGAACTGTTCGGCGAAGGTGCATTGCGAAGTTCAGCACAAGCCCTCCTCACCGCGGCCTCAACTTCCAAGTATGTTGGGTTGTGCAGATCATCGGCATCTCGCAACCACTTCACGTTCGGATTCATTAGTTGGTGCAGCCAGGAATCAACGAACGATTTCGAATTGAAGTAGGCGTTCTGGTCGAGGAGCGCGAACAACTCGATATATGGAATGCGTCCGGCGCCCCAGTTGGCGGGGTTTCCGCATATGGCTCTCACGAGCATTCGGCGTAGCGTGGTCTTGCCTACGCCCGACGGGCCGATAACGAAGATGAATCGCCCCAACTCCGGGTTACTAAGGGCGAGCATGAGCTCATCACGAGAGTCGGCAAAGTTCGAATGTGGATAGATCATGGTCATGATCGTTACTCCGCAGCCAAAGGTTCGAGCTTGTCCCACAGCTCCTCAAGGTCGTCGTGCTCTGCGACCGGTTCCGTCGCCTCGGCATTCGGCTCAACGGGCAACTCGCGAGATGACTCCGGCTCGTCGGATTGTGCTGAAGGCGATGCCGCGGCGGCCTGGTTGCGCTCATACACCGCGCGGTCTACATCGCGCTTGCGGTTGCGCGATCCGCGCCTAGCAAACGGTGCTGCCAATAAGTCGAAGAGCCTTTCTTCGGGCGTCTTTGCGGCCTCAGTCAGTATGGTGCTCAGGAACGCCTTGACCCACTGTTGGGCGATCTTGACCACAACCTGGGCCCTGTTCTCACAATCTTGCCGCACTTCATCTGGACGCGAAGTACGCAAGAGCTTGCTCAGACGGTCACTGGTGAAGATGCCGCAGGGAAGCTTGATGCCGCGCTTCTCGGTGGCTTTACCTTGGAATTCGATATCAATGGAGGTCTTGATCAGAAGATCGTCGTCCATCGTCTGCGGACGCCCCATCACGCCAAAGCGGGCAATCAATTCGTCTTTGCGCTCCATCGGAGTGCGATTGTCGTCATTTGGTGTGTTAGGAAGGTCTTCGTGGAAATATTCTACGAACGCGCCGTGGACCGCCGTGAACATCAAACGCGCCGTCTTCACGCTTTTGTACTTGCCATCGACCTTGCGGCCTTTTTGGTCCGGTTCCGTGGAACCAGGTAGGTCGTGAGCCACGTTGATGTTGATGCGGCGGATCGCTATCTCCGCCTGACTGTTGTAACGACTTCCGCCCGTGGGCGTATGGATCAGTGTGATTCCCTTCTCCAAGCAGAAGGCCTTGAGCCACTTCGAGTCGTTCTCAGAGCCACGGTCCAGAACGATCACGAATGGTAAGAAGCCATGCCGCCTTACGAAGTCTCGAATCAGAAGTGCGACACCATTGGTGCAGGCGTGGCCGAAGTACATCGAACTAGCCATCGGATAGTCCGTTGCCTCGTCGATGCCCACGTAGAACCAAGGCTTGTTTCCGAAGAGCGCTTGCGCAACAAGTCGCATGCAGCGGCTGTCAAGTTGCGAAGAGTCAATATGGAGAGTGTGCCCAAAGGCCAGTGCTTTACCGGACCGTACTGTTGGGTCTGAGATAGGCCTGGCGGCTTGGTAGGCTCGCATGCCTCCCGTGGCCAGCGCCCGTTTCACTGCCTCTTCTTGTCGCACATGGTGCCGAAGCGTTTCAATGGATGGCGTGGCGACCTGATAGCGCTGACATTCCTTTTCCAGTGCGAACCATAGGTTCTTTCGCGTCCGTGCCTTGCCCGTGTTCCACAGCGCTCGTATGGCCCAGAACAAAAGTTCCTGCTGGATGGGATCGAGGCGCGTTTGGCGATTACCGGATTTCCCGTACTGGGTAAGGCAGGCAGATAGAGCTGGCTTACCCTGCGCCTCGGCCTCTCGAATCTTTGCTGCAAGTTGGCGCATGCGAACCGTGCTTTTTTCCTGGCCCACCTGCATGCGCTGGACGCGGGCGAGGCGGGCTAGTGCGGCCTGAAAATCCGTAGTGCTGGCTAGTGCCAAGGCGTCGAGATCCGCCGGTTGGTTGATTGTCTCGTTGCGCGAGGCAAACGCGTATTCATCAGCCCGTCGCGCTTGGTCCTTATCGGAATATAAGTAGAAGTGCTGCGGAAGGCTGATCGGCGTGCTGGTCACAAGGCCATAGCACTGCTGACGCGCAAGCATTGCCAAAGCAATGCGCTCATTGAATCCCGGGAGCGTTTCTTCCATCCCTTCGATCGAGAAGGGCTTCTTGGCCAGCAACGCCAGCGATCGTTCAGCGATTCGCGTTTCTTCCGGGGTCAGAGGAAGATCCAGCGTGGCGTACATCGCCTCCAAGATGCGAAGTTGATTGGCAAACGGAGCACCGAGAGCAAACACTCGGAATGTCAGACCACGTTCCTCGGCCCATTGCTTATAGGGATGGCACGTCCAGCCCTCGGCATTGCACTCCCATTCGCCGCCGTCTTTCTCACCTTGAAGCCAGCTTTCGTCCTTGCATTCGACAAGTTCGAGACCGTTGCTGCGAAACACCAGGAAGTCGAGCGTGGCATGAGATACGTGCTTCCTATCACCCTCCATCATGCGAACAATGCCGCGGCACGGAACCTGCACGTAGTAACCCTCTACGGTTGGGTCCAGTTCGCACAGGTAGGCAAACATTCGCTCGCACGTGTGACTTTCCACCACCCTCAATGCGCCGTTGTTCTTGAGCGATACGAAATGGGTCACTAGATTCTGCAGAGCCCCTTTGCCGACATCGCGCTGACCGCTTGCCGCGATCATGGCTTCGTAGTGCGCGATCTGATGTTTCGTGTATCCGCCGTTGGCGTAGATTTGCTTCCGCCTAGCTTCGGCCAGTCCGCCAAGTCGCTCTTCGTCAACGATAGGTAGTTCAATTCTTGATGCTGTGTTTGCCATGCGATCTCTCCAGGCCGCGCCTCTCTTCGGCGGACCCGAACGGGCCACCCTGAGACGCAGCGTGCTAGTAGGCCCAGCAAGGGCCTATTGACATTGGATAGGGCGCGCAGGAACCTAGATGTGCTGACGCGGTCTGTGTCTGCACTTTGAAGGGCTACAAGAGGGCCAACTCTTGTGGCCCTTTCTATTTTCCTGGCATGGTTTTTGGCTTTCTGTCTTCAGTCCTCCTGAGACGCCAATCGCCTCTTTGCCGAAACGTAAAAAGCCACCGCTAGCGAGCGGTGGCTTTGTTCTTGGGGCTCTCTGGCTGCCCTTTCCGTGTTTCAGGCGTGGTGTGGTCGAGCCACTGCGCTATATCCCGCGCTGACGAGAACCATCCCCGTCGCCCTTCAATCGCGAACATCTCAATGGGAAGTCGGCCGCGTCGGCGTGCCATGCGCAGGGCATCTGTGCTGGGAAAGCCCAGGAACTTTGCCGTCGTTGCAGCAGTAAGGACCAATCCATGTGCCTTCACCAGCATGACGAGCGTTGGCGATTCCTGCATGTTTCCTCCGCGAACAGGCCAGAAAATTTCAGGTCAGATCGGGCGAACCTACCCCGACGCCAGGCATCATGCAAGTGCATGTTTTTAAGAGGTTTTTCGTTGCGCAGACTTATAATGCGAAACGACGTAATGCGTTGCGCGAACTTATAATCCGGAGGTGATCTAAGCTCTCGTTCACGCTGACAATTTTGGCGAATGCGTTACCAGGCCTATAACCAAATCGCGGTCAGAGTGGAGATTTTTCACACATTGCAGACGCGTGTGCCCTCGGATGAGAGCAGCAACGGCCATGTCCGTCACGACTGCCTTACCCGCTGACATCTAACTGTGCTGAGCTACTCACGCCAGGGCATTCGCCTGATGGCTGCCGACCTTGGCTGAATGGGCGCGCCGAATGCGCGTCAGGACACATCACCGCCTAAATGTGCCAACCGGTGACCCACCGCGCTTCGGCCGTGGAAAAAAGAGTTGCGACTTGGTAGCTGACGCGTTCGATGGCGCTCCAAAGGAGACCTATCCCACTAAGGCAGTCGCTGACTGGCTGGACCTAACTCTGAGAGGGGACGGATCCAATCACCTTCGGGCCGCAAGACAGACCGAAAGTTTTGCCAGACTGCTCCTGACGAGCTCCCTCCCTCGGAGACCAGCAATCCATTGGCTAGGCACATCGGAAATGCCGTAGTAAAGACCGGCCAGGGCACCTGTAAGCATCATGGGAATGCGAAGCGTCGGCTCAGGTGGCATCGCAAAATCAACAGCCTGATCAAAACTCTTGGTGAAGGCGAAAACTTCGCGGAGATAGGCCAGCAGATAAAGCATACGATGCGCTTCTGCATGAGAACCATCGCCCGGCTGTATGTTGGTGACGGTCTCGAGACTAGCGCTAGTCAGGCGCAATTCTGCCGCTATCGATTGAACGCGTTGAATAGCCTGCTGCCAGGCATTTGAAGGGGCAACAATCAAAGAACTCGCCCATAGCAGGGTCATGACCAACGTTGCCCGATCGACTTCGTCCTTCACCGCCATTCGTCCGAGAGTCAGCATCTCGCGGGCAAGGGCAGCGTCATTACCCTCACGGCACCAAAGGAGCGGAATGACAAATAGGAGAGCACTCTGCTCAATGGCATCACGATGGTAGTCCTCGAGGGCCGTTTGGGTCGCTCCGAACAGCACTGGAGCTGTTAACGGGCCATCCAACTGCGCGAAGAGGTACTCACTGTCTGGGAAATAGACACCTAGACGAGCCCAATCGACGGTGCGCTCTGCCAGCCCTTCCAATTGAACGTCGGTTTGCCCTAATGCAAACAGCAGGCAGAGGATTTGAGCTGCCTCTATGCTCCAAGATGCACCAGCAATGCGGTCTCGAATGCTCCCAGACTTGGGATGCTCACGGAACCACTTCAGCCGAACTTCGCCAAATGCGCTTCCGAATAGAAGGCCCCACAGGCCACCGAGGAGACGGTCGTGTAGAACTTGATCGTTGGTTACTTGGCCCATGGTCGTTGCCCTCCCGCGCACACGACTTATTCAACAACTAGTTCGTCTCCTTGGTTGCGACGCTCGTTATTCACCATCGTCCTGCTGGGACTCTGCTGCCGACTCCGTTGTAAGCGTAGATAGAAGGCCGGCTGTCAGATTTTGAGTACAAGCTTTGCCCAATCACGTTTCCAGACTGACCCATAAGCCTCAAGTTAAGTATCTGATTGCCCGTGGCCTGCCAAGCTTTGCCCACACCCCTTGGGCAAAGTCAGTCCGCGCTGAGGCTCAGGCGTACGGACTTTGGGTGGCAAACTCGTACCAACTTCGCCACTAGAAACATGGTCTAAAGGCCTTGGCGAACCAGCCTGAGCACCCGCAGTACGCCGTCCTTGGTCTTGCCGTAGGTCAGGACCAGGTCCTCATAGATATAGCAGTCCCGGTAATCGGGCATTTGCTCTTGTGGAGCCCTGATCGGGTAGCGCGTTGGCATGGGCTTATCGGTCACCAGGAAGCCGAAAACGACGGCGAGATCCGCATCAATTTGCTTCCCATGGGGGCCACTTTTCTCGCGCCGGTAGTCCTCTTTGAACTGCGCGCTGCTTTCAATGGTTCGCATGCAGGTCGGTCATGAAATCGCCGAGGTGCGCGAAGCGCTTTCCACGACCTTCCTCCAGTTCTCGCAGCGCTTTCTGAGTGGGCTTGCTGGGGCGAAGGAGATCAAGCGACGCTTCCGGGTCGTTCGCGAGGCGCTTCACCAGGATCTTGATTGCCGCATTTAGCCTCATGCCAATCATGGCTTCGAGGTTCTCTTCCGCTTTTGCGCGGATGTCGGGGTCGACACGCACCTGGATTGCGGGGCTAGCCATGGTCGTTCTCCGGGTCCTCAAGGGTGTGGAAGTGGGTCAAGACAGCATGTACCCCATGAAGAAGACTCCTTGGGCGACGTGTCATTTGGCTGGACGTTGCGCTCCACCATCCACTGCAGCGACGCATCTCATCGCTTCGCCACTCTGGACGTAAAAAAGCCGGGGCACTTTGCAGAGCCCCGGCAAGGTACAGCGGGGTGGGTGTTACAGGCGTTGCTTAGAACTGCTGGTTGTATTGCAGGTAGATGTAGCGACCCAGATCGAGGGTCGGATCGATCGAACCCGACGAGTTGTAGCCCAGCACGTAAGCGTTGATCGTGTTCGGCGGCTTCTTGTCGAAGATGTCACGCATGCCGAAAGCGATCTGAGCCTTCCACGGCAACTGGTAGCGGACCTGCGCGTCGTTGAACACCACGGCACCCATGCGGTTCGCGCCCGTGCCATAGCCCCAGTTCACACTGGTGTAGTTGGGCTTGTTGCAGTGAACGGTGTCGCTCCAGCACTGGTCCAGGAACGAGCCGTAGTAACGGATGCCCCAGGTGGCGCCCCAGTTGCCCAGGCTCCAGTCCAGGCCCATGTTGGCGCGCCAATGCGCGTAACCGTACTGGCCGGCGTAGTTCACGACCGGACCATTGTTGGTGCTGGCCTGGTTCCAGTCGTCGAGGTAGTTCACGTTCATGTTGAACACGAACTTGCCGAACGAGAACGCAGGCAGGCGATAGTTCACGCCCATGTTGTAGCCGGAGGTTTCAATCCAGCCCAGGTTGGCGTTGCCGCGGTGCAGGTTGATCACCTGACCATTGGCATCACGCTGGAACGCCGAACAGAACTCCTGCACCGAGTACTGGTAGCACTGGTCGAGCACGTAGTTGGCATCGATCGCCGTGATGACGTTGGTGATCTTGATGTCGTAGTAGTCCAGCGTCATGTCCAGACCGTCCACGTAGTGCGGGCTGTACACCAGGCCCAGCGTACGGGTCGTGCTGTGTTCCGGCTGCAGGTACTGGTTGCCGGCGCCGGTGACGAACGGCGTGGTGCCCTGCTGGTTGGGACCGTTGACCGGCGCGCCAGCAGTATCAAGCTGCCTGAAGTTCGCCGGCAGACCTGCAGCCGCACAGTTGGCGGCCACCTTCGGGTTGCTCAGGCTGCCGTACTTGGCATCGCAGGGATCGGTGTACTGGTCAAACGTCTGCGAACCGCCGCCGAACAGGTCGCCCAGCGTCGGTGCGCGGAAGCCCTTGGCGAACGTGCCGCGAACCAACAGGTCATGGAACGGCGAATAGGTGAAGCTGTACTTGTTGTTGGTGGTGCTGCCGAAGTTGCTGTAGTGCGAGTAGCGGCTGGCCACGTCCACGTTCAGCGACTGGGCGCCCGGCAGGTCCTTCAGGATCGGCGCGTTGAGTTCGACGTAGGCTTCGTTGGTGGTGTACGAACCCGTGGTCGGACCGGCGGCGAGGTCGGTGGTGTAGCCAGAGCTGGCCAGTTCGTCCGGCGTGTCGTAGCCGCTGCTGTTGCGATGCTCGATGCCCGCAGCAAAGCTGAAGGTACCGGCCGGCAGTTCGAACAGGCCACCCGTGATGTTGGCGGTGAAGTCCTTCTGCACGCTCTGCGCCGTGGATTGCTCACGCGCCACGATGTAGTTCAGCGCCTGCGGGGTCGATGCCGTCGGGCCGCCCAGGATGTTGAACGGTACGCACTGGTTCAGCGCGATGGGGTTGGCAGCGGTACCGCACTGCACGACACCCTGGCCGTTGAGGAACGACGGGCCCAGCGCCTGCTTGAGGTTCAGCAGGTTGATGTTGCCGATGCCCGTGGTGTCCACGTCGTACTTGTTGTAGTTGAAGCCGGCGTCCCAGTTCCACGAATGATTGAGGAACTCGAAGTTGCCTTCAAAGCCAGCGTCGAAGTGCAGCGACTTGGCGCTTTCGCTGGTCTGGCGCGGCATTTCGACAATGCGGCGCGCGAACGACAGGTTCGTGCCCGGAATCGGGTTGTAGTAGCTGGCGCCGCTCACATACACCGGGAAGTTCGGCTGGCTGGTGCTGGTGAGCGGATAGCCGGCGACCTGCGTCGACGAGTTGCGCTCGGCATACATGCCGGTCGCCTTGAACGTCACGTTGTCGCTGAAGTTGTAGCTGCCTTCAGTGAAGATGGACTTCAGCTCGGTCGGCAGCTGCTCCATCATCTGATTGGTGGAGTTGAAGTAGTCGTTCGGCTGCACGCCGGCGTGGTAGTTCGCGAAGTTGGTCGCATCCGTGCCCACGCCAATGTTGTTCGGATCGCCCGTATGGTTCAGCACGTACTTCTTACCGTTGTACGTGATGCGGCCCCAGGGACCCGTGCCGCTGTAGCCGGCCGTCTGATCAAAATCGCCGTAGGTGTACTTGGTGAAGTCGCGATCCTTTGCCCACACCGCCTCAGTCTTGTTGTACGTCGCGGCGAACACCAGCGAAGACTTGTCAGTCGTTGAGCCAAGCGTGAACGAGTACGCCTGCTGCGTGCCGTCGTTCTGGTCGTTCTGACCGACGTTGGCGCTCACGGCAGCACCGTTGAAACGGTCCTTGAGGATGATGTTCACCACGCCAGCAACAGCGTCGGAGCCGTAGATCGAAGAAGCACCGTCCTTCAGGACTTCGATACGGTCGATCAGGGCGGCCGGAATGGTGGAAACGTCGGTGTAACCGTTGAGGCTGGTCATCCAGCGCTTGCCGTTCACCAGCACCAGCGTGCGGTTTTCGCCAAGGTTGTAGAGGTTGACGTACTGGCCGCCTTCCTCGGTGTTGCTGGTCAGCACGGCCGCCTTGCTGAAGGTGGGCTGGCCGGTGATGGTCAGGTTCTGCAGGATGTCACCGACGTTAGTGAGGCCGGTCTTCTGGATGTCCGCCTGCGTCATCGTGATGACGGGCTGAGCGGTTTCCACGTCCACGCTACGAATGCGCGAACCGGTCACGGTGATCGTTTCGAGCTTCTTGGCCGAATCCATATTGGCCTGAGTGTCAGCGGCATCTTGTGCATACACCGAACCCGCGATGGCAAAAGCGCCCATCGCCAGGCCCAGACGAATGGCCGTCGACAGCTTACTGTTTCCGAATTGCTTCACGTTTTAACTCCCCTAAACCACGTGTTCGACTGAAAGGTGAGGAGCCAGGTGTCGTCCTGGCTTTTCAGGCGCACAGGTCCCCGCGGCGCTGTCCGTAAGGAAAGCTCCGTAACCCGTTGAAACAAGCAAGAAATTGCGAATTCCCCTGCCGCCCGTCATCAAACTTACGCAGCAATTTCACAATAAGTCAACGAATTTTGTCAGACATGTGTAAGCTACATGTGAAACAACTGCTTACGCAGGTTTTAGATCGATCGAAGGCGGTCTCCATAGGGGGAAATCGCATTCTTTAGGACCATTTGCGCCGCTCAGATGGCCAATTGGTGTCGCAAGAACATGCTGATGCCCTAGCAGCCAATGGTCTTGGCATCAACGAATTCGACGAGCTGTGGGACCCGGTGCGGACACGCAAGGTGGTGCAGAAGCGCCAGAGTGCACTGCCTTTGGGGCACCTATCGGCATGGACCGTGGTGTGCCGGAGAAGGTGTCGCGGCTTTCGACCGTACGGGTTGCCCGGCCTTCCCAAAAGTCTCGTGCAGAACAAACAGCGACGCGAAGCTCAACCGAGGCCAAATGAGCATCAGCGTTCCGCCAAATGGGCTGGCGGTCGTCGAACTGCGCTGAAGCAGGCTTACCGGCAGCTCCCTACCTGAAGCCGCAAAACTCATCTGGCGTCACCATGCGTGGCACAACACAACGCTCGCCTCAGCGAAAGTTGAAGTGCTCGAAATGCAGATGGGTCTTGGGCACGCCATCGGCATGCATCTGTGCACGAATGACATGCAGCAATCCGGAGGGTCCACAGAAGGAAACATCCACTGAAGCGCCGCCGACTTCACGCACGATTGCACTGAAACGTTGCTGGAAAGCGGGACTGATGGGGCCATCCGGCACCGGCACCAGGGTCACGCCACGCGCATCAGCCATGCTCTGCAGCACGGGCACCTCCGGGAATTCCCGGCCCGGCGTGTAGAAATAGAACAGGGTGACACGATCGAAGTCGGTGGCCTCGTTGTCCTTGAGCCAGGCGATGAAAGGCGAGATACCTACGCCGCCACCGATCCACACTTCACGCGGCGCCTGCGTGTCGCGCATGAAGCGGCCGTGGGGTGCATAGATATCGGCGAGCATGCCGACGCGCACATTGGCAATCAGTTGGCTGGTGAAGTCACCCAACGCGCGGATCACGAAATCCACCCGCCCATCAGGGCGCTGTCCACTGGCGATGGTGAAGGGGTGCGGTTCGCGCAGGCCCTCGTGCTTCATGCGCAGAAAACCAAACTGTCCCGGCGTGAACGCAATCGGCTTGCTCACCGGCTCCAGTTCCAGATGAATCGCTGCCTTGCCTGGCGATACCGCCACGACACGGTATTCGGCCTGTCCGGAAACGAAGCGATACAACAGCAGCTTGTACAACGCGGCAAGCACACCACCACCGGCGGTCAACGCCATCCACAGACCTGCGGGGCTGGTCAACGGTACCGGCGACTTGATGCTGAGCCAGTGCAGGATGACCACGATGAACAGCGGCCCCGAAAGCTTGTGCCACTGCCGCCACACCCGATAGGGAATGTTGCGGTTCAAAGCCAGCAGCACGATAAACATCACGCCCACAAACGAGAATTGCCGGACGAAGCGCGTGAACCCGCGTGGCATCGCGGTGATCGGCGCTGTCTCCCAACCCTGTACACCGGCATGGATCACCAGATGGAACGAGGCGAGGCCAAGCGCCCAGACGGCGAGCCATTTGTGCACGAGGTAGAGGCGATCGAGCCCGCCAAACAGCGACTCCACCCATGGCAGCCGCGCGCTCAGCAGCGCCGCGATGCCCATCATGGAAAGCGCTGCCACGCCGGCGACGAAACTGAGGAAACCTGTCGACCACCAGGTACTCGATGGCACATCAAATGCCACCAGCACCGCGCTCAGCGCGATGGTAAACGTAACGGCCTGCCAGCTCTTGATCATCCAGTTATTCCTGCATCCACGATCTGTCCATCGCTCCATTCGAAAGTAACGGTCATGCCACGTTTCAGTCGACCGAGCACGACATCATGGCATGTCACAGCGTCCTACGCCTGCCGTGCAGCGCCCGTGCATGGGCACCCTGAGTGACATCTGGCATTGGTATGGCTTACCAGGACAGCTGAAGCTCCGCACGTCACCGGCCGGAGTAGCTGTCATGTCTTCATCGTCCAGAACCTTGTGCGCCGTGCTCGGCATGCTGCTCGCCAGTGCCGCCATGGCGCAACGCGGGCCTGTGCAACAGTCGTTCGACATGCGCGTGCCATGGACGCCGGAGCCGGTGTTTGTCGATGGCAGGACCTCCCTGCTGTATGAGCTTCACCTCACCAACTTCGCATCACAAACCCTGACGCTACAGCGCATCAGCGTGATGGACGATCAGGGGCAGGCATTGAGCGATCTTGACGGCGAAGCACTGAGTCACGCCATCGGGCGCGTGGGTAAACCTGCTGGTGGGGATCGCACGCAGGTAGCACCCGGCGTGGATGCTGTGGTGTATCTGTCCGTACCGCTCAAGAGCCGAGTGGTCCAGCCGCTGCACCTGACCCACCGCGTTGCATTCACTGCAGTGGAGTCCTCACCCGTCTCAACCGTGGATGGCGCGGCAATGATAGTGCTGCCCTCCGCCGCGCCACAGCTCGGTCCACCGCTACGCGGCGGCCCATGGGTAGCCATCTACGATGCCGGCTGGGAGCGTGGTCATCGCCGCGTGCTGTATGCGGTGAATGGCGCGGTGCATGTACCGGGTCGCTTCGCCATCGACTGGATCCGCGTTGGCCCTCACGGAGGCTTTGCACGCGGCGACGGCAAGCTGCCTTCGCAATGGTTGGGCTATGGCGCGGATGTGCTGGCAGTGGCGGACGCGGTGGTGGCTTCGACGGGTGAAGGTATCGCCGAGCCGGGTTCGCTCGCGGATGGTGCTGCACACAAGGTGCCGCTGGAGAACGCCGCCGGGAATTACGTGGCGCTGGATCTCGGCGATGGCCGGTACGCGTTCTACGAACACCTCAAGCCCGGCAGCATCACCGTCAAAGCGGGTGCACGCGTACGGCGCGGCGACGTGATCGGCAAGCTCGGCTTCACCGGTGAGTCAACGGGACCGCATCTGCACTTTCATGTCAGCGATGCCAACGCGCCCCTGGCGGCCGAAGGTTTGCCCTATGGCCTGGATCACGTTCGCGTGCTCGGCGCCTACGCTTCGATTGAAGCGTTTGCAGAAGGCCATCCGTGGCAACCGCTCTCCGTAATCGATGTTCGCCAGGACGAATTTCCCGCTCCGTTGTCCGTGGTGAACTTTGATGACGCATCCGGCCACTGAAACAGCCTGGCTCAGAAGCGCCAGCGAAAGCCGAGATCGCCGACCCAGCCGCGAAAGCCGTAACTCTGCGTGTGCTGCAGATAGCGAGCGTCCAGATACACCGAGATGCCGTCGGCGACGGTGCGCGAGGCCCCTAGCTGAAGCTCCCAGGCCTGCCCCGCGGCGCCGCTGCGAAACACGACGGGCGTAGTGGAGAAGTCACTGCCTGCCGCCACGGTGGAGCGCCCACCGCTATGCAGGTAGTAATTGAATCGCAGATAGGGTGTGGTGGCTTCGTTGGGTTTGTCGCCCTGCCAGGTGCGCGAGACGCGCAAACCCAGTCGGCCTGTCCACTGATCCGGATTCCTGGTTTGTATGGCCACGCCATCGAGATCGGTAAAGCGCATGCTCGATAGCGTTTGCCACATCACCTGCGCCTGCGGCTCCCACAGAATCTCGTGCGAGCCCAGATAGCTGTAACCGCCTTCCATCGAAGCCGACCAGCCGTGCGTGCTGGGCCTAGACACGGCATCACTATAGGACTGCGTGTAGGCACGCCCGATATAGATGTCGCGCGAGACGACGCCATCGGCGTAGAAGCCGCTGTAGCCGACGTAAGTGAACGTGGCGGCGAGATTATTGATGGAGTAGTTGAGCCGGCTGCTGCCATCGGGCGCACGCGGCTCGATGCGATCTGTGCCGCTGCTGAAGGCCAGGCCCGCGCGCAGCGTGCCGCGATGGGTATCCAAGCCCAGCCAGTTGCCACCCACTTGCAGCATCGACATGTGCTCGTGAAAGCCATAGCCGAAGTTGCTGAAGCCGACATCGCTGCGATAGTTCTGGTTCAGCACGGTGACACGGGCGAACACCTCGCCATGGTTCGATTCCAAATCGTTCGCCAGCAGATCGTGGCGCACTTCGCCCAAACGGTTATGCAGGTTGTCGAGCATGGCGGCGCCGTAGGAATACAGCGCGGTCGGGGCGACGAGATAGGCGGCCATTTGAGGCACCACCGCGGGGCGCGGGGGTTCATGCCCATTGTCATCGGTATCGCTGGATTCGCCTTCGGGCTCGTTGTTGCCGGTGTCTTCGCCGTTGGGGCCATTGGCGTTGTGGTCGTCTTCGTCGTCGCAATGGCCGGATTCGCAGGCAACGGCGTTTTGCAGACGATAGTCCCAGAATCCTGGCGTGGTTCCGCCCACCACGCGCTGCGCGGGATCCGAGTTGCCCGGTGCGTACGCATATAGGTCGTAGCGCCACGGGCCAACGGCGACGTAACCCGGCCCTCCCAGTTTGAATACCTGGGATGAAGGATCGGCCGCCACCTGGATGATGGAAATGCCCTCGTCCGCTTTGGGCACGCCCGAAAGCGACGATGACGTGGACGCGCCAGCCCCCGAGCCGACCACATGGACGATGGTTTGCCCGGATGCCGATCCTTCGATCAACAAGCGATCCGTGGTCTGGTTAGACAACGCACCGCCATGGTTGAGTAAGGTTTGCAGGGTGAGTGCGCCGTTGTTGCCGACGTAGTTGCCGCCCACGTTCAACACATTGCCGATGGATGATGGTGAACCTGAGCTCAGGTTGATGGCGCCGCTGTTGGTCAGGCCGCCCTGCACGGTAAACGATCCGACGGGGCCGCCAGCGGCGAGTGGCAACGCATTGGCCACCGCCAGCGTGCCCGCGTTGTCTATGCTGCCGGCCACGCTTCCGTAACCGCCCAGGGTGGCACCCGCATGGATGCTTACCGCGCCGCCACCGGCGAGGCTTCCAGCAGAGCCGGCGCTTGAACCGACCACGAGCGTGCCTGACTGCACCGTGGTCTGGCCGGTATAAGGCTGGCTCACGTCGAAGACGGTGGTGCCTGGTCCGAGTTCAGTGACGCCGCCAGCACCGGAAATGGTGCCATTGAATGCATACACATCCGAGCGCGCGAAGGCGAGCATGCCGCCCGCGTTATCGGTGACGTTGCCGGTGATGCTGCCCGTAGCGCCACCGTTGCCCAACTGCAGCACACCCGCGTTGATGGTCGTGCCGCCGGTATAGGTGTCGTTGGCGGTCAGGATGGTCGTGCCGCTGCCGATTTGCGACAGCGCGACGTTGCGAGTGATGGTTGGGGCAAACACGTAAGACGGATCACTATGATCGAAAATCAGCGAGCCGGTTGAATAGCTGGTGATGGCATCCGTGCTGACAGTGCCTGCTGCACCACCATTGCCAATCTGCAATGTTCCTGCTCCAGCGCTTCCGATCACGATGGTACGGGTGGCCGATGTGGTGCTTGAGAGATTGAATGCCCCGTGATCTGCAACGGTGACAGTGGTGGCGCCTGCATTACCCAGCAGAAGGAAGAACGGGTAAGTCGCCGAAGAGGTGACATTCCACGCGGAGTTTGCTCCGGTGATGGTGACGTTCGCGCTGGGACTCCCACCACCACCCTGGGTTAGTGTTGCACCGGTGGAGTTCACCACGCCGCCATTGGCAATGGTTAATGTCGCCGAATCTCTCTGTCCCACCACCAGAGTGCCGGTATTCAGCGTTGAGCCTGCACCGGTCACGTTAATTGAGCTTCCGCCGCTACCCGTGTTGTTGGCAATACTGATGAGATTGCCGGTAACCGTGGCTCCACCGGAAACGGTCAATGAGCCTTGCCCGTAGTTACCCACAATGAACGCATTGGCGAGCGTCAACATCGTGCCTTGACCGTCTACCGTCACCACGCCCTTGGTGCCGGCATCCTGGCCGATCTGGATATTGAACAGTTTCGCCACGCCGCCATGGGTGACACTGAAGGTGCCTTGGCCCGATGAACCATTGCCCAGCAAAAAGCCGCTACTTGCAGTGAGCAGACTCCCGCTGCCGCTTACGGTGAGTGTGGCGTTGGAACCCAGCGTCCCACCCTGGAAAGTTGCGGCCTGACCGCTGATCTGCGCCATCCCGCCATTGTTGATGTTGATGGTATCGGTATTGCCGGGTATGCCGTTGGGTGCCCAGTTGGCAGCAACGTTCCAGTTACCGGTGGCTGCATTCCAACTGTAGGTTGCAGCAAATGCCGGTACTGCCGCCATGGCGAGATACAAGGAGCAAGGAAGCAATGCCCGGCGTAGCGTGATGCGGGTCATGACACACACTCCTTTGTAATGGCCAAACGTCTGCCAGTGCCTGCCCGCCGTAGCGAGATACCTCGGGGAAAAACCAGTCAACGCGTTGCCCTTCGGCTACGCCTGTTTACTTGATCCATCCACTCCACTGACGTTCTCTGGAAACAACTCACATGCATGACGCACCGAGCCACGTCTGTTGCGAGCCTTGTCGTCATTCACGCTGTCTTGCTGATCTTGGGGAAAGGGTCTTGCGGGCTACGAGCGCATGATCAGACGCGGCGTTGCACCGCGACAACCGCATAAATACTTACGAGCGGTCCGTAGAACTATGGAGATTTGCGCGCGGCGAGGAATACTCACACCGCGATAGGCAGGCGCGGCGCTGGCGAGCGATGGCGCTATTCATGGATGTGTTGAACGATCGGCTCCGTAGAACTACGCAGCGTCGTTGCTCGATCGGCAGCGGTCAGGTGTGCATATGCGCTTTGATGTCAGCGACGCCGATGACCCTTCATGCTTGCCTCAAAGGCCCGCAGGCAGTGGCCATTCGGTAGGCCATTCCTTCTGGCCGTTATAGAAGTCCATCGAAAGGCTTTGGCCGTTCGCCGCAAGCTGTAGCTTACGTTTGTCTCCAAAGCGCATCCATGAGGGACGCTGTGTCAGGCGTTGCTGCAGCGACAAGCCATTTCCTCGTGTTTCTCTCAACCACATCGCAAGCGCACCCATACGGATACTGGCCGCGGCATCTTGTTGGCTTGCCAGGTAGTTGTCGAAAGTCGGCAAGGCAATGCGCGTCAGGATGGCACCTGCCGAGTTGGAAACGATGTCGAAAACGTCGACGCTTGGTACCGTTTCGGACAGCGTCATCCGCATATCGGCAAGGAGCTGCGTGGATACAGCCGACTGACACAAGACGCCATCGTTGGCAGCAAACAATCTTCTGGCGCCCTTGGGTGAAAACGTCGAGTTCTTGTACCAGGGCTCTCCATCGCCGATTTGAATGGTATGGAGTAGGAAGGCGTATTCCGTCTGCATGCTTGCGCACAGGTTGATGTCATCAATGGTCACAGGAGCGAAAGCTTCGGAACAGGACGCAGGCAGTGGTGAATCCACCGGCAGCTGGCTCAGCAATTGCACAAACAGATGCGCACTTCCGCGCAATGACGCTGCGAACAACATCGTGGTCACTAGTGTGTTGCTGTGAGCGTGCAAGCGACGCATGGTCGATACCTGCGTGCATACGCTTTGCAGCGCTTCAGTCTGTCGACCGTCGGCAAACGTGAGTGCTGCGTCACTTGACCAAAGTCCAAACCCCATGCCAAACGGTGGCATGGGGATGATTGGACTGGGCGGCATGTCGCTCCAAACATAGTCGTAGCCGCTCAAGGCCTTCTCGCCCGCCAGCCGCTGCGCGTGCCGCGCGAGCACGGCACGCATTTCATCAGGATGCGCACGCGCCTTGCGAAGGCAGTCGGACTCGCGCAGTTTGCACAACGCTTCTTTGTCGCTAGGGGAGGGACGAGGCAACGCGGGGTAATTCACTTGCGGGTCTGGCATCGGCTTGATATCCGCGCTGGCTAAGCCGTGGGAGGCATCCCACGCTTGCGCGCGCTGCCGCTCTTTGGCGTACGCCGTATCGAGCTGGTCAGCCGGTATGTCGAAATCGGTGAACCAGAGCCGTGGGTAAGCGTTACGGCCTTTAGCGGGTTTCAGGTTCGCGTTCAGTGCCGACAAGGCGGCGGCCTGCTCGCTCGTCGGCGGCCGTAGCCTCCCCCATGCAAAGGCGGCAAGCAATGCCACAAGTACGCATACCACCAAATACGCCAATCCCTTGAGCACCCGCCCCATACACGCCCCCCTTTGTCCCGAGGGGATTCTAGCCACAAAAAGAACAACGGGCGCCGTAGCGCCCGTTGTCCTTTTCAACCCTGTCAGAGACTCGCGATCAGAGCGCGTAATACATCTGGAATTCCAGCGGATGCGTGCTGGCGCGGTAGCGGGTCACTTCCTGCATCTTCAATTCGATGTAGGCATCGATGAAGTCGTCGGTGAACACGCCGCCTGCCTTGAGGAACTCGCGGTCCTTGTCGAGCGCATGCAGCGCTTCGTCCAGGCTCGCGCACACCTGCGGGATGTTCTTCTCTTCTTCCGGCGGCAGGTCGTACAGATCCTTGTCGCTCGGTGCGCCCGGGTCGATCTTGTTGATGATGCCGTCGAGGCCGGCCATCATCAGCGCGGTGAACACCAGGTAGCCGGAGTTCATCGGGTCGGGGAAGCGCACTTCGATGCGGCGACCCTTCGGGCTCGACACGAACGGAATGCGACAGCTGGCCGAGCGGTTGCGGGCCGAGTAGGCGAGCATCACCGGCGCTTCGAAGCCCGGCACCAGACGCTTGTAGCTGTTGGTGGTGGAGTTGGCGAACGCGTTGATGGCGCGAGCGTGCTTGAAGATGCCGCCGATGTACCACAGCGCGGTCTGCGACAGGCCGCCGTACAGATCACCGGCGAACAGGTTGTTGCCGTCACGCGACAGCGACTGGTGCACGTGCATGCCGCTGCCGTTGTCGCCGACGATCGGCTTGGGCATGAAGGTGACGGTCTTGCCGTTCTGATGGGCGACGTTCTTGATGACGTACTTCATGGTCATCAGTTCGTCGGCCTTCTTCACCAGCGTGTTGAACTTCACGCCGATCTCGCACTGGCCGGCATTGGCCACTTCGTGGTGATGCACTTCCACCACCTGGCCCAGCGACTCCAGCACCTTGCACATGTCAGCGCGCAGGTCGCCCAGCGAGTCGACCGGGCTGACCGGGAAGTAGCCGCCCTTCACGCCCGGACGGTGGCCGGTGTTGTTGTCTTCGTACTTGTAGCGCGAGCTCCACGCGGCTTCTTCGGAGCCGATTTCGTAGAACACGCGGCCCATGTCGTTCTGCCAGCGCACGGAATCGAAAATGAA
The DNA here is from genome assembly GCF_055702865.1 of Dyella sp. PARNA 12/25. Lineage (NCBI taxonomy): Bacteria > Pseudomonadati > Pseudomonadota > Gammaproteobacteria > Lysobacterales > Rhodanobacteraceae > Dyella > Dyella sp. PARNA 12/25. The sequence continues at coordinate 123,510 of NZ_JBVQCI010000009.1, read as the reverse complement.
GAACTCCGGCTCCGGACCGAAGAAGGCGGTGTCGGCAATGCCGGTGGACTTGAGGAAGGCCTCACCGCGCTTGGCGATGGAGCGCGGGTCGCGGCCGTAGGCCTGCATGGTCGACGGCTCGAGCACGTCGCAATGCAGCACCATCTGCGTGTGCTGGCTGAACGGGTCGATGTAGGCGGTGTCCGGATCCGGCATCAGCACCATGTCCGACTCGTTGATGCCCTTCCAACCGGCAATCGACGAACCGTCGAACATCTTGCCGTCCTCGAAGGTGCCTTCGTCGATGGCATGGGCCGGGAACGTGACGTGATGGTGCTTGCCGAGCATGTCGGCAAAGCGGAAGTCGACGAATTCGACTTCGTGTTCCTGGATCAGATCGAGCACTTGCTGGACGGCGGACGACATGGACAACCTCGACGGGTTAGAAAGTGAGGAAACGACTGCTTCTGAGCAAGGCGCGTGCCAAGCGGTTGGTTCTTGCCGTATCAATGAGTTACGCGTGATGCGGCCAGATTGATACAGACTTGTTGCACTAAAATGAAACCGGAGTATGCACTGCATTGGTGCATACCCAACCTCCTCACCGTCATTCCGGCGAAAGCCGGAATCCAGCGCCTTTGCTCTGACCCCAAAAGGCACTGGATTCCGGCTTTCGCCGGAATGACGGTGAGGCTCGGTAAACGGTAAGGCAAGTATGAAGCGCCTCGCTATCGTGCCCCGAAAACGCCACCCAAGTCCCTTAAGCTATGCCGCTTTACGCCGGTATGGAACCGGTGCCCCTCCACTCGTCGGAGTTTCCGTGAGCGATCTCATCAACGTCATCCTGCTCGGCATCATCGAGGGCATCACCGAGTTCCTCCCTATTTCCAGCACAGGTCACCTGTTGATCGCGGAGAAGTTCGGCCTTGGCCAGCGCTCGGACCTGTTCAACGTCGGCATCCAGGCCGGTGCCATCCTCGCGGTGACCTTTATCTACTGGAACCGCATCTGGCAGCTGTTCACCCAGTGGCGCGACCCGGCCAACCGCGACTATCTCGCCAAGCTGATCGTGGCCTTCCTGATCACCGCCGTGCTCGGCTTCATTGCCGTGAAGATGGGCTTCAAGCTGCCCGAGGCGGTGACGCCGGTGGCCTGGGCGCTGGTGATCGGCGGTTTCTGGATGATCGCGGCGGAGCGACTAGCGGCCCGCCAGCCCGACCGCACCCAGGTAACCTGGCGCGTGGCAATTCTGGTTGGCATCGCACAGATGGTGGCCGGCATTTTCCCGGGCACCTCGCGTTCGGCAGCCACCATCTTCACCGCCATGCTTGCCGGCACCAGCAACCGCGCCGCGGCCACGGAGTTCGCCTTCCTCGTGGGTATTCCCACCATGTACGCCGCAAGCGGTTACGAGCTGCTGAAGGTGCTGAAGGAAGGCGGCCAGCACCATGAGGACTGGACGGCTCTCGGCGTTGGCTTCGTGGTATCCGCCATCGTGGCCTTTGTCGCGGTGAAGTGGCTGCTTGGCTACATCCGCAGTCATCGCTTTACGCCGTTTGCGATTTATCGCATTGCGCTGGGCGTGGCGTTGCTGCTGCTGATTCCTGCAGGCGCCTGATCGCCCGTAAGCCTCTTCGCTACCTCACCGTCATCCCCGCGAAGGCGGGGATGACGGTGAGGCAATAAAGAAGCCGAACGAAGTATTGAAGGTGCTCAGGCGCTGAGCCGCTCCGGCACCGCCGCCATCACCGGCTTCTTGTGCTTGCCGGGCTCGTTGGTCTGCTCGAACACTTCACGCACCCACTCAATGAAGGCCTGAACGCGGGCGGACAGGTGCTTCTTCTGCGGGTAGACGATCCACACCGGCTTGCCGGCGGAAATGGTGTCGGTCATCACCAGCTCGAGTTTGCCGAAGTCCAGCATGCAGGCGGCGATGACGTGCGGTGCCTGGGTGATGCCCAGCCCCGAAACCACTGCCTGAATCACTGACTCCGCGTCATTGATCAGCAGGTGCGCATCGATGTCGACGGAAACCTGGCCGCTCGGCGTGTCGAACTGCCACTGGCGCGGGCGACCGTTGGGCTGGATGTAGTTGATGCAGCGGTGGTTCTTCAGGTCGTCGATGCTTTGCGGAGCGCCGTGCCTGGCCAGATATTCGGGTGAGGCGATGATCACGTTGCGCAGATAGCCGATTTTGCGCGCGATCAGGCTGGAATCCTCTAGCGGCCCGACGCGTACCGCGCAATCGATGCCTTCCTCGTTGAGGTCGTAAGGGTAGTCGCACATCGACAGCTCCAGCCGGATATCCGGATAGCGCTGCTCGAATTCCGCCAACCTGGGGATGATCACGGTGCGCCCTACCGCGGCCGGCGCGCCGATGCGCAACTTGCCGGTCGGCTTGCGGCTGGCGTAGCCCAGGGCCTCGGTGGCATCGGCCAGATCGGCAAGTATCTCCTTGCAACGTGCATGGAATGATGCCCCATCATCGGTCAATCGCAGCGAACGCGTAGAGCGGTAGAGCAGCCGGGCGCCTAGGCTCTCTTCCAGGCGCGACACGGCTCGGCTGACGCCGGAGGGGGTCATACCCAGCTGGGCGGCGGCGGCGGCAAAGCTCTTGGCTTCCACCACGCGGACGAATGCAGAGATTGCTGCAAAGTCTTCCATAGGCTGGTTTCCCGTCTCATTCGTGACTGGCAGTCACTATTGCATTGCATCAAAGGGGATTTATTGAACTAGATCGTACACCTAATCTCTCGGCCCTGCTCGCCGGCCCTTCCCCGACGCCGACGAGATCATTCTGGGAGGCCGACATGAAAAAACGATGGATCCTTACCACTCTCGCCCTCGCCGCCGTTGGCGGCAGCTGGGCCCTGCTGGGCCATAGCAGCGACACCCATGCCCAGGCGGGCCCGCCGCCAGCGCCCACCGTCACCGTTGCCCAGGTGCTGGTGCGCCCAGTGGACGACGCCGACGAATTCACCGGCCGCCTGCAGGCGGTCGACACCATTCAACTGCGCCCCCGCGTTAGTGGATATGTGGACTCGATCCACTTCAAGGAAGGGGCGATCGTTCGCAAGGGCGACCTGCTCTTCCGCATCGACCCGCGCCCTTATCAGGCCGAAGTGGACCGCTTGAACGCTAACCTTGGTCAGGCCAAGGCGGAACAGGGCCTGGCACAGGCCAACGCCGAACGCGCCCAGCGACTGCTTGAGCAGCACGCCATCGCCAAGGAAGAGGCCGACCGCCAGCAGACCGCCGCACAAAGCGCCAAGGCGCAGGTGGCTTCCACTACCGCCGCACTCGATGCCGCCAAACTCAACCTGGGTTTCACTGAAATACGCGCGCCCATCGACGGTCGCGTGAGCAACGCCCTGGTGACGCCGGGCAACCTGGTCACCAGCAGTGACGTGCTGACCAGCGTGGTAAGTACGAACCCGATCTACGCCTACTTCGATGTGGACGAACACAGCTACCTGAAGTTCGACCGTCAGCGTCGCGAGCACGGCGGCTCGCCGCAGATTTCGATGGCGCTGGCAGACGAGAACGGCTTTCCGCACGCCGGTCGCGTCGACTTTGTCGACAACCAGCTGCGCGCCGGCAGCGGCACCATCCGTCTTCGTGCGGTGTTCGACAACGCGGATGCCCGTTACACGCCGGGTCTCTACGTTCGCATCCAGCTTCGTAGCGACAGCCGTGAGCCGCGTGCACTGGTGGATGACCGCGCTATCGGTACCGACCTTGGCAACAAGTTCGTGTACGTGGTCGACAAGGATCGCAAGGTGGAATACCGCCGCGTGACCACCGGCCAGCTGCTCGACGGCTTGCGCGTGGTGAGCGATGGCCTGAACGCCAAGGACACGGTGATCGTTGCTGGTATCCAGCATGTGCGTCCGGGTGTGGAAGTGAATCCGACCAAGGTGGCCATGGAGACGCGCAGCATGGATCCGGATAAGCAGGTGGCGATGGCTGGCAGCAACAGCGGAAAGAACGCGGCGCAGCAGCAGTAAGCACCTTAGCTCGTCATTCCTGCGAAGGCAGGAATCCAGTGACTTTTCCACCCCCACGCGAAAGGCGCTGGATCCCTGCTTTCGCAGGGATGACGCACTAGGAAGGTAACAAGTAACTCATGGACGCCCTCTCTCATTTGAGCAGAGGGCCAGGGTCGCTTTGTCTCCGCACTACGCGAACAGAGCACCCAAAGTCCCCGCCTCGCGCGGGAATGGTGCCAAAGAGCAACCAGGACGAATGCAATGAAACTCGCCCAATATTTCGTGGACAGGCCAATTCTGGCCGGCGTCCTCTCCGTACTGATCCTGATCGCGGGCAGTATTGCGCTGTTCAAATTGCCGATCAGCGAATACCCCGAAGTGGTGCCGCCCACCGTGGTGGTGCGCGCTTCCTACCCCGGCGCCAACCCCAAGGTGATCGCCGAAACCGTCGCTACGCCGCTGGAAGAACAGATCAACGGCGTGGAAGGCATGCTCTACACCAGCTCGCAGTCCACCAGTGACGGCGCGATGACGCTCACCGTCACCTTCGCGCTGGGCACCGACCTGGACAACGCGCAGGTGCAGGTGCAGAACCGCGTGTCGCAGGCGCTGCCACGCCTGCCGGAGGAAGTGCAGCGACTCGGCGTGACCACGCAGAAGAGCTCGCCCGACCTCACCATGGTGGTGCATCTGATCTCGCCGGATCAGCGCTACGACATGCTGTACCTGTCCAACTACGCGCGCCTGCACATCAAGGATCAGCTCGCCCGCCTCAATGGCGTTGGCGACGTTCAGATCTTTGGTGCCGGCGAATACAGCATGCGCGTATGGCTCGACCCGGAGCGCCTTGCCGTGCGCCAGCTCACCACGGGTGATGTGGTGCATGCGATCCAGGAGCAGAACGTGGCGGTGGCCGCCGGTGCGCTTAATGCACCGCCGGGCCCGAACAACTCCGCGTTCCAGCTCAACATCAACACGCAGGGTCGCCTGATCAACGAGGAAGACTTCCTCAACATCATCGTGCGCAAGGACGCGGCTGGTGCGGTTACGCACCTGCGTGACGTGGCTCGCGTGGAGCTGGGCTCCAACAACTACGCGCTGCGCAGCCTGCTCAACAATCAGCCGGCGGTGGCATTGCCGATCTTCCAGCGCCCTGGTTCCAACGCCATCCAGATTTCGGATGAAGTACGCGCGCTGATGGCGGACCTGAAGAAGGATTTCCCTCAGGGCGTGGATTACCAGATCGTCTACGACCCGACCATCTTCGTGCGTGGCTCGATCGAGGCTGTGGTGCATACGCTGTTCGAAGCGATCCTGCTGGTGGTGCTGGTGGTGATCCTGTTCCTGCAGACGTGGCGTGCCTCGATCATCCCGCTGGTGGCCGTGCCGGTGTCGTTGATCGGTACGTTCGCCGTGATGTTGCTCGCCGGCTTCTCGCTCAACGCGCTGTCGCTGTTTGGTCTGGTGCTCGCCATCGGCATCGTGGTGGATGACGCCATCGTGGTGGTGGAAAACGTCGAACGACATATCGAGCACGGCCTGTCGCCGAAGGAAGCGACGCGCAAGGCCATGAACGAAGTAACTGGCCCCATCGTAGCCACGGCGCTAGTGCTGTGTGCGGTGTTCGTGCCGGCAGCGTTCATCAGCGGCCTGACCGGTCAGTTCTATCGCCAGTTCGCGCTAACCATCGCCATCTCGACGGTGATCTCCGCGTTCAACTCGCTTACCTTGAGCCCCGCGCTCGCCGCCCTGCTGCTGCAGGAACACGGTGCGCCGAAGGACAAGCTGAGCATCGTCATCGATCGTGCGTTCGGCTGGCTGTTCCGCCCGTTCAACCGTCTGTTTGTCAGCAGTGCAAATCGTTACGTGGGCGGCGTAAAGCGCATCCTGCGTTCGAGCAGTATCGCGTTGATCATCTATGGCGGCCTGGTGCTGATGGGTGTGTTCGGCTTCGTGCACGTACCCTCCGGTTTCGTGCCGGCGCAGGACAAACAGTACCTGGTGTCGTTTGCGCAGCTGCCGGATGCAGCATCGCTTGACCGCACGGAAGATGTGATCCGCCGCATGAGCGATATCGCACTCAAGCAGCCGGGGGTAGAAAGCGCCGTTGCGTTCCCGGGTCTTTCGATCAACGGTTTCACCAACAGCACCAACTCCGGCATCGTGTTTGTGACGCTCAAGCCGTTCGAGGAACGTCGCGACGCCTCGCTGTCGGCCGGCGCCATCACTGGTGCGCTCAACCAAAAGTTTGCCGGTATCCAGGATGCGTACATCGCCGTGTTCCCGCCGCCGCCCGTGATGGGCCTGGGCACCATCGGCGGTTTCCGCTTGCAGATCGAGGATCGTTCCGACGCTGGTTTCGAGGAGATGTACAAGCAGACGCAGAACCTGATTGGCGCCAGCACCAAGGTGCCGGCACTGGCTGGCCTGTTCTCCAGCTATCAGGTGAGTGTGCCGCAGGTGGACGCGGACGTGGATCGCGAGAAGGCGAAGGCGGAAGGCGTGGATCTGGCCGATGTGTACCAGACCATGACCGCCTACCTCGGCTCGCTCTACGTCAACGACTTCAACCGCTTTGGCCGCACCTACCAGGTGAACGTGTCCGCCGAGCCGGGCTTCCGTCACGAGGCGAAAGACATCCTGCAGCTGAAAACGCGCAGTGCAAACGGCGAGATGGTGCCACTGGGCTCCTTCCTTACCGTGCGCCAGGGTGTGGGTCCGGATCGCGTGCAGCACTACAACGGTTATCCGACCGCGGAAATCAACGGCGGTCCGGCACCGGGCTTCAGCAGTGGCCAGGCGCAGGCGGCAATTGAGAAGCTTGCCAAGGACAACCTGCCGAACGGCATGTCGTTCGAATGGACCGAGCTGACCTATCAGCAGATCCTCGCCGGCAACACCGCCGTGCTTGTGTTCCCCTTGTGCGTGCTGCTGGTGTTCCTGGTGCTGGCTTCGCTGTACGAAAGCCTGCTGCTGCCGCTGGCGGTGATCCTGATCGTGCCGATGGTGCTGCTGTCCGCCATCTCTGGCGTGTGGCTCTCCGGTGGTGACAACAACATCTTCACTCAGATCGGTTTGATCGTGCTGGTGGGCCTGGCGTGCAAGAACGCGATCCTGATCGTGGAGTTTGCCCGCGAAGCCCAGATCATCGAAGGCATGGACCGCACGCAGGCCGTGCTCGAAGCGGCCCGCCTGCGACTGCGCCCGATCCTGATGACGTCGTTCGCTTTCATCATGGGCGTGGTGCCGCTGGTGACCTCACACGGCGCGGGTGCAGAGATGCGTCACGCGATGGGTGTGGCGGTGTTCGCCGGCATGCTGGGCGTCACCTTCTTCGGTCTGATCTTTACGCCGCTGTTCTATGTGTTGGTGCGCGGCTGGGGCGAGCGCATGAGCGAACGCCGCCGCGCCCGCAAGGCCGCGCGCCTCGCGCAGGCCAGCAACCTCATCGAGGAGCATTGATATGTCGTTCTTCAAGAACCTCAGTAACGCACTTCACCCTCTCCCCACCGGGGAGAGGGCCGGGGTGAGGGGCCACTCTGGCGACGAACTTTCCACTGGCGTCGGCTTTATGGATCTCGCCGCCAGCAACGGCTCGGCCTGCCGCTCCGTCTCCCGCCGCTCGGCGGCCAAAAAGGTCTCCGCCATTGCCGCCGCCATCATGCTTAGTGGCTGCGTCAGCGTCGGCCCGAACTACCACGCCCCGCAGGAAAAGCCCGTGGCACTCCAGGGTGTCAGTGCGCAAGAGTCCATGCAGACCTTCCAGGCGCAATGGTGGAAGCAGTTCAACGATCCGACGCTGGATGCACTTATCCAGCGCGCGGCCGCGAACAGCCCGGACCTGAAGATTGCCTATGCGCGCCTGCGTGAATCGCGTGCGTTGCTTGGCGTCGCCAAGTCACAGCAGATTCCGGACGTGGAAGGGATCGCAGACTATTCGCGCGCCCGGGGTCAGGTGCCCGGTGTCACCGACCACCGTGTGACCTCCACCACTTATCAGGCGGGCTTCGACGCGAGCTGGGAAATCGACTTGTTCGGCGGTATCCGCCGTTCGGTGGAAGCTGCCCGCGCCGATGCCGGCGCCACTGAGGCGTCTCTGCAGGATGCGCAGGTGACCTTGTTTGCCGAAGTCGCTCGTTACTACTTCGACTTGCGTGGCGTGCAGCTGCGCATCGACGTGGCCAATCGCGATATCGAAAACCAACGCGAAACGCTGCGCCTTATCCATGCCCGTAACGACATCGGTACGGTCTCGGAACAGGACGTGGCCAGCGCCACCGCTCGCCTGAAGTTCGTTGAAGCCCAGCTGCCCACGCTGCAGACGCTGGCGCAGAACGATACATCGCGCCTCGCCGTGCTGTTGGGCGAACGCCCTGGCGAGCTGGATGTCGACCTGTCCCCGCAGGGCTTCAAGCCCATCGACGTGGCGTTGGACATCGGCAATGCAGGCGACGTACTGCAACGCCGTCCCGACGTTCGCGTGGCCGAGCGCGAATACGCCGCGACCAACGCACGCATCGGTGTGGCCAAGGCCGACTACTACCCGCACATTTCGCTGGGTGGCTTCATCGGTTTCCTCGCGGGTCGCAGCAACGACTTTGGCGGTGCGCAGACGCGGGCTTGGTCCATTGCTCCGAGCATCACCTGGTCCGGCCTCAATGTGCAGCGCGTGCGTTCCAACGTGAAAGCCAGTGAAGCCCGTGCTGATGCAGCGCTGGCGAACTATCAGCGCACGGTGCTGCAGGCGGTGGAAGACGTCGACAACGCCATCGTCGGCTACAACCTGCAACGCGATCGCGTGCTGAAACTTCAGGACCAGGTGACCAACAGCCGCCGCGCGGCGGATCTGGCACGCATCCGCTACAACGAAGGTGCCGCCGACTTCCTGCAACTGCTGGATGCCGAACGCACCCAGCTGGAAGCCGAAGATGCACTGGCTGATGCGCAGGCTGCAATCAACCTGCGCGCCGTGTCCGTGTACAAGGCGCTGGGCGGTGGTTGGCAGGCATGCGCGAACGAGCGTTGCGATCAACTGGCCACGACGCCATGAACGCGGTGGCGCTACCGGTAAAGTCCCCCCGCCGTCGCACGACGGCGGCTGAGCCGGAGCCCTCACAACGTGTCGCGCTGGTGAGCGGTGCCAATCGAGGCCTCGGTCTTGAGGTGTCACGGCAACTTGCCACCAGCGGCGTCACGGTGCTGCTCGGCGCACGCAACGTGCTCGCTGGAGAAAAGGCGGCACGGCAGCTGCGTCGCGAGGGCGGCAAGGTGATCGCCGTGCCGCTGGATGTGACGTCAGCGCGCGACGTGCGTGAACTCGCCACCCGCATCGAAGCCGAGTACGGGCGCCTGGATATTCTGGTGAACAACGCCGGCGCGTACTTCGACATCGACAGTCAGGCATCTTCCGCCAACCTGGATGTGGTGCGGCAAGCACTCGAGACCAATCTGCTCGGCGCCTGGCAACTTACCGAGGCCATGCTGCCGCTGATGCAGCGCCACGGTTACGGCCGCATCGTCAATGTTTCCAGCGGGTGCGGCGCGAAGGAAAGCGAAGGGACCTGCTGCCCCGCTTACCGCGTCTCCAAGGCGGCACTCAACAGCCACACGCGCATGCTTGCGGAGGAACTCGCCGGCAGCGGCATCCTGGTGAATGCCGTGTGTCCCGGTTGGGTCGCCACCGACATGGGCGGCCACGGCGGCCGGCCCGTTGCCGAAGGCGCCGCCGGTATTGTGTGGGCAGCCATGTTGCCCACACAGCCTTCCGTCACTGGCGGTTTTTTCCGCGACCGCGTACGTATCGATTGGTAATCACCTCTTTCCTGAAGGGAATCGCTATGTCTACGAATGAACTCGCCAATCGTCGCATCGTCCTCGCTGCCCGACCCAAGGGCCGCCCCGCGCTGCAGGACTTCCGGCTGGAAGAGAGCAGCCTGCCCGCCCTTGCCGATGGCGAAGTGCTGCTGCGCACGCTCTATCTCTCCCTCGACCCCTACATGCGCAACCTGATGGATGAAGCCGGCACGAGTTACGCGTCGGCCATCCCCGTGGGCCAACCCATTGTCGGTGGCACAGTGAGTCGCGTGGCGGCTTCGAATCATCCACAGTTCCGCGCTGGCGATCTGGTGCTGGGCAACGCGGGTTGGCAGGAGCACATCATTTCGGATGGCAAGGACCTGTCCCCGCTTGGCGATATGCCGCAGCCCTCGCTTGCGTTGGGTGCGCTCGGCATGCCGGCATTCACGGCGTACGTAGGCCTGCTCGATATCGGTCAGCCCAAGCCGGGCGAAACCGTGGTGGTCGCCGCAGCCACCGGTGCGGTGGGTGCCATGGTTGGCCAGATCGCCAAGATCAAGGGCGCCCGCGTGGTCGGCATCGCCGGCGGCGCGGACAAGTGCCGCCACGCCGTGGAGACGCTGGGCTTTGATGCCTGCGTCGACCGCTACGATCCGCAGCTTGCTGCACACTTGGCCGCGGCCTGCCCCTCGGGTATTGACGTGTATTTCGAGAACGTCGGTGGCGAGGTGTTCAATGCCGTGCTGCCGCTGTTGAATCTCCACGCGCGCGTTCCGGTGTGCGGTTTCATCGCACACTACAACGACCACGCGCCATCTATCGTTCCGGATCGTCTGCCACAGGTGACGTCCGCGATTCTGATGAAGCGCATACGCATGCAAGGCTTCATCATCCTCGACCATTACGCCGACCGCTTCGATGCGTTCCGCCGCGATATGGAAACGTGGATCGCCGAGGGCAAGGTGAAGGCGATCGAGCACGTAGTGAATGGATTGGAGAACGCGCCCGAGGCCTTTATCGGACTGCTGGAAGGAAAGAACTTCGGCAAACTGGTGATACGTGTAGCGGAGGGCTGACGTCGTCGCCCGCACCTTTTGCCACACCTGTATCGCCGTTCATGGCATCGAGGGTACCGGTCGTCACAAAACCGGCGACGACCGGCCCGGCTCGCCTTAGCTTTTAGCGCCGTATCCAGTGCGCTTTCGAGGGAGTAGCCGCCATGTGGCAACAGATGATGTGTGTCGTACTGCTGGCGATATCGCCGCTGATCACACCAATGCCGGTTGATCCACCCGCGCCAGTGCCCCGCGTGTTTCTGCCCGGCGATCTCGCTGGCGGCGAGTCACCCGCATTTACGCCGGACGGCAACACCGTCTACTTCGGGCGGGGCTCGGAAAAGAGTGCGGTCGTCATGGAGTCGCATCGGGTGAACGGTGAATGGACGGCGCCGGTAGCCGCCCCTTTTTCAGGTCGATGGCGTGACGGCGATCCGACCATGTCGCCGGATGGCTCCTTTCTGGTGTTCATTTCCAACCGACCGGCCAAGCAGGGTGGCCAGCCGATCGATACCCAGCGCAACGGGAAGGTGCTGACGGGCATGGGCATGAATCTCTGGCGCGTGGACCGCAGGGGCGACGGCTGGAGTGAGGCGGTACGCCTGCCCGACACGGTGAACACGGCGTGCAACAGCAGCTTTGCACCCAGCGTGGCAGCCGACGGCAGCATCTACTACATCGGCTGCGCGCCGGATGGCGTGATTCGTCCGATGCATGCGACTTATGAGAACGGCAGCTACCCGATGACCCATGTGGTAGCGGTGGGCGACAAGGACGCACAAGTCCGCGACGTCGCCATCGCACCGGATCGCTCGTTCATGGTCTTCAGCATTCGGCATGACTCAAAGCAACCTTACCGCCTCGCCATTGCCTTCCATACCGCAGACAACTGGAGCACGCCGCAGGATCTGGGCGACTCAGTGAATGGCGGCACGTACTCGATGGGCTCACAGTTGGGTTGCGACCACCGCACGCTGTACTACTCCAGCGACCGCAGTCCATCGCCGTCGGACGCTCCACGCGACCCCAAAAGCCAGGCCGGCGGCGACCACTTCTGGCGGATCTCTCTGGCGCCGTGGCTCGCAGCACACGGCGAGACGACACCCACGGCCGCGCCCGCCTGCACCGTTGGCTGATCGGCCGGGTGCGCCTTCAGGCACTGTCGCCCTGACGATGCCGCTTCCACACTATGCCGGTTCGCTGCTGCGGCCCGCGCCGGTGAGGCTACCGTGTCTGACCTGATGACTGCATCACGCTGGAAGATCTGGGCGCTCGTGTTCGCGCTGTGGACTGTGCTCGCCCTGTCGTACACGGCAAGCTCGGTGATCTCGATGATGAGCGAGGGCGAGGCGTTCACCTGGACTCGTCCGCTCACCTGGAACTTCACCAACGCGTACCTGTGGATGCTGCTTACGCCAGTGGTCGCGTGGCTGGGGCGTCAGGGGGGCGGTGGTGGTTGGGGGCGTTTCTGGGCGGTGCACGGAGCGAGCAGCATCCTGCTTGCCGCTGCGCAGGTGGGGCTGGTGCTAGGGGTTTACTGGGTGCTTTGCGGACCGCCCGCATCGAAGCCAGACCTGAGCTTCGGCGCGTTCGCGCGCATGCAGTTTGCGTACAACTTCCACCTGAGTTGGCTCACTTATGGCGTGATCCTGGTGGTGCTGCGCGCTATCGAATCGCAGCATCGACTGCGCGACGAACGGCTGCGCAGTTCGCAGCTCGAGACACAGCTGGTGCAATCGCAATTGCAGACGCTTCGCGTGCAGTTGCAGCCGCACTTCCTGTTCAACACGCTCAATGCGATCTCGGCCCTAGCCTTGGCCGACCCCGTGCAGGCGCGCCAGATGATCGCCCGCCTCAGTGATTTCCTCCGGCTCACGCTAGAGGAACGCCACGCGCAGCAGGTGCCGCTGTCGCGCGAGGTGGAGTTTCTCAACTGCTATCTCGGCATCCAGCAGGTACGCTTTCAGGATCGTCTCACCACGCATCTCGACGTCTCCGCCGATACCCTGCGCGCGCTGGTGCCCAACATGATCCTGCAACCGCTGGTGGAGAACGCCTTGCGCCACGGCCTGCTCGACAAGACCGAACGCGGCACGCTGCACATCGTCACCCGCCGTGACGGTGACGACCTGCTGCTGCGGGTCGATGACGACGGTATCGGCTTGCCGCCAGAAGGGGCCAAAGACGGGATTGGCCTCGGCAACACACGCACGCGACTCGACATGCTATTCGGCGGCGCGGCATCGGTGGATCTGCAACGCAAGTCCGGAGGCGGCACGCGCGTGGAGCTGCGTTTTCCGTATCGGGAACTCGCCGCATGACCCTGCCGCCCATCCGCACCTTGCTGGTTGACGATGAAATGCTGGCGCGGCTGGCGATACGGCAGGCGCTGGCTTCGCACGACGATGTCACCATCGTCGGTGAATGCGCCAATGCGAGCGAAGCGAAGCAGGCCATCGCCGCGCTTGATCCGGATCTGCTGTTTCTGGATATCCGCATGCCGGGCATGGATGGTTTCAAGCTGTTACACGGCATGAAACGCGACAGCCTGCCGATGGTGGTGTTTGCAACAGCGTACGGGCAGCACGCCCTGCGCGCCTTCGATGCCAATGCCATCGACTACGTACTCAAGCCCATCGACCAGGAGCGCTTTGACCAGGCCATGGCGCGCGTGCGGCGGCATTGGCACGGGCTGCAGGCAACGGTAGTGCCATCCGGTGCAACCACATCGCTTCCCGCGCCGTCGCCCTACCTGCAGCGGCTCAGCGTGCAACAGGGTGAACACATCCGCGTGGTTGCAGCTAACGACATCGACTGGATCCGCGCCGATGGCAACTACGTGCATATCCATGCGGGCGCGGCGACCTATCTGCATCGCGAATCGCTGCGGCATCTGCTCGGTGTGCTCGATCCGGCCAGGTTTCTGCGCATCCATCGCGGCATCGTGGTGAACGTGGAGCGTATCCGCGAAGTGCATCCGCTGTTCCAGGGCAGCGCCGAGGTGGTACTGCAGGATGGCACGCGGCTGAACCTCAGCCGGCGCTTTCGCGTGCAGGCGCGTCGCGCTCTCGGCATGGCCTGACCGTCCGCATGTGCGCGACGACCGCTTGTCACGCGGTCGACACCGCCAATCACAAACCTGCTGCGTGACGCCAGTCGTCCCACGCATCCTGACCCTACTTCACCGTCCCCACCCCTGAAGGAGCGCTTTGCATGCCGTCCAAGCCGTTCTTTGTGACCACGTCCTTGATCGTCGCGCTGATCTCCGCCCCGATATGCGCGGGCGAACTGGTCGGACCGGGCGTGATTTCCACCGGACTGCAGGAGACGTCAGCCGCGCTAAGTCCTGACAACAACACGTTGTATTTCATGCGTTCGGATTTCGCCGAGCAGGATGACACCATCCTTGTCACCCACCGCACCGGCGACAACTGGAGTACGCCGGAGATCGCGCCTTTCTCCGGGCAGTGGCACGACTCGGAGCCGGCGCTGTCGCCGGACGGCAAGCGCCTTTACTTTGTTTCCAACCGACCGCCGCAGCCGGGCGCCAGACCGGTGATGGCGGAGATGGATGGGCGAACTTTCTCCGGCAAGAATCTCTGGTACGTGGAAATGCAGCCCGGTGGTAGCTGGGGCAAACCCGTGCATGTGGATGGCGCGCTCAATGATGGCGCAATGATCTACAGCCCCTCAGTGGCAGCCAACGGCGACATCTATTTCTCCGCGCATCGCGGCGATTCCGGCAAGGCCTATCAGATATACGTCGCCCGTCGCACCAAGACTGGCTACGCAACGCCGGAGCGCATCGAGCTTGGGGATGTTGCCCATAACCGCATGGATCCGAGCATTGACCCGCAGCAACGCTTTCTGGTTTACGCCGGCAACGAGGGTGATTCGCTGGGTAGCGCCGACATCTACATCGCCTTCCGCGATGCAAACGGACACTGGGGAAAGCCCGTGCATCTGTCGGGCGACGTCAATTCGCAGTCGCTGGAGAATGCGCCGTCACTGGGCCGCCACTTTGGCGAACTCTACGTGTCGAGCAATCGCCAAGACGTAGTGCAGTTCCCCAAAACGCAGGACGATCTCAATTCACTCCAGCATCGATTGCAGGAGCCGCTCAACGGCTCCCGAAATCTCTGGCTATTCGACATCAGCGACGCGCTGAAGGCCAACGGCATCGATCACTGAGGCTGCGTTGAAGCGCCCGTAATCCATTCGGCCGTTGCACGACGCACGCTGGTCAGCGACTGCGGGTCGGTAGCCCATTGATGAGCCATGGATGGCATCGTTTTCCACTGAAGCCGTACTTCGTCGTTCCCGTAGTACGGCTTCAGCTTTTCATAGACTGCGGATATGGCACCGGCATCCACCACCGAATCTGCGGTGCCGGTAAGGAAGAGCACAGCGGGATGCTTCTTAGCGATGTCCGCGGCGCGACCGGCTGCGTCGGTTTGCTGCGCCAGCTCACGTGATGCCGGGGACCACGCGTAGGTCTTCTTGGTGGCGTGTTCATAGGCCTGCACGGACGCGCTCAAGCCGGCGGAGGCGTTGATCAACACCGCGGCATTGACGGGCACTTTGTCTTGCGCCAGCGCGTACAAAGCCGCCGCTCCGCCAGCAGAGAAGCCGATCAAATCGATAGCCTCGCCACGTTGGATGCATGCCCCGCTCTGCAGCGCGGCAACGACACCCGGAAGCTCATCACCCGCACCCGCAACGACCGGCTTGAAAACCTGCAGGCCAACGTCTTCCGACTGCCGGCGGGCGAGTTCCTTCATACCACCGGCAGGCGCACGCGCACCGAACAATGGCAGGCCGAGATAAATCTTCACCGCATCCACATCATCCAGCGGCAGTGCGTCCATCATCGCGTCTTCGCTCGCGGGTGGGCCGAAGCCATGCCACAGGACAATGGGCGGTTTCCGGACATGCTCCGGGATGCGCAGGATGGCTGGCACACCCGCCAGCGTGGTTCGTGCCACTACCGGATAGCCGGTCGAAGATGGACTGGTGCATACAGGGTGCTCGTCCGGCGTTTGCGCCGACGCATACATCGGTAGGCTGCAGCTGACGGTGAGTACGACGACTGCGACCGCGTTCGCCAACGGATGGCGCCTGCGCGTTGAACACGAAAATGCGACAGACATTGGGGGAGACCTGGCACAAGTTGGGGTGCGCGCGACGCTACAACGGCTGGCGATGCGCCACAAATCCCGAAATGCACCCCTCACTGGTCGACCTTCGTCCTTGATCGACAGACGGGCTTTGGAGAACTAACTACTAAAGCGGTTTCCTGTACACCACGAACCCCGATTTCTCTGCAAGCTTGTCGTAAAGCTGCATCGCCGTCGCGTTGGTTTCATGCGTCTGCCAGTACACCCGCCCCGCACCGGCTTCGCGCGCTTTGGCGTAGACGGCCTCGATCAGCGCCCGTCCGACACCCATGCCACGCGATGCCTGCACGGTGTAGAGATCCTGCAGGTAGCAGTTGTTGCTCTCGCTGATGGTGCTGCGATGGAACAGGAAATGTGTGAGGCCTAACAGTTCGCCGTTGCGTTCGGCGACCAGTGCGTGCATCGGCTCGTGCGGATCAAGAAAACGCGACCAGGTAACTTCGGTGATCGCTTCCGGCAATGCCGTGACGCCGCTACGCCCGTAGAACGCGTTGTAGCCATCCCACAGCGGCTTCCACGCATCGAAGTCAGCATCCGTAATGGACCTGACTTCGAAGGTTTGCATCAGCGTTGAACCATCATCGCGAACCATCGCCAACCCCGCACGCGTTCTGCCACGAGTTTGCAGCTGGTGAGCATGGGTACGGCGAGCAATGCGCCGGGGATGCCCCACAGCCAACCCCAAATCAACAACCACAACAGAATAGCGATCGGGCTGAGGCGCATGCGCCGTCCCTGGATCATCGGGGTGATCAGGTTGCCCTCGAAAGCGGTGATGCCGGCGAAAGTCAGCGCCGGCAGCAAGGCGTGGCCGGCATCATTGAAATTCATCAAGCCCACCAAGGCCAACACCGTGGTGGTGGTGATCGCGCCGACGTAAGGAATGAAGTTGGCCAACATGGCCACCGCGCCCCACAGCACCGGATCAGGCATGTGATAAAGCCACAGCATGCCGGCGGTGATGGTGCCAAGCATCAGGTTGATCAGCGTGGTGGTGAGGATGTAGCGCGACACCTCGGTCTGGATGCCACGCACCACAGACACCGCATGGCGCTTGATGCTGAAACTCGGCGCCGACTCGACCAACCGGCGCAACAGCAGATCTCCGTAGACCAGGAAAAAAAACACCAGCAAAACCACGGTGAGGACTGCTGCCAGCACCTTGGGTGTGGTGGCCACGACATCCCACATGCTTATCGCCATGGATGAAGGTGTGGCAGCCGGCGCACGCACCACTTGGCCGGTCACCAGGCTTTGCGTTGCGCGGCTCGCCGCCTCGATCGGCTGCAGCACGGTTTTCAGTTTGGGTACGAAGCCGCGTATGGCTGCCGGTGCCTCGTGGAACCAGCCGAGCGCCGGCTGTGCCAGCGCGCTGATGCCGCTGCCAATGCCCGCGATCAGGGCAAGCATCAACACGCTTGCGCAGAGCCAGCGCGGCAGACCGAGCCGTGCACCGCTGGCCACAATGGGGTTGAGCGCCAGGCCGATGAAGGCGGCCAGCACCAGCGGTATCAGCAAGCCCTTGATCAGCGTGATGGTGTACATCAGCGCCAGCAACAGCAACAGGTTCAACGCGATGCGTATCGCACGCAGGTTACTGCGCATGCTGCGTGCTTGCCGCAACTGGCGTTCGTGCGATCGCGTTACGGATGCCGAGAGGCGCGCCGCGTCACTGGAGGTGGCGGGCGTTGACGCTGACTCGGGACCGTTCATGTGATATCGAAGTTGTCTTGCGCGAACTCAGCCAGCAGGCGTGCTGCCTGACCCACCACTTCGGCGGCGGTGCCACTCAGCAGCGCACCGAGTCCAGGGACACGCAGCGGGTGCACGTCGAGCTGACCCAGCACGAAGCCCGCGCCGGCAGCCATGCCGACCGTCGTCAGCGGGTAGCGATGACCACGCGACAGCAACGCCTGCGCCGGCACAGCCAGTTCATGGCGCGCTTCCTGTGCACGATTCTTTGCCGTGCGTACGGCATGCAGATGCTTGGCGAGGCTCACGGCTTGTCCTCCGGACCGGACGGTTCCTGCGACTCGGGACGACGCAGGGTTTCCCGCATGATCGCATTCCATTCGCTGCGCGTCGCGGGCAGGCTCATCCAATGCATGCAACGGCGGAACAGCACGATGGCGCCGAACAGAAAGGCCAGTTCCACCAGGGCCAGCACCACCAGCGCCCAGGTCCACGACCCAAACCACTGCGCCAGCAGCCAGCCAATGAGGCCAAGCAGGGTCAGGCCAAAACCCACGGCCGCCACCGTGGCCACCAGGCCGGCGGCGAGCAGCCAATGAACGGCGGCACGCGCCAGCCCCAGTTCACTCGCCAACAGGCGGAGCTGGGCGCCGAACAAGGTTTTGAACGCACGGCCCAGCCGGCCTAGGTCTTCGAGCAGGCCTGGTGCTGCCGACGGCGTCCCGTCAGGCGAGGCGGGCGCGTCATCGCGTCCGGTCTGGTCCATCCGCTGTCCTCAGAAGGTGTTGTATCAGCGGCGGAGTATGCGGCCCAGCAGCCAACCTGCGCCAAGGGCGATGGCTACGGACTGCACCGGTTTCTCGCGCACATAGTCGCGTGCGCGATCCAGCCATTCGTCGGCTCGATCCCTGGCGTCGTCATAGGCATCGCGCCCACGCTGGCGGTATTCGTCGGCTTTGGCGCTGGCCTTGGTGGCGGCGTCGGCAGCCTTGTCGGTGGCCTGGTGCAGGCGTTCCTCGACGTGGTCCGCGGCGCGTTCCACGGCTTCCTTGGTGCTCGCGACGGCGCTGGAGGTGGCGTGCTTGACGCGATCTGCACGTTCCTCGATGCGCTCGGCGGCGCTGCTTTCCTCATGCGCCTGGACTTGCTTGTTCATGACGTTCTCCGATGAGGCGGGGGGAATCACTTTACCAATCTGGCAAGGTGGGTGCGCACCGGGTTGGACAAGCACCGGTGCGCTGCCGCTCAGCTCGTGCGGCGAAAGAAGGCGATCACGGCAAGGATCAGGAAGACGATAAACAGGATCTTCGCGATGCCTGCCGCCGTTCCGGCGATACCGGTGAAACCAAACAAGGCGGCGATGATGGCGATAACCAGGAATACCAGGGCGTAATGGAGCATGGTGCAGTCCTCTCGACGGGGCCGTGTTGCGCCCCATCGCCATTCATCCACAGCGCCTGCCTTGTGCGCGTGAAATTGCGCTTGCGCCAACACGCCGTTGTGCGCCGTTCACGCGACTCTGACAGTGCTCAGCCCAAGGCGGGGTTGAGCGCATACGTTCCCATCAGCTCGGCTTCCGCCAACACATGGCCGTCCATTGCCCCACGCAGCTCAGTGACGGTGAAACCGTCGGCAAGCTTGAGGCTGTCCACGTCCAGCGCATACAGGCGGAAGTGGTAGTGGTGCACGATGGAATCGTTCCATGGCGGGCACGGGCCGTCATAGCCGAGATACTCGCCGCGCATGTCTGCGTCACCGGCGAACCAGCCGGTGTAGTCATTGATGCCTTGCACGCAGCCCGGCGGGCCATACGGTGCGCGCTTGCCGCGAGGCACGATGCCATCGCTACATGCACCTTCGGCCATTTCGCCGCATTCCACGGGGATGTTGGCCATCAGCCAGTGCACGAACTCCACGCGAGGCAGGTCTGCCGGTACCGTGCGGCCTTCCTGATTGACGTCGTCGGGCTTGCTTGGCACGTCGAAGTCGATGCAGGTGAGCACGAAGGAGCGGGTGGCGAGCGGCGCGTCCTTCCATGCCAGATGCGGGCTGAGATTCTCCGACAAGGCAATCGGCGAGCCGCGTTTGGCGAAAGCGAGTGGGGCCGGAATCGGCTGGCCGTGTTCAAAGTTGTCACTGCGCAGTTGCAAGGTGGTTCTCCTGAAAGTTTCTGTGTCACGCCCGCGATGGCGAACGTCAGGGTGTTTGATAGGTCACGCGGTAGACCGCGCCGGCGAGGTCATCACTGACCAGCAGGCTGCCATCGGGCAGCGGCTGCACATCGGCCGGTCGGCCCCACGCCTTCTCATCCTGTTGGAAGCCATCGAGCAAGGGTTCATAGGAAACCACCCTATCGCCGTTGAGGCGCACGGTCATGACGCGATAACCGGATTTCTTGGTGCGATTCCACGAGCCGTGCTCGGCGATGATGATGGCGCCCTTGTAGCTCGGCGGAAACTGCGTGCCTTCGTAGAAGCGCATGCCGAGCGAGGCCACGTGCGCACCGAGCTTGAGCACCGGCGGCGTGTAGTCACTGCAGCGCTTGCCTTGACCGAACTCCGGGTCGAGCGTGTCGCCCTGGTGGCAATAAGGAAAACCGAAATGCTCGCCGACATGGCCGAGCTTGTTGAGCTCGTCGCTGGGCATGTCGTCACCCATCAGGTCGCGCCCGTTGTCGGTGAACCACAGTTGTTTGGTGCCTGGTTGCCAGGCGAAACCGACAGTGTTGCGGATGCCATAGGCCACGTCTTCCAGCCCGCTGCCATCAGCATTCATGCGTGTGATCTTGGCGTAGTCCTTGCCCTTGTCGCATATGTTGCAAGGTGCACCGATGGGCACGTAGAGCTTGCCGTCGGGACCGAACGCGATGAACTTCCAGCCGTGATGCGTTTCGGTGGGAAACTTGTCGTAGACGACCTCGGGCTTGGGTGGATTGTCCAGGTGGTTCTCGATGTCGCGTAGTACGAGGATCTTGCTGACCGCGGAGATATACAGGTCACCGTCCTTGAAGGCGACGCCCACCGGCAGCTGCAAGCCGCTAGCAATCACCCGCACCTTGTCGGCGCGACCATCACCCTTGCTGTCGGTGAGCGCATAGACCTTGCCTGCGCTGTTCGACCCTACGAAGACGGTGCCCTTGGCGCCCAGCGTGATTTCGCGCGCGTTGGGTACCTGGTCGGAATAGATGGCGACATGGAAACCCTTGGGCAGGGTGAGCTTGTCCAATTGCGGCGCGGCAAGAGCGGTGTGCGCCACCAGCAGGCCGAGCAAGGCGAACATCAGCTTGCGCATGGACGTAGCCTCCATCATCGAGTGGAACAGCGTAGCGCTTACGGCAGCCTCATGCGAACTCTCAGGCTTCGTCAGGCAACGAGTAAGAAAGCGCGTAGGTGTGGACGCCGCCAGCAATGGTGATCTCGAGCGTACCGGCGATACCAGCCAGCGCCTCGGCACCTGAGTCAGGCACGATGGCGATGGAGAGCTTCGGCGTGCCGCGATTCATCACCCCACAATGCTGCAACGCAAAGCTGCCGTGTCGACCGTGCAGGCTGCCGATGATGCGCTCCATCGCCACATAGCCGGCCGAACCGTCCACCGCTGTGCCTACCGCCAGCATCAGCCCTTTGCCGGCTCCTTCCAGGTCACCGTGATACTGCTTGTCGAGCGCCATCCGACCAATGGCGGCATCGCCCGCATCGTCCTGTGCCGGCAGCGGCAACATCTTCACGTCGAACCTGCCCTGGGCGAGTCTGGCCATACACGTTTCCTCCATGCGGTGATCTCTGTAGGAGCGCACTTGTGCGCGACACGCCCCTCACGGTGGACCTTACTCTACGGACACGCCGAAGCGCTGAGGTCGCGCACAAGTGCGCGCCTGCAGTTCAGGCGACTACCGCATTGAAACGTGCGGCGATGTACTCGTCAGTGAAACTGGTCATGTCCCAGCCGCGGATAAAGCCGCAGTGGCCGCCAAAGGAAGCGATATCCAGCTCGACGTTGGCCGGCAGCTCCAGCTTATCGAACGCATCCACCGGAATCACGGGATCATCACGTGCAGTGAGAATGGTGGCGGGCACATGCAGATCGGCAAGCGCTCGACCGGCCACCGAATAGCCGTCCAAATACGCTTCCAGCGAACTGAAATCGGTATGACGCGCCACCAGCGACGCGGTGAGGCCGCGCAGATTCTGCTTCAGTTCGGACAGCTCGAAGTATTCCTGATGAGGGAATGCTGCTTGCTTTGCCTGCAACGAACGACGCCACTTGTGCATGAAGTACGCCTGGTAGAACCACGGCGCATTGCCCTCCAGCGAGAACAGGCCTTCGCTTGGGTCAATGATGGGGCACACCGCCAATGCGTAAGCCAGCGGCAAACCCACTGCCGGAGCACGCACCGCCGCACGGAGCGCAAAATTGCCGCCCAATGAAAATCCCGCCAGCACCATCGGGCGGCCGGGGTAGCGCTGGGCGATATCGCCCAATGCATGGACCACCTCGTCGATACGGCACGAATGGAACAGCGCCTCGTTGAGGTGATGACTGTCGCCGTGGTCACGGAAGTTCAGGCGGAAAATATCCCAGCCGTCGCGCAGCAGGCGGCTGCCTGTCTGCAACACGTAGGTGGAATCGACACTGCCTTCCCAACCGTGGAAAAGCACTGCCAGGCCATGCGACTGCGGCCGCACTTTCTGGGCCGTGTACGCGCCGGTGAGTCGCACGCCATCGCCACCACTCACCATCACCGGTTCTGCCCCTTCAAGCACGCTTTGCGCAGCTTTCGGCAACAGCACGCGGCGCACACCACTGGACGACAGCATGGTCTGGATGTGGCCACTACGAAGCGGCCACGGCGGAAGGAAGTCCTTTCCCGTCGGGAGCGTCATGCGCGGTTATCGCGAGCCGGCTCGTCTTCCAGCGCCGCGGCAATGCGTTCGCGCGACAGCTCAGCCATGCGGCGGCGCGCATCCGGCGTCGCCGGCACCGGCTCGAGGAAGTGCACCTCGGCATCCATAGGCGCTTCGCCCAGCAAGCGCAGGAAGTTCTGCATAAAGTTTTCGCGTTCGCGGAAGCCGGCATCGATCACGCGATGACCATCACGGGCAAAGCGCAGAGCCACCGGCTGCACCGGCACCTCGGCATCGAGGGCGGCCTGGAAGATACGCGCATGGAATACACGCAACACACCGTTATGGCCGGTGCCGCCTTCTGGGAACACCGCCACCGAACGGCCCGCGCGCAAGCGCTCGACCATCACCTGCATCACCGCCGCCAACGAGTGGTTATTGCCGCGACGATGGAAAATGGTGCCGCCCGAAGAGGCCAACCAACCCACCAGTGGCCAGCTGGCAATCTCGGCCTTGGCTACGAAGCACGCTGCGCGTTGGCTGTGCAGCAGTTCGATATCCATCCAAGAGGTGTGATTGGCCACAAACAGCACTGCATCTGGCAGCGGTTTACCCACCCGCACCGAGCGCAGTCCAAAGATGCGCAGCAGCGCCGTGGACCACCAACGGATGGTGCGATGCGCAAACGGCTCGCGGCCGTTCTTCATCACCGCATTGCGGCCCCAGGTGATGACAAACGCGCACAACAGCACGCCAAGCACGACGTGCAGCAGCAGCAGTGGTACACGCCAGGCATAACGCAGGGGTCGCAACAGGTCGCGGCGGTCCGGGGCGGAAACGGTTTGGGTGTTCATCAGTCCAGTTAGTTTAGCGTTAGTCGGGCGGTCTGCGGCCCCTTGCCGCAGGCTTAGGGATGCTCTGATCTATTCCACGCACCTGTCACCGATCTGTGTGCGCGCACCGCTTTGTTCCGTCGGCGAAGGCAGCCTGGCTGGCTGTCGAGACGGCGGAGCAAAGCGGTGCGCGCACACAGATCGGCCCCAACGTATTGAATTTAATAGCGGGGGTGACGTCCAGAAGGCCCGCAGGCTGCGCCGCGCGGCTTGAACAGACGGCCAGTCTGTCCGGCGCCACGCAGCACAACCTGCGGGCCTTCTGGACGTCATGCCGGGTACGTGGAATAGATCAGAGCATCCCTATCCTTAACGCTCAAGTTGAGCCAGCGGCAGAGCGGCTGACCGTTTGACGGTCCTCAACACAAAGCTTGAGTTGACGTCAGCCACACCGGCCGCGTTCAGCAAACGGTCCAGCAGGAAGCGTGAAAAGTCCTGCAGATCAGCCACATAGACATGCAGCAGGTAGTCCATGTCCCCGGTAAGTGCGTAGCAAGCCACCACTTCATCCCAGCCGTTGACCAGCTGAACGAAGCGCTCCACCGCGGCGCTTTCGTGCTTGCTGAGCTGCACACGCACGAAGGCTTCCAGCCCCAGCCCCACCGCCTGCGGGTCCACCTGGGCCGAGTAGCCGGTGAGGATGCCCTCCGACTCGAGGCGCTGTAGCCGCCGCAGGCAGGCGGATGCCGAAAGGCTCACCCGCTCGGCCAGCTCGGCGTTGGTAATGCGGCCGTCGCTCTGCAGCACGGCCAGGATACGCAGGTCGGTACGGTCGAGGTTGGTCATGGCAATAAAACTCCCATTTGTGACACCTATGCGCATGATTATTGCGCAAATGCTTCCAGCGGAAGCAACAAAACAATCTTCGTGCGTGGCAACGGCCCTATGCTGACTTATCCCCAGCAACATCACGGCTTAAGCGCCAGGAGCCTCCATGGACACCACCACACCCCGCCGCGTCGAACATCAGCAGACTGACCGTGGCTATGTGCCGGTGTATGCCACCGGGGTGGTCGAGCAGCCGTGGTCGGACTACACCCGCACGGACCATGAGGTGTGGGACACCCTGTACAAGCGCCAGCGCGAGATGCTGCCCGGCCGGGCCTGCCAGGAGTTCCTGGACGGCGTGGAGCGTTTCGGCCTGGGCGATGGCGGCATTCCGAAATTTGCCGATCTCAACAAGGTGCTCGGCGCCACCACTGGCTGGGAGCTGGTGGCGGTGGAAGGCCTGCTGCCGGACGAAGTGTTCTTTGATCACCTCGCCCACCGTCGTTTTCCGGTGAGCTGGTGGATCCGCAAGCCCGACCAGCTCGACTACCTCAGCGAACCCGATCTGTTCCACGACCTGTTCGGTCACGTGCCGCTGCTACTCAACCCGGTCTTCGCCGACTACATGCAGGCCTATGGCCGCGGCGGCATGAAGGCGTTCGCCATCGGCCCCGAAGCGCTGATGAATCTCACGCGCCTGTACTGGTACACGGTGGAGTTCGGCCTGATCAACACCAAGGAAGGCATGCGCATCTACGGCGCGGGCATCGTCAGTTCCAAGGGCGAGTCGATCTACTCGCTCGACTCGGCGTCGCCCAATCGCATCGGTTTTGGTCTGGAGCGTGTGATGAGCGCGCGCTACCGCATCGACACCTATCAGCAAACGTACTTCGTGATCGACAGCTTCGAGCAGTTGTTTGAGGCAACGCGTCCCGACTTCACGCCGATCTACGCCAAGCTGCGCGAAGAACCCGCGCATGCCGCAGGAGCGGTGCTGGAGAATGATCGCGTGTTTACACGCGGCAATCGCGAAGGCTGGGCGACCAACGCCGACACTTGATGACTGCGCATAGCGTCATGCCAAGCGGCCCGCCCTGTGCGGGCCGTTTGCTTTAAAGGCTGACGAACCTGCGGCCGTATGCCCTACACCTGCTTGATTCAGATCAAAAGCGCACAACGAAATTCTTACGAGCATGGATTCACCCCGCAGAAAAACCAACGGATGAAATCCATGAAAGTCCTGCTTCCCCTCGTTATCGCCGCAGCACTTGGCACGGTCGCCGCTCCTGCAGCTCACGCTGATACCAACGACAACTGGGTTGTGCGCTTCGGTGTGCATGACGTCGTTCCGCAGAACAACACCGGCAAGCTGGCTGGCATCGAGTCCAGCACCTCCAGCAGCGCACGCCCGACCGGCAGCATCGAATACATGTTCACCCCGAACCTCGGTGTCGACCTGCTCGTGGCATGGCCGTTCAAGCATGACGTGAAGCTGGATGGCGTCGGCACCGTGGCACGCACCATGGAATTGCCGCCGACCCTGGGACTCAACTACCACTTCATGCCCAACAGCAACTGGTCACCGTTCGTGGGTGTCGGCCTCAACTACACCAACTTCTACAACACCAAGGGCGCCGGTGCGCTGTATGGCAGTAACGTCAGCATCGACAACAGCTTCGGTGTGGCGGCACGCGTCGGCTTCGACATGAAGATCAACGAGAAGTGGCTGGCCACGGCAGACGTTCGCTGGGTCAACATCGAGAGCGACGTGAAGGTCGACGGTGACAAGGTCGGCAAGGCCAAGATCAACCCGATCGTCTTCGGCGTCAGTCTCGGCTATCGCTTCTGACCCTTCAAAGGGTTACTGGCATGGATGCTGGACGGGCCTCCCGCAAGGGGGGCCTTTTTTTAAGGGCGTCTTTTCATCAGCCACGCTTCCACTCATCGACGGTGAGCACCTGGGCGATACGTTTGCCGTCCCAGCGATACATAAGGTGTTGCGCCTGTACGCAAGGCGCTACCCGATCGGGATAGAACACCGCCACACACTCGCCGCCGCGATGACGCACGCTGTCGTAGACCAGGCCATCGGAGCCCGCGTTGCGCAGCCGCCGTGCCAACGCTACGCCCGCGGCGTAGTTGTCGGGACTGTGCTCGGCCTTCCATCCACCACGGATGTCATGCAACTTCGCCTGGATGCTGGTGCTGTAACAGCGCATTTCGATGTCACACGGCGGTTCTGACGTCGCTGCAAGGAATAGCTCGCGGTGATAGACGGTTTCTTCCACCGCTGTCGCCACGCTATGCGCGGCATAGAACACACCCCAGCTGCCATCCGAGAAGCGGCTACCCTCCGGGTTCAGATGCGTAAAGGCCGCCATCACCGGCGTGGTGCCCGGACCACTGACGCGCCGCTCCGGCGGCACCAGCTGCAGCTCGCCCATTTCGTCGCGCAGGCGCGGGTTGGTCATGGCTTCGATGGCGTATAGCGCTTCCAGATCACCGGGCGCGGCAATGCGATCAAACACGCCTATCGGCGGAAAGCGGCTGGGAACGATGCGATACGCGTGGCTCCAGCGGATGCGTTTGAGCGGGGGAGTGTCAGCCATGACATGAACCTTCTCGCGCGATCTGCTGGAGGAGGCGAGTATCGCAAGTCGGCGTATCGGGGGTTGCGACGTGGTTGGGATCCCACTGTAGGAGCGCCCTTGGGCGCGACCTGTCGGGCTCAAAGAGACCTCGTCGCGGATGGGTGGCGACGCTGCTCTGCGGTCGCGCCCAAGGGCGCTCCTACAGAAATGCTTAGCCTCGCTGGGCGTCGAGGTATTGGCGTACCACGTAAAGATCGGCGACGTTGCCTGACAACATGCGCTGCATGGCCGATTGCCCGCCGAACAGCGTGGCCTGGTTGGCGCGATGCACCCAACCATCTGCCTGCTGCGGGTCGGGGAACAGAATCTGCAGGTCCTTGAAGATGCCCAGCAGATAGCTGATGCGCTCCAGTGTGTCGCGTCCCAACAGGCCGCCCTGCAGGCGCTTCCACTTGTAGAAGGTCGATTCCGGCGGGTCGCCCAGCAGCCGGCGCTGGTCAGCGATGCGCAGGTTCCAGCGTTCGGCCAGGTTGAAGAAGGCGCGCAACGCGGGGCCGCTCAGGTCGGCGGCGGGGATGGTTTCAGGCAGGAGATGAGCAGCCATGGCGTAACTCTCCCAGTGAAGTTAGTAGTGAGTCTACTTTACTGGTGAATTTTTCGCCAGTGGGTATCCCGCGCTCCGCCTTACGGCTAGTGCACAGCGGATACTGGCCAGCCGCATACTCGGCCACCGTTCCCGGGAGTCGCCGATATGCCTATCCGCGCCTTTGCCACCCTGGTTTCCCTGGCTTTGCTGGCATCCGTCGCCCAGGCGGAAGTGAAGGAGGCGGGCCCGGACCACTTGCTGATCCAAGACCAGCGCGCGATTCACGTGCCACCGGACAAGCTCTACGCCACCCTCATCGATGTCGGGCACTGGTGGAACAGCGAGCACACCTACTCCGGCGACGCCTCACACCTGAGCATCCAGGCCGAAGCCGGCGGTTGCTTCTGCGAACGCTGGGCCAACCAGAGCGTGGCGCATGGGCGCGTGATCTGGGCATCGCCGGGACACCTGCTTCGACTCGATACCGCACTAGGGCCCATGCAGAACATGGCCGTGCAAGGCGTCATGACGTTTACGTTGAAACCAGCCCCGGAAGGTACGACGCTGCAATTCGAGTATCGCGTCAACGGCTCCAGCGCCAGCGGCCTGGACAAAATCGCACCGGCCGCCAACGGCATGTTGATGGATCAGTTGCAGCGGTTGCAGCGGTTTGCGGAGACTGGGAAAGCTAAGCCCTGAAAACTGCCCTGCTTTTTCTGTAGGAGCGCACTTGTGCGCGACCTCAGCGCTGCGGTGTTACCGCGCGCTGAAGTTTCGTGAGAGGCATCTGGTCGCGCACAAGTGCGCTCCTACAAAGAGCCCTCAGGCTGCTGGCACGGATAACCGTGTCAGTGAGCCTTCGTTTCCTTCCCGCCATCGCCGCCAAAATCCGGCTCCGGGCCACCTTCCGCAATGAAGCGATCGATCCGCTTGTCCAGCACCGGCAGCGGGACTGAGCCGATCTGCAGCACGGTGTCGTGGAAGTGGCGGATGTCGAACTTCGGTCCCAGCGCCTGCTCGGCCTTCTGGCGCAGCTCCAGCATCTTCAGATAACCCAGCTCATACGACAGTGCCTGGCCCGGCCAGCTGATGTAGCGATCGACTTCGTTGGCGATCTCGCGATCGGACAACGCGGTGTTCTGCGTCATGAAATCGATGGCCTGCTGGCGCGTCCAACCGAGATGGTGGATGCCGGTATCCACCACCAGACGGGTGGCACGCCACATCTGATAGGTGAGGTAACCGAAGCGCTCGTAGGGCGTCTTGTAGATGCCCATCTCCTTGCCGAGATACTCGGAGTACAGGCCCCAGCCCTCACCGTAGGCGGAGATATAGCCTTCGCGACGGAACGCGGGTTGGCCATGCTGCTCGGCTGCGAGTGCCAGCTGCAGCGAGTGACCCGGTGCGGACTCATGCAACGTCAGCGCCGGCATGTTGTAGAGGGGGCGCGACGGCAAGTCGTAAGTGTTCACCAAGTAGGTGCCCGCGCCACCGCGACCCGACGTGTAGTACGGCGCGATATCCGCCGGCACCGGCACGATGGCGAAACGCTGGCGCGGCAGGCGGCCGAATTCCTTGCCGAGCTGCGCATCCACCTGCTTGGCCACCCATGAGGTGCGCATCAGCAGTTCGTCGGGCGTCTTGGCGTAGAACTGCGGGTCGGTACGCAGGAAGTGCAGGAAGTCGGCGAAGCTTCCCTTGAAGCCGGTCTCCTGCATGGTCTTGACCATCTCGGCGTGAATCTTCTCCACCTGGTCCAGACCGATCTGGTGAATCTGGTCGGGACTGAGATCCAGCGTGGTGTATTCGATGATCTGCTGGCGATACCACGCCTTGCCGTCCGGCATGGCTTCGGCCGCCAGCGTGGTGCGCGCCTTGGGCACGTATTCGTTGCGGAAGAACGTGAGCAGGCTGCCATAGGCCGGAATGACCTTGGCGCTGATGATCTGCTTGGCCTCTTCACGCATCTTCGCCTGGTCGGCCGGCGCGATGGACGTAGGCATTTTCTCGAACGGCTTGTAGAAGTTGCTCTGGGTGGGGTCTTTCAGCTCAGCCACCGAAGCGATCGACACATCGCGCCCCTTGAGCACTTCGCGCGGCACCGTGAAACCGCGTGCGAGGCCGTCGCGCATGTTGTCGGTCTGCTGCTGGAAGTACGCCGGCACCTGGCCCAACCGGTCGAGGTAATGGCGATAGTCCTGGGTGGTACGCAGGTTATCGCTGTCCAGCACGTCGCTCAGCTCGCTCCAGAACGCCGAGTCGCTGTTGAACGGCATCTGCCACTGCTTGAATTGCTGCGCGGCCAGCAGGTTCTGGATCTGCGCGCGGTACACCGCGTAATTGATCTGCTCTTCCGGCGACAGCAGTTTGACGTCGATGCTGTCGAGGTCTTTCAACACCTTTTGCCAGTAATCCAGCCGCTTCTGCTGACTGGCGGCATCCACATTGTCCAGTCGCGCGCCATTGGGCTGCGCCTCGCCAGAAGTCGAGATGCCGGACTGGCCATTGCGCCATGCCCATTCCTGCTCGTAGATCTGCTTGAAGCGGGCATCGACATTCTGGTCGGCCCAGGCCGGAGCGGTCAGTGTCAGGGCGGCCAGGGCCAGCCAGGTCATGCGTTGCGCTTTGATCACTTCGTGTTTCCCTTGGAAATAAAGGTGCCTGAAAACGGTGCCAACACGGCATCGTCCACGCTCCAGTCTTGTAACGCCTGTGGCGGAAGCTGGGGTGACCCCAAGCGTGTCAGGGCATCGCAGGCATCGTCCTTCAATCGTGCCACGCGCAGCTCGATGTCACGAGCATTCAGCCAGGCCGCGAAATCGCCGAGCGATTCGAGCGCAGTGCCATCGAGATCCGGCGACTCCTCAAGGCTGAGCACCACCCGCCGCAGGTCTGGGGTCGCCCCCACCCGATGTCGCGTTTGTGCCAGCACCGCCTCGACATTGGCGAAGAACAACGGCTCCTCCGGCCGTACGATCAGCATGCCCGGAACCTGGGTGGCGTCCGGGTGCTGCTTCACGTCCACAAAGTCGTGCCCATCACCGAGTCGGCCCAACACGCTGATGCGTGGCGTCGCCAACTGGCGCAGCAGCATCACCAGGCTGAAGGCGATAGCCACCAACAAGCCGTTGAGGATGCCCAGTGACAGCACCCCCAGCACGGCGGCCAACGCCACCAGCCGATCGCGATGCCAGCGCAGATAAGGTGCAAAAATCGACAGGCGCAGGGACTTGCTCACCGCATGGATCACGATGGCCGCCAGCACCGGCTGTGGGATGCGCTCGATCCAGCGCAACGCCAGCAGCACCAAGACCAGCACGCTGGCCGCGCCGATCAACCCTGCGAGTCGCGATTGCGCACCCGCCGCCTCGTTGGCCGAGGTACCGGAATATCCCGCGCCCACTGGCATGCCGTGCAGCACACCGGAAACGGCGTTAGCCACACCAAGCACCAGCAGATCGCGATTCGGATTCACGCGATCGCCATGCTTCAGCGCAAAGCCACGGATGGAGCTGTAGGACTCCGCATACAGGATCAACAACAGCGCCGCTGCCAGTTCGACACTAGGCACCCATTGACCGCTTTGTGGCCAGGTCGGCCACTCCAGCGGGACCGCAAGACGAATCTCGCCTGTCAGCTCCACCCCACGCGCAGCCAGCCAGCCCGACGCCACCACACCCAGCGCAATCACCAACAGACTGCCCGGCAAACGTTTCAGGTGCTCACACGCAAACAGCAACACCAGCGCCACCGCACCCGCCAGCAGTGCCGCTGGTTTCACCTGAGGAATCGCCACGATCAACTGGCCCAACAACGCCGGCAGGAAATCACCATGCAAACCAGCCACACCCAGCAGGTGCGGCAGCTGCTTCAACGCAATCACGAAGGCCAGACCAAAGGTATAACCGCGCAACACCGGCCGCGCGATCAACTGCGACAGGCCCCCCAGGCGCGCCGCGCCTGCGATCAGAAAACATACGCCCGCCAGCAGCACCAAGGTGGCAGCCACTGCGGCGCGCGAAACACCGTCCGTGCCCGCCAGGGCGAGGCTACCCGCCGCCAGCACAGCCGCCGACGACGACGTCGCCGAGACAATCGCGTAGCGGCTCTGCCCCAGCAACCCATACGTCGCCAGACCGACAAACAGAGCAATCACACCTGCCCCCGGCGGCAAGCCGGCGATGCTGGAATACGCCACCGCCTCCGGCAGCAACAGACCCGCAATGGAAAGCCCGGCGATGAGGTCGGGACGCCAGGTGGATAGCGCGGGGTTGCTGGTGACGGACATCCATCGCTCCGGGATGGGGGCGAGTCGAGGGTAGCTGATCTGGTTGTTTTGCTGGTTCTCTAAAGAAGAACGAGGATGAGGGGGAGTGGTCGCGATGACGGCAAGGTTTTGCGGTGGCGCAAGATTGGCCCCCTCTCCCCAGCCCTCTCCCACAAGGGGAGAGGGAGCTAGGAGCGTGCAGCGCTCCTGCGCTTTAAGTCCTCTTCGCGATGGCGCGTTGCGGTGTAGCCGTACCGCGTGTCGGGCGATCGTGACGATCCGGGCTTCGCGGCCGCAAAGGCTCGTATTAATCACGACGCTAAGGCAGCCCCGCTCATCAGGCCGTTTTCTTTGGGTTACTTTTGACGCGAAGCTAATCCCCGTGGGACTTTGACTCCGGGCATCCTGCCCTTCGCCCTTCGGGCCGGCTTCGCCGTTCGCACGCGCTCCTGCGCGTGCGTGGGCCAGCAAAAGAAAAGTGACTCGAGCGTCGGCAGACGATCGAAACGCCCGCCGCGTAGGCGGCACGCTGGCGGTAGCGCTCAAGCAAAACCCAAAGCAAAGTCACTGGATCCCGGCCTTCGCCGGGATGACGGTGAGGGGAGACATACGTTCCGCGCGCATGTCCCGCTTTCGCGGGGGATGGCGGTGAGGGGGAAACACGCGTTTCCGCGAGCACCTGCCCCTCACTACCGTGAAGGAGGCAATGCTCCAACCCTTTCTCCGGGCGGAGAGGGAGTGAACTACGCTTCAGCCAAGGGAAAGAGGGAACCCAAGCTCAACTCTCCATCCCCTCGTAATACCCCTGCATCGCCTGCAAATAAGCATCCAGATTGCGCCCCTCCACCTCACCAAAGCGCTCCCCCGTAATCGTGCAGCTGGCAATGCGATCCGGCCGAAAATTACGAAACCCCACACGCAAACGGCACCACGTACCCAGCGTCCACTTGCCGCCCCAGAACGACAGGCACAGCGGCTCGACCTCACGCGTGGACGTGCGTCCCGCTTCGTCGCTGTAGTCCAGCCGCAGCACCTGACCATCGGTGATGGCCGCGTTGAGGCGGTCGATCAGCGCGGCGAACTCGGTCTTGTTCGGATCGCGCCAGATGGGCGCATAGATGCGCGTCTTGGTGGCACGCTCGCGCAACTCGGGGGGCAGCACCGCTTCGATTTTCAGCAGCGCCGCCTGCGCACTTTCCGCCAGCTTCTGGCCGGCGAACGCGCGTACGAAGCGCGTACCGACCACCAGCGATTCGAGTTCGTCGGCGGTGAACATCAGCGGCGGGATGTCCGAGCCCTTGCGCAGCAGATAGCCCACGCCGGCCTCGCCCTCAATGGGAACGCCGGAAAGCTGCAGGTCGGCGACGTCACGGTAGACCGTGCGCAGCGAGACGCCGAGCGTGCCCGCCAGCTGGCGCGCCTGCAACGCGGTACGACGCCCGCGCAAGGCGTGGATGATGAGGAAGAGCCGGTCGGCACGACGCATCGGCACATGATGGCCGAGCGACGGGCCGGCGGCCAGCGTCGGGAGTCATGGTTTGGGAGATGCATGGCTGGGTAACCACAGAACTGCCATGCATTCCCTATTACGTCATCCCTGCGAAAGCAGGGATCCAGTGTCTTTTGGCCTTGCGATACAAGCGCAAGGGCACTGGATCCCCGCCTACGCGGGGATGACGATGAGGGGAAATGACACATGGCCTCAAGCCGCCAGCGCCTCAGCCAACGCCGCATCCAGCGCCATCGCGCGCTGCTGCGCCGGCCGCGACATCACCCGGTCCACATACGCGCAGATCACCGGCAACTCCGGCGCCAGCTTGAACATCACCATCCAATGCAACGCGTTGCCCCACAGCACGTCCAATGCACTGAAGCGCTCACCCAACATGTAGGGCCCGCGTTCCAGCTGCGCCACCAGTGTGTTGAACATCGTGTCCCAATCGCCGTACGGACAGGTCGATGGCGGCACCGGTTCGCGCTTCATGCCGCGATCCACCATGGCGGGCTCGAAGCACGAACCGTAAAACACCATCCAGCGCAGGTACGGGCCGCGCAACGGATCATCGACGGTCGGCGCCAGCCCTTTCTCTGCGTACAAATCCGCCAGATAGAGAAACACCGCGGGCTGCTCGGACACCAACTCGCCGCGATGCCAGATGGCCGGCACTTTGCCCATGGGATTCACCGCCATGTAGTGCGAATCGCGCTGCTCGTTCTTCTTGAAGTTGAGCACGTGCATGTCGTACTCCACGCCCAGTTCTTCGAGCAGGGCGCGGGTACCGCCAGAGCGGCTGTTGGGCGCGTGATAGAAGGTGACGCGTTCGATGCTCATGGCGGCAACCTCGCAGTTCACAAGTAACTGGTAACAGCCGGCGTCTGGCGCCAGTTGTTGTCGCGGCCATCGGCGAAACGCACCGGGGCCGATGCCCATTCCTCATCGCTGACGTCATCGAGGCAAGCAACGTTGACGGAGACATACTCGCCGCCGATCTGCTCGATGTAGCCACGATGGAAGGCATGAACGCCACAGTGACGGCAGAAAAGATTGTGTGCGCTGTTCGTGCCGAACTGGTAGTCGGTCAACGCGTCCTCGCCGCTGATCAGCCGGAATGTCTTGGGGTTGGCCCTCGCGCCCCAATAGCGCAGCTTGCGGCAGATGGAACAGTTGCAGCGTCCGGTGCCGGCAGCGAAATCCACCTCGGCCTCGTAGCGAACAGCGCCGCAATGGCAGCTGCCTTGATAAATACGGGTCATGCGTTGGCTCCTCGTAGGGTCTTGGACGTGGCGGCCGGCATGCGTTGGGCCACCACTTCGCGATTGGCTTTGACTTTCTTTCCCTGCTCCGGTGCTGGTGCGCTTGCGGGCAGGCGGTATTGGCCGTCCATCAACAGGCCACGCAGATACAGGGGCCGGTAGGCCATCAGGATTTTTCCGATCGGAAATGCCACGACTCCCTCCTCACGCCGCCACAGCGGCGGGTTCGCCTGCCAGCCACGGCGGCGGCAGGGCGTGCTTGAACAGGCGGTACCAGTGTTCGCGGTCACTGGGGCTGTAGAGATCGAGCGTGCGGATCACTTCGCGGGCGAACTCCACACTGCCCAGCTGGCTGGCGGTGATCACGCCACCATCGCTGACGGCCAGCACCTGGGCGTCGTACTGGTCTACTCCCGCATAGGTCGGCACGTGGGCAGCAATATGCCCGGGCCAGCTGCCGGTATGACGGCAAGCATCCAGCAGGCCAGCCCGGGCCAGCGCCAGCACACCGCTATCGATGCCGGCCACCGGGGCGCCCGCGGCATGCACGCGGCGAGCAGCTTTCACGGCTTCATCGCCCTGCCCGCGCTCCCACAGGTAGCCGCCCGGGATAATCAGCAGCGCTGCGCGCTTGAGGTCCAGCTGATCGAGGGTCAGCTCGGGCACCACCCGCAGCCCGCCCATCGACAGCACTGGCTGCATGGAAAACCCCACCGTCTGCAGCCGCCATTCGCCCGGGCGGCGGATTTCGCACAGGGCTTGCGCCGCGTGCCAGTCCGCAAAGCCGTCGAATGCCAGGAAATACACCGTGTCGCGCATGAGACTCCCTCCTTGTGACGAGGCACAGTGTGGGTACCCCCTGCTGCCAACGTATTGTCAGCAGGGGTGCCACCCACCTTCTGTAGGAGCGCCCTTGGGCGCGACCACAGGGCCTGTCGTTTCCGGCGGCATCCAGAGGCACGAGAACCAACGGGTGAGGCGCCAACCCGGCGCCGCGGTCGCGCCCAAGGGCGCTCCTACAGGGTGGACGCCGTCGTGGGTGGTTGGGAGGAAAAGGTTTTCAGAACACGGACATGAACACACTGGTCACACTTTGTGCTGACAAACGACGGGGTCTCCCGGGACAATAGGCGTCCCTTTGCTTGCGGGTTTGTCATGAAGTCCATCTCGCTTATCCAGTTCCTCATCGAGGAACGCCGCGCCGGCCGCATCCATGCCGAGCTTTCCCTGCTTATCGAGGTCGTGGCGCGTGCGTGCAAGCGCATCGCGGTGGCCACCAACAAAGGCGCCATTGGCGGCGTGCTTGGCGAGGCCGGCACCGGCAACATCCAGGGCGAAGCGCAGAAGAAGCTGGACGTGATCTCCAACGAGATCCTGCTGGAAGCCAACGCCTGGGGTGGCCAGCTCGCCGCCTGTGCGTCGGAGGAAATGGAAGACCCGCAGCCGATCCCCGACATGTACCCGAAGGGCAATCACCTGTTGCTGTTCGATCCGCTGGACGGCAGCTCCAACATCGACGTGAACATCTCCGTCGGCACCATCTTCTCGGTGCTGCGCTGCCCGGATGGCGTGACCGACCCGAAGGCTGAGCACTTCCTTCAGCCTGGCACGACCCAGCTGGCCGCCGGTTATGTGGTCTACGGTCCGGCCACCGTGCTGGTGCTGACCTTCGGCCACGGCACGCATGAGTTCACACTGGACCGCGAAGTGGGCAGCTTCATCCTGAGCCGCCGCGACATTCGCATTCCGGAAGAAACCGGCGAGTTCGCCATCAACATGTCCAACCAGCGCCACTGGGAAGCACCGATGCAGCGTTATATCGGCGAGCTACTGGCCGGCAAGGACGGCCCGCGCGGTCGCGACTTCAACATGCGCTGGGTCGCCTCGATGGTGGCCGACGTGCATCGCATCATCACGCGCGGCGGCGTGTTCTTCTATCCGCTGGACGCCAAGATCAAATCCAAGGGCGGCAAGCTGCGCCTGATGTACGAAGCCAACCCGATGGCCATGATCGTCGAACAGGCCGGCGGCGCTGCCACCACGGGTCGCGAGCGCATCATGGGCCTCCAGCCCAGCGGCCTGCACCAGCGCGTGCCGGTGTTCCTCGGCTCGAAGAAGGAAGTGGAAGTGGCGACGCATTACCACGTCGAGGCCGACGCGGCGGTGTGATTCGAAACGGGGGATGCTGCCAGAAGGGCACATCCCCCCCTCACCGTCATCCCCGCGAAGGCGGGGATCCAGTGCCTTTGGGGTGCCAGGCAAGAACGAAAGACGCTGGATGACCAGCTTCGCTGTTGCAAAGCGCCTCCCGCCTTCGCGGGGATGACGGGCGTGGAAGTTGGCGCCAGCTGAGTGCCCGCCCAACACTCACTCCATTCCGCCATCATGGCGCCCTCCGGCAGTCGTACACTCGCCCGCCAACCACCGGCCTCCTGACGGATCAGCGGACCGGCCACCCTTCACTCAGCCGCCTGCGCCCCTGACATGACGTCCACCCGCCGCCTTCGCCCCCTCCTGCCCATGCTCGCCAGCCTCGTGCTGTGCGCTTGCTTCGGTAGCACCAAGCCCACCCCGCCACCGGTCACCGTGGTGCCGCCGGCACCGGTGAAGCTGCGTATTGGTCTGGCGCTCGGCGGTGGTGCCGCCAAGGGTTTTGCGCATATCGGGGTGATCAAGATGCTGGAAGCCAACGGCATCCATCCGGACGTGGTGTCGGGCACCAGCGCGGGTAGCGTGGTCGGCGCGTTGTATGCCGGCGGCATGGATCCGTTCCAGCTCCAGGAAACGGCCTCCGCCATGGACCAAAGCCAGATTCGCGATGTGCGGCTGTTCTCCGGTGGCGTGGTGCAAGGGCAGAAGCTGCAGGATTACGTCAACCAGATGGTCAAGAACCGTCCGCTGGATCGGCTCAACGTGCCGTTTGCGGCCGTGGCCACCCAGCTGGAAACCGGTGAGCGCACGGTGTTCGTGCGCGGCAACACCGGTCAGGCGGTGCGCGCGTCCAGCAGCGTTCCGGGCGTGTTCGAACCGGTGGATATCAATGGCAAGCACTACGTCGACGGTGGCGTGGTGAGCCCGGTGCCAGTGGATGCCGCGCGCCAGCTAGGCGCTGACGTGGTGATCGCTGTAGATATCTCCAGCAAGGCCAGCGGCACCAACCCGCAAGGCATGCTGGGCATCGTCGGTCAGTCGATCGCCATCATGGGCCAGAAGCTTGGCGAGCAGGAGCTGGCGCGAGCGGACATCGTGATCCGCCCCAAGGTGAACCAGATCGGCTCGGCGGATTTCGAGCAAAAGAACCAGGCGATTCTGGAAGGCGAGCGCGCCGCGCTGGCAGCGATGCCGGCGATCAAGGCGAAGCTCGCGGCGGTGCAGGCAGCGCGCCAGCAGCAGGCCGTTGCCGCGCATTGATGCCCTTCCCAGTTCTAATGTAGGAGCGCACTTGTGCGCGACCGCAGAGCCGCGTCGATATCTCCGTCGTCGTTCTCGCCATAACCCAACACCGAGGCGCCCCCCATGCCGCGGTCGCGCACAAGTGCGCTCCTACAGCGGTCGCCTGCGCCTGTAAGCTGGAGGCTTTCCACGCAACTCGGGCTTTCTCCATGCGACACGCCACCCGCCTGCTGCCGTTTGTGATGGCAGCGGCCTTTGTTCCCGCCATCCAGGCCAAGCCCACCAACGTTGACCCACGCATCGAGCAGCTGCTCGGTGATCTGGCCAAGGTGCGCCAGATCAGCGCGGTGCAGCTTTCGCCCGATGGCAACCAGCTCGCCTGGGTGGTGCGCACGAACGGCAAGGACGCAGTTGAAGTTGCCAAGGCAGACGGCAGCGGCGCGCATCGCCTCACCAACGCCAAGACCGGCGAATGCAATGAGAGTGATCTGGCCTGGGCGCCGGACTCCCGTCATCTCGCCTTCCTCTCCAGCTGCAACAACGGCGGTAAGCAAAAGGACATGCTGGTTGCCGATACCTCGACAGAGGAATCACCCCGGCACACGGCCACTTTGCCTGGCGTGGCACAGGACCTGATCTGGTCGCCGGATGGCAAAACCGTGGGCTTCCTCTACGTACCCAACGGCACGCGTCGCGCCAGCGCGGTTTACGCCGCCAAACCGGCAGCGGGCGAAATCGGTGTGGACGGCCTGGAAGTGCAGCGCGTAGCCACGGTGGATGCCACGGGTGGCGCCGTGCGCCTGCTCACCGCCGCCGGTACCTATGTCTACGAATTCGCCTGGGCGCCGGACAGTCAGCGCATCGCCTACGTTGGCGCGGTGCCGCCGGGCGACAACAACTGGTGGTTGGCGAAGTTGTATGCGCAGAACGTACAGGTCGATGCCAAGGCCACCACCGTGCTTGATCCATCCACCGTCAAAGGTTCACTGCGCGGCCTGCAGATCGCGCTGCCGCGCTGGTCACCGGATGGCAAGCGCATCGCCTTCATTGGCGGCCTGATGAGCGATCAGGGTTCCACCGGCGGCGATATCTATGCCGTGGCCAGCACGGGTGGCGAACCGATCAACCTCACGCCCGATATCCGCGTGACACCCGCATGGTTCACCTGGACCGACGCGCAGCAATGGCTGGTCTCGCAGGTCAGCAACGGCCAGAGCCAGGTCGCCACCTATGCCGTGACCGGCGACAAAGCGACGGCGACGCGCACGTTATTCACCCTGCCCGCCAGCATCAGCGACGGCAGCGATTCGATGGCGTTGTCGCTCTCTGCTGACCATCGCAAAGTGGCCTTTGTGCAGAGCTCCTACGCCGCCGCACCTGAGGTCTACGCAGGCACGCTTGGTGATACGCCGCCCGCTGCCGTTACGGCCATCAATGCTGCGCTGAAACCCGGCTGGGGCAAGGCCGAGTCGGTGGAATGGGATAACGAAGGCCGCCACGTGCAAGGCTGGCTGCTGTATCCAGCCAACTACGACGCCAAGAAGTCGTATCCGATGATCGTCAACGTGCACGGCGGCCCGTCGGCGGCCGTGATACCGCGCTGGCCCAGCGTCGGCTTCGGCGGCGTACCCTTCTCCGCACTGGGCTATTTCGTGTTCATGCCCAACCCTCGCGGCAGCTTTGGCCAGGGTGAGGCCTACGTCCAGGCCAACCGCAAAGACTTCGGTCACGGCGATCTGCGCGACATCATCGCCGGCATCGACACCATCGAAAAGAAGCTGCCGGTGGATGACAAGCGCCTCGGCCTTACCGGCTGGAGCTACGGCGGCTTCATGAGCATGTTCATACCCACGCAAACCCAGCGTTTCCGTGCCGTCGTCGCCGGTGCAGGTATCGCCAACTGGCAGAGTTATTACGGCCAGAACCTGATCGATCAGTGGATGATTCCGTTCTTTGGCGCGTCCGTGTACGACGATGCGGCGGTCTACGCGAAGAGCTCGCCCATCAACTTCATCAAACAGGTGAAGGCACCCACGCTGGTTGTGGTCGGCGATCGCGATGCGGAATGCCCCGCGCCACAGTCATTCGAGTACTGGCATGCGCTGCGCGCGCAAGGCGTGCCCACCTCGCTGGTGGTGTATCCGAACGAGGGGCATCACTTCGTTGATGCCAGCCATCAGCGCGATGTACTGCAGCGTGCGCTGGTGTGGTTTGAAAAGTACTTGCCAGCGCTGAATTGACGACACTAACTTCCTCTCCCCGTAGGGGAGAGGAAGTCAGGTGGAGGGTCGTCGTTTTCCACAGCCAACGACGCCCCCACTCTAAAGCGACACATCTGCCCGCCACGCACGATGCATTCCATATGATGAATGCGTCGCCCAGTCGCTGCTTCCATGTAGGCAAGATCAAACTTGCACACCTCAGGGTGCTGTTGCGCCAAAGCGTGAAAGACGCAGTTGAACGCCTCGACCTGCCACTCATCGCCCTGCTTCGCTGCGATGGCTTCATACCCCAGCGCATCGAGCTGCCGCGCAAGCTGCTTCACCACCTCCGCTTGCGGCGTACTGGCGGGTGGCGCGACTTCTTGTGAACCCAGCCCATGACCCAGCTCGCGTAGTAGCTGCTCCATACCATCGGTGCCAAACCGCGCCTGCAACTGCGTGAGCAGGGCGGTGGCGATCGCGCCGTAGTTGCGCGGGAACAAGGCATGCCCCGCCTCCGTAAGGCGGTAACACGCCGTCGGCCGACCGCCACTGGGACGCGACTGCGTGCGCTCCACATAGTCGCGAGCCATCAAAGCACTCAGATGCTGGCGTACCGCGTTGTGGCTGATATGCAACTGCTCACACAACGACTCGACCGTACCACCCGCCGTGGTCATCAGCAGTTGGCGCAACAAGCGCTGCTGCGTGGTGCCGAGTTGCCTGAGCGAGGACATCGCTTAGCTCGCCTTGTCCGGGAATTGCTTGGCGATACCGCTGGCCAATGCATCTGCAATGGCGTTCATATGCGCTTGCATGGTGGCCCAGGTAGCCTGCTCGTCCTTGGTATCGCCCTTCATGATTTGCTGAATGTCGCTGGCGTGATGCGCCACGTGGGTGGCAAACAGGCCTTGCACCGCGTTCTCAGGCAGATTCGGGTTGGCGCTGGAGAAGAATTTGGCGATGGCGGTCACGTTGGTGTTGAGATCAGCCATGGCTTTCTGTTCGGCAGCGCTGTTATTCGTGGCCGTCGCATCCGTCAGCGCCTTCACGCCGCCCCAGTGACCCGCAAGCAGCTGCAGCGTCTGATCACCTGCTGCCTTGCCATAGAACCCACCCACCGCTTCGGCAAGCTGCTTGGCGTTTGCGACCACCGCTTCCTCGGCGGCTTTTGCCTTGGCCGCATCGTGCGCGTGCACAGCCAGGGCATATTCGCGGGTATGCACGGCATGGCCTTCCCACAACGTACGTAACGCAGCCTGCAGCTTGGGCGCAGCGACCGGCGCCGCGGCCATGGCGGCCATGTCATGGGCAGCCGGCATTGCCGAGGCCAACCCTGTGGTAGCGAAGCACACGCCTGCCACCGTAAAAATCCATGCTTGAGTCTTCATCGCACACCTCCAGTAAGTCGCGAAAGGCGACACCGGATAAGTCTGACCGGGACTCATTTTGACTCAATATATCTATGTGTAAAGTAGATATACCAAAGCTTCTGATCGTTCAGGCATGACCTGTCGCCATTCGGCTTTCCGCCTCAGGGACGGTGTAGATCCAGCCCAGAGGCCAAGAACCTTTCGCCCAGTGAGTGGGAAGCGGTATGTATGACGCCGACAATCCAGCCGCCCGACCCACCGATGACAGTAAATAAAGGCGGGCGCAGTCCTCACCGCGCCCGCCAGATCTCAAGCGCAACCATCAGTTCGGCGCAGCCGCCTTGCGGGTGGAGTTAATAAGAATCTCCACTCGGCGATTCGGTGCAAGGCAGGTAACCAGGCCAGCATGATCGGTGTCGGAGCACTCCTTCACCGGGTCCGACCTTCCGCGCCCGTCCGCCGTGATCAGATCGCCGTCAACGCCATGACTCATCAGGTAGTTCCTGACTGAGTCGGCGCGCTTCTGCGATAGCGTGTTGTTATAAGCGCCGCTGCCCAGACGGTCGGTATAGCCAAGCACGCGGATGCTCTGAACATCCTTGGCATGCTGCTGGATGCCCTGCACCAACTCGTCCAACTGCGCGCGACCGCTGCCTGTGATATCGGCAATCGACGAACGATCGAAGGCGAACAGTGCGTCGGCCGCGAAGGTGACTCGCTCGGTGCTCACCTGCGCAGCAGCCGCTGCTGGCGCCTGTTGCGGCTTCTGGAAGCGCGCACAGGACTCCGGCAGCCAGTAGAAACTGTGCGCGATCTTGTTGTCGTCAAAGAGAATCTTGAACTGACATGTCACCACATTCGCACTGCCTTCTGGCTCGCGGAAGTTGAACACGTAGTTCCACTCACGCACGCCCCACACACCTTCGCTGAAGTGCGGATAGCCCACCAGATCGGCAATCTGTTGCTTGCTGAGGCCATCCTGCAGCTGCATCACATTGCCTCGGTTGGGGAACGTGCCGCCTTTATGCATCGGCGTGGTATCGCTTGCCACTGGCCATACCAGCGACCCAGCCGATTGACCATCCTTGGCGACATGGTGGCTGACGTTGCCGCAACCGATTAGGGCCGCAGTCGCTACAAGGACCAGCGTAGCGGTCCTGAAAGTATTGATGGTGATACGCATGATGTTGTGACCCGAATTCGTTGGCGGTGTTGCCGCTTGATCCAAGAGGCAGGAAGCACTCCCACCGTCGCGCGGACGGAGGGAGTCAGGCTGTTCGCTTACCAGACGACGCCGGCACCGACGCCTACACCTGCGTCGCCATGCGAGGTTGCCGACGCACTGGCTTTGAAGATGTAGCGACCGCTCTCGGTGATGGTGGAGACACCGACCGACACGGCGTTCTGGCCGCGGTAGTTGCCGAACGCCACGCCCGCCGAGCTCTGGTTGGGCTGATACGCCTGCGGCAGGTTGGCAGCAGCAATTGCCGATGCCGTGCCCGCGTCGGCGCGGCGACCCATCTGGTTGACCTTGCTGTCGGTGTAGTTCTGGGCCCAGTTTTGCGACTGCTGAAGCTGACCAACGTTGACCGCATCGGTAGTGGCGGTACCCGCCGCCACGTTGTGGATCGTCGTGGCCGAACCGCCCTGATTCAGGGTCTGGACATCGACATCAATGGTTCCTATGGCAGCATTGATGTCGATGCCAACAAATCGCTGGGCGGACCTGGCGGGGCCTTTCGCGCAGGTGGTGCGATCAATATCGGCACAACCACTACGCCGCTGCCAATGGCGTGGGTGGTGCCATTTACGCTGCCAATGGCGATGTGGACCTGGCAACCACCAGCGGCGATGTATCGTTGACCGGAAATATCGCGTCGATACATGGCGGCGCGATCTATGCGGCGAATGGCGCGGTTTCGCTGGGCAACAGCGGTAGCACCCTGACGATCACCGGTAACAAAGCGGGCTTCAGTAGTGCTGGGGTAGCGCTTCCGGGACCTGCGGGGGGCGGTGCGATTTTCTCTCGCCGCGACCTCGCGCTAACCGGCGGCACCATCACCCTTTCCAATAACGTGGCGACTGGGATGGGCGGTGGCATCTCCACCACCGGGTCAGTCACCGTGAACGGCAACCTCATTGCGGATCAGAACACCGCCATGGATGGCCGTGGTGGCGTCATGGATGTGGCCAACGGTAACGTCACCGTGACGGGTGGCGTGAGCATGAGTGGTAACGCAGCCCAGGGATCCGACGGCTTCGGCGGTGCCATCTACGCCTCGGCGGGTGATGTGAGCCTGGCGACGACCGGTGGCGATGTCTTGCTTGCCAGCAACTCGGCAGCGCAGAACGGTGGTGCCATTTTGTCTAATGGCGGCGTGTCGATTGGGCACGCGGGCGCAACAGTGATTGTCGGTGGGACTGACGCACTTGGCACCCCCACCGGCAATAGCGGCACGTATGGTGGTGCCATTTACGCGCATGGCCCGGTAACCGTCACCGGTGGCGCCGTCACTCTCTCCAACAATCAGGCAAGCCTGGCTGGCGGTGCGATTTACGACGATCAGAACGATGTGACGCTAAATACCAGTGGCGTATCGACCGTAAGCGGCAACACGGCGACCCAACAGGGTGGCGCCATTTGGGGTGGCAACGGCATGACCGTGAATGTCACCGGTGGCTCACTGACGTTTGCCCAAAACCATGCTGGCGACCTCGGTGGCGCTATCTATCTCGATCCCACGATCTTGACGCTCAATGCCACGGGTGGCGATCTTGTTTTCGCGGGTAACACGCAGACCGTCGGCGGCGCGAGTCGGGCGAATGCCATCTATATCGCCAACATCAACAGCGATACGTCAGTCGTGCTGAATGCGGGCACGGGCAACAGCATGACCTTTTACGATCCGATTCAGAACGATGGCACCAAGGGGTTGATCACGGTCACCAAGACTGGCGCCGGCCTGGTCAGTTTTGATGGGTCGCAGTACACCGCACTGCTGGACCGCTGGTCACAGGTGTATGCCAATACCGAGGTTCAAGCCGGCACGTTTGAAGTGGCCAATGCGGCGGCTTATGGCGTGCGGGCTTCGAATGTCAACGTCAATGGAACAGTGCCGAGTACGTTTACGGTCGACAACGGCGCCATGCTGCAAGGTGGTGTGTTTGGCGCGATCGTGGCTGATCAGGTGACCTTTCAAACCGGCTCGATACTTAATCTCGCCGGACGTCAGCCAGGTGTACGCAGCGTGTTTGGCATGGATGCAGCCAACGTGAATTTTGTGCCGGGAAGCACGATCTTGTTCAACACCGAGCTCAACGACGCGACCGTACAGAACAGCGATCGGTTGCTGCTTAGTCGCACCACCACCAGCGGTACCGCGTCCATCATCGTCAACAATGTCGGCGGTGCGGGCGGTATTACTGTGGGTGACGGCAT
Organism: Dyella sp. PARNA 12/25; assembly: GCF_055702865.1. Lineage (NCBI taxonomy): Bacteria > Pseudomonadati > Pseudomonadota > Gammaproteobacteria > Lysobacterales > Rhodanobacteraceae > Dyella > Dyella sp. PARNA 12/25. The sequence continues at coordinate 78,713 of NZ_JBVQCI010000009.1, read as the reverse complement.
TCAACTGGTGGCGACGATCAACGGTGCCACGACCAACGCCAATTCGTTTGTACTCGGCCAACGCGTTGCGGCGGGACCGTTTGAGTACGAACTGTTTCGCGGTGGGTCGGTGAATGGCGACGACTGGTTCTTGCGCGATACCTTCACGCCGCCACCGGTGCCACCGGTGCCACCCGCGCCGCCTTCACCCCCGGGACCGCCAGGACCACCCGTGCCGCCGGACCCGCCGGCGCCGCCTTATCCGCCCATTCCTCCGGCACCTCCCAGTCCACCCTTGCCCAACTATCGCCCCGAGGCGCCGGTGGATATGGCCGTGCCGGTGCTGGCGATTCAACTGGGCTTGGAGATGCTTGGCACGTATCACGATCGTCAGGGCGAGGACTACGCGGGACTTGGCGCATCGGACAACACAGGCTTCAATCCCAGCAGCGGCTGGGGGCGTGTATTCGGTGGCAGCAACAGTGTTGGCTACGGCGCCAGCGACCAGTATGACCACTACAACCGTTTCTCAACGTACGGCCCGTCGTACAACTACGACTTCTATGGGTTTCAGACCGGCCTGGACCTTTACCGCGCAGACGACAATGGATTGCGCACTATGTCTGGTGTGTATTTCGGGGCCAATCGCATCACCAGCAACGTGAAGAGTGTTTACGATGGCATGGAAGCGGGTACCGTCGACATGAACGGCTATACGCTGGGTGGCTACTGGACGCGCAAAGGCGACAACGGTTGGTATGTTGATACGGTGTTGCAGGCGACACGCGTTGACAACATCAAGGCGCGCTCGATCTACGGACTGGAACTGAAGACTTCGGGATGGGGGCTTACCGCTTCGCTGGAAGGTGGGCGTCCGTACGTGATCGGTAACGGGTGGTCGCTGGAGCCGCAAGGGCAACTGATCTACCAACGTGTATCGCTCAACGACGTGCGCGATCCCTATGCGCAGATCCAATACAACGGAAGCAACGCACTGTATGGCCGCCTCGGCCTTCGGCTGGTGCGTGACTGGACGTGGGGCAATAACTACCCCATCACCGGCTGGGCGCGCGTGAACTTCTGGGATGTCATGGGTCCGGACCCCAAAACCACGTTCGCCGCTGTCAGCGGGCCCGCCGCCTTTCCGTTCCAGACCAGCCTGGGTGGGAGGTGGGCTGAAGCGCAACTGGGCACCGCCGCGCAGCTTAGCTCGATGGTGAGTCTGTTTGGCTCGCTGGAGTACAGCCACACCATTGGCGTGGGCAACAGCCACGGTATGGGTGGGCGGCTAGGTGTGCGCGTCGTTTGGTAGGCGTCAGAACAGCTCACCTTGCGGTGAAGGTTCGCGCGGCGGTACGAACCGGGTGGTGTCCAGCCACAATTCGCGAGCGCGGCCAAAGCCGTGCTTGCGGCACGCGATGTCAAAGCGGCGGCGAATGAGTTCAGCAAACACACCATGTCCACGCATGCGCGTGGCGAAGTTGCTGTCGTAATCGCGGCCGCCGTTCATTTGCTGCACCAGGCTCATGACATGTTCGGCGCGTTGCGGCACATGCAACACGAGCCATTCGCGGAACAGCGCTTTCAGCTCATACGGCAGGCGTAGCGTCGTGTAACCCGCACAGCGGGCGCCAGCATCAGCGGCTTGCTCGAGCACGGCTTCCATGTCGCGGTCGTTGAGTGCGGGGATGATGGGTGCCACCAGCACACCTACCGGCACACCGGCCTCCGCCAAGGTGCGGACGGCCTGAATGCGACGGTGTGGTGCACTCGCACGCGGTTCAAGTTTGGATGCGAGATGGTTGTCGAGTGAGTTGATTGAGACAAACACTTGCACCAGACCTTCTTTGGCCATGGGAGCGAGGATGTCCAGATCGCGTTCCACCATGGCGTTCTTGGTAACGATGGTGCATGGGTGATGACATTCCGCCAGCACTTCGAGCGCGGCGCGGGTGAGTTTCCAACGACGCTCGACAGGTTGATAGGGGTCGGTGTTGCTGCCGATGTTGATGGGGCTCACCTTATAGCCAGGGCGCCCCAGTTCATGGCGAAGCACCTCAGCGAGATTACTCTTGGCGCGCAGCTTGGTTTCAAAGTCCAACCCGGGTGACAGGTTGAGATAGCTGTGCGAGGGCCGCGCGAAGCAGTAAATGCAGCCGTGTTCGCAGCCACGATAGGGATTGAGTGCCTGATCGAAGTCGATGTCCGGCGAGTCATTGCGAGTGAGGACGCTGCGGGCGCGCTCTTCGGTGACTTCGGTGCGCGGACGCGGGGCTTGCTCATCCAGCAGCAGGCTTTGCCAGCCGTCGTCCTCGGCATGATGACGGATCGATTCGAAGCGCCCTTCCGGATTGGAAGCGGCACCACGGCCCTTGAGGGCCTGCAGCGGCATGGGGATATCGGGCATGGGCCTAAGCTTGCGCCTGTGACGTCTCAGCGGGCGCGACACCTCGCACGCTACCGAGGTCCTGTAGGAGCGCACTTGTGCGCGACCCCCACCGTCCGCGGTCGCTAGCCCCCCCAGGTTGCGGTCGCGCACAACTGCGCTCCTACAAAATTGCTCAGTTGGGGCACCTGGGCATCCGCCAGGGATTTCAGCGGGTAGTGCCAAGTGAACTGCCGATCCATCTCGGCGAATTCCGGTATGGAGATTGTCCAGCCCATCGATGTCGGGTCATTGCACGGACACAGTCGGAAGTGCCACCGCATGTTGCCTTCGACTGGATTCGCGTTGTCCGATGTCAACGCGTGCAATAGCTGCAGCCGCGGGTGCTTGCGCTTTTGCAGGCTTGTTTGGCTCAGCGCTAGTGGTATCTGATGCTTGATGGTTGGTCACAGGTGGAAGCCGGATTTCGGCTCGTCATCCCTGCGAAAGCAGGGATCCAGTGCCTGTTGTTCTCCCGACCTGATTCCCAGCAAAAACAAGGACGCTGGATCCCTGCCTTCGCAGGGATGACGACTCCGATCCAGCGCTCGACTATTTGTTGATCGGATGGCATTTCCAAAAAGCAAGAGCGCGACAGTTTCCCGTCGCGCTCTTGCCATCGATGCCATGTGGATAATCAGTGGCGAATATCCACATCCTTGGTTTCGCGCAGGAACAGCAGGCCGATGAAGAATGTGCCTAGAGCCACGATGATGGGATACCACAGCCCGTAGTAGATATCACCCTTCCATGCCACCAGCATGAAGCCAATGGTGGGCACGAAACCGCCAAACCACCCATTGCCGATGTGGTACGGCAAGCTCATGGAGGTGTAGCGGATGCGGGTGGGGAACATCTCCACCAGCCATGCCGCAATCGGCCCGTACACCATGGTCACGTAGAACACCAGAATCGACAGCAACACGATCAGCATGACGTCGTTGCGTTGGGCGGGGTCGGCTTTTTCGGGATACCCGGCGGTCTTGAGCGCAGCGCCCAGCTCGGTGCCGAAGGCTTTGCTCTGTTCGGTAAATGCTTTGCTATCCAGTGCACCGCCTTCGAAGGAAGCGATAGTCCGGTCGCCAATGGTCACCTGAGCTACGGCGCCCCGCTCCGCGGCGATGTTGGTATACGGAATGCCTCTCTTGGCCAATGCGCTCTTGGCCACATCGCACGAACTGGTAAACCGGGTTTTACCCACCGGGTCGAACTGGAAACTGCAAGCGTTGCGGTCAGCGATGACTTTGACCGGTGCGGTTGCTGCTGCCGCTTCGATAGCGGGATTACCGAAGTGGGTGAGGCCTTTGAAGATAGGGAAGTAGGTGAGCGCAGCAAGAAGGCAACCGGCCAGCACGATGGACTTGCGACCTATGCGATCAGATAGCCATCCAAACAGTACGAAGAACGGCGTGCCGATGGCGAGTGCGGCGGCTATCAAAAGGTTGGCGGTGGTGCCGTCGATCTTGAGGCTTTGAGTCAGGAAGTACAGCGCATAGAACTGGCCCGTGTACCACACCACGGCTTGACCTGCGGTTGCGCCAAGCAGCGCAAGGATGACCAGTTTGAGGTTACTCCACCGGCCAAACGCTTCAGTGAGCGGTGCCTTGGAGTGCCGGCCCTCGGCTTTCATCTGCTGGAACACCGGCGATTCGGAGAGCTGGAGGCGGATGTACACCGACACGGCCAGCAACAACGACGACACCAGGAAGGGGAAGCGCCACCACGAGCTGTCGAAGGCGGCATCACCGACGCTCAGGCGTGTACCAAGGATCACCAGCAGCGAAAGGAACAAACCGAATGTCGCCGTGATCTGAATAAAGCTCGTGTACAGACCACGCTTGCCATCCGGAGCATGCTCGGCCACGTAGGTGGCAGCGCCGCCATACTCGCCGCCCAGTGCCAGGCCCTGCAGCAGGCGCAAGGCGATAAGGATGATAGGCGCGGCGACACCGATGCTCGCGTAGCCGGGCAGCAAGCCGACAAAGAAGGTCGACAGACCCATGATGACGATGGTGATGAGGAAGGTGTACTTGCGACCGATCATGTCGCCTAGACGGCCAAACACAATGGCGCCAAACGGGCGTACTGCGAAACCCGCGGCAAACGCCAGCAGCGCAAAAATGAACTGGCTTGTTTCATTGAGCCCGCTGAAGAAGTGTTTGCCGATCAGCGCCGCAAGCGAGCCGTACAGATAGAAGTCATACCACTCAAATACCGTGCCCAGGCTGGAAGCCAGAATGACGCGGCGGTGGCTGGTGTTGAGCGATCCGCGCATGTCGACGGCGGTCGTGGCCATAGTGTTGCCCTCGTTGTCACATTCAATCAGGTCGATGGATGGCTTTCTTCAGGGTGCAAACCTCTAGAGCGGCGGCGGCCACCCTGTGCTTCCCTCTCCTTGTTCACGGTTGGGGCATCTCCATGCCCTACCCGGTTGAACCGGCGGCAGCGTGCTGCGCGCTGCCGCCGCGTCGCTTGCTTAGAACTTGTACAGACCGCTCACGCTGACCTGATTGCCGCTGGTGTTCTGGCGCGGACCTTCCGAGCCCAATTGCCAACGCAACCGGTTGTACATCCACTCCACGCCCAGCTCGTAGTTGCCCGAGGCGTACTGCACGCTGAGGGCGGAAAGGTTGCTACGCAGCAGAGCCTGGCCCGCGGTCGGGCTGGTGGTGGTCCACTTGATGACGTCGTCGTTGTTCGGCCGATTCGCCGAGAAGAAGCCGTTGACGCTCCACTTCGGAGTGAAGTTGTAAGTGGCCTGCACAAAACCACCCGACTCATTGATGTCGCCGAACTGCGACATGGCGCCGAAGATTTCACCCAAGGCCTTGCCACCGTAGATCAGGCCCTTGAGCGTCCACGGTCCGGGCCTCCACTGCGCGCCCAGCTCGTAGCCAACGCTGTCGAGCGTGTTTTCCAGTGGCTTCTTATTGATATCGCCCACACCCGCGACTTTGATCTCTGAATAGTGCGCGGCGAAGTAAGCCAGCCAGTTGCTGCCCTGCGCACGGAGGCGAGCCTCCACTTGCGGCCGGAAGTTGGCGGCGCCGGCATTGAGGTAGTTGGTGTTGGCGTTGCCGGCCTCGTTTTGCGGGCCGCCCCAATTACCCTCTAGCACGGCCATATCCAGTCGCCACTTGATGCCGTCCGATCCGTGGTTGAGATCCTGCATCCAGATCACGCCCGGGAAGCGCCAGCCAACAAAGCCGGTGCCGTAACCAAGCGGGAAGGCGATGTGGCTCAGCGAGGTTGGCGTGTTATCCAACGGGAACATCAGGTCCCACTGCTGGCCGATGCGGATGGTGCTGCCGCTGTTCGGATTGGTGATGTCCATGTAGGCCTGGCGCAGGCGCGGGATAGGCTGCTGCTGCGCATAGGCGCCCGTGCCGTTGTTGCCACCGAAGAAGTCCATCTCGATGCGTCCGCCGCCACCCCAGTCCTCGTTGAACTTCGCACCGGTGATGTCCAGCCAGAAGCGCGTGTTGCGCACGTCGAATCCGCTGAGCGAGCCGTCATAGCCGTTCGCCTTGTTGGCCGCGGTGGTCGGCGCCACCACCAGGGCGTTCTGGCCGTTACCGTAGTTGAGAAAGGTCTTGTCCTGGCCGAAGCCAGAAGCGCTGACGAAGCCATGCAAAGCCACGGTCAGACCCTTGGCCGTGGTGAACTGTGGCGCGGGTGCCGACTCCACCTTGGTCTGTGCGGCCTGTGCGGTGGTATTGGCCTTTTCGGCCGTGACCTGAGCGGTCTGAGCCGTCTGACTGGCCTGGCTGGTGGCCGCCTTCTGTTCCTGGATCATGGCCTTGAGCTCGGCCAGTTCCTGCTCCAGCTGATTCACCCGCCTTTCGAGTTGCTGTTCGCGCGTGTTGGTCCTTGCCGTGCTTGCCGGAGTGTTTTGCGCGTGTGCACCCAAAGGCAGGGCGAGCGCGCAGGCGATGCTGAGCGCGAGTAACCGGCTGCGGCGGGCGGTGATCGGTTGTGTCATGGCGTCCTCCCCAGGTCGATGACAGACCGAGCATGTCCATGCTGCAACGCGGTCGCCTATTCCCCATTGGTCGAACCTCGACCAAAGTCGAAAGCGAGGCAGAACGTACCGATCACCGGGCAACCGCTACACTCGGTGGTCACCGCTGGCAGTGCTGCCATGCGGCATTCACCACGCATGATGAGGCCGGCGATCCGGCCGCAGGAGCCCCAGATGACCAAGCTCTACCCCGTCAAGCCCGAGTTCGCCGCCAAAGCCCGCATCAGCAAGGATGATTACGAGCGGCTTTACGCCGAATCCGTGAAGGATCCGGAGGGTTTCTGGGGCAAGGTGGGCCAGCGCCTGCAGTGGAGCAAAGCGCCGAGCAAGATCAAGAATGTCTCCTTCGACCCACACAACCTGCATATCCGCTGGTATGAAGATGGTGAGCTGAATGTCTCGGCCAACTGCCTGGATCGCCACCTTGCCACGCGTGGCGACAAGACCGCCATCATCTTCGAGGGCGACGACCCCAACGAGTCGCGCCATATCACTTATAGGGAGTTGCACACGGAAGTGTGCAAGTTCGCCAATACGCTGAAGCACCTTGGCGTCACCAAGGGCGATCGCGTTGCGATTTATCTGCCGATGATCCCTGAAGCGGCGGTGGCCATGCTGGCCTGCGCACGCATCGGCGCCATCCATTCAGTGGTGTTTGGCGGCTTCTCGCCTGATTCGCTGGCTGGCCGCATCGCCGACTCCACCGCCAAGGTCGTAATTACGGCAGATGAGGGCACGCGCGGCGGCAAGAAGATTCCGCTCAAGGTCAATGTGGATGCTGCGCTGGAGCGCCCCGGCACCAACAGCGTGGAAACCGTGATCGTGGTGCGTCGCACCGGCAGCGCAGTGCCCATGCAATCGCCGCGCGACCGCTACTACCACACGCTGATGGACGGCCAATCGGCCGACTGCCCGCCGACTCCGCTGGAGGCCGAGCACCCGCTGTTCATCCTTTACACCTCCGGCTCCACCGGCAAGCCGAAGGGCGTGCTGCATACGTCGGGTGGTTACCTTGTGTATGTCAGCTACACGCACGAACTGGTGTTCGACCTGCGCGAGGACGACGTGTACTGGTGCACCGCCGACGTGGGTTGGGTCACGGGTCACAGCTACGTGGTGTACGGCCCGCTCGCTAACGGCGGCACCACGTTGATGTTTGACGGCGTGCCGAACTACCCGGATACCAGCCGCTTCTGGAACGTGGTGGACAAGCACAAGGTCACGCTGTTCTACACCGCGCCCACCGCCATCCGCGCGCTGATGCGCGAGGGTGAAGGCCCGGTGAAGAAAGCGTCGCGCGCGTCGCTGCGCCTGCTCGGCTCGGTGGGCGAGCCGATTAACCCGGAAGCCTGGGAGTGGTATTACCGCGTGGTAGGCGACGAGCGTTGCCCGATTGTGGATACGTGGTGGCAGACCGAAACCGGCGGCATCCTGATTACCCCGCTGCCAGGCGCCATCGACACCAAGCCCGGCTCGGCGACCAAGCCGTTCTTCGGCATCGTGCCGGCCGTGGTGGATGCCAGCGGCAACGTGTTGAAGGGTGCTACCGAGGGCAACCTGGTGCTCAGCGATTCGTGGCCTGGCCAGATGCGCACGGTTTACGGTGACCACCAACGGTTCATCGATACGTATTTCAGTGCCTATCCCGGCAACTACTTCACCGGCGATGGTGTGCGTCGTGACGAAGACGGTTACTACTGGATCACCGGTCGCGTCGATGACGTGATCAATGTGAGTGGCCATCGCATCGGCACGGCGGAAGTCGAAAGCGCCTTGGTGTCGCATCCGAAGGTGGCGGAAGCGGCCGTGGTGGGCTGCCCGCACGAGATCAAGGGTCAGGGCATCTACGCCTACGTGACGCTGGTCGCCGGCGAAGCGGGCAGCGACGAGTTGCGCAAGGAACTCATCGCATGGGTGCGCAAGGAAATCGGCCCCATCGCCACGCCGGATTACCTGCAGTGGGCGCCGGGCCTGCCCAAGACGCGCTCCGGTAAAATCATGCGCCGTATCCTGCGCAAGATTGGCGAAAACGCCACGGACCAGCTGGGCGACATTTCCACGCTGGCTGACCCTGGCGTGGTGAAGAACCTCGTGGACGAGCGACTGATCAAGTAAGTGCCTCCTGTAGGAGCGCACTTGTGCGCGACCTCGGCGCTACGCTGATACCGTGTCGCACGTTGATCGCGCACAGGGTGCGCTCCTACAAAAAAGCAATGAAACAACATGCCTGACGTACTGATTGCCGACGACCATCCCTTGTTCCGCGACGCGCTGCAGCGTGCCGTGGTGGCAGCCGTTCCTGATGCGCAGGTGCATTGCGCCGATAGCGTGTACAGCCTGCTCAGCTTGATCGAACAGTACCCGGATGCGGAGCTGTTGCTGCTGGATCTGCACATGCCCGGCGCGCGAGGCTATTCAGCTTTGGCGCATATTCGCGGCCAGTTTCCAGGCCTGCCGACCATCGTGGTGTCAGGACACGAGGACGTGCAGGTGGCGCGGCGCGCGCTTGCGCATGGCGCAGCGGCCTATATCCCCAAGTCCACGCCGGGTGAGGAGATCATCACCGCGATCCGCAAGGTGCTCGACGGCGATGTGTGGCTGCCGCATCAACTGGTGGGTGGCGGCGCGGAACTGAAGCCTGACGAAGCAGCTGTGGCCGACCGCGTGGCCACCCTCACGCCGCAGCAGTTTCGTGTGCTCACCATGATCGCCGAAGGCTTGCTCAATAAGCAGATCGCCTATGACCTTGGCGTATCGGAAGCCACGGTGAAAGCGCATATGACCGCCATCATGCGCAAACTCGGTGTCAGCAACCGCACTCAGGTGGCACTGGCGGCGAGCCATCTCGCGATCGACCAGGAAACGATGCGGACCATGCCTGATGACGAAAGCCAGGAGTGAGTGGAGAGACGTGCGAAGACAGTGGCGCACTCGCCACTCTCACTTCTCACGCCTCATCATTCACCTCTCGCCATTACGCTGTTTGCCGTCTCACCAGCGCCGTCAGCAAAGCACGTAGCGCCGCCGGTCGCACCGGCTTGTGCAGCAGTGGATAACCCAGTGCGCGTGCACGTTGCTTGAGTTCGCTGCTGCCGTCGGCGGTGATCATCGCGACGGGAGGCAGTTCGTCCAACACGGCGCGTAGTTGTTGCAGGGCTTGCAGGCCGTCCATGTCATCGCTCAGATGATAGTCGGCGAGTATCAAGTCGATACGTCCGCGCTGCAGTTCCTGCTTGGCCTGAGCCACATCGAGCGCTGTGCGGCAATCCACGCCCCAGCGCTGCAGCAGGGCACACATGCCGTCAAGAATCGAAGGATCGTTGTCGAGGCACAGCACGGTGAGCGGCAACTGCTCATTGGAGATGGGATGCGCTGCGGCACGGCGGCGCGGTACGGCCGTTTCCGCGCGCGGCACGCGAACGGCGAAGCGGCTGCCCTTGCCTTCGCGCGAGTCGAGCTCCAGACGGTGCTGCAGAATGCCGGCGATACGTTCGCAAATGGACAGGCCAAGGCCTAGGCCCTTCTCGCCCCACGGCGATGGCCGGTCCAGACGCTGGAACTCACCGAAGATCCGCGAGCGTTGTTCTTCCGCGATGCCTGGGCCGGTATCCCAAACTTCGATGCGGACGTCCTCGCCCATGCGGCGCGCACCGAGCAGGACGCTGCCTTCACGCGTGTAGCGCAAAGCGTTTGAAATGAAATTCTGCAGCACGCGACGCAACAACTGTGGATCACTGCGTACCGCCAGCTTGGTCGGCACCACGCGCAGGCGCAGGCCACGCTGTTCGGCAACGACGGCAAACTGCGCCTTCAGCGAGTCGAACAGATCCGACAAGGCAAAGTTGCTGATGTCGGCGCGATAACTGCCGGCATCCAGGCGCGAGGTATCCAGCAAGGCATCGAGCAGATCTTCGGCGGCACGGAAGGAAGCATCAATACGCTCTGCCAGTTGCTCCACCTCCGTATCCAAACCTGGATGTTGCCGGAGTGCCGACGTGAACAGGCGCGCCGCATTCAATGGCTGCAACAGATCGTGACTGGCGGCAGCCAGAAAGCGCGATTTCGACGCGTTGGCCGCCTCCGCTTCGCGACGCGCATGCGCTGTGGCATTGAGCGCCTCACTGAGCTCTGCCGTACGTCGTTCCACGCGTTGCTCGAGGGTTTCGTTCGCCTCAATCAGCGCCTGCTCGGCGTGCTTGTAGGCGGTGACGTCGGTATACGTGGTGACGTAGCCACCACCTGGCAGGGCGCGTCCGCGCATTTCGATCACTGAGCCATCGGGGCGAATGCGCTGGAACACATGCGGCGAGCCCGCACGCATATGACCGATGCGCTTGGCGACATGGGCTTCGGCCTGGCCCGGTCCGCAATCACCGTGGTCCGCGTTCCAGCGAATCAAGTCGGCCACCGGCACGCCGACATAGACCATGCCATCCGGGTAATCGAACAGCTCCAGGTAACGCCGGTTCCACGCCACCAATCGCATGCCGGCATCCACCACGCTGATACCCTGCGATACGTTCTCCAGCGTGGTGGAGAGCAGTTCGCGATTGAAACGAAGTTCCTGGGATGCCTCGTCCATCAGTGCCATGGCTTCGGCGATATCGAGACCGGAACCGGACAAGGCGCTCATGAGAATACGGCGCGCACTCGCCGCACCGACGGCAGCTGCGAGCAGACGTTCGGTGTATTGGATCAGGGAGCGATCAGCGGCTTCACCCGACTGAAGTGGTTTGCCACGGCGCTCGGCGTACTCATCAAACGCGCGCTCGCTCGCGCGTTCGCCAACGATACGCTCAGCGATGGTGCGCAAATCTGCCACTGCCACGCGACCACGCCAGTCGCCCGCACCGCGGTTATCGATGGCATAGGGGTCGACAAACATTGCCGCGTGCAAGCGTTCCTCCAGACTGGGGCGGAAACGCAGCGATACAAAGATCAGGCATGCGACGTTCACCAGCAGAGACCAGAACGTACCGTGCATGACGGGGTCCCAGCCACTCAGGTGAAACAAGGCCTGCGGCTGCAGCCAGCTGAGGCCCATGGGGCCCGTGTCGAGCCACGGTGCGCCGCGATTCATGGCCGGCAACAGCAGGGTATAACCCCACACCATGAAACCCGCGGTAAGGCCCACCGCAACACCTTTGCGGCTTGCGCTGTGCCAGTACAGCGCCGCCACGATCGCGGGCGCAAACTGTGCCACTGCGGCGAATGCGAGCAAGCCAGTGGCGGCAAGGTTGGCGCTGTCGGCCACCACGCGGTAGTACACATAGGCCATGGCGGCGAGCGCGATGATGGCGATGCGACGCACCAGCAGCACCAGCTGCGAAAGATCATCGTGTCGATCAAGCTTGAAGCGACGCACGCGCAACAGCATCGGCATGACCAGATCGTTGCTGATCATGGTCGACAATGCCACCGATGACACGATCACCATGCCGGTGGCGGCGGAGAACCCGCCGATGAAGGCAAGCAGCGCCATGACCCGATCGCCATGCGCCATCGGCAGGGTGAGTACCCACGCGTCCTTGTTGCCCATCTGCACCTGTGGCAGGTGCAAGCCGGCGGCCACGATGGGCAACACCGCAAGGCTCACAATCACCATGTACACCGGGAACAGCCAGCGCGCCCGCGTGAGGTCCTTGGGGTCTTCGCATTCCACGACGCCGATCTGGAACTGGCGAGGCAGACAGAACATGGCGCAGAACGCCAGCAGTGTTTGCGCGAGAAAGCCCGGCGATACGCCATGGGATAGCTGTTCTGCCGGAATGTGCGCCGTAGCCAGCAGCCCGGGGCCACGCCACAGTGCATAAACAGCCAGCACAATGAACACCACGAGCTTGATCAGCGATTCGACCGCGATGGCCAACATCATGCCGTGGTGATGTTCTGTCGCATCGATGGTGCGCGTGCCGAACAGAATGGAGAACGTGGCCAACAGGACGGCGCACCACAGTGCGGCGTCACCAAACTGGGGGGCACCGGGAACACCGAGATCACCCAGTACGGCGTAAGACATGGCCACCGCCTTGAACTGTAAGGCGAGGTAGGGCACGACGGCGATCACCGCGATGATGGCGACGAGAGCACCCAACCCGTGTGATTTACCAAAGCGTGCGCCGATAAAGTCGGCAATCGAGGTGATGTTGCGTTGGCGTGCGACGAGTACCAAGCGACGCAGCAAACCAAAGCCGAACACAAACAGCAGAATGGGGCCCAGGAAAATGGGCAGATACGCCAACCCCTCACGCGCTGCGGTGCCAACGGCGCCATAGAACGTCCACGATGAGCAGTACACCGCGAGCGCCAGGCTGTACACGATCGGGCGCAGCCGAGGTTGGCGGGGATAAAGCGGCCGTCGATCGCCCGCGTAGGCCACCACGAATAGCAGCCCCACGTAGAACAGCGAAACCAGCAGCAGCAACCATCCGGCGATCAAGCCCAATTCTCCGTAGTGTGCGCTTCCGTGCTCAGGTAAAGGATTGATGGCACGCGCACCTGGGCGCCCACCACGCTTGTAAGTATCGCCATTCACCCGGCAACATGGAGGGATGATGACGACGGACGGCCAGACGCCAGCGAAAGTAGCAGAGCAGCTGGGTGATGACGAGATTCATGTCTGGCGGCTGGCCTACGACCACCACACCAGGCGTGCACCCTTGCTGGCCATGCTGGGTGCTTATCTCGGACTGCCCGCGGATGAGGTGCAGCTGGAGGTATCCGAACACGGTCGGCCGGCGCTCGCCGGCGCCCAGCGTGATGCCTTTTCCTTCAACTGGTCGCACAGCCACGATCAGGCGCTGATTGCCATCGCCCGCGGCGTACTGCCCGGTGTCGATCTGGAGCGCTTGCGGCCCCATCCAAAAGCGGTGCCGATCGCGCAGCGCTATTTTAGCCCGGACGAAGCTGCCGCGCTTGAAGCGCTACCAGCCGAACGCCGCGACCGCGCTTTCCTGGAGCTTTGGACCGCCAAGGAAGCCGTACTGAAGGCGCTGGGGCGAGGGCTGGCCTTTGGTCTGGATCGACTAAGCATTGGTGGTTCCTCCGATCTGCCGGTGCTGGGGCGCCTGGAAGGGCACGAGGCAAACCAGTGGCAACTGCGCCGACTCGCGCTGGATGACGCCCATATCGGCACGCTGGCGTGGCTAGGCCCGCCACGACGTATCCGACAGTGGACACTTGTCGACGCCAGCTGATCGGCGCACTGTGTCCAACCCGCTATTGTTGCGGCGCCCTGTGCCGCCCTTGCTGCGAGTAATGCTCCGCCCATGACCCTGCTTAGCGTCAACGTCAACAAGATCGCTGTACTACGTAATTCACGCGGTGGTACCGAGCCCGACATACTTCGCGCCGCGCACACGTGCATTGATGCCGGTTGTGGCGGCATCACGGTGCATCCGCGTCCGGATCAGCGTCATGTCCGTCCCGACGATGTGCGCGCACTCGCCGCCCTGGCGCGCGGGCGCGTCGAGTACAACATCGAGGGCAACCCCTTTGCGCCAGCACGTGGCTCGTATCCCGGGCTGATTGAGTTAGCTCGTGAGGTCCGCCCGACCCAGGTCACACTGGTACCCGATGGCGATGGCCAGATTACGTCCGACCATGGTTTTGACCTTACGCGTGACATAGATACGCTTCGGCCGCTGGTGACCGAACTGCGAGATATCGGTTGTCGCGTGAGCGTGTTCGTTGATTCGGGTGCAACAGGTTTCGAAGCCGCAGTGGCGATCGGCATTCAGCGCATCGAAATCTATACCGGCCCTTACGCTGAAGCGTTTGCCGAAGGCCATGTGCAGGAGGAGCTGGAGCGTTGTGCGGATACCGCGCGGCGCGCGCAACATGCTGGCCTTGCGGTGAATGCAGGTCATGATTTGAGCCAGGCGAATCTCGGTACGTTCAAGGCTGCCATTCCGGGCCTGGCGGAAGTTTCCATTGGGCATGCGTTGATCGGCGAAGCGCTGTATGACGGCCTTGCGCCGACGGTGCGGAACTATCTGCAGATTCTTCGCTGAGGGTAGTCCCCGCGCAGAGTTAGTGATGGGCGCGGTCGCGCACAAGTGCGCTCCTACAGAGAGATCGCTGTGTTGTAGGAGCGCACTTGTGCGCGACCACGATCGCCTCAGTTTCCAGTTTGTTTAGCCGTCTAAACAGCTAGAACACTACCCCTGATCCGGCCAAAAAAAACCCCCGCACCAGGCGGGGGTTTAAAGGGTAGTGTTACTGTGATTCCCTTCGGAATCACTCGCCTTCAGTGAAGCCAATCTTGGTCAGACCGTAGCTCTTCGCATCGGCCAGAACGCGGGCCACATGCTCGTAAGCAACAGCGTCGGCTGCGTTGATCTGCACTTCCGGCTGCTTGGCCGGATCGCCCAGACCACCGATCACGGCAAGCTGCGCCTTGAGGCCCAGCTCGTCCACCGGCGTGTCGTTCCAGTACAGCGCACCCGACTGGTCAATCTTCAGGCGAACCGGCTCCGGCGGGTTCTCAGGCTGAATGACGTTCGGATTGGGCTGCGGAAGATCGATCTTCACTTTGTGGGTAAGCATCGGCGCCGTGATCATGAAGATGATCAGCAACACCAGCATCACGTCGACCAGCGGCGTGACGTTGATGTCAGCCATCGGGCCCTTACCACTTCCAGTACTGAATGCCATGACTCTTACTCCTTGCCGGTCGTGATGAAACCGACATGGACCATGCCCTGACCCTTAGCGGCAGCCAGGATGTCCTTCACCTTCTTGTACTCCGTGGTCTTGTCCGCACGGATCTGAAGTTCGGGCTGCGGCGACTGCTGCGCCGCAACCGCGAATTTGGCCTTCAGTTCCGCCGCGGTGATTTCCACGTCGTCAAGATACATCGTGCCATCCGGCTTCACGGCCAAGTCCATGGGCGTTACCGGCTCCGAATCCGAAACCTTCGGATTGGCAGTCGGCAACTCGACCGTGATTCGATGGGACATCAGCGGTGCCGTGATCATGAAGATGATCAGCAGCACCAACATCACGTCGACGAGCGGCGTAACGTTGATCTCCGACATCGGACCGCCGGAATTGCCTCCGGTGCTCATTGCCATGGGTCAGATCCTCACTTGCCTTCGACGCGGGCGCCCGTGGCGAAGAAGTCGTGCAGGTCGTGCGCGAACTCGTCGAACTGAGCGTAGGTCAGGCGGTTGGAGCGGTTGAAGAAGTTGTAGGCAAGCACGGCCGGGATAGCGGTGAACAGACCGAAAGCGGTCATGATCAGAGCTTCACCCACCGGACCGGCCACAGCTTCCATCGAGGCGTTACCCGAGGCCGAGATCGAGATCAGGGCGTGGTAGATGCCCCACACGGTACCGAGCAGACCGATGAACGGTGCCGACGAACCGACCGTGGCGAGCAGGGTCAGGCCGCCTTCCAGGCGCAGGCTCTCGCGAGCAACGGCCTGGCGCAGGGCGCGGTCAATGAACTCGGAGCGGCTGAGCGACTCGGCGAGGCGGCCACCGCCGGCCGAAGCCTGCTGGTGGTGAGCAACGGCCGAAGCGGCGTCGAGGGCGATCTTGGAGAACGGTTCGCCCTTGGGCTGGGCTTCCAGCTCGCGGATGGCGTCCTGGGTCGAGCCAGTCGACCAGAAACCGTTGATGACCTTGTCGGCGCGGCCGCGGACCATGGCGTTGCGAATCGCGTTGGCAATGATGAAGTACCAGGAGGCGAAGGACATCACCGTGAGCACCACGAACACGATCCAACCAAGGAAATCGAAGTTGTGGATGAGATGGTCGAAGCCCATCGACTTCATGGCTTCGGCGTTGGTGGTACCGCCCGCAGGGGCCGGAGAAGTTTGCAGGAACATAACGCTACCCTTGGAAAGTCAAGCGTGAACTGATTAGTTAACCGTAACCGAAGTTACAGCTGGTTGAGATTGAAATTGACCGGGACGCGGACGAAAGCTTCCACCTTCTGTCCGTTCTTGACCTGCGGATTGAAGCGCCACTTGCGTGCCGTTTCAATCGCCGCCTGATCCAGCTCGCGGAAACCGCTGGACGACTCCACCTTGATGTCCTTAGGCGTTCCGTCAACCGCGACCAGGATCATCAGCGTGACCGTGCCCTCGTGACGCTGGCGAATAGCCTGCGGCGGATACTTGGGCTGAATACGGCTGTTGTAGCTGACGTCCTGACCGGCCGCAATGTCGGAAGGAGGAGCCGGCGGCGCAGGCGGTGCCGGCGGCGCAGCCGCGACGGCATTGGCCGAACGCTCTTCCACCGACGGCGGCGGTGCCGGCGGCGGCGGTGTCGGCGGCGGCTTCACCTGCGTGATGATCTTCGGCGGCGGCTGCTTCGGCGGTTCCGGCGGCGGCGGCGGCGGCGGCGGGGGCGGCGGCGGCGGCTCGATGAAGTTCACCTGGACGGTGCGTTCCTTTTCCTTCTGCACCTGCTTCGGCGGTGCCATAGGCGCCACCAGCAACAGGAACGCGAACGCATGCAGCGCGATGGCAACTGCCAGCGCCCAGGTACGCCTCCAATTGAACGGCCCTTGGCCGGTTGCTTCGTTACTTGAGGCCATCTGTCACTATCTGGAGCTAATAGATCGGTGAGACGTGGTCACAGCCCCAGCTGGCAACATATCGATCCTAGGGATGACATTTGCCACTGGACGCGAGCACGGAAAGGTTTCAACGGTACAACAGCACATGGCGTTTGTATAGCACCTGGAAAGCGGATAGACGTCCATACGGCTGCGTCTCCCAGGCGCTAAAACCACGGCTTACTTGCTGGCTCCCTGGGCCTTCAACCAGGCCTTCGCCTTGGCTGCGGTTTCGGGATCCTGTGCCGCCTTTTCCATGGCTGCGATCGTGCCCGGCTTGTCCTTCAGGCCACGATTTGCTTCGGCCAGCAACATATAGGCGGTGCCCTTATGCTGCACGCCCTTGTCGATGCCCTGTTGGATGAGGCTCTTGGCCTCGGTGAACTTGTTGTCCTGAATCAGCAGCTGGCCGGCGCGAATGTTAGCTTCGCCGTCCTTGGCCAGCGGGATGGCCTTCTGGTACGCGGCGAGCGCGGCAGAGGTGTTGTCGGACATGTAATTGGCGGCACCGAGCAGCTGGTAGTTCTCAGCCGTCGAAGTGACGACGCCCTTGCTCATGCCTTCCTGCAGGACGGCGGCAGCCTTGCTCGCCGGTTCCTTCTGGTCGCCACTGTTCTGACCGGTGATCAGGTAGAGCTTGGCGAGGTTGACGTAATCTTTTTCGGTCTTGAACTGGCCGGCGGCCTTGGCCTTCTCCATCAGCGCGATCGCTTCCGGATACTTCTGCGACTGCATGAGCACAGCCACGGCATTGTTCAGCGCATTCGCATCGTTCGGGTTGGCGGCGAGCTGCTGCTGTGCCATCTGGGCAGCCTGGTCACTCTGGCCAGTCTCCGAGTAGGAGGCCATCAGGATCTGGTTCCAGCTGTCGCTCGGCTTGTCGGTCATCGACTGCGCCTTCTTGATGGCAGCAATCGCTTCCGGGTACTTCTCGAGGCGGTAGTAGGCGTTGCCTTCCAGCGCGTACGAATCAGCAGTTTCCTTCTTGCCTTCGGCACGCCACTTTTCGACGGTGTCGACGCTCAACTGGTACTGCTCATTGGCCAGGTAGAACTGGGCGAGCATGTACTGGAGCTGGAAGTAGGTGTCATTCGGCATCACGCCGTTGTCGAGCGCTTTCTTGAGCAGATCGATGGCGCCCTTCACGTCGCCGTCGTTGTAGTGCACGTTGGCCAGACCTTGCAGAGCCAGCGCCTGGGCGTACTTGCTCTTGCTGCTGTCGGCGATCGGCTGGAGGATCTGCTCGGCCTTGGCCTTGTCCTGGTTGTTGACTGCGTCGAGGCCGTCGTTGATGGCCTTCTGATCCTTCTCACTGGTCAGGTCCAGCTTCGGTTCCTGGCGCGTCGCGTTCGGATAAAGCGCTTCCTTCTTGTCCTTGGAAGAGCTACCCGCAATGACCGGGGTGCTCACCACGGCCAGGGCCAGCGCCGTACCGGCAAGCATCTTGATCAGTGGAACACGCTTCATGGCAGTCCTCGGGTGTAGGTATTCACGCGTTGGATACGCGGGGGATCGCTGAGCGTAACCTGACTCGGCGGCAGATAACAAGTCGCAGTGCCACAAGAAAGATTGTTAAGAATCAATAAGTTGAGCCATACGCCAGCGACTGGACGTGATTTTCAAGCGGAAGGGCCGTGCCATCCGTGACTTTCTGGCCTTGGAAAGCCCTTATCGGCAGAGTTTTTTTCGACTTAAACCATCGTATTAACGCGTTAGTACGTGATGTCAAAGAAGAGGCCGATGGCGATGCACCGTTGTTCGGGTGCACCGCATCGGCCTGCGCATCAGATATCCAGATTGGCGACCTTGAGCGCGTTGGCTTCAATGAAATCGCGTCGCGGCTCCACGGCTTCGCCCATCAGCATGGAGAACATCTGGTCCGCCGCGAAAGCGTCTTCGATGCCCACCTGCAGCATGCGGCGGGTTTCCGGATTAACCGTAGTCTCCCACAGCTGCTCCGGGTTCATTTCACCAAGACCCTTGAAGCGCTGGATCATGCGGCCCTTCTTGCCCTCTTCCAGCAACCAGTGGCGTGCTTCGGCAAAGCTCTGTACACCACGCGAGCCGTTGCCACGGCGAACCACGGCATCCGCCTGGACCAGGCCGGCGAGCTGCTGGCTCATCTGCAGGATCGGACGGAACTCCGCGCTGCCGAAGAACGTCTGCGGCAGCAGCCAGGTGTGACTCAGGCCGTGCTGCTCACGCACCACTTCGATGGCTGCCGGCTGCTCGCCTTCAGCCGGACGCAGCGCGAGGCGATAGCGGGGCTTGCCCAGGCCTTTCGCCGCAAGGCGCGATTCCACGCCATTCATCCATCCCTGCATGGCAGCGCTGTCAGTCCACAAAACCGGGTCCAGCGGCGCATGTTCGAGCAGTGCAGTGAGCACAGTGGCGTCGAAGCGATGACCGAGGCGTTCGATCTGATCGAGCGCGGTCTGGTAATCGCGTAACAGCTTCTCGAGCGGTTCACCGGAAATCGCCGGTGCATCGGCCGAGGGCTGGAGCCCAGCGCCATCGACCGCGCTGTTGACGAGGTAGCCGTTGAGCGCCGCATCGTCCTTCAGGTACATCTCGGTCTTGCCCTGCTTGATCTTGTAGAGCGGCGGCAGGCCAATGTAGACGTGGCCACGCTCGATCAGTTCGGGCATCTGGCGGTAGAAGAACGTCAGCAGCAGCGTGCGGATGTGCGAGCCGTCCACGTCCGCGTCGGTCATGATGACGATGCGGTGGTAGCGCAGCTTATCCGGGTTGTACTCCTCCTTGCCGATGCCCGTGCCAAGCGCGGTGATCAGCGTGCCGACTTCGGCAGAGGCAAGCATTTTGTCGAAGCGAGCCTTCTCCACGTTGAGGATCTTGCCCTTCAACGGGAGCACGGCCTGGGTCTTGCGGTTGCGGCCCTGCTTGGCCGAACCACCTGCGGAGTCACCCTCGACCAGGAACAGTTCGCACAGCGCGGGATCCTTTTCCTGGCAATCGGCCAGTTTGCCCGGCAAGCCGGCGATATCCAGCGCGCCCTTGCGGCGGGTCATCTCGCGGGCCTTGCGGGCGGCTTCGCGGGCACGAGCGGCGTCGACCACCTTGGAGGCGATGGCTTTGGCTTCGTTCGGGTGTTCCAGCAGGAATTCACCCAGCTTCTCGTTGACGGCCTGCTCCACCGCGGTTTTCACCTCGGAGGAAACGAGCTTGTCCTTGGTTTGCGAGGAGAACTTCGGATCCGGCACCTTCACCGACAGCACCGCGATCAGGCCTTCGCGCATATCGTCACCGGACAGAGCGACCTTGGCGTTCTTAGCCAGACCTTCCTTCTCGATGTAGCCCTGCAACGTACGGGTCAGCGCAGCGCGGAAACCGGTGAGGTGGGTACCGCCGTCGCGCTGCGGGATGTTGTTGGTGAAGCAGTACATCGTCTCTTGGTAGGCGTCGGTCCACTGCATCGCCAGCTCCACCGAGATCCCTTCCTGCATCGCGCTCAGGCTGATCACGTTGGGGTGCAGCGAGGTCTTGAGCTGCGCCAGGTGCTGCACGAACGATTTGATGCCGCCTTCGTAGGCAAAGCGGTCGCTACGCCCTTCCCCACGCTCATCCTTCAGGTCGATGGTGACGCCCGAATTGAGGAAGGCCAGCTCGCGCAGGCGCTTGGCCAGGATGTCGTAGTGAAATTCGATGTTGGAGAAGGTGCCCGTGCTTGGCAGGAACCGCACGGTAGTGCCGGTCTTGCTGGTCGCCGGGCCAACTTCCTTCACGGGGTACTGCGGCTCGCCCAGGGCGTATTCCTGCTGGTACTCCTTGCCGTCGCGGTAGATGGTCAGCCACAGGTGCGAGCTGAGCGCATTCACTACGGACACGCCCACGCCGTGGAGGCCGCCGGAGACCTTGTACGAGTTGGCGTCGAACTTGCCGCCAGCGTGCAGGACGGTCATGACGACTTCGGCGGTGGAACGGCCCTCTTCCGGATGTATGTCCACCGGGATGCCGCGGCCGTTGTCGGTCACGCTGACGGAACCGTCCTCCAGGATGGTGACGGTGACGTGGTCGCAGTAGCCGGCTAGCGCTTCGTCGATCGAGTTGTCGACGACTTCGAACACCATGTGGTGAAGGCCGGTGCCGTCATCGGTATCGCCGATGTACATGCCGGGGCGCTTGCGCACCGCTTCCAGGCCCTTCAGAACCTTAATGTTGCTCGAGTCGTAGGTTGTATCGTTCATTCGGTGACCGATTCCTGGCGCCTTTTCCCACCCGGTTCGGCGCCTTGCAGGGCCGGATGGGGACATAATCGATGATTATAGCAGGGGGTTGAGATGGCCTTGTTCCACGTGGAACACATGGGTCGGGCCATCCTGCAGGGCCTCGGGAACCTCGGTGCCGGTGACCAGCACCTGCGCTCCAACTACCCTCAGCTGGCTCACGACAGAGGCCTGGTGAGCCTTGTCCAGCTCCGAGGCCAGGTCGTCCAGACAGACCACCGGCCACTCGCCCCGTCGCTCGGCATACAGAGCGGCCTGGGCGAGCATGCAGCCCAATGCGGTCAGCTTTTCCTGTCCTCGGGAGAGATGCTCGCGTAGCGGTGCATGCTCGAAGGCTATGGACCAATCCGCCCGATGAGAGCCGATAGTGGTGTGGCCGCGGGCGAGGTCCCGCCCGCGCTGGGTAGCGAGAAGCTCACCCAATGAAGCCTCCTCCGACCAACCTCTCCGATAACGCAACTCGACCGCTCCCAGCTCGGGCAGGAGGCCAGTCATGGTTGTTTCTATATGGGGGCGAAGAGCCGCCAAGTAAATCTGGCGCAGGTTGTCGATAACGGTAGCGGTGGCGGCTAGTTCCGCCTCCCAGGGAAGAAATTGCGCCTCTGGAACCGCCGAGGAGGCGCGAAGGAGGCTATTTCGCTGTTTCAACGCCCGCTGATACCGACGCCAAGCCAGGATGAACTCGTGTTCCACGTGGAACACGCCCCAATCCAGGTAGCGACGTCGCTCTTCGGCACCTCCTGCGATCAAGGCATGTGAGCCGGGCTCAAAGCAAACAACCGCGCACTCCCCCACTAACTCGCTAAGCGTCACCACCTCGCCATCCATGCGAGCTTCCCAGCGAGCGCCCTGCTTTCCCAGGCCCAGCCGCCTGCTTCGGCCGTCCGCATGGCGCAACTCGGAAAACACAGCCAGGGCATCTGCCCCTCGCTGAAGCAAGGCGTCTTTTGCGCCGGCTCGGAAAGACCGGGCATGGGACAGTAAGAAAGCAGCCTCGAGCAAGCTCGTCTTCCCTGCCCCATTGGGGCCGGCAATCACGGTAACTCCCGGCGACAACGGCACTGAGACGTCGCCCAGGCAGCGCAACCCTCGAATACGCAGGCTCTCCAGCCACATTTCAGCCAACTCCGTAAGCAAGAACGCCGGAGCGTCTTGCGACGGCTCCGGCGTTCGACTGTGGCTTGCCCTGCTTCGGCAAACGATGAACTGACATCAGAGGCGCAACGGCATGATCACGTGGCGGGCCTGATCGTTGTCGTCTTCCTGCACCAGGCAGCTGGACTGTGCGTCGCGCAGGTTCAAACGAGCACGCTCGCCGCGCAGCGCGGCCAGTGCATCAAGCAAATAACCGACGTTGAAGCCCACGGCGAGATCCGAAACCGGCGTATCGGCTTCGACCTCTTCGACGGCCTCTTCCTGCTCGGGATTGTGCGCCACGATGCGCAGCTTGCCCGGCGACAGTTCCAGCTTCACGCCGCGGTACTTCTCGTTGGAAAGAATCGCCGCACGCTGCAGCGCACCGCGCAGCACTTCGCGATCGAGCGTGGCGTGCTTGTCGGCACCCAGCGGGATCACCGCTTCGTAATCCGGGAAACGACCGTCGATCAGCTTCGACGTGAACACCACATCGCCGCGACGGACGCGCAGATGGTTACGACCGAACTCCAGCTCGATCTCGCCATCACCTGCCTCGAACAAACCGATCAGCTCGTTCACGCCCTTGCGCGGAATGATGATCTGGCGACGCGTGGAAACTTTGCTCTCGAGCTTGGTTTCCTTGAGTGCCAGACGATGGCCGTCGGTCGCTACGCAGCGCAGCGTGTGCTCCTGGAGATCCAGCAGCATGCCGTTCAAGTAGTAACGCACGTCCTGATTGGCCATAGCGAAGGCCGTGCGCTCCATGAGATCGCGCAGCACTTCTTCCGGCAGCGTTACCCGCTCAACCAGCTCTATTTCATCGATCGTCGGGAACTCGGTAGCGGGCAGTGTGGCCAGCGTGAACCGGCTACGCCCTGCATTCATCGCAATACGATCGCCGTTGAGCTTCAGCTCGATCTGGGCGCCATCTGGTAGTGCGCGCACGATGTCGAACCATTTGCGCGCAGGAATGGTGATTTCACCGTCCACCAGCTTGTCGGCTGGGGTGGTGGCAATCATTTCCACTTCCAAATCGGTGCCGGTCATCGACACTTTGCCGTCGGCGACCTTCACCAGCAGGTTGGCTAGCACCGGTAGCGTCTGGCGTCGTTCGACCACGCCCACGACCTGCTGGAGCGGTTTGAGCAGAGCTTCTCGTTGAATGCTGAATTGCATATATGCGCTTCCCCAATCCTGCTTTTCTGTTTTTAAAAGAAGTTCTGTAGTAGTGGTAGGTGGCGTGGATAACTCAGAAAATCGAAATTTTCCATGAGAATCAATGTATTACGCGATTCTCACCTTGTGTTCCAAAGGGCCGGATGACTGTGGGCCAATTGTGGATAACTTAGCCATCCAAATCGTCCACCTATTATCCACAGGTTGCCACAGTACTTTTCAAGCAATCAGTGCACAGCCCCACCGCTTTTAGCCGGTCAGGATGCGGATGAGCTGTTCCCAATCCTGACGCATGCGTGTGTCGGTCTCGCAATGCTTCTTGATGGTGCGGCAGGCGTGCAGCACCGTTGTATGGTCGCGACCGCCGAACGCTTCGCCGATTTCCGGCAGGCTGTGTTCGGTGAGCTCCTTGGACAGCGCCATGGCGAACTGGCGCGGGCGTGCCAACGAACGCACGCGACGCTTGGACAGCAGATCCTGCAGGCGCACCTGGTAGTAGTCGGCGACCGTCTTCTGGATGTTGGGCACCGTCACTGCCTGGGCGTGCGTGGCCAGCAGGTCGCGCAGGGTCTCCTCGGCAAAATCGATGGTGATGGGCTTACCGTAGAAGTTGGCGCGCGCAGCCAGCGTATTGAGCGCACCTTCCAGATCGCGCACGTTGGAGCGGATGCGCTTGGCCAGCAGCATCGCCACGTTCTCCCCTACCGCCACGCCCTTGTCGTGAGCCTTGGAAAGCAGGATCGCCGCGCGCGTCTCGAAGTCCGGTGGCTCGATCGCTACCGACAGGCCCCAACCCAGTCGGGACTTCAGGCGCGGCTCGAGCTTGTCCACTTCCTTCGGATAACGATCGCAGGTGAGGATGATCTGTTGCTTCGATTCGAACAGCGCGTTGAAGGTGTGGAAAAACTCTTCCTGCGTGGTGTCCTTGCCGGCAAAGAACTGGATGTCGTCGATCAGCAGCGCATCCACCGAGCGGAAGCGACGCTTGAACTCGTCCATGCTCTTGGTGCGCAGGGCCTCGATCATCGAGCCGACAAACTGCTCGGAACGCAGGTACAGCACCTTGAAGTCCGGATTGCGCTCACGCATCAGGTTGCCGGTGGCATGCATCAAGTGCGTTTTGCCCAGACCGGTGCCGCCGTACAGCAACAGCGGGTTGTAGGCGCGGCCGGGGTTCATCGCCACCTGCATAGCCGCCGCCTTGCCCAACTGGTTGGACTTGCCCTCGACAAACGTCTCGAAGGTGTAATGCGGGTCCAGGTTGTGGGTAAAGCTGGGCGCAGGGGCTTCGGCCACTGCGTGCACCGCCTTGGCGGGGGCCGCTGGAGCGGGCGCAGCCGGCTTGCCGGTGGGCGTGGCCCGCGGCGAACTGGAGCCGACCTCGAGCTTCACGGTCAGCTCATGGCCGGTCAACTGGCTGATCACCGTCTCGATACGCGCCAGATAGCGCTCGCGGACGGTATCCAGGGTGTACGGATTAGGCGCAAACAACTGCAGGCCATGGGTGTCGTCGCGTGCCTGCAGCGGCATCAGCCACGTATGCAGGTCTTCGGCGTTCAATTCGCCCTCGAGACGCTCGAGACAGCGCCGCCACAGGTCACTCATGGGAATTCTTCAACCACAGAAAGGAGCGCTTTCGCGCGGGGTGGACCGGAAAGTCTAGCAGCACGGCGCCCCCTTTTTGGCATAGATATCCACACGGATATCCACAGGTAGTCAACAGCCTTTGTCAACCCCGAAAATACGCCGATTTGACAGGGCCATTCTTTGCCCCGCATAATTTCCAACCTTTTTATCAACTTACTTTGGAGGAAGCCATGTCCAAGCGGACCTTCCAGCCCAGCAAGCTCAAGCGTGCCCGCACCCACGGCTTCCGTGCTCGTATGGCCACGGCCGATGGTCGCAAGATCCTCAACGCCCGCCGCGCCAAGGGCCGTAAGCGCCTGATCCCGTAAGCGGCGCGCCTTGATGCGTGCCGCCGGCCTGCCGCGCGAGGCGCGGCTCCGCCGCGCTGGTGATTTTGCTGCTCTGCGACAAGCCAGCGGCCGCTTCGGCGGCCGCTGTTTTTCTGTGCGCTATCGGGTCAACGAGCTCGGCCACCCGCGCCTTGGGTTGGCTATTTCCAAGCGCGTTTCCAAGCGCGCGGTCGATCGCAACCGCATCAAGCGCCTGGTGCGCGAATCTTTCCGGCGTGCCCGACTTGAGCTTCCGCCCGTCGACCTCATGGTGATGGCGCGCGAGCAAGCTTGCGGCCTGCCCGGCCCCGAGCTGCTCGCCGAATTGCAGCTGCTGTGGAAGAAACTGCGTTCTGTGAAAGTCGATGCCGCATTGAAGCCGGACGACCCGGCCGGCACAATCGTGCGTTGACCTTTTTCCACCCTCTTCCGCGGCCCGGTGTCGCGGCATCCACCGGATCTGCTCCGCGATGAATCAAACGCGCACGTTCCTCATCTTCGCCCTACTGGCTGTGGCCTACATGCTGTTCATGGCCTGGGAGAAGGATTACGGCCCGCAACCGCCGGCCGCTACGGCTGCTGCGTCCACTGCCGGCACGCCTGCAAGCGCTGACGGTAGCGTACCGGGGGCCAGCGGCACCGCCGCGCCGGCTGCGGTGCCCGGCACCGTCAAAGAAGCATCCGCTCAGCTGATCACGCTGACCACGGACACGCTGCGCCTCACCATCGATACGTGCGGTGGCAGCGTGGTGCGCTCGGAACTGCTGCACTTCCCGACCGTGCCGCGCACCCGGAACAATCCGGAGCCGCCGCCGGTGCGTCTGCTCGATGACGAGAGTGCACAGTTCTTCATTGCGCAAAGCGGCCTGGTGAGCAATCAGGGCGAAGCGCCCGACCACCGCGCCGTGTTCCAGGCTGCGCAGACCAGCTACGCGCTCGTTGAGGGCCAGGACGAACTGAAGGTCGACCTGACCTGGCAGGACGCCGCGGGCCTCAAGGTCACCAAGACCTTCTCGCTCAAGCGCGGCGGTTACGTGGTGACCGTGAATCAAAAGATCGAGAACGGCGGCAGCGCGGCATGGCAGGGCAACGCCTACCAGCAGTTGCAGCGCGTGGCTCCGGCTCAGCAGCGTAGCTGGTGGCAGAACTTCAGCGACCCGGCTTCGCATAGCTTCTATGGTGCCGCCTGGTTCAGCCCGGAAGACAAGATGTCCACGCTGTCCTTCGCGGACTTCGCCAAGAAGCCGATCACTCACACCATCACCGGTGGCTGGGTGTCGATGCTGCAGCATTACTTCTTTGTCGCGTGGATTCCGTACGCGCAGGAACCCAACACCTTCAGCACCAGCGTGATCAACCCCGACACCGCGCAGCCGGTGTACCTGATCCGTGCGGTGGGTCCGTCGCTCAACGTCGCTCCGGGCCAGAGCCTGACCACGGCTTCGCGCCTCTATATCGGGCCGAAGCTGCAGGGCACGCTGGACCAGGTGGCGCCGGGTCTCGACCTCACCACCAACTACGGCTGGCTTACCGTCGTGGCGCAGCCGCTGCACTGGTTGCTGTCGCAGTTGCACGCCATCAGTGGCAACTGGGGTATCGCCATCATCCTGCTGGTGCTTGGCCTGAAGGCGGTGCTGTGGAAGCTCACCGCCGCGCAATTCCGTTCCGGCGCCAAGATGCGCAAGCTGCAGCCGCGCGTGACCGCTCTCAAGGAGCGTTACGGCGACGACAAGATGAAGATGCAGCAGGCCATGATGGAGCTGTACAAGAAGGAGAAGGTCAACCCGATGTCGGGCTGCCTGCCTATCCTTATCACCATGCCGGTGTTCTTTGGCCTGTACCGCGTGTTGATGGAGAGCGTGGAGCTGCGTCATGCGCCGTTCTTCGGCTGGATTCATGACCTTTCCGCGCCCGATCCGTTCTTCGTGCTGCCGGTGATCTACATCCTGGTGATGATGGCCACCCAGTGGCTGACGCCAACGGCGGCTGGCATGGACCCGGCACAGCAGAAGATGATGAAGGTGATGCCGGTGATCTTCGGCTTCATGTTCCTGTTCTTCCCGGCCGGCCTGGTGCTGTACTGGGTGGTGAACGGCATCACCAGCCTGACCCAGCAGTGGCTGATCACGCGCAGCGTCGATCGCGCGGAAGAGAAAGCCAAGGCGGCCTGAGCCATCAGGCCAATGCGAGAAAAAGGCCGCTGATGCGGCCTTTTTCTTTAAGGGGTACCTCATCTAAGCATCGATGCCGTCATCCCTGCAAAAGCAGGGATCCAGCGTCTTTCCTTCGTGCTGCGCGCTGCAAAGGCACTGGATCCCTGCTTTCGTAGGGATGACGTAGAGGCCTTGTCCAGCGTTTCCTAGATTCGACATCCAACCCGCATAATTCGCCCATGACCCACACCGACACCATCGCCGCAATTGCCAGCGCTCCCGGCGCCGCCGGTGTCGGAGTGTTGCGCGTATCCGGCCCTGCCGTACCTGGCATTGCCTGCGAATTGCTCGGTCGCGACCCCGACCCGCGCCGCGCCCACTTCACCGCCTTCCGCGAACGCGATGGTGAGCTGATCGATCGTGGTCTGCTGCTCTACTTCCCTGCTCCCGCCTCGTACACCGGCGAACATGTGTTGGAACTGCAAGGCCATGGCAGCCCTGTGCTGCTCGATACCTTGCTACGTCGCGTATGTGCGATGGGCGCACGGTTGGCACGGCCTGGCGAATTCACCGAACGGGCCTTTCTCAACGGCAAACTGGATCTGGCGCAAGCCGAAGCCGTCGCTGATCTGATCGCCGCGCGTTCGCAGGCCGGCGCCCGCGCCGCGCTACGCTCGATGGAAGGCGTGTTCTCGCACAAAGTGCATGACGTGCTGCAGGCCTTGATTGCCCTGCGTGTGCATATCGAAGCCGCCATCGACTTTCCCGAGGAAGAAATCGACTTTCTCGCCGACCCGGCGATCATGCAGCAGCTCGATGCATTGCGTTTACACGTGGCCGCGTTGCTGCGCGAAGCCCAGCGCGGCGTGCGCCTCAACGATGGTTTGCGGGTGGCGATCATTGGACGCCCGAATGCGGGCAAATCCAGTCTGCTGAATGCACTGGCCGGTGCCGATCGCGCCATCGTTACCGACATCGCCGGCACCACGCGCGACGTGTTGCGTGAATCACTGAACCTCGATGGCATCGCGCTTGAACTGGCCGATACCGCGGGTCTGCGCGAAACCAATGATCCCGTGGAGCGCGAAGGTGTGCGCCGCGCGCACGGCGAGCTTGCGCGCGCGGACGTTGCCTTGTTGGTCAGCGATGCAGAACACGCCGCGCACGATCTAGCCTTGCTTGCCGATCTGCCCCCAAGCGTCGAACGCATCGTGCTTATCAACAAGATCGACCTGGACAGCCATGCGCCCCGCTACGAGGTTCGTACCGAAGCGATCTGGGTGTGGGCCTCCGCAAAAACCGGTGTAGGTCTGGATGCTCTGCGTGATCACCTCAAGCAGCTGGCGGGTGCCGGGAGTGGCGAAGGTGCGTTCAGCGCGCGGCGTCGCCACGTCCTCGCACTTGAGCAGGTCGAAACGCACCTGGCATGTGCCGACCAGGTGTTACGCATCACCCGTGCCGGCGAGCTCGCCGCCGAGGAGTTGCGCCAGGCACAGCAAGCGCTTGGCGAAATCACAGGCACCTACACCAGCGATGACTTGCTTGGGGCGATCTTCAGCTCGTTCTGCATCGGCAAATAGGCCGCAGTTGCCATACATTACAGTCCGTTACGGCATTATCTGCTGACGCTCATCATGCATTGGCGCTAACATGCTGAGTTTGCACGCGGCAGTATCGAACACTCAGGCATGCTCACTTTCCTCTTTGGCGGCTTCGGGCTGTCCACCCTCTGGCTTATCCCCTTGCTCTGGCGTGCTGGCAGGAGCCTGCTCACGCGTCGCGCCCTGACCTCAGGCGGGCACGGAACCATACGGTTCTGGTTGGGTGCTGCATTGGTGCTGGTGGCCAGCGCCACGCTGGAAGGCCTGGTGATCGACCACTACACCGACGACGCGCAAGTGGGAGGCGTGGTATGCCGTGCTCTTTCGCGCGCGTTCGCGGGCTTCTTTGGTGGCCCGATCAGCACGCTCGTCATGTTGGCGGTGTTTGCCGCCGCCCTGCCGTGGTACCTGGGGCTCGGGTGGCCGATGCTGTTCAAGGCAGTTTCTTCGGCGGTGGATCGACTTGCCGCGCTGTTGCAGCACATCGTAGAAGCCATCGCGACTCGTCGTGGCAAGCCGCAGCGCCCGCGTCGCGCACGGGGTGCAGTACGCCGCACCGACCGCACCGCACCGAAAGCGCGTCGTACCACGCAAACGACGCAGCGTCCTGTTTCCGTCCGTCCGGCACCAACCGAGGCGCCAACTTCGGCGGCGGAATCACCTGCTCCTGCACGATCGGCACCGATGATGTCGCGGGTCAAACACGCGGCAACGCATGAGAAGGTGATTCGCGAGCCGTGGTTGTTGCCAAGGCACGCTCGCCAGTCGATGCCAGCCGCCAACGTTTCAACGCCGCGAGCTGCGCCCGTGGTAACCGCGAGTGCACCCGCAAAGATGGCAGCACCAGCGACGGTCGTTGCGGCCACGATGGAAGCCGTGTCGGTGGCGGCCGCTCCGTTGCCGGTGTCGCCGCATCCCGATGTCATCGAGGACCTGATGCTGACGACACCGGTGGCGCCGGCACCTGTGGATGCCGACGCAACCGAGGACCATTACGCGGTAGAACTAACCACGGATGTTGAGCCCGAGCTGCCCGCGTTTGCACCCTCTCCGACTTCGGTGGCACCTGCACGTCGCCTGGCAGCGAATGATGACGCGCTTGCGGAAACGGCCGTCGAGCATGAACCTCGCGCGGCGCCCGCACCCCGTGCCCGCTCAACGGTGGCGTTGCCGCCGCTATCGCTGCTTGCGCCACCACGCGTGGAACTCACCGCCGTCGACGAAAACCAGCTCGCAGAAACCAGCGAGTTGATCGAACAACGCCTGCGCGAGTTCAAGGTACCTGTCACCGTCGTTGGCGCATCGGCCGGTCCGGTCATTACGCGTTTTGAAGTGGAACCCGCGGTGGGCGTGCGCGGCAACCAGATCGTCGCGTTGATGAAGGATCTGGCGCGCGGCCTGGGAAGAACTTCCGTTCGCGTGGTCGAGACCATTCCCGGCAAAACCTGCATGGGTCTGGAGTTGCCCAACGAACAGCGCCAGATGATTGCGCTGTCGGAGATCCTGGATTCGCCGGCCTATCGTCATTCCGATTCACTGCTTACCCTGGCGATGGGCAAAGGCATCACCGGTGAGCCGCTGGTGACCGATCTCGCCAAGGCGCCACACATGCTGGTCGCCGGCACCACCGGTTCGGGCAAGTCCGTCGCGGTGAACGCGATGATCCTGTCGATGCTGTACAAGGCCACGCCCGACGACGTGCGCATGATCATGATCGACCCGAAGATGCTGGAACTCTCGGTCTACGAGGGCATTCCGCATCTGCTCGCGCCGGTTGTTACCGACATGAAACTCGCTGCCAATGCGCTTGCCTGGTGCGTGGGCGAAATGGAGAACCGCTATCGCCTTATGTCGGACCTGCGCGTGCGTAACCTCGCTGGCTTCAACCAGAAGGTCCGCGAGGCGAGGGCAGCGGGCCGTCCGTTGCTGAACCCGTTTCCCGCGCACCCGGAGGTGCCCGAGACGCTCGACACCTTGCCGATGATCGTGGTGGTGATCGATGAGCTGGCCGACTTGATGATGGTCGCCGGCAAGAAGATCGAAGAGCTGATCGCACGCCTCGCGCAGAAGGCCCGAGCAGCAGGCATCCATCTCATCCTCGCCACGCAGCGCCCGTCGGTGGACGTGATCACCGGCCTCATCAAGGCCAACATCCCCACGCGCGTCGCGTTCCAGGTGTCATCGAAGATCGACTCGCGCACCATTCTCGACCAGATGGGCGCGGAAAGCCTGCTTGGTCAGGGCGACATGCTGTTCCTGCCGCCAGGCACGGGTTATCCACAACGCATCCACGGCGCCTTCGTTGCCGACGAGGAAGTGCACCGCATCGTCGCGCATCTGAAGTTGTACGGTGAACCCGATTACAAGGACGAAATTCTCGCCGGTCCGCCGAGCGAAGGTTCCGGTGAACTGTTCGGGGAAGAAGGTGCAGACGCCGAACTCGATCCGCTTTACGACGAAGCTGCAGCATTTGTGCTGCGTTCACGCCGCGCATCCATCTCGTTCGTGCAGCGCCAGTTCCGCATCGGCTACAACCGCGCCGCACGACTGGTCGAAGCGATGGAAGCGGCGGGGTTGGTGTCGCCCATGGGCATTAATGGGCAGCGTGAAGTGATTGCGCCGGGGCCATCTGACTGACCGTCTTGTCCGACGGTAGGAGCGCACTTGTGCGCGACCGCAGCGCGCATATCGCGCCGTCGGTCGGCGGTCGCTGAGTTCCGTGTTCCATCGTCGCTGCGCCGTAGGCTTGTCGCGCACAAGTGCGCTCCTACAGGTGATAAGCCGTAGTCAAAGGAACGCGTCAAGGTCAGTGCGAGTCGGCATGCCACCCTGCGCCCCCAGTCGCGTCACTGACAGCGCGGCGGCGGCGCAGGCTTTGCGCACGGCCGTGGGCAGGCCTTCATGCAGAAACACCGCAAGCGCTGCATTGAACGTATCGCCAGCACCCGTGGTGTCGACCACATCAACCTTGAAACCCGGCTGATGCGCGGGTTCGCCGCCGTCGCGATACCAGGCACCATCTCCACCGCGCGTCAGCACGACCGGCGCGGGGGCGCGTTGCATCAGCGCGCGGAAATCCTCTGAGGCATCGGCACCCAGGAGGATCGCCAGTTCGTGCTGGTTGGGCGTGAGGTAGCGGGCCAGCTTCAACCATTCCATCGGCAGCGGCTGCGCAGGTGCTGGATTGAGGATCACCGGCTTGCCCAGGCGCTGGCCGAGTCGAAGCGTGGCTTCGACGGATTCAAGTGGAATTTCCATTTGCACAAGAACGGCATCGGCGCTGGCGACGATGGACTGGGCGCGTTCAATCTGCGCCGGCGTCACGAGTGCGTTGGCACCGGGCACGACGATGATGTGGTTCTCGCCTTCCGCTACCGTGATCGACGCGGTGCCGCTGCCACTGTTGGCAATGCGCGCTACGTGTTCGAGCGAGACGCCTTCGTGGGCAAGCCCATCGTGTAGCTGTGTGCCAAAGGCGTCGTCGCCTACGGCGCCGATCAGCGCCACCTCCGCGCCGAGTCGTGCCGCTGCCACGGCCTGGTTGGCTCCTTTGCCACCGTGCACGGTGAGGAAGCGATCGCCAAGAATGGTTTCGCCCGGCGATGCGAAGCGCGGTGCCAGCGTCACCAGGTCCATATTGATGCTGCCGACAACGACGACGCGGGTCATGGATGCTCCATCCGTGTTTCATGCGGGGAATGCCGCAGGATACGGGATGGCCTGTCGAAGTGACACGCATCGATGCCGTCATCTCTGCAAACACAAAGATGACGGCATGGAAGACTGAAGCGGGGTTTACTTGCTGCTACTGCTCGACGATGAAGGCACTTTCTGCTCCCGATTCTCCTGCGCGCGCTCCATCGCCCTCTCACGCATGGCCTTCCACTGGTCACGCTGAGCGGGCGTGAGCACGGCGTCGATCTGCTGGGTGGTGTCCTGCATCAGCGACATGGCTTTGGCTTTGCGATCAGCCGGCTGGAGGCTGTTGTCGGCGCGCAGTGCCTGCATCTGTTGCGCGCGCTGCTGGAGGATCGGGCCGATCTTCGCTTGCTGGTCCGAGGTCAACTGCAGCTGCTTGGTCATGTGCTGCAGTTGCTGCTGCGGATCAGGCGCATGCATGGGATGGAGCATGGGGCCCGGGGCGCCGGTGGTGGGGGCGGGAGTGGTCTGCGATTGGGCAAGCGCGCCGCCGGCGAGCATCAGGCCAAGCGCGAGTACGGCGAAACGTGAAGAGCGAGTCATGAGCCTTTTCTCCGTTGAGTCTGCCTGTGCAGGGAACGCGAGGATGGGGTCGAGGTTGACGGTCGCGTCCGCTTGAATCCTTTTCGGCCGGCCCGAACATGGAGTCATTGCCGCCTCCAAGGAACGCCCATGATAGAGCTGTACTACTGGCCCACGCCCAACGGCCACAAGATCACCTTGTTTCTGGAGGAAACCGGGCTGCCCTACGCCATCAAGCCGGTGAATATCGGCAGGGGCGACCAGTTCGAACCCGGTTTCCTGGCCATTTCTCCCAACAATCGGATGCCGGCCATCGTGGACACCACGCCGGCCGATGGTGGTGAACCCATCAGCGTGTTTGAGTCCGGCGCGATCCTGCAGTATCTCGCCGAGAAGAGCGGGCGCTTCCTGCCTGGCGATGTGCGTGCCAAGTACCAGGTGCTGGAATGGGTGTACTGGCAGGTGGGCGGACTGGGCCCGATGTTGGGCCAGAACCATCACTTCAACCGCTACGCACCCGAGAAAATCCCTTACGCCATCGATCGCTACGTCAACGAGACGCGGCGCCTCTACGGCGTGCTGGACAAGCGATTGGAGGGTCGGGCCTTCATCGCCGGCAAGGAGTACACAATCGCCGACATGGCTGCCTATCCGTGGATCGTGCCTTACGAAAACCAGGGCATGACGCTGGAGGATTTCCCACATCTGAAGCGATGGTTCGAGGCCATTCGCGAACGCCCCGCAACGAAGCGAGCCTATGCGCTGGGTGATGAGATCAAGGGCAAATTTGACCTCACCACGGACGAAGAAGCCCGCAAGGTGCTCTTTGGGCAGGGAAACAAGGAGCGATAGGACGTCTGCGAGCTCTGCTCGTCATCCCTGCGAAAGCAGGGATCCAGCGACTTTAGGGCGTCGAGCAAAGGCACTGGATCCCTGCTTTCGCAGGGATGACGGATAGGAGAAGCACTACCTCTCGAGTGGCAACGCTGCCGACCGTGAAGCAGCGTGTCTCTGGGGCCTTCACGAATTTCCTGAAAAACCGCTGGTTTCCCCGGGCTCAACGCGTTTTAATCGCCGCTTGTTCTTGCGTAGTACGACGCGTCGCCCAAGGAAGTACCCATGCGCGCCCTTTTTTTTGCCGCCCTGATGATGGTGGCCCTGCCGACTATGGCCGAAAAACTCACGATTGAACGCATCTTCGATGGTGGCAGTCTGGCCGGGCCCGCACCGCGCGGCCTGCAGATTTCGCCGGACGGCAGCCGCGTCACCTTCCTGAAGGCACGGCCCGACGACCAGTTCCAGCTGGATCTGTGGGAGTACCAGCTCAAGGACAACAAGACGCGCCTGTTAGTGGACTCGAAAAAACTCGAGCCCAACGGCGAGCAGCTCTCTGATGCAGAAAAAGCACGGCGCGAGCGTGAACGCACCGCCGGCCTGCATGGCATCGTCAGCTACCAGTGGTCGCCGGATGGCAAGCAGCTGTTGTTTCCCATCAACGGCAAGCTCTACGTCTATTCCCTGGCCAAGCCCAATGCCGCACCCAAGCAGCTGGATGTGGGCGACAACGTGATCGATCCGAAGATCTCGCCCAAGGGTCGCTACGTCTCTTATGTGCGCGACCAGAACCTGTGGGTGATCGACCTCACCAGCGGCGAAGCCAGGCAGCTAACGCATGATGGCGGCGGCACCGTGCACAACGGCGAAGCCGAGTTTGTTGCGCAGGAGGAAATGGACCGCAGCACCGGCTACTGGTGGGCGCCGGACGATTCGGCCATTGCCTTCGAACGCTATGACGAAGCCAAGGTGCCGGTGACCAAGCGCACTGAGCTGTATGCCGATCACACCGACGTGATCGACCAGCGCTACCCCGCCGCCGGTACGCCCAATGTGGCGGTGAAGCTGGGGCTGGTGTCGCCGACAGGAGGCCAGCCGCGCTGGATCGATCTCGGCAAGGATCCGGACATCTACCTGACGCGCGTGAACTGGCTGCCCGACGGCAAGCACCTCACGTACCAGCGCATGCCGCGCAATCAGCAGCAGCTGGAATTGCGCCTGGTGGATACGAAGACGTTGGCCCAGCGCACGCTGCTCACCGAAACCAGCGACACGTGGATCAACCTCAACGACGACCTCACCTTTCTCAAGGACGGCAAGAGCTTCTTGTGGGGTAGCGAGCGCAGCGGTCATCACCACCTTTACCTCTACGGGCTCGATGGCAAGCTCAAGCACGCGGTGAGCGAAGGCAACTGGCCCATCGACGGCCTGCTGGCGGTGAACGAGCACACCGGCACGGTCTACGTCAGCTCCAACAAGGATTCGGTGCCCGAGCGTCAGGTCTATGCGCTTAAGCTTGACGGCAGCAACGCCAAGACGCCGGTGCGCGTCAGCGAAGGTGCGGGTACGCACACAGTTACGTTTGCACCGGATGGCAGCTTCTATCTGGATAACTTCTCCAGCGTCGATACACCGCCGCAGGTGAGTGTGCACAAGCCCGACGGCAGTCTGCTCACCTGGATCGAGCCCAACAAACTCGACGAGAAGCATCCGTACTGGCCATACCGCGACAGCCTGATCAAACCGGAATTCGGCACGCTCAAGGCCGCCGACGGGCAAGCGCTGTACTACCGTCTGTACAAGCCGGCCGGCTTCGATCCGAACAAGAAGTACCCGGTGTTCGTCATGTACTACGGCGGCCCGCACGCGCAGCTGGTGACCAACGCCTGGGGCGACTACTTCAACCAGTACATGGCCAACCAAGGCTTCGTCGTGTTCACCCTGGACAACCGGGGCATGGCGCGGCGCGGACGCCAGTTTGAAAACGCCATCTACCAGCAGCTCGGCGCTGCCGAGGTGGACGACCAGCTGGTTGGCATCCGCTGGCTGAAGTCGCAGCCATGGGTCGATGGCAAACACATCGGCGTATTCGGCTGGAGCTATGGCGGCTACATGACCACCATGATGCTCGCCAAGGCATCGAATGAACTGGCCGGCGGCGTGGCGGTGGCACCGGTCACCAACTGGCGCCTCTACGACACCTTCTACACCGAGCGTTACCTCGGCCGTCCGCAAGACAACGACGCCGGTTACACCCGCAGCTCACCCATGGCGTGGCTCGATGGCCTCACCAGCAAGCTTTACCTGGTGCATGGCATGGCTGACGACAACGTGTTGTTCCTCAACTCAACCGAGCTGATGGCCGAGCTGCAGAAGCGTGGCACGCAGTTCCAGTTCATGGCGTATCCGGGGGCCAAGCATGGCCTCAACCTGCCGGGGCAGCGCAGCCACGTGTATCACCTGATCGAGAATTTCTTTCAGCAGCAGGTGAAGGGAGCGGCGGCGCCGGTCGTGCCGAAAGCGCCGGTGGCCCAGCCGGCGGCGGCCACGACGACGCGGTAGAGCACGCAACTCCCTTTGTAGGAGCGCACTTGTGCGCGACTGCCAAACGGAGAGGTAACGGCGGGTTTCCGCGGTCGCGCACAAGTGCGCTCCTACAATGAGCTCGAAAGAAAAGGCCGCCCTTGAGGCGGCCTTTTCTTTAGGAGCAATCCAAAAGCGTCAGTGTGCGTGTCCCACACCCGAGTCCCCCTGCTCAAGCGGAGGCGGCGTACCCGCCACAGCCAGCAGAGACGTCGCATAGCCGTCCTCGATGCTGACGGTAGACACCTCATCCCACGAGAAGAACGACGCCTCACGCAACCACTCCGCGTCTGGCGAAATCTCCTGCATGTTGAAGCCATCC
The DNA here is from genome assembly GCF_055702865.1 of Dyella sp. PARNA 12/25. Taxonomy (NCBI): domain Bacteria; kingdom Pseudomonadati; phylum Pseudomonadota; class Gammaproteobacteria; order Lysobacterales; family Rhodanobacteraceae; genus Dyella; species Dyella sp. PARNA 12/25. The sequence goes on along the minus strand of NZ_JBVQCI010000009.1, from coordinate 41,496 downwards.
TCTTCGACACTGATCAGACGGCCGATGTAACAAACCTCCGCCTCGTCCTCACTGTCCACGTGTACGCCGATCACCGGCGCCTGTGCGGCAGCCGCCTGGATCACGCTGCGAATGTCATCCAGCGGAAAGCCCCGCGGGGGGCGCGGCATCAGGTGCTTGAGCACCAGCGCCTTCTCCATGAAGGGCGCGTGTTTGTCCGGTGCCTCCAGTTCGGAGACATCGCGGTGGCGCATCACATACATGCCGTCGTAGGTGATGCCGTCACCCACGACCCACAGCAGAAAGAATTCTCGGCCCACACCGCCCACGTAGCCACAGAAGCTGCCGTGTTCGAGTTCGCCGCGCCACAACCGGATCAGCTGATGCTGCTGCTGCGCTTCACGCAGCTGGGCCCGCTGGCCGGTGGTCTTCAGTTCAATCACATTTCCCATGGGTGAATTTTAACAGCCTGGGGCTGACCCCTTGTTTACAGGATGTAACGGCTCAGATCCTCGTCCTTGACCAGGGTTCCGAGGTTTTTATCGACATAATCGGCGTTAATCATGTAATTTTCGCCGGACTTGTCAGCAGCTTCGTAGGAGATCTTCTCCAGCAGCCGCTCCATGACCGTGTGCAGGCGGCGGGCGCCGATGTTCTCGGTCCGTTCGTTCACCTGGAAAGCCACCTCCGCCAGGCGGTCAATGCCGTCCTCGGTGAAGTTGACCGTGACGCCCTCGGTGCCGAGCAGCGCAACGTACTGTTTGGTCAAGGCGTTATGCGGCTCGCGCAGGATGCGCTTGAAGTCGTCGACCGACAGGGCCGACAGCTCCACGCGGATCGGCAGGCGGCCCTGCAGCTCCGGAATCAGGTCCGACGGCTTGGCCAGGGAGAACGCACCCGACGCGATGAACAGCATGTGGTCGGTCTTCATGGGGCCGTACTTGGTGGACACGGTCGAGCCCTCCACCAGCGGCAGCAGGTCACGCTGCACACCTTCGCGGCTCACACCCGCACCACCCCATTCCGAGCGTTGGGCGATCTTATCGATCTCGTCGATGAAGACGATGCCGTTCTGCTCGGCGGCCTGCATGGCCTGCGCGCGCACTTCTTCTTCGTTGAGCAGCTTGGCCGCTTCTTCGTCGATCAGCAGTGGGCGAGCCGCCTTGATGGCGAGCTTGCGTTGCTGGGTCTTGGCGCCACCAATGTTCTGGAACATCTGGCGCAGCTGCTGGCCCATCTCCTCCATGCCCGGCGGCGACATGATTTCCACGCCGACATTCATGGCGAAGTCGAGCTCGATCTCGCGATCGTCCAGCGCACCTTCGCGCAGCTGCTTGCGCAGCTTCTGGCGGGTATCGCTCTGCTCAGGGTTGGACGCCGTGTCGTGGGTCCAGTCGGTAGGTGTCTGGCGGCGCGGCAGCAACGCATCGAGGATACGGTCCTCGGCGCGATCTTCTGCCTGGGTGCGCACGCGCTTCATGGCCTGGTCGCGGACAAGCTTGTAAGCCACGTCGGCCAGGTCGCGCACGATGGACTCGACATCTTTGCCCACATAGCCCACCTCAGTGAACTTGGTGGCTTCCACCTTCACGAACGGTGCGTTGGCCAAGGTGGCAAGGCGGCGGGCGATCTCGGTCTTGCCCACGCCGGTAGGGCCGATCATCAGGATGTTCTTGGGTGTCACTTCATCGCGCAGCGTCGGCTCCAGCTGCATGCGGCGCCAACGGTTGCGCAGCGCAATCGCCACGGCACGCTTGGCGTCATGCTGGCCGATGATGAAGCGGTCGAGTTCGTTGACGATTTCGCGGGGGGTCAGTTCGGACATGGGGTCACCGGAGAGATAGGTTTTGGCCGTTAGTCCGGCGTGTGCCGGCATGCAGCCGTGAAGCTGTCGCGCTGTGCGCTTACAGCTCCTCGATGGTGGTGTTGTGGTTGGTATAGATGCAGATGTCACCGGCGATCTTCAGCGCTCGCTCGACAATGGCGCGCGAATCCAGATCGGTGTTTTCCATCAAGGCCAACGCAGCAGACTGCGCATACGGGCCGCCCGAACCGATGGCGATCAGGCCATGCTCGGGCTCCAGTACGTCGCCGTTACCGGAGATCAGCAACGAAGCCTCCTTGTCGGCCACGGCGAGCATGGCTTCCAGGCGGCCCAGGCGGCGATCGGTACGCCATTCCTTGGCCAGCTCCACGGCGGCGCGGGTGAGGTTGCCGCCATGCTTGTCCAGCTTCTGCTCGAACAGCTCGAACAGGGTGAAAGCGTCGGCGGTGGCGCCGGCGAAGCCCGCCAGCACGTCGCCCTTGCCCAAACGACGGATCTTGCGGGCGTTGGCCTTCATCACCGTGTTGCCGAGGGTGACCTGGCCGTCGCCGCCGATCACGACGCGCCCATGACGGCGCACCGAGACGATGGTGGTGGCGTGAAAGGATTCCATGGGGGGCTCCGCAAAGAGTGAATTCGCCAGAGGTGGGGCCGTGTGGGCGGAATCCAAGCCGTGAGGCCCATCAGGTCACCACCTGTGGGAGCGCACCCTGTGCGCGACGGGGTCATGTTGATAGCGCTTCGTCTGGGGGCCTGTCGCGCACAGGGTGCGCTCCCACGAGTGGCACGAAGGGTTGCGTCGGTTCCATGCCACCACAAGAAATCCTGCGACCAGACACCACGCCTGGGCAGAGCCCAACGTCAGGGCTTGCGCTTCGCTCGCGGATGCGCGGCGTCGTACACGCGCGCCAGGTGTTGGAAATCCAGGTGCGTGTAGATCTGCGTGGTGGCGATATCGGCGTGGCCCAGCAACTCCTGCACTGCGCGCAGATCGCCGGATGATTCCAGCATGTGGCTGGCAAAGGTGTGGCGCAGCAAATGTGGATGCACGCGCTTGGGCAGGCCTTGTTGCAGCGCCAGCGTCTTCATGCGCAGCTGCACGGTGCGTGGGTTGATCGGCGCGCCACCGCGCCCCTTGAACACCGGCTGCTCAGGAGTCATGCCTTCGGCTTCACCCAGTGCGCGCAACGCCGTGATGGCATGACGGCCGACCGGCACGATGCGTGTCTTGCTGCCCTTGCCCAGCACGCGCACCTCACCCGCCTGCAGATCCAGATCCAGCCAGCGCAGGCCGCAGAGTTCCGACAGGCGCAGGCCGGAGGAATAGAACAGTTCCAGCATCGCGCGATCGCGCAGATTCAAGGCTCCCTCGCCCTGTGCTTCCACCAGCGAGGTGGCTTCGTCCACATCGAGCACTTGTGGCAGCTTGCGATGCACTTTGGGGCCACGCACGCCGGCCAATGGATCGTGGGTGATCGAGCCTTCGCGAGTCAGCTGGCGGAACAGGCTGCGGCATGACGAGAGCAGCCGCTGCAGGCTCTTGGGCGACAGGCCGCCACGATGCTCGGCGGCCACGAAACTGCGCATGCGATTGGGTTCGAGGGCATCGAAGCTGTTGATGCCTTGCGCCTCCATCCAGCGCAGCAGCTTGGCCAGGTCGCGACGGTAGCCGTCCACCGTGTGCGTCGATGCCTGGCGCTCACTGGTCAGGCGCGTGAGCCAGGCGTCCACCTGTGCTTGCAACGGAGACGACATGGCGAGCGCTTTACATCCCTTCCTGCGAGCGGCGCAGCGCGGCGGTCACGGTGGCGGCGATCATCTTCAGGAACACCGTGCCCATGCCAGGCTGGAAGTGATCCGCATCGCCGCTGCCGATGGCGAGGATGCCGAACTCGCCCAGCGGCATGATCGCCGTGGAGCGGATTTCCGGCGCATGGTCGCCGAACAGCCGGTACAGCCGCTCCGCCGACAAGCGGCCGGCCACCGGTTCGTGGTGGGCCAGAAATTCGGCGAACTCGGGCACCGCCGTGCGGCCACCCGGCACATGCACCAGCCAGTCGGCGGGCGGCAGGCCCATAGGGCCGAACAACATCAGGCGCACCTGATCGGTCTGGAAATCTTCGGAGAGGCGAGCCACCACACTACGTGCCGCCACGGCAGGCGTACTGGCTCGCAGCACGGCCAGGTTGAGCTCGTGCACGCGTTGCATCAGCCGCTCATTGTCGGCGGCAATGGCCGTCAGGCTCGCGAGCTGGCGCTCCAGCTCGGCGTTTTTTTCGCGCAGGCTTTGCAGTTGGTAGACGGCCAGCGAGGCGACCGGGCCCTGTTCACGCGGCAGGGTGAGCTGCGCGGCAAGGTCGGGATAGTCGCTGAGGAACTCCGGGTGACGGCGCAGGTAGGCTGCCACGTCGCTGGCATGGAGGGTGTCGGCGAGTGCGGGGTCGGACATGCGTGGCTTACCTCGGCAGAGTCAATGCGTCGCGGGCACGAGTGTGCGATGCCCGGGTGCCGCGTTTCAATGCGCTGAGCCCAACCATTCACCTTCAAATGCGAAAGCCGTGGGCCCGGTCATCCATAGGGTGTGGCCCGGCCCCGCCCAGTCGATGGTCAATGTGCCGCCCGGCAGGGTGACCCGCACGCGGTCGTCCACCTCGCCCCAGCGGTGCATGACCGCCATCGCCGCGCAGGCGCCAGTGCCGCAGGCCAGCGTCCAGCCGCTGCCGCGCTCGTGCACGCGCAAGCGCAGCTGGCCACGGTCGACCTTCTGCACGAAGCCAGTATTGGCGCTATCTGGAAAGCGCTCATGCGAGGTCAGCAAAGGGCCGAGCCGGTACAGCGACGGTGACTGCACATCCGGCACCAGCACCACCGCGTGCGGATTGCCCATCGACACCGAGCCGATCTCCAGCACCTCACCGCCGACCTCGATGGCGTAGCGGTCAGCCTCCACGTCGGAGCGCAAAGGAATGCGCTGGGGTTCGAACACAGGGACACCCATATCCACGGTGACCTCAAGCGGCGCCGAGAGGCGCACGGTCACCGGGCCAGAGGGGCTTTCCAGCCGAACTGTGTCGCCAATGGCCAGCTCGCCGGCGCGATGCAGCCAGGCGGCCACGCATCGCACGCCGTTGCCGCATTGGCCAGACGGCGAGCCGTCGGCATTCCAGATGCCGTAATAGAACGCACACGAAGGATCGCGCGGCGGCTCGATGCTGATCAGCTGATCAAAGCCGACGCCGGTATGGCGATCAGCGATATCGCGAATCTGCGCTTCATTGAGCGGAAACGCGCGCTGGCGGCAATCGACCATCACGAAGTCGTTGCCGATGCCGTGCATCTTGGTGAAGGCCAGCTTCATCACATGAACTTGCCGCCGGTAATCCGGCCGTTGGCATCCAGTTCGGCGAAATAACGGCTGTTATCGTTGCGGAACTCGCGGGTGGCCACCGTACCCGGCAGCACCAGCAGTACGTCCGGATAGTTGGCGCGGAACTGGTCCGGGGTCGGGTGGTTGGCGATAAAAGCATCAAATGCCTTCATGTCCGTCACATGGCCACGTACTGCCGTCGGCGAGACGGTGGGCGCCGTCTGAACTGGCGCGGCGGCGGGTGCGGGCGTGGCCTTCGCCATGTACAGCGGCCCCTTGTTGCCGCAACCGGCGAGCAAGGCGAGAACAGAGCACAGCGGAAGCAGCAGAAGTGATCGACGCATGATGTGAGGTTTCCGGCTGGAACGGACGCAGTATAGGGAAGCCTCAAAAACGTGGCGAGCCAACTGCTTGTGCGCAGGGCCTGTTAGCGGTAACAGGCTCTATCCATCAGCCGTTATGATGCAGTTGTCGCCGCAGCTGTGCGGTACGGAAGTAAGAACAAGCGAAAATGGATTGGACCGCGCTGTTGCGCCTGCCCTCGACGATCCTGCTGATTCTGGCAGCGATCGCCATGTTGGTTACCTTGGTTCAGCTGGTGGCCTTGCGCCAGCGCCTGCACCAGGGGCAGCGGCTAGCGGCGGCGTTGCGCGCGCCGTTGGTGCTGTTGGCCTTCGCGCTCGCCCTGGTGCTTGCCGGTGGTGGCCTTGCCCTGCGCGGTTACCGGATGCTCACGGAAGAAACGCCGGTGGTGGAGATCGACGCGCGCATTCTTTCTCCGCAGCGCTGGGCCCTGATCCTGCATTGGCCGGATGGCACCGTGCGACAGGTGTCGCTGGCTGGCGACGCGTGGCGCGTCGAGGCGGTGGTGTTGAAGTGGAAACTGCCGATGATGCCGCCGCTGTATCGGCTCGACCGCTTGTCGGGCCGTTACGACGACCCGGCGGATGAAGAGCACGCCATGCGTACGGTGATCGATTTCCGCGAAGCCGGGCAGTTTGATCTGCTCGATCTGCACAAGCAGTTTCCGCGTTGGGTGCCCGATGTGGATGTGCTGTTTGGCAGTGGCGTGTACCTGCCCCTGGTCGACCAGGGGCATTACACGGTGAGCCTGATGCGCACCGGAGCATTGGTGGCGCGGCCGGATGAAGCAACCCAGCAAAAGATCGCGCAGCCGTTCTGATGCTCTTGGCTTCGCCAGGTCGTCAGGCGATCGAGTAACCGCCGTCGACCAGCAGGCCGTGGCCCGAGACAAACGAGGCGTCATCCGAGGCAAGAAACGCCACGACCTGGGCCACTTCCTCTGCGGAGCCGGCGCGGCCGGGCACGGTCGACGCGGCAAAGGCATTCTTCGCTTCCGCACTCGGCCAAACGCGATCCTGGAAGGGCGTGTCAATGATGCCGGGATTTACGGCATTAACGCGTATGCCTTGCTTGAACAGCTCGATCGACGCCGTCTTGGTCAGGCCTAGCACGGCATGCTTGCTGGCGATATACAGGGCGGCGTTGGCGAAGCCGATGACACCACCCATCGACGCGTTGTTGATGATGACGCCACTGCCCTGGGCCAGCATGGCCTTGGCCTCGTGCTTCATCGACCAGAACACGCCGCGGACATTCGCATTGAAGGTGACATCGTAAGCGTCGTTGGACTGCTCGACGAAGGGCGTGAACTCACCTTCCGTACCGGCGTTGTTGAAGGCCACGTCGATGCGGCCATAGGTCTGGACGGTGTTGGCCACCAGGTCGATGACGTCTTGCTCAACGTTGATGTCGGCCACCACCGCCGTGGCTTCGTTGCCCTCGCGCCTGATCTCGTCGGCCAGGGCTTCGATCTCCGTCGCGCGGCGGGCGCTCACGATCACCTTGGCGCCGCGGCGGGCCAGCTCGAGGGCGGTGGCGCGGCCAATACCGGAGCTGGCTCCGGTGACCATCGCGACCTTCCCGGCAAGCGTCTTGCTTACGTCATGTGCGTTCATAGTTGTCTCCAGAATCAATCGGTTAACGACCAGTGGAGGTACCGGCTTCGATCCGGCACCTGAGCTTGGGCGTCATTCTGGTGACCGCGACTCATGCGATAAAGTAAGCAATCTCGCATACGGTGGTGACTGGAATTCACTAATGGAAAACACTGAGTTGAACGAGCTCGCTGTGTTCGCGGCCGTTGCCAGGCACCTCAGCTTCCGCCAGGCCGCCACCGAGCGGGGCACGTCCGCATCGGCGATCAGTCATGCCATCCGCCATTTTGAATCGCGGGTCGGGGTGCGCCTTTTTCATCGCACCACGCGCAGCGTTGCGCTGACCGAGGCGGGCGAACTGCTTTTCGCCCGCCTCGAGCCCGCTTTCGCGGACATGCGCGCGGCGGTGGATGCATTAAACGCCTACCGCGCCACGCCGTTCGGAACGATTCGATTGAACGTTCCCAGCTCACTCGCCCTTTATGTGCTCGGCGACGTGATGCCAGCCCTGCTCGCCCATAACCCGGGTTTGAAACTGGAAGTCGTCGCTACAGATTCTCTGGTCGATATTGTCGAAGGCGGGTTCGATGCAGGCATCCGATTTGGCGAGCGCTTGTCGCAGGACATGATCGCTGTGCGGATCAAGCCGACGTTCCGCTTCACCGTCGTGGGCTCGCCTGACTACTTCGAAAGAAAACCGGCCCCCACCACACCGCAGGATCTGCATGCCCACGACTGCATTCGCTACGCATTCCCGAGTGGCGCGCTTCTCCACTGGGAGTTCTCCAGGCAAGGCGAAGCCATTCAGGTAGAGGCGGATGGACCGCTCACCCTTGATAGCCAGGAGTTGATGGTGGACGCAGCAGCGCGGGGAATCGGGCTTGCCTACGTCTGGCGGGACCGTGCGGCCCCTTATGTGGCCGATGGGCGACTGCGCTACTGCCTGGAGGACTGGTGCGGCGCCGACGAGAGTCTCTTCCTCTACTTTCCCAGTCGAAAACACCAGTCCGCGGGCCTCAGGGCACTCATCGACGCCATGAAGGCCTAGTTCTCGCGGGGGCTTTCATCGCTGAAGGAGATCGGCTTAAGCCAGGGCCTTCTCATAGCGCCACGCATCGGCACCGTCACCGTAGTAACGCTTGTACGCACCGATGCGCTTATAGCCCAGCCGTTCGTATAGCCGGATGGCCTCGTCATTGTCGGCACGCACTTCCAGGCGCAGCGCCTTGCAACGGCGACGCCGGCTGGCCTGTTCGGCCGCTTCCAGCAAGGCCGAGCCCACGCCTTTGCCGCGCGCTTCGGCCTTGGTGGCAATCGAATACAGCCGCGACACCTGCGTGCCTTTGCGAAAAAACAGCACGGCCGTGCCCAGAAAGCGTCGGTGATTGGCGCTGGCCACCAGCACTTGCGCCGTTTCGCTGTCCAGATGGCGCCGGTATTGCGCCCGGCTCAGGCGGTCGGTGGCGAAGCTGCTCTCTTCGAGAGCAACCAGGTCGTCCAGGTCCGAGAGTTCGGCACGGCGCACGCGCACGGCGGCGGTCGCGGGCATGGGGGTCATCAGGGGCGGTCCCGCTGGCGTGCAGTGAAACAAGCGGCGCACTTTAGTCGTCATGCCCCCTGGGGACAACGATGACTTTCGTCGCGTTTAGCCCACCTTCAGTGCAGCCGCTTGTGCCGCGCCGCGCCTGTGCCACACTGCGCGCTTTGCGCTGTGCCGCCCCGTTCCCCGCGTGACGACACTCCTCGGTTTCATCTGACAGAGGTGTCATGACTCGTCTCGTCCTTGTTGTCGAGAAGGCCTCCGACTGGAGTGTCTACTACCCGTCCGCGGACGTGGTTACGGCGATGGACTACCTGCGCGAACCGGTCGGCGTCGACGACGAGCGCACCCACGTCATCAATCTCTGCCGCAGCTACAAGTACCTGGGTACCGGCTACTACGTGTCCCTGCTGGGCGAAGCGCGTGGCCATCGCGTGATGCCCTCGGTGCGCACGGTGAACGACCTACGCCGCCGCTCGCTATACGGCCTGGAGATCGAAGATCTCAGCGCCAAGCTCACGCACTTCCTGCCGGCTGGGGGTCGCGACACCACCGACTTTGGCATCCTGGTCTACTTCGGGCAGACCGCCCATCCGGCGCTGCAGGATCTGGCGCGTCAGGTCTTTGAAATGTTTCCCTGCCCACTGCTGCGCATCGAGTTCGAGCGCGACCGCGTGTGGCAGATCAGCGCCATCAAACCGGTCGGCCTGCACACGCTGGACGACGCGCAGGAAGACGCCTTCGCCGAAGAGCTCGACCGCTTCAGCAGAAAGCTGTGGCGCAAGCCCAAGGCGCGCAAGCAGTTCCGTTATGACATCGCCATGTTGGTCGATCCCAACGAAGCGATGCCGCCGTCGAACAAGAAGGCGCAGAAGCTGTTCATCGCGGCAGGCAAGGAACTGGGCATCGAAGTCGATTCCATCGGCAAGAATGATTACCAGCGGCTGGCCGAGTACGACGGCCTGTTCATCCGCGAAACCACCGCCAGCGACAACCATACCTATCGTTTCGCCCATCGCGCCGAGAAGGAAGGCATGGTGGTGATGGACGACCCCACCTCAATCCTGCGTTGCACCAACAAGATCTTCCTCAACGACCTGATGGTGTCGCGCAAGCTGGCGGTGCCGCGCACCGAGATCCTCTATCGCGACGACGCGAAGGGACTGAGGGAGCTTTCCGAGAAGCTCGGTTACCCGCTGGTGCTGAAGATTCCCGACGGCTCGTTCTCGCGCGGCGTGGTGAAGGTGGAGGATGAGGCGGCGCTGGCCAAGGCCACGGCGGAACTGTTCCAGCACAGCGCGCTGTTGCTGGCGCAGGAATTCGTCTTCACCGAGTTCGACTGGCGCATTGGCGTGCTCAACAACGAGCCCCTGTATGCCTGCAAATACTTCATGTCGCGTGGCCACTGGCAGATCTACAACCACGGCGCGAAAGGAGCATCGAAAACCGGTGATTCGGAAACGCTGCCTATCGAGAAAGCACCGGCTGACGTAGTGAAGCTCGCGCTCAAGGCCACGCAGGCTGTGGGCGATGGTCTTTACGGTGTCGACATCAAGCGCGTCGGCGACAGGCCGGTGATGATCGAGGTGAACGACAACCCTTCCATCGACCACGGCGTGGAAGACGAACATCTCGGCGAAGAGCTCTATCGCCGCATCATGCAAGAGTTCCTGCGGCGCATGGAGCGCAAGCGCCTCGGCACCACCAACTGACATCGCTACCTCTGTAGGAGCGCACTTGTGCGCGACCGCAGCGTGTCATCGCTACCTCATCGCTGGTCGATGCGAATTTGCAACGCAAAAATCCGCTGTTTCAATAACCCTGAAAGGCACATGTCGCGCACAAGTGCGCTCCTACAAACGAGCTAAACAGGCCAACAAGCGGGACAGTGGGGTGATTCCGGCAGCTCGTCCCTGAACTGCCGTCACGCGGGCGCGATCCATCGCGCCGCTCCAGCGAGGTGCCCAGCCGTCCCAGGCCATCGCTCAGAGCCCCACGCCACGGCGTTCCTGCCGCGGCATCCACTGCCAAGTGAATTCTTCAGTTCCAGATGAGTCGTGCAGCGCTGCGGCGACGCGGGCGTACCAGCAGGCCAAGCAGTTGGCGCGGCAGCGCCGGTTCAAGTGCCAGCAGCATCACCAGTGGCGCGCCCAGCAGCCAGAAGGCCGGTGTCCAGCCGAGCGTATCCGTGTGTGCGGGTACCAGCGTGGTCATGAGCAGCGCCGCGCCGGCAAGTAGCCACAGCAAGGCGGCGCCGAGCAGGCGTTCGTGATGGGTGATACGGGTGTTCTGGCGCATCGGGAAAGTCCGTTGATCTCGATGGGCACAGCCTGCCGCGGGCCGATCTCAAAACCTGCGATGGCGCGCCACGCCTCGCCCGCGAAGGCTAAAATGGGCGGAGCGGCGGGCCCGAGACCCGTCTTTCGCGATTGAGAAACCCACAGGAGTGCGCATGAGTGCAGGAACGTTCGCGGTGTTTGGCCACCCCATCAGCCATTCACTCTCGCCGCAGATCCACCACGCCTTTGCCCGACAATTCGGGCTGGAGCTGGAATACAGCACCATCGACGCTGCGCCGTCGGAGTTCGTAGCGGCCGTGCGCGAGTTCTTTGCGGCGGGCGGGCGTGGCGCCAACGTGACGCTGCCGCACAAGGCCAGCGCTTTTGCACTGGCCGATGAAAGCACGCCAGCTGCGCGCCGGGCCGGCAGTGCCAATGTGCTTACCGCCTTGCCGGGTGGCCGCATCGCCGCGCACAACACCGACGGCGACGGCATGGTGCGGGACATCACCGAGCGTCACAGCGTGGATCTGCGCGGCCACACCGCCCTGCTGCTCGGTGCGGGTGGCGCAGCGCATGGCGCTGCCTGGGCCCTGCTCGATGCCGGGGTGGAAACGCTGACCATCGTCAACCGTACCCCGGAATCGGCGGACGCGCTGGCTGACGCCATTGGCGACCCGGCACGCGCACACACGCGTTACTGGGAAGACCTCGCCGATCTGGGTGCGTTCGACCTTATCGTCAACGCCACCTCGGCGGGTGTGCTCGGTAAGTCGCTGGATCTGCCCTTCGCAATCGTCGGCAACCGTGCACTCTGCTACGACCTTTCGTACGGCAAGGCCGCCATGAGCTTCCTGGCCTGGGCGCGCACTGCGGGTGCCCGCTACGCCTTCGACGGCCTCGGCATGCTGGTGGAAACGGCGGCGGACGCCTTTGAGCTGTGGCACGGCAAGCGGCCCGACACCGAGCCGGTCTACATTGAGTTGCGCAAGCACTACAGCTGATGGAGTGATATAGCGAGGCAGCCCTCAACCACTCGTGTGGTGAACGCTGCCTCCATCACCGCCTGCGGTGGCCCGCCTGATCGCTCAAAGATGCAGCGTCGCCGACAACAGCATCGGTTGATCGGCGTGCCCGTTGGGTGCACTGAACTCGTAGATCCACCGATATTGCAGGTCGACACTGCTGCCCATCCATTTGGTGCTCCAGCTCACCTGCGGGCCCACACCCAAGGCCAGACCACCCATGTTGTTGTAGGTCGGTGACCTTCCTGGCATGGCAGTGGGGTTCGTGTACACCTGTTGGATCGCCGCCGCTACGCCGCCGAAACCCCATCCATTTGGGTTTCGCTCCATGACGACCGCTTCGATGCGCCCAACGGCGCCGTTCTGATAATTCTCAACCGATTTGCGTGAGAACGTACCCACGGCGACGATGGTCGACGACTCGACGTCGGGCGAAGAAAGCACTTTGGTATAGGCCACCTTCGGCGTAATGCCCCAGACGTTGGCGCCGTTGTAGACATAGCGACCGCTGCGCAGACTTACCGTTGGCACCGAAACGCCCATGGAGAAGGCCAGGCGGGAGGTCTGGCTGAGGCGATAGCTGGCGACGATGGGGGCAAAGGTGACGTCGCCGCCACCGACGTCACCCACCTGTTGATGAGCCGTCCACGACGTTGCCGCGACATCCGCCGGCGTGGATGGGGCACCCTCCGGGGTCGTCACCAGCGAACCGAAGCTCCACCCGCCCAGTGCCGGCCCCCATGACTGGAAGCTGCTGAGATGGGGGGACATCGATGTGGTATTGAAGGCAGCGACCGTGGACGCGGTATCGGCGTTCTGCGCGGTTTGTCCCCGTGCATTGACGTCAAAGGCCGCACTGGAGTGCCACTGAAGTGGCGCAGCGCCAGTATACGGTGATATCGGTGGCCCCATCGAGGAAGGACCCTCTGCGCCTTCGGCAGCAAGCACTGACCCTGACCACGCCAAAATGGCCAGCGAAGTCGTACCTGCAACCATCAACCATGGGCACATAGCTATGCCCCCCAGGCAAGGAGTTTCAAACCACCCACGTACTCCCTGGGAACGCCGATGCCATCACCAGCGTTCGGCCCGCAGAAAAAGCAGCATGGCAGCTGCGCAACCCGACTACCCTTTTGCAGGCGGCTCAGACTTCCGTCTGTCGATTAAGGCATAGCGCCCGTCAATCCATCGTGCACAGCGACCTTAAGAACGCGTGTGCAGGGCGCCACCAAGGGTTGACGATGCGTTCATGGCCCGCGCACCGCAGGGTCCACGTTCTTGCGTTTGATGGTCACCTAAGGCCATGCGGTCAGCCTCTTCCTGGTGTGATCCTTGCTCATGTGAAGTCACCTTCACGTGGCACTTCACAAATAGCGGCACTGCGCTATCGCAAAGACGTATAGACGTCCAGATGTTGCACTACCGTGCTAGCGTGCTGCGCCGCAGGGGGCACATTGCGGGGAGAAAGCGTCATGGTGCTTGAAGGTTTCGTCCGCCATCGCCTGGCGATGGGCGCGTTGCTGGCTGCTCTGGCAGGTGGGTTTGGCCTGCAAGCCCATGCTGATCCGACCATCGGCTCCCCCAACGTCGTAACGGCCGACCCCGGCGTGCCACGCCCACCAGGCCAGCCCTGCGTGGTGGCCTTGTTCACCGACGTGGCCTTCGACGACTTCAGCCCCCGGCCCTATAGCTACGCACCGCCGACGGCTTGCACGGGCGCGTGGGCCAAGGTGGTGCTTGAGGCGGACTTCTCGGTCACCGCGGGTCGCCAGTACGATCGCACCGCCACCTTGTGGCTTGGCGGGGTCAATCTGTACTTCGGCACCACCGCGGAACCATCCCACACCGTATCGCCGGCATGGCATGTCGAGCGTGATCTGACCGATTACACCGCGTTGTTCCTTGAGGCCGGACAGGGGCAGGCGGTCATCGGCAATCTGGTGAACAGCACTTGCACCGGCGTCATTCATGGCAGTGCCCGCCTGCTTTTCTATCCCGCTACCGCGCAGGCTCGGGCGGCGGACGTTCCCGATGCGGTCTATCCGCTGGGCAGCGACCCGGTGGGCAGCACCACGGCATTGAATACGCCCACCGACAAGCTTGCACGGACACTCACGTTGCCGCAGAACGTCGAGCGCGCCTACCTTGACGTGTTCACGCAGAGTCAGAGCAATGATGAGTTCTGGTACACCTGCGTGCCCAATGCGTATGCGACCGAAACCAACGAGTGCGGCGGCGGCAACTTCCGCGAGGCGGAAATCAGCATCGATGGTCAACCGGCGGGCGTAGCGCCGGTGTATCCATGGATCTACACGGGCGGCATCGACCCTTACTTGTGGCGCCCCACACCCGGTGTGCAGACCTTGAACTTCATGCCGTACCGCGTCGACCTTACACCCTTCGCGGGCCAGCTTAGTGACGGCAATCCCCATGAAGTGGCCGTACAGGTAGCCGGTGCGAACCAATACTTCGCTGCGACAGCGGCCTTGCTGGTGTACCGCGATGCGCATGCGAAGCAGGTCACCGGGCAGATCACCCGCAATACGCTGGCAAACCAGCCGGCCACACCCAGCGTAACCAGTACCCTGGTGTCAGCGAGCAACGGCGATCTGTCCGGCGATGTCAGCACGAAGCTCGAACGCCATTTCGTCATCGAAGGCTATGCGATGACCTCGCATGGCCGTGTGACCAGCATCGTCAGGCAAACCGTGGGTTTCGACGACGTGCAGGGATTCACCATCAACGCCAGCACCTATCGCCAGCAAACCTGGCAACACACCTGGGCCGAAGGTGTGAGCGAAAGTCGCCTGGGCAACCTGCTTACGGTGGAGCGCCGCCAGCACTTTAGTTATCCGCTGACGCTTGACTACAACCAGCAACTGGCGAGCGATGGCAGCACCAGCGTGGCCACGACGGTGCACCAGGGTTATCGCCAGCATGCTGATAACCGCCTGTTCGGCATGACTTTGTATGGTGCCGATGTCGATAACAGCGTCGACAGCGCCGATACGCTGGTGTTTGACGCCAGCGGTAACCTGAGCAGCCACAGTGGGCAGCAGAGCGCACAGAAGTTTGCCTTCCACGACACGCTCGGCGGTTGCTACCGCAGCGCGCTGACCACGCAAGGTGGCACCCTCGCCAGCTATTCGAGCGGCAAGGGATGCCCGGGCGGCAACAACCGCGTGTCATGGTTTGCCCACCCCGACGGCTCGCCGGACAGCAGCCTGTTGCCCGGGCACTAAAGGCAGGTATTGCCTTGGCGCGCGGCGTTTCATCACGCCGCGCGTGACCTTGGGCAACATCTCCGCAACATGGGTCCTCTAAGCTTGCGCGCCCCGCCGCGCGCTGTTGCGCCGGTTCCCATCGCCGTGTGTGTCGCCATGTCCCCCGTTTCGTCGCGTCGTCGTTCCCAGGGTGTTGCCCGTTATGGTCTGCTGATCGTCGCCACCTTGATGGTGGCGGGCGCTGCAGTGATTTACTGGAAGGTGATCGGTCGCGATGATGCCGTTGCACCCGCCAACAGCACCGTTGCCGCCACCGGTACCGTGTTGCGCGAAGGCGTCGGCACGGCCGAACTGCTGCAACACGCCCGTCAAGCGATGGCCGACAAGCGCTTGTTGGCGCCGGCAGGCAACAATGCCTTCGAGTTCTATCTCGCCGTGCTCAAGCGCGAGCCAGGCAATCAGGTGGCGCAGGATGCATTGCGCGAGATCTTCCCGTTTGCTGCCCACGCGGCCGAACAGTCCATCGACGCTGGCGATGACGATGAGGCGCAGCGCGAGATTGAGCTGCTGACCCGCGCGGATCCCAAAAACTACACGCTGATCATGCTGCAAGCCAAGCTGGAAGATCAGCGTGCTGCCGCCCAGCAGACGACCAAACGCGAGCAGCAGGCTGCATCATCCGGCAATCATGTGGCGGTCGCCGCGCCCACACCCACCTCAGCTCCCGCGCCCGCTTCCGTGCCAGTGACTCCGGTGGCTGCGGCCACGCCGCCGTCGACGCCGCCCCCGTCCGCCGCCAAGCCCACCGCCGCGTTGACGCCCGCCCAACAGGCACTCGCACAGCTGCCTGTTGAATCGACACCCATCGAGGCGGCGCCGAGGGCCGCGGTGCGCCCGCGTGCGCCCGCCCCCGCGCCCACAACCGCCGATGCCAGTGGCGCGGCAACGCCCACGCTTATCCACCGTGTGGAACCGTCTTATCCGCCGGACGCCAAGCGCACCCGGCGCCAAGGGTGGGTGGACGTGACCTTCACCGTATTGCCGGATGGCACGGTCAGTGCGCCCAATGTCGCCGACGCCGATCCGAAGTTTGTGTTCGACCGTGCGGCGCTCAGCGCCGTGGCGCGCTGGCAGTTCGCGCCGGGCATGCAAGACGGCAAGCCGGTGGCGCAGCAGATGCGTCAGCGCATCGAGTTCCGCCTCTGATCAGGCGGCACGCTGCATAATGCATGGCGTTCATCACGGAGGAACGCCATGTATCGCCTGTTCGCTCTCGTTGTCCTGGCCATGGTCATTGCGCTGGGCGGCTGCCAGGACCTGACCCGCGCTGCCGCGCCCACGCCCGTGCACGGCTACGTTACCGACATGAAGACCTTCGATGCCTTCATGGCCACACATCCCACGCCCGATCAGTTCCGGGCGACCTACCCCGATGTGCAGCTGGTCATGCCGGGCACCATCACCACGATGGAATTTCGCACGAACAACAGCCGCTACTTCCCGGAGCTGGATAAAGACGGGCACATCACCGGCGGTCGCTTCGGTTGACAGGCCTGGCTCGACTGCGGCCATGAGGCGTCCGTGACGGTGATTTCTTGCGAAGGAATGGACGTCTATTCACCAGGTAAGTCCACCGCAAGTCACATCGCTGACATCATGTAACGCTAATGTGACAAAACCGTCGGGGCGGCTGAGGACAGCCAGCCCTGCGTGCGGTCACACCAATGCAGCGGTGCCATGTCTCGTTTCGCTTCCCTTGCGCCTCGCCGAGGTGTGCTCGTTGCGGTTTCCATCATCCTGGTCGCCGCCCTCGCGGGTGGTGCCTATTGGTTGCATGGCGCCGGTGCGGGCGGTTTGACAGCCGCTGGCACGGATGCCGGAAAGGACGACAGTGGCGTCACCATCCTGCTCGACCTCGCCAAGACGGCGGTGACCGAAAAACGCCTGGTGGCGCCCGCAGGCAGCAATGCGTACGAGTTCTACCTCAGCGTGTTGCAGCTGGACCCCGAGAACAAGGTCGCGCTGGACCAGCTGCACGAGTCGTTCCCTGTTGCATCGTCGGACGTTGAGCGCTCCATCAACGACAACAATCTGGACGAAGCTCAGCGCGAGCTGTCACTGCTGCGCGAGTACGACAAAACCAACTACATCCTCTCGCTGCTCGGCGGCAAGCTGGATGCCCAGCGCCAGATCCAGGTTCATCAGGACGAAGCGCGCGCAGCGGTCATCCAGGCGCAGCAGGCGGCAGCGGGCGGCGGCATGTATTGACGGTCAGCGCTGCACGCTGGCGGTCCATGCGACTCACCGCAGCAACGGTCCAGCCTTCCTAAGCAGCAGCTCGACCAGCTCGGGCTGCATGAAGTCGTAGCGGTCGGGAATATCCAGACAGACCACGCGCTTGCCCCGTAGCAAGGTGCCGTAACGCGCCTTCAGGCGTCGCCGATGGGATGTCTCCATCACCACGATGAGGTCAGCCCACGCGACTTGGTCGGCGGATAGCGGCGTCTCCGCATCATCAGCCAGGCCTGCAGAATCCACCTCGAGATCGGACCATGCTGCAAACACCGCGGATGCGGTGGGGCTACGCAGCCGATGTCGACTGCACAGGAACAAGACACGCCGCGGTGCGGTCATCGCGCGGCGAGATAGTCGTCTTTGAGGCGCACGTAGTTGTCCGCGGAGTAGCGCAGTTGCTCGATCTGCTGATCGCTGAGCACACGCACCATTTTCGCGGGGTTGCCGAGCCACAGCTCGCGCTCACCTACCACCTTGCCCGGGGGAATCACGCTGCCCGCGCCCACGAAGCCATATTTCTTCACCACCGCGCCGTCGAGCACCGTGGCATGCATGCCGATCAGGCAGTAATCCTCGATGGTGCAGGCGTGAATCACAGCACCATGGCCGATGGTGACGCCTTCTCCAATGATGGTGGGCATGCCGCCGGGTGTATACGGGCCGTCATGGGTCACGTGAATCACCGCGCCGTCCTGCACATTGGTGCGCGCGCCGACGCGGATGAAGTTCACGTCACCGCGCAGCACCGCGCCCGGCCAGATCGATACATCGTCGAACAGCTCAACGGCACCAATGACCGTGGACGCCGGGTCGACGTAGACGCGCTGATGCAGCGTGGGCCAGATGCCTTTGTATTTGCGTATGGGATCCATCCGCCTATGGTACCCCGTGCTCGCTCTTCTGTAGGAGCGCGCTTGCGCGCGACCGGGCCGGCAGGGTTGAAAGGTCATTGAATGCGCGAGACCCCAGCCATGCGGTAACGACGAAGCTCTGCGGTCGCGCACAAGTGCGTTCCTACAAGGAGCCATGCTTCTCCAACACTTCTTTGGTGTAGAGATACCCCGCCTCCATCGCGCGCGCCCAGTCTTTCCAGTCCAGCATGCCGATGTGTTCGAGCGGCGGCGTCAGCAGCAGGTCGGCGCGTTCCCGGCGGTTTTCGCTCGGTCCTTCGCTGTTGACCATCGCCGCACGTACCAGAGTGGACACCAGTCCCGGCCGCTGGATGTTCTGGCGCCTGAGCAGCAGCTGCCACCACGGCGGTGTCGCGAATTCTTCAGCCGTGGTGAGCAGGGAAATCTCTGCGCGGATGTCGATGGCGGTGATGTGTGCCAAGCCGTCA
Organism: Dyella sp. PARNA 12/25; assembly: GCF_055702865.1. Taxonomy (NCBI): domain Bacteria; kingdom Pseudomonadati; phylum Pseudomonadota; class Gammaproteobacteria; order Lysobacterales; family Rhodanobacteraceae; genus Dyella; species Dyella sp. PARNA 12/25. The sequence continues at coordinate 22,665 of NZ_JBVQCI010000009.1, read as the reverse complement.
TTTGCCATCACGTCGGTGGGCAGGTTGTCGACCAGCGCACCGTCGACATAGACACGGCCGTGGTGCAGCACCGGTGGCAGCACACCGGGAATGGCGCTGGACGCGCGCAGCCACAGCCAAAGCGGGCCCTCCCGATGCACCACCATGCCTTCGCCGGACAGACACGTGGACACGCAAAAGAACGGCAGGGAGAGATCCTCGATATCCAGTGCCCCGAATGCGCGCCGCAGCATCAGCGCCGCGCGTCGCCCACGGGTGAGCGCGACAATGGGTAGTGTCCAGTCCGATAACGGGCGTCCTTCAACGAAGGCGCGATGGAAGGTCTGCACCATCGTGTCCAGCTCCCAACCCGCCGCCACGGCCGCGCCAATGATTGCGCCGATGCTGGTGCCACCCACGGCATCGAAGGTGTGCCCGGCTTCCCGCAGCGCGCGCAAGGCGCCCAGATGCGCGATGCCGCGTGCGCCACCGCCCGCCAGCACCAGCCCCCGCGCATGACCGCTGATCACGCGTGCCAGCCGCGCGATATCCGCCCGCCCCCCGACGTGGTGATGTTGCAGTTCGCCGCTGAACTGCGATCGCCAGCGCTGCGCCGCACCGAGAGCAGGCTGGCGCCCCGGATGCAGCAAGATCAGATGACGCGGCCGGTGCCCTGCTCGCGACGGATGCATTGGCGTCGTTTCTGGCCACGGCCGTTCCTTCTGCGCCGCCAGCGTCGGCAACAGGAGCACATCCGCCTGCCGCAGGCAGCGCTGTCGCCAAAGACTGTCACCGGTGCTATCCAGATAGATCACAAAGCGCGCTTGCGCCTCGCGCTCGGCAAACCAGTCGCTGCCCTTGCCTGCGCCGTGCTCGGCATCAATCACGATGCAACTGCCCCAGTGTTCCAGCTCGATGGCCAATTGCATGGCCAGCGAACGCGCCGGCACCTCCTGCGTGGCAGGGAGCAGCGCGAACGTGCGGGCGATACCGGGGCTTTCGTCGCCGCGCATGCGCTCCTGCAGGCGGGCGATGGCGACCCGGGCGACCCCCAGCATCGCCTGTGGATAACGTTGGGTAAGCGCTTCGTACGCGGCAATGTCCAGACGCAGCAGCTCGCTGTCACGCAGCGCCCGCGCCGTGTGCTGGCGGCTTTCGCCGGTGATCAGCCCGATCTCGCCAACGCTGTCGCCCGCGGCCACCAGGCGCACCCATTCGGTTGGCCCGGCAAATACGCCCAGGCTGCCGCTTACCACCAGGTAAAGCGCATCGGCAACGTCGCCCTGGTGGAACAGCGTGCGTCCACCAGGCAGGGAAAACCATTGAAGTTCGGGGAGCAGCGCGGCGAGCGCCTCGTCCCCCAAATGCCCGAACACGTCGCTTCGACGCAGCAGGGCGGAAAAATCGGACTTGGGCATGGCGCGAGATGGTACGGCGGCAGATATGACAAATCGTGAGCGCAGGCGTACATCCACACGATACGCCGGCTTGATTTAACCGGGGCGGGTCGCCACGCTGACGGGCAACCCGCCGGCCCGCCCCGGCCTACGCGGGTGATCCAAGGAGATTTCATGGAACACAACAATCCGCTGCTGGCCGACGACGCTCTGCCGGCGTTTTCGCAGATCCGCCCCGAGCACGTTACGCCCGCCATCGACACCATCCTCGCCGACTACCGCGCCGGCATCGATGCGCTGACGGCGCCCGGCGCGCCGCGCGACTTCGCCAGCGTGATGCTCACGCAGGAACGCCTGGAGCAGCGCCTCGCGCGCGCCTGGGCGCCGGTAAGCCATCTCCATTCCGTGGCCGACAGCGAAGCGTTGCGCAAGGTTTACGGCCCGTCGGAAGAGAAGCTTACCGACCACGCTATCGAAGTTGGCCAGAATCGCGCGCTCTATCAAGCTGTGCAGGCGCTGGCCGACGCGCCTGCTTTTGCTGGCCTGCCGCGTCCCGAGCGAGCGCTGGTGGAACACGCGCTGCGTGACTTCCGCCTTTCCGGCGTGGCGCTGGAGGAACCGGCGCGGTCGCGTTATCGCGAAATCGGCGTGGAACTGAGCCGACTCTCCACAGAATTCTCCAACGCGGTCCTCGATGCCACCGATGCATGGCACGAACACATCACCGACGAACGCGATCTCGCCGGCGTGCCCGAATCCGGCCGTGCCGTACTGCGCCAGTACGCCAAGGAGCAGAACCTCGACGGCTACCTTGTCACGCTCAAGCAGCCTAGCGTCCAGGCGGTGCTGACCTATGCGGACAACCGCGGCCTGCGAGAGCGCGTCTACTGGGCTTACCAGACGCGCGCCTCCGACCAAGGCCCGCAGGCTGGCAAGTTCGACAACAGCGAACGCATCGAACGCATCATGGCCTTGCGTTACGAAGCGGCCAAACTGCTGGACTTCAATAACGCCGCCGAGGAATCACTGGCCACCAAGATGGCCGGCTCGCCCACCCAGGTGATGGAGTTCCTGCACGACCTCGCCTCCCGCGCCAAGCCGGTGGCTCGCGATGAACTCAACCGACTGCGCGAATTCGCAACGCAAGAGCTGAAGCTCGACAACCTGGAGTCCTGGGACGTCGCCTACGCGTCGGAAAAACTGCGCCAGCGCGAATACGACCTCGACGAAGAACAGCTCAAGCCTTACTTCCCGCTACCGGCGGTGATCGACGGCTTGTTCGGTCTTACCCAGCGCCTTTATGGCATTGCGCTGAGCGTGCGCGAAGGTGTCGATACGTGGCATCCCGATGTCCGCTATTACGACGTGCGCGACGCCGATGGCCGCGTGTTCGCGGGTGCCTACGTGGATCTCTATGCGCGCACCGGCAAGCGTGGTGGTGCATGGATGGATGTGTGCCGTGCGCGTTTCAACGATGTCGGCAACGAGCAGTTGCCGGTGGCATTCCTCACCTGCAATTTTGCACCACCCACCGAGGGCCGCCCCGCGTTGCTCACGCACGATGATGTGCTCACCCTCTTCCACGAATTTGGCCACGGATTGCATCACCTGCTGACTGACATCGCATTGCCTTCCATTGGCGGTATCGACGGCGTGGAGTGGGATGCCGTGGAACTGCCCAGCCAGTTCATGGAGAACTTCGGCTGGAATCGCGAGGCGCTTGATCTGTTCGCCCGCCACTACGAAACCGGCGAGCGTCTGCCGGATGAACTCTTCCAGCGCATGCTGGCGGCGCGTCACTTCCATGCCGGCTTGTTCCTTGTGCGTCAGCTGGAGTTCGCTATGTTCGACTTCCTGCTCCACCTGGAATACGACCCGGCCAATGGCGCACGTACCATGGAAGTGCTGGAAGAAGTACGCCACGACGTGGCTGTGCTGCATCCGCCGGCATGGCAGCGTTTCCCGCACGCGTTCTCGCACATCTTCGCGGGCGGCTACGCCGCCGGTTACTACAGCTATCTGTGGGCCGAATTGCTCAGCGCCGATGCCTTCGGCGAGTTCGAAGAGCACGGCGTGATCGATCGACCCACCGGCGATCGCTTCCGCAAGGAGATCCTCTCGGTGGGCGCGAGCCGCCCGGCGCTCGAAAGCTTCATCGCGTTCCGTGGCCGCGCACCCGAGCCCGAAGCCCTGCTCAGAAGTCACGGCCTCGCCTGACCATCGCCGCCGCCCGGATACGGGCGGCGGTGTGGTCGCCACCTTCGCTTACAATGTCCCCATGAAAATCGCCTCATGGAACGTGAACTCGCTCAAGGTGCGCATACCGCACCTCACCCAGTGGCTGGCCGACGCGCAGCCCGACATCGTCGCGTTGCAGGAAACCAAGCTGGAGGACGCCAAGTTTCCGGTTGATGAACTGGCGGCCGCTGGGTATCGCGCCGTGTTCTCCGGCCAGAAGACCTATAACGGCGTCGCACTGCTGGCGCGAGCCGACAAGCACCCGGAATTTGAGGACGTCGTCACCGACATTCCCAACCTCGATGACCCGCAGCGACGCATTCTTGCCGCCACCGTCGGCGGCGTGCGCGTGGTGGACCTGTATGTGGTCAACGGCAAGGCGGTGGGCGATGAAAAATACGCCTACAAACTGGACTGGCTGGCCAAGATGCGCGAGTTCCTTGCACGCGAGATCGAGCGACATCCCAACCTGGTCGTACTGGGCGATTTCAACATCGCGCCCGACGAGCGCGACGTGTACGACCCGGCGACCTGGGGCGAGGACATTCTCTGCTCGCCACCCGAGCGCGAAGCGCTCAAGCGCATCACCGATCTGGGCCTGCACGACAGCTTCCGACTGTTCGAATCGGCGGGTGAACACTACAGCTGGTGGGACTATCGCCAGGGTGCGTTCCGGCGCAACATGGGCTTGCGTATCGACCTGATCCTGATCGGCGACGCGTTGAAATCCGCTGCCAAGGCGGCGGCCATCGACCGCACGCCCAGGACCTGGGAACGCCCTTCCGATCACACGCCGGTAACCGTGGATCTGGATATCTAAGAAGTAAGCAACACCGCAAACAGGCTGCAGATGAATACACCGAAGACCGAATGGCCCAGCTCGCTTGGCGACAACGAACTCGATGAACTGGACCAATACCTGCGCGCCCATGTGGGCGAGGGCGACCTGCTGCTCGATGGTGTGCACGGTCTGCTCTCCGCACTGACGGTAGGGCCGACGCAGGTGCTGCCGGAAGAATGGCTGCCGGAGGTATTGCACGAGCCCTTCACCGACGAAACCGAAGGCAATCGTGTGCTGGCCTTGCTCGCCAAGCTCAACGACTCCATCAGCGCCGAACTCGATGTCGACGCCTACGAGCCGATTCTGGGCGAAGTGGACACCGAGGCCGGCCCGGTGCTTTCTGCCGCCGGCTGGTGCGAGGGTTTCAGCCGTGGCATCGACCTGCGCGCAGGACTGTGGGAAAAGCGTCTCGCTGACGATCCTGGCTTGATGGAGCTGCTGGGTCCGGTGATGGCGCTGGCCGTGGACGAAGGCATCCTCAACGCCGACGCCGAGTTCGAAAAGCTCAGCGAAGAGGAATACGACGAGTGCCTGGCCCAGGTGCCCACCGTGCTCGGCGCCGTGAACCAGTACTGGCACGAGCACCCCGTTTCCGAAGCGGAGATCGAAGCGGCCGTGAAGTCAACCGAAGACAACGAAAAGGATGTCTCGCCGCCGCGTCACCGCAGCGGGCATTGGGTGCATTGAGAGCAGGAGTGAGGGGAGAGGCGTGAGAAGTGAGGGAAGAGCGAGGTTTCTCTCACTTCTCACTCCTCTTCACTCACTGCTCGCTTTCCGCGAACAATCCGTTCCTGTTTGCCATCTTGGGCAACACCGCGCGCGGGATCATCATGTGGTCAGTCCATTAGGAGACCAGCCATGACTGAGCGCAGCATTGTTCGCCGCATTCGCGGAATCGACACGTCCGATGGCGCTGGCGTCAAGCTCAAGCGCGTCATCGGCCAGCCGGGCCTGGATATGCTCGATCCGTTCCTGTTGCTGGACGAATTCCGTTCCGATCAGGCGGGTGATTACATCGCCGGATTCCCGGAGCATCCGCATCGCGGTTTTGAAACCGTGACCTACATGCTTGCGGGCCATATGAAGCACCACGACAACCACGGCAACAGTGGCGATCTGGTGGCGGGCAGCGTGCAGTGGATGACGGCTGGCCGCGGCATTCTGCATTCGGAAATGCCGGAGCAGGAAGATGGCCTGATGTGGGGCTTCCAGCTGTGGGTGAACCTGCCGGCGAAGGACAAGATGATCGCGCCGCGCTATCAGGACATCGGCCCTGAGCGCATTCCTGTAGCGCGTCCTTCCGAAGGTGTCGAAATAAAGGTGATTGCCGGTGAGTTCGACGGCGTGATTGGGCCGGTGGCGGAGATCGTCACGCAGCCGATCTATCTGGATATCTCAGTGCAGCCGGGTGCGTCGGTCACCATTCCGTTGCCGGAAGGCCACGTTGGTTTCGCTTACGTGTTTGATGGCAAGGATGCGGAGGTGGCAGGAGAGTCGCTGGCGCGCAGTGAATTGGCGGTGTTGGGGCGCAGTGGTTCATTGCGCATTGTTGGGCGTGATTCGGCGGCGCGTGTGTTGCTGGTGGCGGGGCATCCGCTCAACGAGAGCGTTGCTCGTTATGGACCGTTTGTGATGAATACGCCGGAGCAGATTCACGAGGCTATTGCGGACTTTCGGGCGGGTAAGTTTTAAGTGGTGTTGTCGCTCCGCAACGGAGCGCGCGCTTTTTGCTCCCTCTCCCCGTTGGGGAGAGGGTTGGGGTGAGGGGCCACTCTTGCCCCACCTTTTCATAAGCACAGTCACCCCGGCGCAGGCCGGGGTCCAGAGCCTCGGTATTTGATTGTGGCGATCCCGCCAGGGTGCCGCCTACGCGGCGGGCGTTTCGATCGCCTGCCGGCGCTCGAGTCACTTTTCTTTTGCTGGCCCAAAAGAAAAGTAACCCAAAGAAAACGGCCTCAAGAGCGGGGTTGTCGTAGCGTCGTGTTGAATACGAGCCTTGGCCGCTGCGAAGCCCGGATCGTCACGATCGCACGACATGCCTCGGAGCTACACCGCAACGCGCCGTCGCGGAGAGGACTTAAGGCATGCGGCATCGCTCTTAGCTCTTCGCCTTTGCTCAATCTCCCTGTGTGGGAGAGGGGGCACTCTCGTCCCAGTTCCGCCGCCAGCCGCTCAGTTCCCTCTCCCATCTCGCCGTACCCCCTCCGCACTAGGACAAACCCACCGTCCAGCACCACAACTGGCCCGGTCGATGCATGGTCACCCGTGCCTGCCAAAGGGTTCACAGATTCAACGACTTAACCCGAATGACGGATTGTAAAAAGTCCTTAGTTCGCCGTTAAATTAGGATTAATCCAAGGGGGCGCAACCGGCTGTACTATCAACCTACAGTCTCTTGCGAAGATTCCATACATAACTAGCTGTTTTTATTGCCATGAATGCCCTGATTACACTCGTTGTCCTGGCTCTGATCGCGATGTTTGCAAGCGCGATCAAGCGTGTGCCGGCCGACCAGGTGCATAGCCTCTATCGCAGGGGCCGCCCGTATCGCCTGTTGCAGCCGGGTACCCATATGACCCTCCCGCTGATTGACCGCGTGGAGCACCGCATCGATCTGAGCGGCCAGGTCCTTCGTTTTGAAGAGTTGCTGCCTGACGCCCACGACGTGCGCGGCACGGTGTATTGGCAGGTGCTTGAGCCCGAGCGCGCCGACGCTGTGATCGAGCAGGCCGACCAGCTGATTCGTGGCGGCGCACTGGCTGCGCTGCGCAAGGAGCCGGAGGTCTACGGCACGGATCGCCGCGATCTGAGCTCCCGCCTCAAGCAGAGCATGAATGGCGCCCTGCGCGAGCGCGGCATGATGGTGACGCGTGTGGAGCTGGAATTTGCCTGATCGGCCCTAAAGCCGGCAGGCCCATGGCGAAGGTGGCCTTAGAGCGCCCGCCACAGGGGAGACCGTTTAAACCCGCTTCGGCGGGTTTTTCTTTGACTGTTGTAGGAGCGCACTTGTGCGCGACAAGCCTGACAGCCGGTGGCAAGGTTGGGTGGTGCGGTCGCGCACAAGTGCGCTCCTACAGTGAGCACCCCCGAAACTGGCATCCAGCGCGCCCTACCCGGATACTTGCGACCCCGTTTCACCAAGGCGTTCCCCTCATGACCTCCCGCCACGATCTGCAAACCCGGCTCGAACGCGGCATCGCCTCGCTGGGCGTGCAGTTGCCGGATGGTGCCGTGGAGCGTCTGCTCGATTACCAGGCACTGCTGGCGCGCTGGAATGCCACCTACAACCTCACCGCCATCCGCGACCCTGCCGAGATGATCAGCCGTCATCTGGTCGATTCGCTGGCCATCCTGCCGTACGTGCACGGCAACTCGCTGGCGGATCTGGGCACCGGGCCAGGCCTGCCGGGCATACCCCTGGCCATCGCCACGCCGGAGCGTCAGGTCTTGCTGGTGGATTCCAACGGCAAAAAGGTTCGCTTCCTTCGCGAAGCCATTCGCTCACTCAAGCTTGAGAACGTGCGTGCCGTGCAGTCGCGGGTCGAAGAGGTGGAAGGTCAGTTCGATTGCATCACTGCCCGCGCGTTCGCCAGCCTGCGCGATATGTTGGACTGGGGTGGTCACCTTTTGACCAAGGACGGCACCTGGCTGGCGATGAAGGGTAAGCACCCCGAGGATGAGCTGGCCGATATGCCCGGCGGTTTCGAGGTGCGCGCGATTCACACCCTGAAAGTCCCCGATGTGGGCGGCGAGCGCCATCTCGTGGTGCTAGGCCGTACAGCCGATCAAACAGGCTGCTAATCTAGCCCCCTTTTCACTCGTTCACGGTATCGACGACACCATGGCTCGCATCATCGCTGTCGCCAACCAAAAAGGTGGTGTGGGCAAAACCACCACCGCCGTCAATCTCGCCGCCGCGCTGGCTGCCGCCAAGCGCCGCGTGCTGCTGATCGATCTCGATCCACAGGGCAACGCCACCATGGCGTCGGGCGTGGACAAGCACGAGGCCAAGCCGAACGGCTGCGAAGTGCTGCTGGACGAAGCGCCGATCGAGAAGGCCATCGTCAGAACCGAGGCGAACTACGACCTGTTGCCCGGCAACGGCGACCTCACCGCCGCCGAATTGAAGCTGATGGACGCGATTGCCCGCGAAAGCCGGCTCAAGGAACAGCTGGCCAAGGTGGCCGATCGCTATGACACCATCCTCATCGACTGCCCGCCGACGCTGCACCTGCTCACGCTCAACGCGTTGACGGCAGCCCATGGTTTGCTGGTTCCGGTGCAGTGCGAATACTTTGCGCTGGAAGGTCTTTCCAGCCTGCTCGACACGGTGAAGGCCGTGCGTCAGCGCCTCAATCCCACGCTGGAAATCGAAGGCCTGCTGCGCACCATGTACGACGTGCGCAACAACCTCGGCAACGAAGTGTCCGCACAACTCACCTCGCACTTCGGCGACAAGGTGCTGCGCTCCATCATTCCGCGCAACGTCCGCCTGGCCGAAGCGCCCAGCCACGGTCAGCCGATCCACCTGTACGACCGCAGCTCGCGCGGCGCCATTGCCTATATCGGGCTGGCCGGCGAAATGATTCGTCGCGAGCGAGGGCTCAATGCCCAGCAGGATCAGGCACACGAGGTGGTGACGCCGATGCTGCACGAAGACTCAGACGAGACGCTCGACGACATCGTCGACATCCATCAGGAGTAAGCATGTCTGCTGCGAAAAAACGGGGCCTGGGACGTGGGCTCGATGCCCTGCTGGGTAGCGTTGACGAACCCGGCAAGCCGTCGGTGCTGGAACAGGAAGGCGAGCTGCGCACGCTGCCGATTCAGCAGATCCAGCCCGGCAAATACCAGCCGCGCCGCCACTGGAACGAAGAAGCGCTAGAAGACCTGGCTGCCTCCATTCGTGCCCAGGGTCTGATTCAGCCGGTGGTGGTTCGCGCCATCGGCAAAAACAGCTACGAGCTGATCGCCGGCGAACGCCGCTGGCGCGCAGCCCAGCGCGCGCAGCTCCACGAACTGCCGGTGCTGGTGAAGGACGTGCCGGAAGTGGCCGTGCCGGCCATGGCGCTGATCGAAAACATCCAGCGCCAGGACCTCACCCCGCTGGAAGAAGCCGACGCCCTCAAGCGCCTCATCGATGATTTCGATCTGACGCACCAGCAGGCTGCCGATGCCGTGGGTCGCTCGCGTGCCGCCGTTTCGAATCTGCTGCGCCTCACCGAGCTGCCGGTATCGATCAAGCGCCTGCTCGATGAAAGCAAACTGGAAATGGGCCATGCCCGTTGCCTGATCACCTTGCCGGAAAGCATGGCCGAAGGCCTGGCGCTGGAAGCCGCCCGCAAAGGCTGGAGCGTGCGCGAGCTGGAAGAAGCCGCCCGTCGTGCGCAGACCGCGCCGAAGGGCAAAGCCAAGCATGCACCGGCACGCGATCCGAATATCGATGCGCTGGAACGCGAACTGGCTGATCGCTTCGCCACCCGTGTGGAAGTGGCGCATGGCCGCGGTGGTCGCGGCAAGCTGGTGATCCACTATCACAGCAATGATGAGCTGGACGGGATTCTGGGCAAGATCCGTTGAGTTGATGGTGTGGGTGACTGGGGCAAGATTGACCCCTCTCCCCGGCCCTCTCTACCACAGGGACTACCTTCGGGTCGCCGCAAGGGGAGAGGGAGCTGAGAGGGAAAAGCTCAGGGCCGCGCCGCGCTGCTTTAAGTCCTCTTCGCGATGGCGCGTTGCGCGTGTAGCCGCATCGCGTGTCGGGCGATCGAAACGCCCGCCGCGTCCCACGGGGACTAGCTTTGCGTCGTAGGCGGCAAGCTGGCGGAGACGCTAAAACCAAGTGCAAAGTCACTGGACCCCGGCCTGCGCCGGGGTGACGGTGCTTATGAAAAGGTGGGGCAAGAGTGGCCCCTCACCCCAGCCCTCTCCTCGCTCCTCAAAGCCGCGGCCATCCATGGCCACTCTCCGCGTGCCCCAAAGGGGAGAGGGAGAAGTGGCGTTCATGCGCGAAAACGCGGTCAAAATCGCTGAATGTCATCGCCATCCTGCGCATGGAACACCCCCGATCCTGACGCCACGCCTCCCACCCACTAGAATAGCGCCCTGGCGCCAAGCGCCCCCTGCTTCAAGATAAGGCTCACCCCATGCCCCAATTGTCCGTCGTCGTGCCTGTATTCAACGAGCGCGACAACATCCCGCCGCTGCTCGCCGAAATCGCCGCCGCCCTGCGTGGCAAGGCCGACTTCGAGATTGTGTACGTGGACGACGACTCCAGCGACGACAGCGTGGCCGTGCTTGCCGCAGAAAAAACCAAATACCCGGAGCTGCGCGTCGTGCGCCACCTGACCCGCAGCGGTCAGAGCACCGCCGTGTGGAATGGCGTTCGTGCCGCGCGCTCGCCGTGGATCGCCACGCTCGACGGCGACGGCCAGAACGATCCGGCCGACATCCCCAAGCTGCTCGCCGAACGCGACCAGGCACAGCCCAACGTGCGCCTGTTCGCCGGCTGGCGCACCACGCGCCGTGACAGCTTCAACAAGCGCATCTCGTCCAAGATCGCCAATGCCGTGCGTTCGCGCATGCTCAAAGACAGCACGCCGGATACCGGCTGTGGCCTCAAGCTGTTCGATCGCGACGTGTTCATGCGCTTGCCCTACTTCGACCACATGCACCGCTACCTGCCGGCGCTGGTGAAGCGCGCGGGTTTCCAGAGCACCAGCGTGCCGGTCGGTCACCGTCCTCGCACCGCCGGCACCTCCAAGTACGGCATGCTCGATCGCCTGTGGGTGGGCATCGCCGACCTGCGTGGCGTGGCCTGGCTGATGCGCCGTGGCAAGGTGACCCAGGTCGAAGAGATCTAAGTCCCTCGAGGACGCGGGCGGCTCGTGACAGGTCGTTCATCGGCGTATGCTGATGATTCCCCTTTTGGGAGGCCGCCCGTTCATGACCATCGTCATCAAGCGCGTGTATGAGCCTGCCGCCACGAGCGACGGTTATCGTGTCCTGGTCGATCGGCTCTGGCCGCGAGGCTTGAAGAAGGAAGACGCCGCACTCGATGCGTGGTCCAAGGAGCTGGCGCCCTCGTCAGCGCTACGCAAATGGTTTGGCCATGATCCCGCACGCTGGGAGGCTTTTCGCCACCGCTACGCGACGGAACTCGATGGCACCTCCGAATACTGGCAGCCACTGGCTACCAAAGCCTCGCGCCGACGCATCACCCTGCTCTACGGCGCACGCGATGACGAACACAACAACGCGGTCGCGTTGAAGTGCTACCTCGACGCCTGGCTCAAGGCACACGGGCCGCACTGATTCCATCAAGGCATGGGTGCGTAATGCCCACGGTGCGTCGGCTGCCAGCCGGTCAGCATGCGTCGCGCCTGCGCGCGACCCAGTTCAATTAGTTCGCGAGCGCGATAGAACTCGTACACGGTAGCCACGTTGCGCGGCATGCGTATCAGCAAGTCCGGTTCATAGGCCGCCAGGCGCAGGCGTGAAAGATTGGCCTGCATCAGATCCATCGACTGCGTAAGCAACTCCAGCACGCCGGGTTCGCGCGGCTTGTCGTTGCCATTGGGCATCAGCTTGCCGATGAACTCGCTGATGCGAGTCCGCTGGTTGCTGGATGGTTCCATGGAAGCGGCCGGCATTTGGACCGGTACCGTGCTGTCGACCGGACCATCCATGCTCACTGCAAAGAGGTAGTCCGCCGATTCGCGGATCAGCGGCGTGACTGGCACGGGATTGAGCAACCCGCCGTCGACCAGCCGCCGATCCGACAGTGTCTGCGGACGGAACACCGTAGGTATGGCGATCGATGCACGTATCGCATCGAACAGCGGGCCACGCGTCAGCCACACCTCACGTTCGCGATCGAGGTCGGTGGCCACGGCAGTGAAGGCGATCGGCAATTCTTCGATAACGACATCGCCGATCAAGTCGCGCAACGTGCCGATGATGCGTTCGCCCTTGATCAGCCCGCCACCCGACAGTGTCCAGTCGACCAGCTTCAGCACATCCATCTTGGCCAGCGAGCACACCCAGTCGCGATACACGCTCAGCTTGCCCGCAGCATAGATACCGCCGATCACCGCACCCATCGAGGTGCCGGCGATGGCGACGATCTCGTAGCCCTGTGCCTGAATCTCCTCGATGGCACCGATATGCGCCAAACCTTTCGCGCCGCCGGAACCAAGTGCGAGTGCAACGGTCGGTTTGCGGGTAGAGGTCGCAGCGGAAGGCGAAGGAGAGGGATCGGCGATGTCGGTAGAGCTCATGCGTGACAAGATGAGAAGTGAATGGAGAGAAGTGAGGAGTGAGAGAGGGCGTTCCGCCTACGTCTCACTTCTCACTCCTGTTTACTCACTTCTGTCACTTATAGCTACCCAGCGCCAGCTGCAGTTGGATCTTCAGCTCTTCGCGCAGCGAGAGCGGCGCAACCACTTCGGCATCCGGGCCGTACTTGAGCACGTCCATCAGCAGTTCCTTGGAATTGGAATAGGGCACCTGCAACTCGTAGCGGCCGTCCGGCAGCCACTCGCCCTTCTGCTGCGAATGCCAATGCTCATCGGCGACCCAGCGCGCGGCGTGCTGCGAGAAGCGCAGAGTGGCCCAGGCCTTGGGTTTGCCGGCGAAGATGCCGTAGCTGGAGGCGAGTGCGTCGTTGAGCTCCTGCTCGGTGACGTCGCGTGCAGGTTCGTCCAGCGCCTGCGGTTCGGCAATGCGATCGACGGCGAAGCTGCGCAGCGCCTCGCGGTCGTGATCCCACACATCCAGGTACCAGTTGTCGCGGTAATGCGTCAGCCGCTGTGGCGACACCTTGCGATGACTGTCGGAATTGGTGGTGCGTGCGCGATAGCGGAAGCGCAGCTGCTTGCGTTCAAGCACGGCGCCGGCCACCACGCGGAACACTTGCTGGTCGAGCTTGCGCTCACCCCATGCAATCACGCGGATGCGTTCAATCGGCAACGCCTTGCCGCTGCCTTGATCGGACAACAAGTGCTCGATGCGTGCCTTGAACGGAGCAAGTGCTCCGGCAAGTACGCCCGGTCCGCTGCGCCCGATCAGCTCGTTGAGCGCAAGCAGCGCCGCGAGTTCATCAGAGGTCAGCCACAATCCCGGCAACTCGAAACGCTCGCCCTCGCCTACCGCGTAGCGGAATGCGGCGTGTTCGCCGCCCGCACTTTCGATAGGCGCGCCAAGCGCATCGCGAAGAAACGCGACGTCGCGGTAAAGCGTGGCTCGCGAGCACTCCAGCTCGTCCATCAGGCGAGGCAGAGGCACGGGGTAATGCGCCGACTTGAGCAATCGGTGCAGGGTCAGAATGCGCTCGTAACGATCCATGAAATGATTTTCGACGGCAGCCTCCGCGTAGCATGCGCACGGTTGGCTACAGCTGCAAGTCCATCAAGGGGTGGAATCACATTGGACCACGCAACGGTCCCACGCATGTGATCCACCGTTCACGCAGAGAAGACACCACGCTCATGAAGTCGCGCCAAGAAGCCCACTGGAGCAAGGCTCTCGACAGCCAGCAGGCCACTGCACCTCCCCCGCCGCGGACGCTGGGTGCCACGCTATTGCACGTATTCGCCTACAGCGGTTTGGGCATCTGGATGCTGCTCGGGCTATTGCTGGCGGTGGGCGTGTACCCGGATGGTCGTGGCGACGCGCTGGTGCCGCTGGCGCTGGGCGCCGTGCTGGTAGGGCTTGGGCTACTTGCAGCTTGCTTGCATACGCGTTGGATGCCGGTCTGGAACGGGTGGCACATAGGCAAGGGCACACGACCCACGCGGCAGGCGTTGATTACGCTCGCCACCGTGTTGCCTGCCTTGGCTGTGGCTGGGTTGGCCCGAGGCGACAACGCCTTCTGGGCAACTCGCCTGGCCGGCTCGGCGCTGACCCTGTGCAGTCTGTGCAGTTTGATCATGACCGCCCAAGGTGATGCGAGGCGTCAGGCACCGGGCATCGATATCCATCTGGCGACGCAGTTGCCGCTCAGCCGCGTCGTTTCGGCGACGTACGGAGGCGGCCTGTGGCTGTGGATGTGCGCGACCGGGCAGGAAGGCAGTGATCGCCCGGGACAATCGTTGGCATGGATCGTCACTCTGTTGATGCTGGCCTTGCTGCGTGGGCTGGTAGAAAACTTGCGCTGGCAAGCGGCGCTGCAGCGGGTGATGGGCTCACGCTCACGGCTGGAACTGCAGCCGCGCCGTTATCTGGCAGCGTTCCTCGCCTATGCGGTGCCTTGCATCGCGCTGATGCTGGTGAGCTTCATTGGCGGGCATCTGGTCATCGCCGCCGTGGCGGCCGTCAGTGGCAGTGTCGGTATGGCCACCGAGCTGAGTTTGTATGATGGAGCCCTGGCGGCACTCCCCGATAGCCGCTGAATGGCCATCTGACGCCATTTTTCCCCCACGAAGAGCGCCCTGTTCAGAGGGAGTTCAATCCGCCTCGCTATGGTGGCGGCCTGCTTTTGTTTAACGAAAAAGGAACAATTCTCGATGAAGAAGACCCTGATGGCGGGCGCTCTGCTCGCGGCGCTGGTGAGTTTTGGCGCGCAGGCCGACGATGCACCGGCCGCCACAGCCGCTTCCAACCCTTCCGACAACGGTGGCTGGTCCGGATCCGGTGAGTTCGGCTTCGCGTCCTCCTACGGCAACTCCCGCTCGGAGAACATCAACGCCAAGCTCGGCCTGGCCCAGGAAAACGACATGTGGAAGAACAACTTCTTCCTCAACGGCCTGCGCTCCAAGGGCGAAGTGAAGGTGATTGACCAGTCCGGCAACCAGGTGGATCGCCTGGAAACCACCGCCAATCGCTACGACACCGGCGCTTCCGTGGGCTACAAGCTTGACCCGCGCAGCTACATCGTCACCGCGGCCCGTTATGAGCACGACGATTTCGGCGCCAACCTGTGGCAGGGCATTATCTCGGTGGGCTATGGCTACATCGCGCTGAAGACCAACAGCACCGAGCTGTCGTTCGAAGTCGGCCCCGGTTACAAGCGCTATCGCCCGGCGGATGTCACCGAGCAGGTGAACGGCGTGACCAGCAATGTTCGACAGGACACGCAGAGCGAAGCCGTCGGCCGTGGCCTGGTGAACTACAAGCAGCGCCTCACCGACAACACCGCGCTGGAAGACACGCTGCTGGTGGAAGCAGGCTCGAAGAACAAGTACTACCAGAACGACATCGGCCTGTCGGTCAGCATGACCCGCAAAATGGCGCTCAAGCTCGGTTATCAGGTGCGCTACAACAGCGACGTGCAGCCGGGCACGGACAACACCGATACGCTGGTGACCACCAACCTGGTCTACAACTTCTAAGACGCCTCAAAGCACCCTTGTAGGAGCGCACTTGTGCGCGACGGCAGCGCTTCGTCGATGCCGAATCGCAGGTTGGTCGCGCACAAGTGCGCTCCTACAGGGACATGCTTAGCGGTGCAGCAATGGGCCGGCGCCTTGTTCAAACAAGGCCTCGGCCACGCGCTTGCCCAGCGCCTCCGCCTGATCACCGTCCGCCTGTGCTTCGGCCAGAATCAGGCGACCGCTACGCACGTCCCCCACCATGCCGCGCAAGTGCAGGCCGTGTTCGGTCACCGTGCACCACGCACCCACCGGCACCGTGCAGCTGCCGCCCAAGGCGTGGTTCATCGCGCGCTCGGCGGTGACAGCGAGACGGGTTTGCGCATCGTCCAGTGCGGCCAGCAGATCCAGCACGGCGGGTTGGTCAGCGCGCGCCTCAATGGCAATGGCCGCCTGCCCCGCCGCCGGCAGCCAGTCCGGTGCGCTAAGGCGACCGCGAATCCGCGAGGACAACCCCAACCGTTCCAGCCCTGAACAGGCCAGCAGGATGGCGTCGTAATGACCGGCATCGAGCTTGGACAGTCGCGTACCGACATTGCCGCGGAGATCCAGCAGGGTGAGGTCAGGCCGAACCGCGCGGAGCTGCGCCTGGCGACGCAGCGACGACGTACCCACGCGCGCGCCGAGAGGCAGCGCCGCGAGGTCGGCGTAATCGTTGCTGATGAAGGCGTCTGCCGCATCGGCGCGCGGCAGGATGGCGGGCAGCGCGAAGCCCGGCTCCAGCTCCGCCGGCACGTCCTTCAGCGAATGCACGGCGAGGTCGGCGCGGCCTTCCAGCATGGCCACTTCGAGTTCTTTCAGAAACAGGCCCTTGCCGCCAATGTCGGCCAACGGCTTGTCGATAATCTCATCGCCCCGCGTGGACATCGGCACCAAATCCACCGCCAAACCGGGATGCGTGGCACGCAGCTCGGCGGCAACGTGTTCGGCCTGCCACAGGGCGAGAGCGCTCTTGCGGGTAGCAATACGCAGGATGGATGGCGTCATGGTGATCTCGGTGGAGGCGTCGCGCGTCGCGTCGTCGGGGAATGCCATTGTCGCGTAATCCAGACCGTCCGCGCAGTGGTTTTTCCCGTTGCACGTCGTCGCATGGCGGCTAAGGCAACGCTGATGAAGTATCGCCGCCGTCATGATGTCTGGAAGGCCGGCAGGCTGTGTCGCGTGGTGCCGGGAAGACTGGCCGTCTTGCCAAGCCGCGCGGCGCAGCCTGCGGGCCTTCCAGACATCACCCCGCCACTCTAAATTCAATACGTTGGGGCCAGCCCTGTCTGTCCGCAGGCCTTCGGTCCCTTGGCTCGACAGACGGCCAGTCTGCTTTCCTCGCTCCTCAAGGCCGCAGCCATCCATGGCTGCTCTCCGCGTGCGCCAATGGCCCTGTGACCTGCGAACAGACAGGGCTGGTGACGACGGCGATACTTCATCAGCGTTGCCTTAACCCATGCGCAGCAGCTTGCGCAGCGTCGGCAGGTTGCGCCGGCTGACTTCCGGCGTGAGTTCAGTGCCGCTGAGCCGCGCCAGTACGCGGCCGTCGGTGAGCGTTTTCAGGCCGACCAGCCGTTGCGACGGCACCAGGCAATTGCGATGCAGGCGAATCAGCGCCTCAGGATAGGTTTCTTCCAGTTGCCGCAGCGATTCTTCCAGCAGCAGTTGGCCGCCGCGGTGCTGAACCACCACGTATTTCTCCTCGGCTTGCAGGCAGATCACATCGTTCAGCGCCACGCGCACCTGCTCGCCGCGCAAGCGGCCATGCAGATAGCTGGTGGTTTCGCGCGGTGTTTGCAGCAGACGCTGGCGCGCACGCTGCAGAGCCTCGTTGAGCCGCTCCAGCCGTACCGGTTTCAGCAGATAGTCCACCGCACCGAGCTCGAATGCGTGCAAGGCGTGGCTTTCGTAGGCCGTGCAGAACACCACCTGGGGCCGCTTGCGTCCGGCCAGCCGTTGCGCCACCGCGGTGCCGCTGAGGCCAGGCATGTTGATGTCCAGCAGCAGCAGATCGGGCTGAAGCTCGCCGATCGCTTCCAGCGCAGCTTCGCCATCCGCCACGCTGCCGACTACCTCGACATCGCTGCTTTCGCCGAGCAGGGCGGTGAGTCGGGTGCGAGCCAGTGGCTCGTCGTCAACGATCAGTACGCGCATCGGTAGAGCCTGAGTGTTCCGGAAGTTGCAGGCGCACCACAAAGCGGTCGCCCATCGGACCCGCCAGCACCTGGGCGCGCGGGCCATAACGATAAGCCACGCGCTGGCGCACGTTCTCCAGGCCATGGCCGTGGCCGCCCTGCGAGGGTACGCCACCGCGCGGGTTGTCGATTTCGATGATGATGCCGTCGCGCTCCCGCCAGCCGCGCAGAATTACCTCGCCGCCTTCACGCAGCGGCTGGATGCCATGGCGCACGGCGTTCTCCACCAGCGGTTGCAGCAACAGTCGCGGCAACGGGAAAGCGAGAGGCAGCTCATCCCACTCGCGCTGCACGTGCAAGCGAGGGCCAAGCCGCAGCTGCTCGATGGCCAGATAGCGATCCACCAGGGTCAGCTCGTCGCCCAGGGTGCCGTCCTGCGTGCTGTGTTCACCCAGCGCGGCGCGGAAAAGCTCGGAGAGATCTTCCACCGTACGCTCCGCCGCGGCCGGATCGACGCGAATCAGCGCCGCCACCGTGTTCATGCTGTTGAACAGGAAATGCGGACGAATACGAGCCTGCAGCGCCGCTACCTGGGCCTTGCTCACGGCCGCCAGTCGCGTCTGCCACTGCGCCAGCAGATAGAAATACCGCAACATGGCGGCGCCGAGCAGGGCAGCGATGGCGATGTTGTTGATCACGAAATCGCCGGTGGTGTCGTAGAGCAAATCCATCTGAATGGCCTGATCCACCCAGTGCACCACGGCACTGCCACCGGCCACGATCAGCACCATCACCAACCACACGCTGGCGTACGAAGCGTTGCCGGGCAGGCGCTGCAACCACGGGCGCAGCTTGCACAGCGCCAGGCCGATCACCAGCGCCAGCCAGACCGCGAACAGCATGCCCACGCTGTAGCCGCGCCAGCCGTGACTGTTGTTGGGCGCCAGCGACATCACCGTGACCATGATGCCGGCCATCACCAGCAGCGCAAAAATCACTGGGCCGCTGCAGAAATCAGGCAGCGCGTGATGTTCGGCGCGGTGAGGCGCAGGCGGTTCGGTGGTGGATCCCCTCATGCGGGGGAGTATGCCGGAAGCGTGGAATGGGGGCTGCGAAGCCTTTCGTCATTCCGCCCCCTGCGCCGGAATGACGGGCTAGGGGGCGATGAAGTGCGGCGTGCTCAGCCCGCCAAACGCGCCGTCATCCACGAACGCAGATCGTCCACTTCCTCGGCGCACACCGAATGTGGCATCGGGTAGGTGTGCCAGGACACCGGATAGCCCAGCGACTGCAGCAGGTCACGTGAAGCCACGCCGCGCGTCAGTGGCACGATCGGGTCACCGGTGCCGTGGCCCCAGAATACCGGCGTTTGGGCGTTGGCGGCGCTGCGTTCGGCGGCAAAAGCCTCCTGCAACGGCAGATAGGTGGACAGCGCAATGATGCCGCCCAGCTTATCGGCATGGCGCAGGCCAGCCGAGAGCGCAATGGCGCCGCCCTGTGAAAAACCGGCCAGCAGGATGTTGGCGGTGGGCACGCCGCGCTCGTTCTCGCGGGCGATCAAGGCCTCCACGTTGGCGATCGAGGCGCGCATGCCGCTTTCGTCCTGACGTGACACCAGATCCACGCCCACGATGTCGTACCACGCGCGCATCGGCATGCCGCCGTTGACCGTTACAGGGCGCACCGGCGCATGGGGAAACACAAAGCGCAGCGCCGGCCACTCCGGCGACACCAACTCCGGCACGATGGGGGCGAAGTCGTTGCCATCCGCCCCCAGCCCGTGCAACCAGAGCACGCTGTGGGTGGGTTGGGTGGCGGTTTCGGTCTCAACGGTAGGCAAGTGCATGGGCGTTCGCAGGGGGCAGGGAATGTCGGGAGGCATGCCCAAAAGGCACGCCGCAGAATCTCACCGAACGCACCAACGGCCTGCAGGCCGACACAGACGGCCGGGTAACACCCAAGACTAGCTGCCTAGGCTCCTAGATTGAACCGGGACCAACGGCGCTTGAATGCCTGAATGCCTTGGCTATGCTCCAAGGTTTTGACTGTGGAGCCCTCCATGCGCCGAATGCTGTTCGCCGGCCTAGCCGCCCTCGCCGCGTTACCCGCTGCGGCCCTGTCGCCTTCCGCCAACGGTGCGCAGCTGGATCTGGAAACCATCATGGCCAATCCGGACTGGATTGGCGCCGCGGTGGAATCGCCCTACTGGAGCGTGGACGGACGTAGCGTCTACTACGAACTCAAGCGCGACGGCAGCAAGGTGCGCGATCTCTATCGCGTGGATCTGACCAGCGGCCAGAGCACCCAGCTCGACCCGGCCGCCGTGGCACAGGCCGAAGGCCCGGCCGTGTACGACCGCGCGCACCGGCGCGCCGCCTTCGTGCGTCATGGCGACATCTTCATGGTGGATCTCGGCAGCGGCCGCCGCGTGCAGGTCACTCGCAGCACTGAGCCAGAATCCGCGCCGCGCTTCTCCGCCGACGGTCGCAACTTGCAATACCGTCAGGGCAACAACTGGTTTGTTTACGACATCGTCGCCGGTGTCAGCGCACCGGCCGCCGTGCTGCGTTTCGCCGAAGACCCGCAGGCCAAGCAGCCCGATGCGCTCGGCGCGCAGCAGCTGGAACTGTTCCGTTCGCTGCGCGAGAACAAGTCCGACAAAGACGCCCAGCGCGCCAACGACGACGCGCTTGCCGCCGCCGATGTCGGCCGCGCGCCCAAGCCCATTTACCTCGGCGAAGGCGCCGAGCTGATGGATACCGAATTGTCGCCGGACGGCCGCTGGATGCTGGTGGTGACCAAGGCCAAGGACGCCAAGGAAGGTCGCAAGCCCGAAGTCACCCACTTCGTCACCGACTCCGGCTACGCCGAACGCCAGGAAACGCGCACCTATGTCGGCCGCTACGACCCAGCACCGCAGTCGCTGGTGCTGGTGGACCTGAAGGCCGCCAAGTTCTACCCGCTCAAGACCGATGCCCTGCCGGGCATCAAGGACGATCCGCTGAAGGATCTGCGCACCAAGGCCATCGCCGCCCTCGAGAAGGACGGCAAGAGCGATCAGGCCAAAGCCCTGAAGGCACCGGACGTGCGCGCCGTGCGCATCGTTTCCATCGCCGATGATGGCGGTGGCGGCGGCATCATTTGGAGCGACGACGGCCAGAACGCGGCAGTGCAGCTGCGCGCCATCGACAACAAGGATCGCTGGATCGCCAGCGTCGATTTCGACAAGCACGCGCTGGTCAACCAGCATCGTCTGACCGACAAGGCGTGGATCAACTGGGGCTTCAACGATTTCGGCTGGCTCAAGGACAACAGCACACTGTGGTACCTGAGCGAAGAAACCGGCTACTCGCAGCTCTTCAGCAAGAGCCTCAACGGCAGGGCGAGGGCACTCACCAGCGGCAAATTCGAAGTGAGCCACCCGGTGCTCAGCGATGACGGCCAGTGGTTCTACCTGCGCACCAACCAGGTCGCGCCGTACAGCTACGACGTCTATCGCGTGCCTGCTGGCGGCGGCGAACTGAGCCGCCTCACCCAGTACCAGGGCATGAACGACTTCGTGCTGTCGCCGGATGGCCGCCAGCTTGCCGTGCTGCACTCGTCGCCTTACGTGCTGCCGCAGCTTGCCGTGCAGGATGCTGCCGGCGGTTCGCCGCGTGAACTTACCAACACCATGAAGCCGGCATTCACCGCGCATGCGTGGCTGCAGCCGCAGATCGTCGGCATGCCCTCCTCGCATGGCGCGGGCACCATCTGGGCCAAGTACTACGGCCCGGCCGACGCAACGGAAGCAGCATCGCGCCCCGCGGTGATCTTCGTTCACGGTGCGGGCTACCTGCAGAACGTCACCCTGTCCTACTCCAACTACTTCCGCGAACAGATGTTCCACAACCTGCTCGTGCAGCAGGGTTACGTGGTGCTCGATGTGGACTACCGCGCCTCGGAAGGTTACGGCCGCGACTGGCGCACGGCGATCTACCGTCAGATGGGCCATCCGGAACTGGAGGACCTGCTCGACGGCAAGGCCTGGCTGGTGAAGAACCGCGGCGTGGATCCCAAGCGTGTCGGCATGTACGGCGGCAGCTATGGCGGCTTCATGACGCTGATGTCACTGCTGCGCGCACCGGGTGAATTCGCCGCGGGTTCCGCCCTGCGTCCGGTGACGGACTGGGTCACCTACAACCACGAATACACCTCCAACATTCTCAACGACCCTCAGCTCGATCCCGAGTCGTATGCGATCAGCTCGCCGATCAACTACGCCGACAAGCTGCAGGATCCGCTGGTGATGCAGCACGGTTTGATCGACGACAACGTGTTGGCCAGCGACACGGTGCGCATGTATCAGCGCTTCATCGAGTTGCATAAGAACAACTTCTGGATCTCGTTGTATCCGATGGAGCGTCATGGGTTCACGCATCCGGACTCGTGGCATGACGAGTACCGTCGTATTGATGAGTTGTTCAATACGTATGTGAAGCCGGTAAGGCAGTAAGCGGTTTTGCTCCCTCTCCCCTTTGGGGAGAGGGTTGGGGTGAGAGGTGGGTGCTCGCGGGAACGCGTGTTCCCCTCACCGTCATCCCGGCCATGGCCGGGGTACAGTGCCTTTGCTCTTTCGCTGTGGCGCGAGGTTTCCGCACTCTGGCTCGCCTGCCGCGGGCTTCCGACCTCCTGCCGGAGGCCGGGTCACTTTTCTTTGCTTGCCCAAAGAAAAGTAACCAAAA